>CAZUCC010000025.1:0-62619 GCA_964619065.1 uncultured Acidobacteriaceae bacterium | reverse complement strand
GGAGGCCGGTATTGTCCGCTTTTTAGAGAACCTTAGCCCAAGTCTTGCCGCCGTCCAGGGTACGAAAGATACCGCGGTCCGTATTCGGTCCAAAAGGGTGGCCGAGGGCAGCGACATAGACGATGTCCGGAGTCTTCGGATGGACGATAACGCGGCCGATTGCCCGCGAATCCTTCAAACCTGTATTTTTCCAGGTCTTGCCGCCGTCGATCGTCTTGTAGACCCCGTCGCCATGAGAGATGTTGCCGCGAATGCAAGCCTCACCCGTTCCGACATAGACCACGTTGGGGTCGGAAGGCGAAACCGCAATGCTTCCAATCGACGACGTTCCCTGATCGTCAAACACAGGCTGCCAAGTCATCGCGGCGTCGGTCGACTTCCACACTCCACCGCCTGTTGCGCCGAAGTAGTAAATGTTGGGGTCGCCCGGAACACCAGACGCTGTTAGCGAACGTCCCCCGCGAAACGGGCCGATATTCCGAAACTTCATGCCTTTCAGCAGATCATCGAGCTTGGGGTGTTCAGCAGGTTTGGCGGGTTCTGGCGGCTTAACGGGTTCTGTAACTTTGGCATGTCTCTGGCTCACAGCCGGAACCGCTGATAGCAACATGGAGAAGCCGAACAACGAGATGTACAGACAGCTTGCACAACGTTTACGCGCAACGTTGATAGGCAGCATGGTTTTGTGTGCTCCGTGAAGTTCTCATTGAAGATGACCGACCATGCTAGCTCCTCGCCTTCGCAATCGCCAAGCAGTTTGTTACGAGCCGTGGGCCTGGTTTATTGCGGGTGCTATTTCCCTGGTTCACCGCGAGCGCTATAATTCTGCCCTGTTGTCGATCAGACGGGGGAAGTTATGCGGTGGACACCGGGCGGGCGTAGCGAGGATTTGGAAGATCGCCGTGATGAAGACGGCGGCGGGGGCAGCGGCTTTGGCGGGATTCATCTTGGCATTGGTGGAACGATTATCGTGCTCATTCTCAGCTTGCTCTTCAAGCGGGATTTCTTTGCATTGTTGGGCGGTGGGCAGAGCGCGGTTTCCAACACAGCACAGAGCCAGCCGGATTCTCAGCGTGATGCCCAGGAAGAACCCACGGTGCAGTTCATATCATTCGTGCTCGATGATACACAGAAGACGTGGTCCGGTATTCTGCAAGCGCGGGGTGTTCCCTACCGGCATGCCAAACTGGTGCTCTTTCGCGATCTAACTTCTTCTGGCTGCGGCTCGGCAGAGTCGGCGACAGGGCCGTTCTATTGTCCTTCCGATGAAAAGGTGTACATCGACCTGGGCTTTTATGACGAACTAAAGAGACGCTTTGGCGCACCTGGGCAGTTCGCGCAGGCGTACGTGCTCGCGCATGAACTCGGCCACCACGTGCAGAACCTATTGGGCACCGACCGGAAGGTGCGAGCGCTCCAACAACAGAATTCGAGTGCGGCGAACTCCCTTTCCGTAAAGATGGAGTTACAAGCTGATTGCTTCGCCGGCGTGTGGGCAAAATCAACCGATCAGCGTCACCTGCTCGAGGCTGGTGACGTGGAGAGTGCGCTTGGCGCTGCGGCGGCTGTGGGGGATGATCGCTTGCAGCAAATGTCCACTGGTCATGTAAGCCCGGATTCTTTCACGCACGGCTCCTCCCAGCAGCGCACGGAGTGGTTCCAGAAAGGAATGAGTGCGGGCACCATTGAGGCGTGTAACACGTTCCAGTAGGAGGCGGGAAAATCGTTGTAGGGCCCTACCTGAATGTGCATTCTTTTGCACTAGGAACTGCTGTAGGCCATTTCCGAGCCAGCGTGTAGTAGAAACTCATTGAAGAATCAATATCTTACCATTGCGTCTCCTATTACGAGTGGCCCAGGCCGTGCTCCCTAAGTGCTAACCTCCCAAAGATAGCCTTCCCCCAGGACAGTAATTTGAAAAGGCGGACTACGCTCATGAGCGTTTTTGGCAAGTCAATTCGTTTCTTCCTCGTCCTGGCGACGGCGGCCATGGCGACGCAAAGTGCTGTCGCACAGGGAATTCACATCACTCTCCGGGGTAAGGTAAACCCCGCCCCGGGCCGCTATCGCTATTCGGACGTAGTGGCGGAGGGGAACTATGCCTACCTGGCTTCGTGGCACACGAGCAGTGGCGTGCTGATTGTGGATATCTCGAACCCAGAAGCTCCCAAGAAGGTAGCGACCTACGCACCGGCGAATTCCACGAATATGCAGGGCATCGCTGTCCTCAACGGAATTGGTTACTTTGCCAGCGATAGCGGCGGCGGAGTTCACATTGTGAATTTGTCCGATCCCGTGCATCCCGTCCAGATCACGCGCATCACCTCGGCACAGGGGGGATATGACAGCGTCCATGATCTGACGCTCGACGGAAACGGGCACTTGTTCATTCCGGACTACCGCAATTCTGCGACGGTGCAGGTTTGGAACGTGAGCACTCCCTCTGCTCCTTTCCTGGAAACCACGATGGTGGGAACGGACACTTCCTCGACTCACGACGTCACCATCAAGGGCAACCGGCTCTTCATGGCAGGTTGGGGCGGGACGGTAGACATTTGGGACATCACGAATATTGACCTACAAACCCCGGTACGGCTGGGTTCGTTCTTCTCTGGCAGCAATACTCAGAATATTTCTGTGACCGACGATGGAAACTACCTCGCCTGCCCCCGGGAACTACTCTCGAACGGCGAAGTTAAGATCTTTAACATTAGCGATCCCGCGAATGCGTTTCTCGTGGCCAGCATCACGCAACCACTCTCCGGGATCATGGCCACCAGCCCTTCGGAAACCAAAATCGTGGGCAATTTTCTGTTTGTTTCCTGGTATCAGCAGGGACTGGTCGTGTTCGATATCACCGATCCGACTCATCCTGTGATGGTGGGCAACTACGATACGTGGCCCGGCGTCAGCAATGTGGTAAACGGCGGTGGAGACGGCGATTGGGGTGTATTCCCGTTTCTCGGACTCGACCGTGTGCTTGTCAGTGACCGTGCAACTGGACTTTACGTTTTGGACGTTACCGGCGCGAGCACGGAACCCGCTGTGTTCAGCATGAGCCTTTCACCCACGAAGGTCACGGGAGGATCGACATCCCCCACGGGCACGGTATTTCTGGTGGGATTGTCACCCTCACCAAGCGGTATGACGGTCACAACCTCGGGCAGCAATGGTGCCGTTTCCGGCGCTTCGGTTCCAATTCCCGCCGGCGCTACGAGTGCGACATTCGCGCAGCCCACAAACCCGGTAAGCAGCACTACCACTGTAACCGTCACGGCTACGGATGGAACCTACAGCGCATCCAGCACCCTTACGGTCGTGGCACCGGTGCTCAGCGCGTTTTCGTTCAGTCCGGCCACGGTAGCCAGCGCCGGGTCCACTGTGGGCCACCTCACGCTCACCGGACCAACAGCCGTCGATACCACGGCCACACTTACCATCGTTAGCGGCGGAGACGCAGTCGCATCAATTCCCGCTTCCGTCATCATTCCCTCAGGATTCTCTACGGCGACTTTTCCGGTGCAGGCAAACTCGATTTCAGCCACCACTTCCGTAAAGATTTCCGCCGTAGTGAACGGCACCAGCAAGACCGCCACTTTTAGCGTGAAGGCGAACCTGCCTTCGTCCATGACGTTTTCACCGACCTCGGTAACGGGAGGAACCTCCAGCACCGGAACCGTGAAGTTCCCCGTGGCCGTAGGTCAAGACACGGTAGTCAATTTAACAGTCCTGAGTGGCGCGACAGCGGTGGCGTCGATTCCGACCTCGGTCACGGTCACAGCCGGTACGTCCAGCACGACGTTCACTCTGGGTACGAACGTGGTTGGCAGCAAGACGACCGTGCAGGTTTCAGCGAGCGCTAATGGTGGCAGCAAGACTGGAACGCTCACCGTAAACTGAGGAACCCTTCGAGGTGGGCTACAAGTGGTGCCGGGAGCGGGGGTCGAACCCGCACGGGCCTTACAGACATGGATTTTAAGTCGAACGCATTGGTTTTCTAACCAACGCTACCCAGTCAACATCCCTCTCAACTTCTTTGCGTCCCTCAGTACGCCTTTCGAGAACCCAAGAGTTGCCGAGACCATAGAGCGGTCTTCGAGCGCCCCGTGCAACTGCTTGTGAACCGCCTTCAAAGCTTGTTTCGAGACGGTACGCTTCGGGGATGCGGCAGCCGCCATACCCACTTCAACATCGGCGGCCTCGAGATTATCAAGCTGGGTCTGCAAGCGAGATCGCTCCGACCTGAGATCGACCAGCGTTGAAGTCAGGCTGCGAGTATCGTCTGGCGTTGTGGCAGCCCTGAGGGCGGACTCGGTTTGGGAAATGGCCGTATCCAGGGCCGCCAGACCGGCTTTGATTGCTTGTATCTGATCGTTTTCCATGCATCACCCTTTCTATTTCAGAACCGTTGCGCAATCTTTTGCTGCAAATGCCGCATCGGCTGCGGCTTTCACCTTCGCGTCCGTACTATCTTGGTCCGCCTTAATCTGGGTGCAGACCTTCTGATTGAACTCCTTGCTGGAATCCTCGGCGAACTTGCCCACCGCTTCCACCTCTGCCTTCAAGGACTGCTTCTCTGCCAATGCTCCCAACAACTTGGTCAGCGCATCGACCTTATCCTGCTCGATCTTGAGATCTTCGAAGACTTGCAGATACTGGCTCGATTCGTCCAGGTCGGCCGAAAACATCTCCATATTTGCGTCATAGTCGACGCTCCCATATTCGGCCAGATCCTTGCGCCATTGCGATACTGGTTTTCCCTCATCGTACTCCGCCGCGAGATCGGTACTGCGCTCGTTCCTTTCATTTCGAAGGGTGATGTCGACGAGCGCTCTATGGTCCTCCGCCGCATGGACGGCCGACCGTGAGTATGCCGCCTTCTCGGCGACGATCTTGGCAGAAAGCTCCGCCGAGCGGCGCTCCAGAATCTTAAGCGTTTGAGATGCGAACTTACGGGCCTGTTCATCGCAGCCAGAAAGCCCCACAGTACCGACTACAATCAAGAGGATAAGAGTTTTAGATTTCATCTTGTTCTCCTAATGTGCTGCAATCACAGGGACTGCCACCGTATTGGTCAGGTAGAACACGAGCGCGGCTGCATCGGCTGTTTTGATCCCGCTCTTCCAATACAGTGCAAGCCGCTGCGAGGCTGCTTGAATAGTCAGGTCATATGCACTTGAATTGACCGAGCTGCGCCGGATCGAGTAACGGCGAGCTTCGTCGCTTTCGCGGATGTCGGCGAGCTTCGCTGCGACATCCTCCTCTGCCACGGCAGCTTCGGCCTCATGCAGGGCATCGAGAAGCATTGTCAGACGATCCCGGTCGTGCACTTTGACGGCATCAGCTAGAGATGTTTCGACTTTCATATCATTTACCAGCACGCGAGCATTCTGCATTCGGTTAAGCGCTCCGTCGATATGCGCCAAGGTCAATGCGGAATCGATCTTCGCTCGCGCGCGGATGAGCGTAAGAGTCTTGAGATGTTCCTGCTCGAGCGCGAGCAATTGCAGGTCGATCTGCGCTTGAGGCGGGCGGAGGGAGGCCGGGTCGGGCTGAATTGCTTCGTATCCGGCAACAATGCCTTTGACGGCATTGTAGAGGCCGAGCATTTCGTCCAACCCCTTGCCAATTTCATCCAGGCCGCCCGAAATGCCTTTCAAGGTGTTGCCATCCACAACGGTGAGTTTGGCGATCTTGTTCGCGTAGTCGAGGACGTCTTTCCCGTTTTCGTCGATGAGCGCAAACGCCCGCACTACCAAGGGGTCCTTGCTCTTGGAAGCCGCCTTCAGCGCCTCAATGGCAGCTTCGAGATCCGCCTTCTTACTGTCAAGATCTTTTAGTCGTTGCTTGATTTCATCTTCCGTCAGCCCCACTGGCTTCAAGTCGGACTCGATATGCGCCTTCACGCTGTTGAGCTCGCACTCAACCGAGAAGCAATTCCCCTTGATGAATGCCGGGCCGACGACAATGGAGTTTCTATCCTTCGCGTTTTTCCAATACGTGAAATTTTGGAGCTTGGCGCGCATCTGTTGCCGTGCGTAGTCGAGTGCCGTGCCAACCTCCCGCTTAGCTTGCACGTCAGTGTTGCGGAGCATCGTGTCAAACAGGCTTCCGGCGGTGACGTCCTTGGCGGCAGTTACGGCATCTTGCGCGGTCTTGTCGCGCGTGCCGTCGTAGATAACTCGCTGCGCGGAGAGACTTTGTAATAGAAGGACACAAGCCAGGGCTATGAGAGTCGGGGGTCGCAGGGAGAGCTTCATTGCATTTTCCTCCTTAGTTCGGAATTCAGAGCGGGCCTCCTGCCGGTTTGGCGGACAGCGTGAGCAAGTCCGAGCAATCTTGATACAGAACCTCAGGCAACACCCCTAAAGCGCAGGGTTTTTCGGAACAGGAACCTTGCGGGAAATACTCTACCTAGGAAATACCAAACGTCAAGGCACAATTTGTTGCTGCTGTGGAAATCGCTTGCAACCACCGACCATCAACCACAACTCTCGTGTTTTTTGGCTCATCAATGATTTCCCACAGCTAGCTGTATGCCCGCAACTGTTTGACCCAGGGAGTTTAAGCAAGTTTTCCACTTGTGGTGTAAATGGGTTGGGGTTTGGTGCCGGGAGCGGGGGTCGAACCCGCACGGGCCTTACAGCCCTTCGGATTTTAAGTCCGATACGTCTGCCAGTTCCGTCATCCCGGCTTGGCAACATTCTATCTGACTGGAGTTGAGTGGAACCCCAGCGCCGCATTCTTTGGGCACTGTTTATTCCGCAGGTTTTTGCGTCGCGTAGTAACCGCTCTTGGTGCGGACGCTCAATTTCCGATAGCCTGAGGCGTGCGCTTCGACCCGTATTCCTCGATAGCCACCGGTGTTCTTGGGGTTGGTGGGCTTATAGCCAATCGAATATTGATTGCGGATGTCCTGAGCAACCGTTTTGCTGATTTGATCGACCTCGTCGAGCGTCTTCGGAAAAAAGGCAATTCCACCGGTACGCTGGGCCAGAATCTGTAGCGCCCGCCGCGCGCGTCTCTCTTTTTCTCCACCCAGCAAACCAATCGCGTACACGGTGGGCCCGCCTTCCTGTTGCAGGGCTTGCACCGCCTGCTCGAGTGAGTCACGGCTGGCATTGTCCTCGCCATCGGTTACGACGAAGATAACTTTCTTGTCCAGGCGCGCATTCCGCTTCAGATGTTCCGCAGCACCGTCGACAGCGTCATACAGCGCTGTTCCCCCGCGTGTGTCGTACTTCCCCAATGCTTCTTTGAGCTTTCCTATATCGGAAGTGAAGTCCTGGTCGAGAAATTCTTCGTCGTTAAAATTAACGATGATGACTTCATCCTGTGCGTTGCTGGAACGAACCAGATTCAGCGCCGCCTGATTCACTTTTTCGCGTTTTTCGCGCATCGATCCGGAATTATCGATGACAATGCCCATGGCCACGGGAATATCCTCATGCCGGAAGGAAGTGATGGCCTGCGGATGTCCGTCCTCGTACACCGTAAACGCCGAACGGTCCAGATTGGTAATTAGCCTGTCTTTTTCATCGATCACGGTCGCATGCAGAGCAACTTCATCGACCTGCTTGCGCAAGGTGAACGTCCCGGAATCGTCCTTCTGCGGCGTTTGGCCCGACGTCGCAGGCGCGGCGGCCGAGTCCTGTGGCGCGGTGGAGGTCCCAGCAGATGATGGGGATGTGGATGCGGCTTGCACTGGCTTGGAGGACTCGGTCTGTATCGCTGGCGGTACGGTTGGAACTGGTTTGGACCCGGCGTCCTGACCGATCAGATATGCAGTGAGAAAGAGAACAAACACAATCCGGGCAGGTTTTGCCCGGTCATTCCACAGGCGCATAGTATCCCGTTTTGGCATAGACCTTAAGAGGTGGCAATCCCCTGGGAGGGATCAGCTTTACCTTAATCTTACGCCACTTGCCATCGTGGAGGGGATTCTTGGAACGATATCCGAGGACATATTGATTGCGCAGTTCGATGCCAATCTTGGTGGCCACATCGCCGAGATCGTTGGGATTGTCGATGGTAAACGCGCGTCCCCCGGTCAGCTCGGAGATGTCTCCCAGCAGCGCCGGGCCAAGGCGTTCTTCATCCGACGCGAAGTAGTGGTCGTAGATGCCGATGGCGTAAATCATTACGTCGGCCTCTTTGACGATCGACTTGATTTCCCCTTCCGTGTAGCGGCTGTGGTTGTCGCCGCCATCGGAAATGATGAGAAGGGCTCGCTTCGGATATTTCGCCTGGCGCATCTTGCTAATACCAAGGTAGATGGCATCTAGCAAAGCGGTACGGCCCTTAGGCACAGTGAAGACCAACTTGCCTTGAATGTCTTCGACGGATTGGGTGAAATCGGAGATTTCTTGCGGCTTATCCGAGAACGCGATCATGAAAAATTCATCTTGAGGGTTCGCTGTTTTGAAGAACTCGACGACCGCCTCGCGGGACTTCTCAATCTTGCTGCTCATGCTGCCACTCACATCAAAAATTACACCGATCGACACAGGGGCGTCTTCACTGGAGAAATTCTTGATTTCCTGCGGAGCGTTACCTTCCAGAACGGAAAAATTCTCCCGATCGAGTCCTGTGACCAAACGGTTCAGCGGATCGGTGATCGTGACGGGAACCAGCACGAGGTCAACAGCCACCTTCATGGGCTTCTCATGTGTCTTTAATGCTGTTGAATTGAGTATCTCATTGGCCGAAGCATTTTTTGTATCTTGGCCGTTGGCAGGAGCAGAACCTGTCGGAGTAATCACCACTGGAACAGGTACAAGCGGGCCAGGATCGACAGGCTTGGCATTTGCCGGAGGCAGCACATGCGGATCATCTAACGGATTCTGGGGCCAGGCAGCAGGTAGGAAGACCGCACTAAAAAACGCGTTCAGGATAACAGCCTTGAGGAGAGTACGACTCCGAGGTGACAACATAAGTCCTCCACCCGGCCTGGCCTGAACCCCCGCGCAGCCAAGCACAGATAGCTCCGGGGGTGAACTGATCCGGGCTCCACGGCGTGGCCCGCAAACCTTGCCTCTTAAGCCGGATACTACCACAGCTTTGGTTGCACGGAACTGGCCTTTTCCACGAAAGGCGTAAGCAGCGAAAGCCGTGTGGCTTGAGGTCTTTGGAAGGCTGTTTCGCGCTATAGGTTGCTTTTCTTCGCCTGCTACAATGCAAGATTCTTCCTTCTTATGGCTATCGTCCAACCCTTCCGCGCGCTTCGCTATGATCCGACCCGGGTCCAACCACAACTCGCCGTAACCCAGCCCTACGATAAAATCACGCCGGCGATGCAGGATAAGTACTATGCCGCCAATCCTTATAACCTGGTTCGCATCATCCTGGGCAAGCCTGAGGCGGCGGACAACGAGCAATCGAATGTCTATACCCGCGCGGCCCAGTCTTTCGCGGATTGGCGTAAAACTGGCATCTTGGTTCCCGACTCCGAGCCCTGCCTCTACACCTACACTCAGACCTTTACAGTTCCCGGCGGGAATACGACAGTCGAGCGGCGTGGCTTGATCGCAGCCGGGAAGCTTGAGGAATACAGTGCTGGCGTTGTCTTCCGGCATGAGCAGACCCTCGCGAAACCAAAGAGTGACCGGCTCAATCTGCTGCGCTCCACGCGTGCGCATTTCGGTCACATCTTTATGCTGTACTCGGACGCCGGAGAAATTGACGCTCTGTTGGCGTCTCCCACTGCTCCGGATATCGAAGTTGTGGACGAATATCAAGTTATTCACCGGGTTTGGAAGGTGTCGGACCCGGCAGTCATCGCAGCGGTCCAGGCCAAAATGAAGGAGCAACGGCTGATCATTGCGGACGGCCACCACCGCTACGAAACTGCCTTGAATTACCGCAACGAACGGCGTACCGCAGCCACGGGAGGAGAAGGAGCGCCCTACGAGTCTGTGATGATGACTTTGGTCAACATGAACAGCCAAGGCCTGGTGATTCTCCCCACGCACCGGGTTGTGCATGGCTTGGCGGCGTTTTCTGTGGACAAATTCGTCGAAGATGCCCGTGCGCATTTCGTCGTGGAGGAAGTTGTTCCCACGATCAGCGCAGCGCACGCGACGTCCGTTCTCCGCGACTCCGGGAAAACCAGCACCGCTCTGATCGCCGTAACGGCTTCTCGAGCTTTCCTGCTGCATTCGCCGAAATCCATGGGCTCGCCCGTGTTTTCCGGTTTCTCCTTGCGGCAGCAAGCGCTCGACGTGGTTCAGTTGCATAAAGGCTTGCTGGAAGGTGTGCTGGGACTTTCCGAGGAGTCCATCCGCAATCAGGAAAATCTCAACTATCTGCGCGACACGGGAGAAGCGATTGCCCGCGCACGGAGCGGCGCCAATGTTTCCTTCTTGATGAATCCTTGCCGCATGGAGCAGGTACGCGACATTGCATTCGCGGGAGAAGTTTTACCGCAGAAATCCACGGATTTCTTCCCCAAAATGCTGGACGGTTTGACCATCTATGCGGTGGATTAAGAGGGGCTGGGATGCGATCACTTTTTCTGCACCAGTCCTACTTGCGTTCGCCCTGGCTGCGTTGACCTTAGCTCAGTCTGCGCTGGCCGAGGATAAGCGCATCGCAATCTTTTCCCCGCAGACCAGCTTCACTCTGCCTGTCATCGAGCGCGACAGCCGCGACTACGTGGGTCTGGTCGAGGTACTCGAACCGCTCGGAACCGTGGCAGCCACCAACGACGGCAGCAAGTGGAAGTTGCGCTTTGAACAGCGCGAGGTGGAGTTCGTCAACGGGGAAACTCGCGCCAGGATCAAAAATAAGAATTTTGATCTGCCTGCACCGTTTCGTCTGGAGGGCAACCGTGGACTGGTGCCCGTTTCCAGTTTGAGCTCCCTGATTTTGGTGCTCACGGCAAACAATCAGATTGTCTTTCACGAGGACTCCCGCCGCTTGTTCGTAGGAAAAGTCGCGGTGCGATTCACGGCGGAGTTGCAGAAAGCGACTCCTTCGGCCCTTGTGCTCAACTTCACCTCACCCGTGAGTCCAACCATCGCCAGCGAGCCCGGCAAAGTGCGTCTGACGTTTACACGCGAACCCATCATGCCTCCGGCAGCACCCAATGCAAAGTTTGAGGATCCCGTGATTACCTCGTCACAATACGAAGAGGCGAATGGATTGGCGGTATTCACCGTCTTCAGCGCAGCGCCGCTGCTGGCTAATTTCAGCAACGAAGGACGCACCCTCACCCTGACGCGTGCACCGCAGGCGCAGACCTCGCCGCAGACCAGCAACGCCCAGCCCCCGTCCGCACAGACTCAAACTGCCACGCCTTCATCGGCCGGTACGCCGGGCACAACTCCTCTGGCATCGGGAACTGTGGAAGTGCCCGAGTCGAGCGGTACTACTCTGCACCACTTTTTTGCCGTGATCGACGCCGCACACGGCGGTGCGGAGCGCGGTGCCGGGCTGAGCGATCTCTTGCCGGAAAAAGATGTAGCCCTCAGCTTCGCCCGCTACCTGCAAAAAGAGCTGCAAAATAGAGGGATATCGGCCCTCATCCTCCGCGATTCCGATACAACTCTTTCGCTCGACCAGCGCGCGTCCCTGGCAAACTCGGCGCATCCGACGTTGTACGTCACCATGCATGCGGCCTCGCTGGGAAAGGGTGTTCGCATCTATACATCGCTTCTGCCGTCAAGTGGCAACGCCACCGGTCCTTTTCAGCCTTGGGAAGCCGCCCAGGCACCCCACGTTCGAACTGCGGCAGCCACCGCTGCTAGCGTAGCCATCGAATTGCGGAAGCACTCCATCCCGGCCCGTGTTCTCTCCGCACCTCTCCGTCCCATGAACAATATTGTGGCCGCCGCCATCGCGTTAGAGGTTACGCCCCCGGACGCCGATCTGCCCGACCTGGTTGCGCCGAATTACCAACAGTCCGTAGCTTCCGCCGTTGCCGATGGCATTCTGGCGGCCCGCGCCCAATTGGAGGCCGGACGATGATTCCCCGTCATCTAAAAATCGGGGTCGCTGTCATGCTCGCCGCTGTTCTCGGACTGACAGGATATCTGTGGCGCCTCAAACGCCATGCCGCACAAGCGCCTCTCGTGCTGGAAGCTGCGCACGTGCCCCCCCCACCGTCAGGCCCGAAGGAGCAAGTCACGCTTTACGTCGCCTATGACGATCCCGGAATCCTGGTTCGACGCGCTGCTTCCATTCCACTTCCGCAAGGCCGCCAGGAACGGGCGCAGGAAGTGCTACAAGCGCTGCTCAATGCTTACCTCGGAGAAGACTCGGCGCACCTGATCGCCCCCGGCTCGGAAATCCGCAATGTCTACCTCGTCGAGCCAGGCATGGCCGTGATTGATGTGAACGCCACGCTCGCCGATGGTCATCGCTCAGGAATTCTGGTGGAAGAACTGACTATTGTTTCCCTGGTGCAAACCGTTTCCACCAACGTGCCCGGTGTCAACCGCGTAAAAATTCTGGTGGAAGGCAAAGAACGCGAGACTCTCGCGGGACACGCGGATCTCTCCACCATTTACGACACCGCAAACGTGCAGCAACTGGCCGAGCAGTTGAAGGCTGTGCAGTAGTCGCGAAAGCCGAGCCATCATTTTCCCAGTGCCGGAGGTTCCGCTCGCAACAGCGTGCCGCTGGATTTGGCGTTCATCATCTGTGCCGCTAGATCCAAAATGCGAACCGCCGCGTCTGCAGGGCTTACGCCGCGGGCATGGATATTCGAGATCAGATTTCGGTCGGCATCGGTCTGCGCCCGTCGGGGCCTGTATGCCATATATGCCGACAAGCTCTCAGCGGTGGCGAGTCCCGGCCGCTCGCCGATCAAAAGTACGGCGACGCCGGGCAGGAGGAGTTCGCCAATTTGATTCAGGATTCCCACGCGGCAATGGCGAATTACGAATACCTGACCGAGAGTCCAACCCCGCGCCTTGGCTCCCTCATACAAAGCGGGCAATAGCTTCGGAACCTGGGCGAAGACCGCAGTGACCGAAAGACCATCGCCGATGGCGATTTGCAAATCGTTTTGCGGAGGGCAACGTCTCTGCAGCTCCGACCGGGACGCCTCGCGAAAAATTCGCCCCAGATTGGGCTGCTGAAGATATTCATCTTTCGAATGTGCCTCGGTGCAAACTTCGAACAGCCCCCACTGCTTGACGAAAGCCGCCCCGAATTGTTTTTCCAGATCGAAATCCAGTTCGGTGCGGACAGCGTCCCGCGCAGCGGCGTGAGCCTCGCGAAGATCCATCTGGGTAGCGGTCCGGTAGGCAGCCCCCACGCGGCCCGCCAGCAGGCGGGCCGGGGTACGTTCCCGAATCTTCCGCACAATTCCTGGCCAGTCGTCTTCGGGCCGAGCAGGTACAGGAGAGGCACCGGGCACAAGAGGATTGTTTGCGTTCGCCATCATTGCAAGCTCTCGAGCGAGGATTCCAGTCCTTGCATCAGCCGTCGCCTTGCTGGCGCCTCCAGTAACACTGGTTCCTCGTCGCGATAGATTCCCATCGCCTGCAACCAGCCAAGAAATTCCGGCGCCGGACGAAGTTTGTAGGTTCTCCGCATGGCTAGGGCATCGTGATAGCTGGTGGACTGGTAATTCAGCATCACATCGTCGCCGCAAGGCACGCCCATGAAGTAGTTGCAGCCGGCAGCTGTCAGCAAAAAAAGAAGATTCTCCACCGAGTTCTGATCTGCCGCCGCGTGGTTCGTATAGCAGACATCGCACCCCATGGGCAGACCCAACAGCTTGCCCATGAAGTGATCTTCGAGGCCAGCGCGAATAATCTGTCGCTCGTCGTACAAGTATTCCGGCCCAATAAATCCCACAACGCTGTTGACCAAAAATGGATCCAAGGTCCGCGCCACGCCGTAAGCCCGCGCTTCCAGAGTTAGCTGATCGATCCCGTGATGCGCCTCAGCCGAGAGTGCGCTGCCCTGGCCGGTCTCAAAGTACATTACTTGCGCGCCTTTCCACGGCACGTCGCGCTGGCGGTGATGTTCGAGTACTTCGTCACGGCCTTCGCGCAATATTTCCAGTGTGATTCCGAAGCTGCGATTCGCCGCCTCGGTGCCAGCAACCGACTGAAAGAGCAGATCGACCGGCGCCCCACGCTTCAAAGCAGCAAGTTGTGTCGTGATATGCGCCAGGCAGCAGCTCTGGGTTGGGATGTTGTAGGTCTCCATCAAGCGGGCGATGGCGTCGAGAATCGATTTCACCGTCTCGATGGAATCCGTGGCGGGATTCACGCCGATCACTGCATCTCCGCATCCGTAGAGCAAACCCTCAAACGCCGAAAGCAGAATTCCACCCACATCGTCCGCCGGATGGTTGGGCTGGACACGGATGCCCAACACACCCGGCTCGCCCATCGTGTTACGGCAGCGCGTAACATTGCGAATCTTGGCTGCAGCCAAAATCAGATCCTTGTTGCTCATGATTTTGGCTACGGCCGCAGCCGTTTCCGGAGTGATCCCCCACTGCAAATGCTTCAAGTCGGCGGTACCCGTGGCATCGTCCAGAATGAATTCGCGAAACTCGCCAACTGTCATGCTTTGGATGGGCTGAAAAGCTTCTTCATCGAAGGTTTCGGCAATGAGACGGCTTACGTCGTCTTCGTCGGGATCAATCAATGGTTGCTGGATGATTTTTGCCAGTGGAAGATCAGCAAGCTTGCGCTTCGCCGCGACCCGCTCACGCTCTGAGCCGGCTGCCACTCCCGCCAACTGGTCGCCAGATTTCTCCTCGTTCGCCTTGGCAAACAGTTCGCGAAGATCACAAAACGAGAATCCTTCGGACATTAGGTGTTAAGGGTAACACCCGGGCGGGAACCTGCTATTCGCCCGAAGGTGCGACGGCCTGCTGCTACAATCCCGACTGATGATCTATCGCTCTGATAACCGCACGCCCGAGCAAATGCGCCCGGTGAACGTGATTCCAGACTTCATTTCAACTGCCGAAGGTTCCGTCCTCATTGAAGTTGGCAACACGCGCGTGATCTGCACCGCCACCGTGGAAGAGTCCGTACCCAAGTTCATGCAGGGACGCGGCAAAGGCTGGATCACTAGTGAGTACGCCATGCTGCCGCGTTCGACCCTGACCCGCACGCCGCGCGAATCCACCAAGGGGCGCCCCAGCGGCCGCTCGCAGGAAATTCAGCGGCTGATTGGCCGCTCGCTGCGCGCCATCACCGACCTGGCACGCCTCGGAGAACGCACCCTCTTCATCGATTGCGATGTCATCCAGGCGGATGGCGGCACGCGCACGGCATCCATTACCGGCGCCTTTGTGGCCGTGGGCTTGGCCATGCAGAAATTGATCGATGCAGGCACCCTGACTTCGGCACCGCTACGCGATTTTGTGGCCGCGACCAGTGTGGGCCTTGTGGACGGAGAAATCCTGCTCGACCTTTGCTACGAAGAAGACTCGCGCGCCGAAGTTGACTTGAATTTTGTGCTGACCGGAGCAGGCAGAATCGTCGAAGTGCAGGCGACCGCGGAGCAGCATCCCTTCGAGGATCAGCAGCTTCGCAAGATGATGGAGCTCGCCCGCAAAGGCATCGAATCGCTGATCAGCAAGCAGCAGGCAATTCTGAAGAACCTGCCGCTACGGCAATAACTTACGGCAACCGGGCAGTGGTGCAGTTGGGATATTTCTACAAAATTGTCATTCCGAAGCGCGGCAGTAGCGCGCGAGGAATCTGCTCTTTTACTGCCAGGAGCAGATTCCTCGCCGATCGACCTGGCTCGGAATGACAGAGCCAGAGGAGTGTATTTACGAAACAGCACCACGACCCGGCAACCTTTTGAACCGCGTTCAAACTTCAGCCATATTACAATGGAAAGCTATCCTGAGACGGGCAGAAAGCGCTTTACCAATTCCCGACATTCCCAAGAACTACGGAGACACCAATGAAGCTTACGCCGGGTAAACTCGCAGGTTTGAAAGCAGTATCCAACGAACGTGGCGTCATCGCTGCGGCCGCGATGGACCAGCGCGGCTCGCTGCAGAAATCTCTCGCCAAGGAAAAGGGCGGCGAAGTCAACGACGCCATGATGGAAGAGTTCAAAGTTCTGGTCACCGAAGTCTTGACGCAGCATGCCAGCGCCATTCTTCTCGATCCGGAGTGGGGCCTCCCCGCTGCCAGGAAGCGCGCCAAGCATTCCGGCCTCATCATGGCCTATGAAAAGACGGGCTACGACAAGACCACACCCGGACGCCTCGGCGACTTGCTCGACCACTGGTCCGTGCGCCGCATCAAGGAACAGAACGCGGATTGCCTTAAGATTTTGCTCTACTATTCGCCGACCGATATCGAAAAGGTCAATGACGTGAAGCACGCTTGGGTGGAGCGCCTCGGTGACGAGTGCCGCGCCAACGATATTCCTTTCTTCCTGGAATTCATTGTTTACGAAGAAGGCTTGGACGAGAAGAGCGTCGAGTACGCCAGGAAAAAACCTGAACTCGTCATGGAAGCTATGCGCGAGTTCACGAAAGACCGCTACGGCGTCGACATAATGAAGGTCGAAGTTCCGATCGCCATGCAGTTCGTGGAAGGGACGAAGAGCTTCAAAGGCACCAAAGCCTACACGCGGCAAGAAGCGAAGGATCTATTCCAAAAAGCGTCGTCGGTCGCGACGAAACCGTTTATTTACCTTTCCGCTGGTGTGAGCAATCCGGAATTCAGCGAGACCCTTGAGCTTGCCGCAGAATCCGGTGTCAAGTTCAACGGCGTCCTCTGTGGTCGCGCCACCTGGAAGGAAGGTATCCCGGTGTATGCGAAGCAGGGCGGCACCGCATTCCGCCAATGGCTGGAGACCGAGGGCGTGAAGAACATCCAAAACGTCAACGACCGCCTGAAAGCCGCCACCCCGTGGACTGGCTTGTATTCATAGTCTCTACTCGTGTGGGGCGGGCGCCTAGCCCGCCCTGCTGAGCAAAACTCCACACGGCTCTTTCCTATTGGGACTCAGCCTTTTGCTCAACCGCCGGACCCGGTGGATCATTCGTCACCTGGAACAACCTGCCATCCCGCAGAAACATCCGCTCCATTTCTTTCCGCGTAAACGGGCGCGAGCCACGGCGTCCGAAAACTGCCAACTGATTCCCGCTTTCATCCACAGCCCGGTCGCGGTCAATTCCCTTCGAGACCGCAAGCGCTGGACCTCGCGTGCGATAGTTGGCGATCAGCTTGGGCACAGGCCGTGGGCTGAATCCCGCAAAATTCTGGGTACTGACCGGGGAAAACAATTGCACCACGCGCACGCCGTTGCGGCCATCCGCGGCGAAGGCAAACAAGCTCGAGCTGACCATACCCAGCTTCACGTCATTGAGATCGTTCATTGCCCCGTTGGCATTGAAGACCTGATCGAGCCGCGGCTGCTCCGGGCGCTCCACATCGACGATGGCCAGCCCCTGCTTTCCTCCCGCCACATACGCATAGGTACGAGCCACATAAAGATTGCGCGCGTCTTCGAGAGGCACGGCCGCGCCCTCGACGGGCTTCGGCTCAGCCAGATTCGTGACATCCAAAACTTTTAGACCTTCGCGGTCAACGACGAACGCGTAGCGGAACTGGACGGCAATACCGTGTGGATCTTTGAGAAACGGGTCGCCAATTTCCGCGGTAATTTTCGGCGACAGGGGATTATCCAGATCGACGACCACAAGTCCACGGTCGCAAAGTACGTAAGCATAAGTCCCAGCAATCGTGATGCGCCGCGCGCCATTCAGCTTCCCCTCTGGGTTGAACGCCAACGCCCGCTTGAGGAAGTTGTTCGCGGGATTGCCGTCCAGCAGCGTGCCCACGCCCGGACTCTTGCTCTTCAGATCGGGATTGCCCACGATCACCAACCCCTCGTATTTGTCGGCCACATACAGAAAGCCGTACATCAAGTGGATAGCTTGCTCTTCGTTAGCGAGATCGTGCGAACGTAGCGGATCGACGGCGAGCGTGGAAGGAGTTGCCACAGCCGTGGCATATTTCGTCGGCAGGTAGAATCTCTGTCCTAAAGGGGATACCGGAGCTGTCGTTGTTTTTTCCGAGAAGTCCTTGTTGTCGACATTCGCCACATCAAAAATCCTCAGGCCGCCTGCCCCCATTGCCGCATAGACATATTCGCCGCGCTGCTGGATGTCCAGTACTTCCTTACCCCTGCGTTCAATAGATTGCTTAAGCTCCATGTTGTCAGCAATATGCCGCTGATAGTTCGCAGGGTAGGCGAGCTTTTGGAAATCACTGCCGATCACGGCGGGCGGCTCATCATGCTCGGTTACGACGACAGCTTCGTAGCCTTCTCGCCCCGTCGCAATGTAGAGATAGCGGCCCATGAAATTCATGAAATTCCCGCCCAGCAGGAAGAGCTGCCCCATCCAGGCGTTATTGTCGTTCGCTTTGGAAACGTGGCAGTCAGTGCAAGTCTTGGTCTCTTTACCCCGAACGGTGTGCGGAACAAACGGGCTAAACGCCTCTCCGCTGAAACCCTCGGCGGAGATGGTTTGCTGCTGATAATAGAGCCAGTCGCGGTCGTTATTTTGTGAGCTCACGAGCACCGCGCAGGCAGAACGTACCGGAGCGACGCGGTGCCCGGTAACGGTTCCATCGATACCCAGAGCGTACATGTCATCGCGCAAAACCTGGAAGTTGTAGGCCGTCCAATTTCGTGTGATCAGGCCTTCGTTGTGCAGCATGGGCTCACGCTGATTCGCCGACATGGAGAGATGACAGCCATAACACGTCGGCGCCCAGGAGGAATGGCAGGTGTAGCACGTCATCTTGCTGTTCTGGTGGGCGAGCTTCGAGCCATCGGCGGGAACTTCACCCCACGTCGTCCCGTCCTGCTGCACCGTCTTGGCGATGCGTGATTTTTCGCTATAGTGCAAATTCCCTGGTGTGATGGAGTCCACCACCTGCACGACTTCCCATTGTTTGTCTTTTTCCACCATGGAACGCTGGAAAAGTTTTCCGCTGTCCCAATAAAACTGGTGTTCCTGCCAGGGCGTGCGCAGGCGCGCGAGATTCGTTCCACCTTCTGGAGAGGCCGTACCCGAGGTCACAAGATTCGCCGGATGCTCGATGGTTCCGTGGCAATCGACACAGTCAATCTCGACCGCGTTCCGAGTTTCGCCGTACAGCTTCCCGTTGCCGTGGCTGTCTTGCTCGAGGTGACAGTCGATGCAGTGCATGCCGCGTTCGAGATGAATGTCTTTCAGATGCACGGCTTTCTTGAACTTGTCTTCATCTTCGGAAGAAACGGTCTTGCCTGCCTTGTCGAGCAGATTGCCTTTGCGGTCGCGGCTGAAGACGGCGCGGAAAATCCAGCCATGACTGTGAAAATCACCAAACTGTGTGTTCTTCAACTGCTGATTGAACTCCGGCGAACCCGTCTTTTGCAGAAAATCGCCATCGGACCACAGCCCACGAACCGCGGTGCGCTCAGGATTTTTATTCTGGATGTCGAATTGTTCTTTCGGGTTGGGACGCCGCTGCTCTTTCGGATACATCACTGCGCCATCCATCTCGTTGTCCCACCATGTCATGCCGTAGTAAGTGGCCACCATGTTTGTGCCGGGATGAATGTGGCATGTGATGCACTGACTGGACGGAATCGCCCGCGTGAACTCGTGCCGTAGCGGGTGGCCGGATTCGTTCTTCGGAATCGTGGGGTCGTTGGTTGTGCTATGGCCTGTGTTGCCAAAGCGTGCATAGGCAGCAGAATGTTCGGGATCGCGATCATTGGCATAGATCACGTGGCACGCGGTGCAGCCACTGCCACGATAGTCTCCCGGCTGATCGTTGGTTCCGGGCATAGAGAGTAGCGGGTCGAGCAGCCGCGTTTTCTGCAATCCCAGGAACACCGGATCCGTCCGCAAGGACGTGCCAAATCCGCGTTCGCCCAGTTTGTTCTCGGGTTTTCCGGGATCTTCGTCGAGGTCAGGATTCCCGAGTTCGCTGCGTTTGCGGCCTCCCCGTTCGAAAACACGCAACACATTGCCTGGCTGCGAAATCTCCCAGCGTTCGAGCGGATCGAGATAGGGCAGCACGCCCTTCTTCTCAATCTCCTCTTTTGTGGGCGCGGGAAAGGTGGTCAGGCGGCGCGGTTGTCCATCCGGGCCGTAACTCTCGCCGAAGTGCGGGGTTTTGAAGGGCACGGCGCCGTTGTTGTAGAGCGCGGCTCCCCACAGCATGGCGCCGTGGGTCATCATGCTGGTCTCGACCTTGCGCACTTCCGAGAGATGGCATCCGGACTGGCCGCAGGTCTTCTCGGCGACACGCAAGTCTCCCGGGTTCACGAAGCGGATGTAGTCGGAGTCCTCGCGCAGCCAGCGAGTGTAACTGCGCTCCGGGTTGGCGGAATTTTCGCCGGTGTTGCTGAAGCGTGACTGGGGATGGGCCTGGTTCTTGATCTCGTGATATCCCACTGAAGCCGGAGTCGTTCCGGCAGCGATACGCACTTCGGCATTTCCGCCGTGGCAGTCCGTGCAGCCCAAGCGGACGGTGTTCGTCTGGTGCATGGTGGGCGTTTCGAGGGGCGAGTGGCAGCTCACGCAGCCCGAAGATTTGCGGTCGGCGTCAGGCTGCGGCTGCTTCAGGAGGATGTCGGGGGAGGACGCAGACTCCTGCGCAGCCGTGCTCGCCACCTGTGCAGATGCCGCTGCAAGCCCCAGTCCTGCCGCGATCATCAAAATTCTGCATCGCATCGTTCTTACCTTCATGCCGCTGCCCTGACCCTACCCTTTGTCATTCTGAGCGCAGCGAAGGATGACAAGGTTTCATTTCAAAACTGCAACTTCACCGTCACAAATCCATTCACCAGTGTCCGTCCGTTATACAAATCGTGCAGCCCCTGTCCCGGTTGTAGCGCGGCTGCACCGCCGCGAATCGTAATGTTTTCCGACAGAGGCGGGCGATACTCGAAGCCCAGCCCCAAGTCGGTTCCAATACTGTGGCGAATCGGGCGCTGGAATAGCAGCAACTCGAGCGGCGCAGTCTTGTCGAAGCGCAGGTAGTTCACATTAACAAAGGCTCGCAGCTTGGGGGTGACCTCGAAATCCGCGCCGAGGTTCCCCAGCCACAACCCGGGATTGACGAAGTTTGCCTGCCCTTCTTCTTTATTCGTGCGCAGGCTGGGCAGCAAACTTGATGGACCCACCAGCCCTACGCCGGTGCCTGTCAGTCGAATACCCTCATGGCTCCAAAAGCTGAAATCTCCGCCAGCAAAATGCGAGTCGTCCACAATCGTGTCGAAACCGTGTGCCGTCGAATCCCGCCGCGTGGCTCCGAAACGTCGGTCGCCGTCGCCGGAGGCATAGAAGAATGATGACCGAAAGCGCATCCAGTCCTTATCGATGGACAGCTCCAGCGCTCCCAGCCGTGCATCGATATCCACCGGACGGCCCGCAATGGGGTTGAAGCTGTCGTGGCCCAGCACCTGATAGAACGCGTGGCTCACATTGATTGGCCCCACGTGCCCACTGCTCGTCCAACCCAAATAGTAGGCGCGAATCCCATGAGCCTTGATGCAATTGGGATTGGTGGGCGGCGAACCGCAATTTACCACCAGTCCAACGGGCTGCGGCCGGACCAAGAAACCGTTCTTATCGAAGTGAATATCCGCGTCATCGCGGTTAAAGTGGAAGCTAAACTCTTGCGTGAAGCCTTTAGCTCCAAGATCTTGAAAATACAGGTTGGCAACGTAAACCTGTTGACCACGTTTTTCCAACATATTGAGGCCGCTGTTGGTGTCTTTCTCCAGCAAATAGAACCAAGCCGCATTGTAGTTAATCCGGTTCGAGCGCAGGTTGCCGAAAATGCGTACCCCCGGTTGCTCCTCCGAAAATAGGAATCCGCGGAAGTCACTGTTGAATTGCTGAATTCCCGCGCGCACCGACACGAAATCATAGTTAGGGCTGAGGTCGTGGACCTTCGCCTCGACGAAGGCTTCCTGCAAGCTGGCGGATTTCGTATCGAAGCGATTGATCCCTTTGCGCACATCCACGTTCACCAGGCCGCGCTCCCGTGTCTGCAGAAAATTGAGGTTGAATTCCGGCGTGAAGTGAATACGAAAATCGATAGGGCGAAAAGCAGCGTCTCCGCGAAACAGATCAAAAGACAGGCGAAAGTTCTGGCTGATCGCCGCCTGCTCCCCGTTGCCGAAGAAGTTTCGGTCGTGGGGATTCTCCGCCGAAACGCCGCTGGGCAGCGGCAGACGCCGCACGTCCACTCCGGTCACGCTCTGCCCCGTGAAATTAAAGAACCAGCGTTGCAGCTTCCCGGTGCCGGAAATTGGGTAATCCCCTTTAAAGCGGTTGCGATTGTACGGGTCATACCAGTGGCCGTTGACGTAGGGAACATCGGGCTGGGTGGCGTAGCGCCGCCACTCCGGCATGGGAATGGACCAGCGATCCGGCTGCGCCATGAAGTTGGCATCGTAGGCAGGCACGACCTCGGGTGGCCCGGCGGTCGCATCGGTCTCCGGACGAGCATCGCGCATGCCAGGGTAGGCGGCATAAGCGTAGGGTGGTAGCGGCGGCAACCGTGCAGGGCCAGGCACGCCCGAGGGCCCCTTACCTTCCAGCACCAGCGGATTCAGGGCCCTCATCTGGAGGGACAAAATCTTCAGATCTCCATCGTTAAGCTCCAAAGCCGGCAAAGCAACGGTTCGATATCCCTCTTTCTCAATATGAATCTGGTAGGAGCCTGCAGGCAAATCGCGGAGGCGGAAGATGCCTTCGACTGTGGTTGGGGCAAATACTGTGACGGCCTGACTGCGGGCAGCCACGGAGGCCCCGGCCACGGGAGCGCCTGATTGATCCACCACCCTGCCCTGGATCGAAGCGAAACCTGGACCTCGTTCCGGCAAACGGCGATCCGGCCCTGGCTGGACTGCAATCCCCGGCGTAGTTTCCGACTCGGGGACGTCTTGCGCCCAAAGACTGGCACCTGAAACAAGCAATGCTGCCAAGACACCACACGAACTCCAGCTCATGGCGCGATGTCCACGAGTGGCCCAACCGTTCGTCCGCGGGTTTTCGCGCTGCATGTTGGAAGGAACAACCCTTTAGGTATCATAGGCCCGTCTGCGGGACAATGAATCTTCGGATACTGAGGTGCTGTCCACGATCGTTCCAGACCTGTGCAAAACAGCTTTTCCCGGAAACCCCGCTGAAATGCTTTAATAGGTGGGAACTTCCCTTTCGCTTCCGCATCGTATGGATAACGATAGGCGTAGCTTCGCAGGTTTATAGAATTCCCAAGAACCGATTTCCATGGAGGAGTGAATGGCGACCGTGTCAACTCCGAGCGCAGAACAACTGGATACACTTTGCATCAATACGATTCGCACTCTTTCCATGGATGCCGTGCAGCAAGCCAATTCCGGCCACCCCGGCACGCCGATGGGAATGGCGCCGGTTGCTTATGGTTTGTGGCAGCAGGTTTTGCGTTACGACCCGGAGAACGCAGCTTGGCCGAATCGCGATCGTTTCGTCCTCTCGATTGGGCATGCCTCGATGCTGCTCTACTCCATGCTGCATCTCACGAGCGTTAAGGAGCTCGATTCCAACAATAAGCCGACGGACAAGCTGGCTGTGCCGCTCGACGACATCAAGCGCTTCCGCCAACTGAACAGTAAATGCCCCGGACATCCCGAATACCGTTGGACTTCCGGCGTTGAAACCACGACGGGCCCCTTAGGCCAGGGCGTCGCCAACAGCGTGGGCATGGCCATCGCGGAAAGATGGTTGTCAAAATATTTCAATCGTCCGGGCTTCGAGCTTTTTAATTACAACGTATATGCCATGTGTGGCGACGGCGACATGATGGAAGGCATTTCCAGCGAAGCGGCTTCCCTCGCTGGACACCTCAGGCTCAGCAATCTCTGCTGGATTTACGACAGCAACCGCATCACCATCGAAGGCAGCACCGATCTCGCTTTCAACGATGATGTGGGTGCGCGCTTCCTCAGTTACGGATGGAATGTGGCGCGGGTGCCGGACGCCAACAACCTGGATATGCTGACGGAAGCGCTGAAGTCATTCCACTCCACGAACGATCGCCCAACGATGATCATCGTGAACAGCCACATCGCCTGGGGCGCGCCAACCAAGCACGATACCAAAGAAGCGCATGGCGAACCGCTCGGCGAAGAGGAAATTCGTGGAGCGAAACGGTTTTATGGCTGGCCCGAAGATGCCAAATTCCTGGTGCCAGAGGGCGTGCTCGAGCACTTCCGTGATGGCATCGGCAAGCGCGGCCATACGCTCCGCACGCAATGGGAATCGCTTCTGGAAAGTTACAAGAAGGAATTCCCCGACCAGGCTCGTTCGCTCGACTTGATGATGAAACGTGAACTTCCGGAGGGTTGGGACAAAAATCTGCCCGTGTTCCCGGCTGACGCGAAAGGTATGGCTGGACGCGACGCCTCCGGCAAGACGCTCAACGTGCTGGCGCAGAATATCCCTTGGCTCATGGGCGGCGCCGCCGATTTAGCGCCTTCGACGAAGACGCGTCTGACGGCTGCGGACGCTGGAGATTTCCAGGCGGACAACTATGGTGGCCGCAATATGCATTTCGGCATTCGCGAACACATCATGGCTGCCGCTCTGAACGGCATGTCGCTCAGCCACATCCGCCCCTACGGCTCCGGATTTCTGATTTTCAGCGACTACGCCCGGGCTTCCATTCGCTTGAGCTCGATCATGGAAATTCCTACCATCCACGTCTTTACCCACGATTCAATCGGCGTGGGCGAGGACGGACCAACTCACCAGCCCATCGAGCAGTTGGCTTCGCTGCGAGCAATTCCCGGAATGCATACTTTCCGGCCAGGAGACGCCAACGAAGTTGTGGAAGCCTGGAAAGTTATTATGAAATTCCGCCATGAGCCGGCATTGATGTTGGTTTCACGGCAAGCTCTTCCAGTGTTGGATCGCACTAAGTACGCTCCGGCATCCGGTGTTGCCAAAGGCGGCTACATCTTGGCGGATGCCGCGGACGGCAAGCCTGACGTGATTCTGATCGGCAGTGGCACGGAAGTCTCGCTCTGCGTCGACGCCTATGAGAAGCTGAAAACGGAAGGCGTCAAGGCACGCGTAGTGAGCCTGCCCTGCTGGGAATTGTTCGCACACCAAGATCAAAGCTATCGCGACACCGTTTTGCCGCCATCTATCCGGGCGCGCGTGGCGGTCGAGATGGCTTCCACCTTCGGCTGGGAACGCTACGTCGGTCTTGACGGACAGGTGGTTGGAATGCGCTCGTTTGGCGCGTCGGCTCCACTCAAGGATTTGTTGAAGCACTTCGGGTTCACAGTGGATGCGGTCCTGACAGCCGCCAAAGATGTTTTAGCAAAGGCGAGGTAACCGATGCGAATCGTAACCGGCTCGGACCACGCGGGATTCGAACTGAAGCAGCAGCTCATACCGGTGATGAAAGAGCTGGGCCATGAAGTTCTGGACGTCGGCACCAACAGCACCGCGGCTGTGGACTATCCCGATTTTGCTGAAGCGGTGGGGAAAGCGGTACTCGACGGGCGTGCGGACCGTGGCGTGCTCATCTGCGGCAGCGGCGTTGGTGCATCGGTTGCGGTGAACAAGCTGCACGGTATCCGTGGCGGGCTTTGCCATGACACATACTCCGCGCATCAAGGCGTGGAACACGATGATATGAATGTACTGGTGCTGGGGTCGCGCGTGATCGGAACAGCTCTGGCTGGTGATTTGGTGCGGGCATTTCTCGGTGCGGCATTTACTCACGAAGAGCGCCACGTGCGACGCCTGAATAAGGTGCTGGCACTCGAACAACAATAACGAGCCACTCGTTCCAAGAGTTCAGAGTCAAGAGAGAGAGGCAGTCATGAACCCGATACAGGAATTGCAAAAGACTGGCCAGCAGGCCGTCATGAATCCGTTGCAAGAATTACAGAAATATGGCCAGTCCGTATGGCTCGACTACATTCGGCGAAACCTCATCACGAGTGGCGAATTGCAATGCCATCTGGATGAAGATGGCCTGCGCGGCATGACCTCGAATCCTGCCATCTTCGAGAAGGCGATTGCCGGCAGCACCGACTACGCCGATTTCCTGAAGTCTCTCGATGGCAAGAACGACCTCGATGCCAAGGCGCGCTACGAGATGCTCGCGATCCGAGATATTCAGGATGCAGCGGATTTGTTGCGTCCCATCTACGACAGCAGCAAGAAGCGCGATGGCTACATCAGTCTTGAAGTATCGCCGTACCTTGCCCGGAATACGCAGGCAACATTGGACGAGGCGCGGCGCCTTTGGAAGACCGTGGCGCGCCCCAACGTGATGATCAAGGTCCCCGGAACTGCGGAAGGACTTCCCGCCATAGAACAGCTCACCAGCGAAGGCATGAATATCAACATCACGCTGCTGTTTGCACAGGATGTGTATGAGCGCGTGGCTGAAGCCTACATTGCAGGGTTGGAGAAATTTGCCGCGAGTGGCGGTGACCTGAGTCGAGTGGCGAGTGTAGCTAGCTTCTTCATCAGCCGTATTGACAGTGCGATCGATGCTCAACTCAACGACAAGCTCAAAACCGCGACCGATGCCGGACAGCAAGCGCTGTTGAAGAGCCTGCTCGGCAAGGTTGCGATTGCCAATGGAAAGCTGACATATCAGAGCTACCTGAAGATTTTCAGCGGGCCGCGCTGGGCTGCCTTGGCCGCCAAGGGCGCACAGACGCAACGTGTTCTTTGGGCTAGCACGGGCACCAAGGATCCGAAGTACTCAGATGTTCTTTACATCGAAGAACTGATCGGCCCAGACACGGTCAATACGATTCCGCCGGCAACATTTGACGCCTTCCGCGATCACGGCAAACTACGCAACAGTTTGACGGAAGATATTCCGGGCGCTGCGAAAACCATGTCCGACCTCGCCAATGCCGGGATCACGATGAGGACCGTGACCGACAAGTTGACGAATGACGCGGTACAGCTTTTTAACGACGCTTTCGACAAGCTGCTCATCGCGGTGGAGAAGAGCACAAAATCCCAGACGACCCCGAAAATTAATCAGCAAACCTACACCGCTCCGGCAACTCTGGCTGCACCTATCAAGGCTGCCATCGACGACTGGCGTGCAGGCGGCAAAGTACGCCGCCTGTGGCAGCGTGACGCCTCCTTGTGGACCGGAACGGATGAATCGAACTGGCTCGGCTGGCTTGGTATTGTGGACGATCAAGTTGCGCATTCTCAGGCGCTGGTCAACCTGGGTGCGGAAGCGCGGTCGGGCGGCTACACACATGCGCTGCTGCTCGGCATGGGCGGGTCGAGCCTCTGTCCGGAAGTCCTGAAGATGACATTTGGAAAAATCACGGGTAGTCCTGAGCTGTTTGTGCTCGATTCGACGGACCCGGCGCAGATTCGCACGTTTGAAGCCAAGGCAGATCTCAGCAAGAGCCTCTTCATCGTCTCCAGCAAGTCAGGCAGCACTCTCGAACCCAACATTTTCAAACAATATTTCTTCGAGCAGGCGAGCAAAGCCGTGGGTGCGGACAAAGCGGGCAGCCGCTTTATCGCCGTCACCGACCCCGGCTCGAAAATGCAGCAGGTTGCGGAAGCCGATAAGTTCCGGCACATTTTTGCGGGTCTACCTTCGATTGGCGGACGCTATTCCGCGCTTTCGAACTTCGGCATGGTGCCCGCTGCGGTGATGGGCCTGGACATCAAGAAATTTCTCGACCGCACGGAAGAGATGATTCACGCCTGCGCTTCCTGCGTCCCCATCGAGGAAAATCCCGGCGCCATGCTGGGCATTGTTCTGGGAACGTCGGCACGTAACGGCCGCGACAAGGTCACGATTTTCACCTCGCCAGGCCTCTCCGATCTGGGTGCATGGCTGGAGCAACTGCTGGCCGAATCCACAGGAAAGGAAGGCAAAGGCATTATTCCGGTGGATCGCGAGCAGATCGGCGCTCCGGAAGTCTACGGAAACGACCGCGTATTCGCCTACCTCCGCTTGGCAGCGGAAGCGGATGCAGGGGTAGACGCCAAACTCGCCGCCCTCGAAAAAGCCGGGCATCCCGTTGTTCGCATCGTCCTGAGCGATAGTTACGATATTGGCCAGGAGTTCTTCCGTTGGGAAATTGCCACTGCCGTAGCTGGTTCCATCATTGGAATCAATACCTTCAATCAGCCGGACGTCGAAGCCAGCAAGATTGTGACCAAGAGCCTCACGTCGGAGTATGAGAAAAACGGTTTCCTGCCGCCTGAGACGCCGATCCTCACAGACGGCGGCATCAAGCTCTTCACCGACCCCGCCAATGCTGACGCTCTTGCCAAGGCTGCGGGTAGCGACAAATCTCTGGCAGGCTATCTTAAGGCGCATTTGAATCGCATCGGGACGAGTGATTACTTTGCCCTACTCGGATATGTCGAAATGAACGCAGCCCATGAGCAGACACTGCAAGCCGTGCGGCACGCCGTACGCGACAAGAAAAAAGCGGCCACGTGCCTGGGATTCGGGCCGCGATTCCTGCACTCCACCGGGCAAGCCTACAAGGGCGGGCCGAACTCGGGAGTGTTCTTACAGATCACTTGCGACGACGCTAGTGATCTCCCCGTACCCGGACAGAAGTACACTTTTGGAATCGTGAAAGCAGCACAAGCGCGTGGGGACTTCCAAGTACTGGCAGATCGCAAGCGGCGGGCATTGCGCGTGCATCTCGGTGCGGATGTAAACGCCGGGCTGGCGACACTGGCGAAGGCAGTCGCGCAAGCGCTGGGATAGACTCGTTCGCGGGCGAGAGCGTCCACGTCACATGGCAATCAGCAAGGCCAACAGTTTAGAACTTTAAGGAGCGATATACATGCAGCTAGGAATGGTGGGACTCGGCAAGATGGGCGCCAACATGACGCGGCGTCTGATCCGTGGCGGACACGAACTGGTCGTCTCGGACCTCAGTCCGGACGTGGTCAAAGGGTTGGTGGGAGAAGGCGCAGTCGGTTCTGCCTCCATCGATGAATTTGTCGGCAAGCTGAAGGCGCCGCGAGCCGCGTGGGTTATGGTCCCGGCGGGCGGACCCACCGAAAAAACCGTGCAAGCGCTGGCCGACCGCATGCAGTCAGGCGATACCATCATCGACGGTGGCAATTCCTACTTTAAGGACGACGTACGCCGCGCAGAACAGTTACGAACCAAGGGCATCCATTATGTCGACGTGGGTACCAGTGGTGGCATCTGGGGCATTGATCGTGGATATTGCATGATGATTGGCGGCCCCAAGGAAGCTGTCACGAGGCTTGATCCAATTTTCAAAACGCTGGCTCCGGGACGAGGCGATATTCCCCGCACTCCAGGACGCGAAAAGGTTACTGGAAGCACCGCCGAAGACGGCTATATCCACTGCGGGCCGTCCGGCACCGGGCATTTTGTGAAGATGGTGCACAATGGCATCGAGTACGGCATGATGCAGGCCTATGCCGAGGGCTTCGATATTTTCAAGAATGCAGACAGCAAGGAGCTTCCCGAAAATATCCGCTTCACTCTGAACCTGCCGGACATTGCTGAAGTCTGGCGCCGCGGTAGTGTCGTGAGTTCGTGGCTGCTGGATCTGACCGCGATGGCCCTGATTGAGAATCCGACGCTGGCCGAATACACCGGCTTCGTGCAGGACTCCGGCGAGGGCCGCTGGACGATCGCAGCGGCATTGGATGAGGCGGTTCCGGCCGAGGTTCTCACAGCAGCGCTGTACACGCGCTTTCGTTCGCGTCAGGAACACACCTTTGCCGAGAAGATGCTTTCCGCCATGCGACAGAAGTTCGGCGGACATATCGAACAGGGCAAGCATTAGAAGCATTTTCACTGTGCGGAAGAACCGCACGCTTATCCCCGCACTCTTGTAGGATGCATTCTTGTACGCGCATTCCCGTACGATGGTGCGGCGGAACCGTACTCGGACCATGGAGCGAGGAATGTCTGACGCAAATGCAGTACCAGGGGCAAACGGGGAACGCATAGGACGTCCAGGCGATCCCTGTGTGATGGTCATTTTCGGCGCGGCGGGCGATCTCACCCGCCGTAAGCTTATTCCCGCGCTCTACAACCTGGCCAAGCATCAATTGCTTTCGCGCGAGTTCGCGATCGTGGGTGTCGCCCGCAACGAGATGTCGAACGATGAGTTCCGCAAGAAGATGTCGGACGACATTAAGCAGTTCGCCACCACCCAAAACGTCGAAGCCGATCTCTGGGAGTGGTTCGAAAAGCGGCTGTACTACCTCACCGGAGAATTTAACGACAAGACCCTGTACCAAAAGCTGAATGATCTCCTGCAAACACTCGACAAGGATCACATCACGCACGGTAATTATTTTTACTATATGGCGACCGCGGCGGATTTTTTCGGCACGATCGTCGAAAATCTTGCGTCCACCGGCCTGATGAACGAAGACAATGGTCACTGGCGGCGGGTCATCGTTGAGAAACCTTTCGGCCGGGATCTTGACTCCGCTGTGGCTCTGAATAAGCAACTCTTGAAGTCGGTTCGGGAGACTCAGGTTTACCGCATCGACCACTACCTGGGAAAAGAGACGGTCCAGAACATTTTGGCGTTGCGTTTCGCCAACGGGATCTTCGAGCCCATCTGGAACCGCCGCTATATCGATCACGTGCAAATTTCCGTGGGCGAAACAGTCGGCGTGGAAGGCCGTGGCGGTTACTACGAGCAGTCTGGTGCCCTACGTGACATGATGCCGAACCACATCATGCAGCTGATCAGCCTGATCTCGATGGAGCCGCCGATTTCCTTTCAGGCCGACGCCGTCCGCGACGAGCAAGCAAAGGTCTTACATGCCATTCAGCCCCCTACCGGAGAAGAGGTTCTTACCAAAACCGTCCGCGGGCAGTACGGGGAGGGCGAATTAGGCGGGCAGCGCGTTCCGGGCTATCGCAATGAGCCATCTGTTTCCCCCGATTCACGTACGGAGACCTATGTCGCGATGAAGCTGGGGATCGACAACTGGCGCTGGGCGGGGGTTCCCTTCTATCTGCGCACGGGCAAGCGTATCGCCGCACGCAACACGCATGTGGTGATCCAGTTCCGCCAGGCGCCGCTCATTCTCTTCCGCGACACCTCGATCGACTCGTTGATGCCAAACCAGTTGGTGCTGCACATTCAGCCGGAGGAAGGCATTTCCCTGCGCTTTGCAGCCAAGGTTCCAGGGCCAACCATGCGTCTCGGCGCTGTCGACATGGACTTCGAATATGCCGACTACTTCGGAGTGCAACCGAGCACGGGCTATGAACGCTTGCTGCACGATTGCATGGTCGGTGACGCCACGCTCTTCCAACGCGCGGATATGGTAGAGGCTGGCTGGAGCATTGTGACTCCACTTCTGGATGTTTGGAAAGCGCTGCCGCCTCGGAATTTTCCGAACTATGCCGCTGGTTCCTGGGGGCCGAAGGAGGCCGACGATCTCCTCGACAAAGACGGCCGCCGCTGGAGGAACTTCGAAAAGTGATCCTTGCCGGGGACATAGGTGGGACCAACGCTCGCTTGGCACTATTTGAAACGCTGAACGGGCAGTTACAGCAAGTCACAGAAACGGTGTTTCCCAGCCGCCAGCACAGCGGGCTGGATGAAATCGTGGCAAAATTCGTTGCGCAACAGCCCGCTCAAGGCAAAGGCAAACCGGAAGCGGCGTGCTTCGGCATCGCCGGCCCGGTCGTCAATGGGCGCTCGGAAACCTCCAATCTGCCCTGGGTCGTGGAATCCACCGCGCTCGCTGACGTACTTCGCCTTCCGCAGGTGCAGCTGATCAACGATTTGGAGGCGAACGCCTGGGGCATCGCAACGTTGCAAACGGACGACCTGGTGGGCCTGAATCTGATTCAAGGGCAGCCCCGTGGCAACCAAGCTGTGGTCTCCGCTGGTACAGGCCTCGGGGAAGCCGGTCTCTATTGGGACGGAAAACAGCACCATGTTTTTGCCTGCGAAGGTGGCCACACGGATTTCGCGCCCCGCAACGAACTGGAAATGCAGTTGCTGCAATATCTGGTCGCACGATTCGGCCACGTGAGTTATGAACGAATTCTTGCGGGACCGGGCTTGGTCAATGTTTTTAACTTCCTGCGCGACAGCGGGCGAGGCCGCCCGGAGTCATGGGTAGTCGAAGAAATGGGCAAATCTGATCCGGCGGCGGTAATTTCCCGGGCCGCCATGCAAGGCAAGTGCGATCTCTGCGTGCAAGCATTGGATCTCTTCATTTCCATTTATGGGGCAGAGGCCGGCAACATGGCTCTGAAGGTTATGGCTACAGGCGGAGTGTTTCTAGGTGGAGGGATCGCCCCAAAAATTCTTCCCAAGCTCAAAGGTCCGCTCTTCATGGATGCCTTTCGCAGCAAGGGACGGCTACAACGAGTGCTGGACTCCATTCCCGTTTGTGTCATTACCAACGACAAGACGGCTCTGCGGGGCGCGGCCCGGTGCGCTCAGCTCGACGGGATGAAAAAATAGTACGCTTGACCCCAGCGGCAACGGCACGGACGTGAGTAGTGGAGACTGGAATGCGGGGCTTCCCTTGCCCTTTCCACAGAGACATCCCGCCAGCTCTCTGATATTTTGGAGAGCACGATGAGCACTGGACCGGTGGTACGCGTGTTGACCGATCCGCCTGCCTTGTTTGCAGCGGCTGCGGAGGAATTTCTTCGGCTCGCCAAGGTAACCATACAAGGCAGTGGACGATTTACCGTTGCGCTTTCCGGAGGCTCCACCCCCAAGGGCTTGAATTCTCTGCTCGCCACCCGGACAGACGTTCCGTGGGATAAGATCCGATTCTTCTTCGGGGATGAGCGGCACGTGCCGCCGGACAGCCCGGAAAGCAACTTCCGCATGGCGAATGAGTCGTTATTTTCCCGTGTGCCCATACCGAAGAAAAATATCTTTCGGGTTCCCGCCGAGATTCCCGACGCTGATACTGCCGCACAATCCTACGAGCAGACGTTGCGGCAGTATTTCCAGCTTGAGGACGACGCGCTGCCACGCTTCGATCTGATTCTTCTCGGGATGGGGCCCGACGGCCATGCGGCTTCCCTGTTTCCTGGAACGGCTGCATTGCATGAAGACGAGCGTTTGGTAACCGCCAATTGGGTGGAGAAGTTCAAGACTTGGCGCATCACGTTAACGTATCCCGTTTTGAACAATGCGGCGGAGGTTCTGTTTATGACTGTCGGCGCGGAAAAGCAGGAAGCCCTGGTGCAGGTGCTGCAAGGCAAACTGGATCCCGAAACCTATCCTGCTCAAAGAATACGGCCCACGAACGGAAACCTATTATGGCTGGTGGATGAGGCAGCAGCGGGCCCGATGAAGTAGCGTTGACGGAGAGAATCGGGGCATACAACCACATGTGGAAACCACAAAAGACCTTTCGCTACGTCTGGCGAATCAATGCAATTCTTATTCTCATCATTAGCGGGGCGATCGTCTTAGCCGTTGGCTTTTTTTTACTAGAAGACCGGAATCAACGCGTGGGGCGGCAGAGGGAAGCGGCTACGGGAATTCCGCTTGCAGGACCAATTGCAGGCAAGGAGTCGAGTGCCGTTTTGACATTAGGGCGCACCACAACTGTAAAAGGAACGAACATCCTGCGCACCAACCTTCTTCTTCAAGGAAATGGAGGCAAAGAGTTTGCCAGTGGTGGTGGTGACACATCGGAAATTCGGAATGTTCTCTTCATCGAGCCTGGCGAGAAGTCTGGACGATGGCTGCTTCCAGACAACAATCATATTATTTCCGACACTGAGATCATCGATGAAACGAACACAAGTGCAGAGCGAACTCTGGCTACTTCCGCACTGGTGCAACCAGCGGATGCTCCTGATGACACGCCAGGAAGACTTGTACTCTACAACCCTTCGGGAAAGTTGATTGTCGAAGTTGCAAACAACGTGAAGAAAATTCACCTCGCCTCGTTCTCCGATGGCGAAATAACAATCCTGTATGAACGGAACCGGCGGTTCGTTCTTGCCGAATTCGATCCGAATTCGCTGGCTAGGAAGAAAGAACAAGAAATTGATGTTGTCCAACTCAAGTAAAATTCCCTAAACACTCCTGGAACCCAGCCTAGTTTTTTATTTTGTCTTCATCACGTAAACGCCATCCCAGTCCAACGCAGGTGCGTTTTCCTGAAATTCCAGGGCACGTTGCAAGAAGACCTGGGAGGGACCGTCGTCGGGGTACTGCGTCAGCAGGTCCGCGAACTTTACCGCTGCCGCGTGCCAGTCTTGCCGGCGATAGGACAGCATGGCATCGTCGAAACGCGCCAGCCTGTCGGCGTATTGCGGGCGCGCTCCCGCGTCATCGAGAAGCTCGTAGATCGTCACCGGCTGCAGCTTCCCTTTCACGCGAATCTTGTCGATTTCGCGGCAAACGAACTGGTCTTTCACCTGAGCATAAGTGCCTTCACTGAGGATGGTGCGGATGTGATATTCCTTCGTCAGGCCTTCGAGACGCGAGGCAAGGTTGACGTTATCCCCCATCACGGTCCACGAAAGCCGCTTGGCGGAACCCATGTTCCCCACATTCACGGGCCCGGTGTTGATGCCCACGCCCATAGCCGCTTCCTTCTTCCCTTCCGCGCGCCATTTCTGGTTGAGTTCATCCAAGCGACGGTTCATCTCAAGACCACAGCGGCAAGCCGCCTTTGCGTGGTCTTTTTGCGGGTAAGGAGATCCCCAGAAGGCCATGATGGCATCGCCGATGTATTTGTCGAGCGTGCCTTGATGGCGGAAGAGAATATCCGTCATGGCGCTGAGATATTCGTTCAGCCATTCCACCAGCTCAGTTGGCGTCATGCCCTCGGAGAGGCTGGTAAATCCGCGAATATCGGTGAACATGACGCTCAGTTCTTTCTGATCCCCGCCCGGGCGTATATATTTTTCGGGATCCTTATCGATGAGAGCGATTACGCCGGGGGAAAGATATTGCCCGAAAGTCTTGCGAATCTTGCGTTTCTCGCGCTCTTCAAACATTGTGCGGAAACTGATGATAGAAGCGTAGGTTGCGATTAGCGTACCGGCGGGAATCACGAAACTCAGCCAACGTCCCCACGCGGTGAACGCAAAATAGACGAAGACAGTGAACCCCGCCAAGGTAATCACCACTGTGAGTGTGGCGTAGAGCGGGCGCAACCGGTGACACAGATATCCAAGTACAAGACCAAACAGCAGGATAAAACCGAGATCAATTCCCTCTTCCCGTATGCCGCGCGTCAGAAAAGTGCGCGAAGGCTCGCCATAGTGCAGCAGATTGTCGATGATATTGGCGTGAACCTCGACTCCCATGTACGACACGTGGTTGCCCTGGAACGGCGTGTTCCGAAGATCGCCAATGCCTTGTGCTGTGGCCCCCAGTAGAACAATCTTGTCGCGGAAGCTCTCGGCAGGCGCCGAACCATCCAAGACGCTCGACATTGAAACGTGCTTGTAGGTTCCGTAAGGGCCCGCGTAGTTGATGAGCACCGTCCCATCGCGGCCAGGACGCAATTCGCGTTTCCCAAACTGAATGCGCTCAATTCCGTTCTCCGCGATGTAAACCACAATGTCCTGGTCGGGGATTTGGTCGTATTGGCGCACCGCCTCCATCGCCAGCGGCGGAAAGAAATCCTGGTCGCGATAACGCTCGATGAGTGTGCCATGGCGTAGCGTGCCATCGGCGTCGGAGCGAATATCGAGGAACCCATAGGAAGCGGCGGCCTCGGCAAGTTTCGCAATATTCGCCTCCACCCCAAATCCGACTGTTCCGTTTTCCTGCCAGGCCTTGTTGAGATCGAAAGCCTTGCCGTTCTTCTTCACTGGCAAAATCTGCGGAAATGCCTTGCCCCAAACAATGTTGTAGTAGTCATCTTGGAGTTTTGCATCGGCGAGTTGGGCACGCTGAGCATCGAGAAACACATGCCCAAGAACAACATTCCCTGCTTGCTTGATGGCTGCAGCGAATTGCGCATCCTGATCGGTTTCCGCGCGTAGCTGAACAATCTTCCGCAGGAGTTGCGGAGACGCGCTCATACCGCCTTGTTTTACGTCATGTTCCAGGGAATCCAGGGCGGTTAGCGCGGAGTTGTTCGCGACCGTGGGGAATGTCGCGTCGAAGGCAACGACGCGTGCTCCCGAAGTGTGCAGCCGCTCAACAAGATGCGCATACGCCTCGCGGGGAATGGGGAAGGAGCCGAGCTTTTGCAGGGTGGCATCGTCAATATCAACGATGACAATACGGTCATCGTGGTCACGCTCCCCACGAAAGGCAAAGCGGAAATCCAGTGAGCGCAACTCGATGTTCTGTAGAAAAGCGAATCCGGCACGGGTGTTACCACCAATGCCCGAGTAGGCAAACAAGAGAACCGCCGAAGCAGTAATGAGCAGCGCCAGCGCAAAATCTAACAGACGGACGGGTAACCGGAACTTCCGGGCGAGACCACCTTGCGTGGCTTTATTCATGCGAAACGAGCCCGCCCTAAAATCTGCTGATTATCTTTAGCAGCCGTTCGGGTTCCCGCAGCCTTTGCTAGGACGGGGTGTGGAATGGCCCGCCGTTTTCGTACCCAGTATGACCCCGGTGGAGGCGCCTGCAACGGCAACACCAATCAGGATGGCATGCCAAGCTCCGATACCGCCTCCCACGCCACCTGCAACGCCGGGAACCGTGTCGGATACGGTGGTAGCGGCAATGCTGGATTGCTGGACGTCGAGTGGAGTGGGGTTGGGAATCCAGCCAGCGGGCGGGATTTCCGCACCGACCTGCACCATCTGCCCGGCCTGGATATGGACCGTGCCATTCGCAGCCGAGGCGCCCTGCGATTGGGCCTGCACATGAGCGCCGCTCTGCGGGTTCACCCACACTTCCCCGGTGTAGCAAATTACGGTTGTATGACCGTTGGCGTATTCGACATAAAAATCCGTGCCCACAACGCCGATGACCGCATTCGGGGTTTTGACTTCAAATTTTCCGCCGGGCTGCGTGATCTTGACGACCTTGCTGCGCAACTGGCCAGCGCCGATTTCCAGCGAAGTCTGCTGTGACGCGGCATCGTGCTGCACCACCTTCAATTCGCTATTGGGCCCCAGGCTGAGAATCGAGCCATCGGTAAGGCCGGCGCGGACCCGGCCGGAGCCTGTGGTCTTCAACACATCGTTCCAGTCCAAATCATCTTTCGCTTTTGTGGGTTTATCGTTGCGGGTAGCGGCGGGCATGAGTGCATTGATTTGCCCGGCGCGCTGTGCTCCTGCCGCTAGAACCGGCAGATGCGAAACCATCAAACAGAGAACTACGGCCAAGGCGCGCTTCAGTGTAGTCACGGAAAACCTCATTCTTCAAAGTAGATATGGGTCCTGAACGGGGAAGCTATAGTCGATTGTGCCAGATGCAAAAAGGAAGTCAATTGCCGCTGGTCACTAAGGTGATCTTCCTGGTTACCCACAAGACCCACTACCTGCGTGTCGTCCCCCGTTCTATAGTAGAGTCGCAACGGAAAACTGTGATGTCCCGACTCAGGCTCGACAACCGCAAACCGGATGCGATTCCGGCACTGTTGGCAGTTCTATTGCTGACCGCAATCCTAAGTCTCGCGCTGTCCTGTAGCAGCGGAGGGACTGCAACCCCGCCCCCTCCAGTGCTCAATGTGGTGCCATTAACGGCCGCCGAAGTGAATACTATCGTGAATGACGCCTCCCAGTCGGTGAATGCCCCTCTCGTGATTGCCGTGGCGGATCGAGCTGGCAACATCCTGGCCGTGTTTCGGAACCCGACCGCTCCCGCTACAGCGACTGGCAATTTTGGCTCCACCGTGGACGCCAACGAGCTCGCCGTAGCGCTGGCGCGCACGGCGGCTTACTTCAGCAATAACCAGGCGCCTCTGTCATCCCGTACGGTTCGCTTTATCAGCGGCATTCACTTTCCTCCCGGAGTAAACGGCACGGGGCCTGCGGATCTCTACGGAATCGAGAATACGAATCGCGGCTGCCCGTTTAACACTACATTCCTGCCCGGAAAAGCCATCAGTCCGGCGCGGTCAATCAATGGCTCTACAACCGGGCTGGGCGTGATTACCGGAAAAGCCGATAGGAACGACGGCAATCCGAACGCGGTCAATCCAGGCGGCGTGCCGCTATTCAAAGGCGGAGGCGTCGTTGGGGGTGTCGGAGTGGTTAGCAGTTCTCCACAGCTCGCGGAATTCGCGGCGTTTTCCGGCGCGTTCAATGCAGGATTCCTGCCCACGGCGGCGCAATTGCCTCCACCGGGCGTGGTGATTGTCGGAGGCATTGCCCTGCCCTTCGTTAACCAGACCACAATACCCTCTGGCGCCGGTCCAGGTTCGGCGGCAGGAAGTTACGTAGTCGGACCTACCGCCGGAGCGCTGCCTCCCGAAGGGGACCTTGTAGGGCCGAACGCTGGCTCCGGAGGGCTCACGCAGACGGATGTCGCCACAATCATCCAACAGGCGGTAGACACGGCCAACCGAACCCGGGCCGTCATCCGTTTGCCTTCTGGATCGCGCGCTCGCATGTCGATCGCAGTGACGGACCTGGATGGCACGCTGCTGGGGTTGCATCGCATGCCCGATGGGACGGTCTTCAGCATCGATGTGGCGGTGGCGAAGGCCCGGAACGTGGTCTGGTTTAGCAGTGCCGGAATCGGGGATCTGCCAGGCATGCCGGCAGGAACCGCGATCACGAATCGAACCATTAGCTTCGGGTCGCAGCCACTGTTTCCACCCGGAATCGATGGCTCCGGGCCTGGACCGTTCCTCAATCTCTACCTCAACGACATCGCAAATCCCTGCTCGCAGGGATCGCAGCCCGCCAATCTGAATCAGAGTGGAATTGTATTTTTCCCAGGAAGCCTGCCCCTCTATAAGAACGGCGTGCTTGTGGGAGGGCTGGGCGTGAGCGGGGACGGTGTGGATCAGGACGACTACGTGACGTTCCATGGAGCCCAGGGGTTTCTGCCGCCGGCGAACATCCAGGCGGACAACTACAGTATCAGCGGCGTGCGCATGCCGTATCTGAAATTTCCACGGAATCCGGAACAGTAAATGTACTTTACTTCTTGCGTTTCCGACCTCGCGGACAGGAGTGTCCGCGCCACACCGACAATCTAGAACAATGCCACCATCTTGTGCTTGCGCTGGTACAGCTTTCTGTCGGCTTCGCGCAGCACTTCGGTGATGACGGCGCCAGCCACGTGAACGGAAATTCCCCAGTTCAAGGCGAGTTCGAAGCCACGTTTGGCGCTCAAGTTCCAGGTTTCCACCCCGCGTTGCAGGCGACGCACTGTGATCTCCGCCTGTTCTTCGCTGGTTTCCGGCATCACGATCAGGAATTCGTCGCCCCCGTAACGGAAGAGGAGGTCCGCCCCGCGGAAGTTGTTCTTGAGCATCCGCGCGATATCGATCAATACCTCGTCTCCGGTCTGATGTCCAAAGTTGGAATTGATGGCTCGAAATCCATCGACATCCAGCATGAGAAACGTGAGCTGTGTTCCCTGCCGGTTGACGCGCGTAACTTCGCGGCTTACGAATTCATCCATGGCGCGGCGATTGAATAATTGCGTAAGAGGATCGTAGAGAGAAAGATTTTCCAGGCGCTGGTTGTAGACGAGTTCGCGAATGAGCGATCCGCGCGTCGAGTTCAGCGATTTACGCTGGGCGATCAGGTAAATATTCACTAGAACGATCAAAGTCATGAGCCCAAACATCAGCTGCGGAACAAAGCGGTGATCCAGAACCAGGTTTCTCTGCGACCAGGCGAGATTTGGCAAAACCAGGGCGAAGAACCCCGAGGCCAGGACAAGCATGAGCAGCGCGCCAATCGACCAGAGCTGCCAGTCGCGGCTCGAAAGCTGGTCAATTTCGTGCTGAATTTCCTCCGCGCGATGGACGCCGGAGCGGTCTTCACTTCGCAAGCTACTTGCCAGGTCCATGAAACTCCTCTGGGCCAGAATACCTACCAGTTTGCGGAAGAACTGCAGGGTGTTGCGCTAACTCTTTTGTATATGAAATCTGAGGATTGGGCGAGCCACTAAAGGCATGGAAAGCAGTTACCTCGGTAATGTGGAAAAGGACGGAAAGCGACCGGGTTTTGGGCTTTTCAGGTTTTCGGCCATGTTTGTCGCTTGTGCAGCCCACTCGGACCCGCGTTTTAGATCTTGCTGGTCCTAATTTTTCGCGGACAGGAGTGTCCGCGCCACACAAGCATTCACCCTTGCGGTACGTCGGCCAAGAGCGCTCGCGTCAATGCCGCCATTTTCTCGATAGAAAGCGCCTCGGCGCGAATGCTTGCTGGGATTTTCGTTTCGGCCAGCGCTGTCTTGAGTTCGGCATCGCTGTAGCGAGCTTTCAAATTATTCCAAAGCGTCTTGCGTTTTTGGGCAAACGCCAGCTTAAAGAATGCGATGATCTCCGGGGCACTCACCCCCAACTCCCGCGTCTTCGGCTCCATGGTGAGACGGATCACCGCGGAATGGACTTTGGGGGGTGGGCTGAAGGCGGCGGGTGGGAGATCAAAGAGCTTCTCCACCCGGGCATACAGTTGGGCGGTCGCGGAGAGCAAGCCATACTCGCTGCCTCCAGGCTTCGCCACCAGCCTGTCAGCTACTTCGCGCTGCACCATGATGACGGCGCGGTCGAAATGCTGCACGAAGGCGAAAAGATGCAGCAGGATGTCCGACGTTATGTAATACGGCAGGTTGCCAACGACGTGCGCGCGTTCGGGAGCGCGCTGGATGCCGGGGCGCAGAGTACCGGGGCGGGGCGCGAAGAGCGTATCAAAGTTGATGGTCAGGATATCGGCTTGAATCACTTCCACCGTGGGAACCAGAGCATACGCCATGCTGAGCTGAGCAGCCAGCACACGGTCGAGTTCGATGGCGATCAGGCGGCCGGCCCGCTTCGCCAGCAGTCCGGTGAGCGTTCCCGGACCGGGACCGATTTCGAGCACGGTACTCCGGGAAATATCGCCAAGGGCTTCCACAATTCGGGCCACAGCGTTCTGGTCACGCAGGAAATGCTGCCCGAGTTTGGGTTTGCCCTTTCGTGCGCTGCCATTGTCCCTGGTCACATTGACCCTCTTTCTTGCCGACGCATACACTTGGTGGTTACATCCGCCTGTCCTCGCGGTTCCCGTTGAGCACGGGTCTCCCCGATGGCCTTGCTCATCATAGCGGTTTTTACGGGTGGCGGTTTTTACGGGTGGCAGGTTCACGGCGGATGCGGACGCACTGGTAGGGAGGGGTTCGGTTCATGCACATAGCGTTTGTAGCTTCGGAATGCGTGCCTTACTCGAAAACGGGAGGTCTGGCGGATGTGGTAGGTGCGTTGCCGCGCGCGCTGGCCGCGCTCGGTCATCAGGTAAGCGTCTACCTGCCCCGCTACCGGCAGACGAAGCTGACCGACCCGCAAACGGTGGTGCGCAGCATTACCATTCCCTTTGACGACAAGTACCGCTTTTGTTCGGTGGTGAGTGGCGGCTACCAGTCAGGCGTGCGCTTCTACTTCGTCGAGTATCCCCCGTACTTTGATCGCGAAACTCTGTACACGACACCTTCCGGGGATTATTCCGATAATGCGGAGCGTTTTACGCTCTTCTGCCGCGCCGTGCTGGAGGCCTCCAAGATTTTGGGAGTGCCGCACGTGTTTCACTGCCATGACTGGCAGTCCGCTCTCGTGCCCGTATTGCTCCGCTCGCTCTACAGAGACGACCCCGCATTCCGCGATGTGAGCACGGTGCTGACGATTCACAACATCGGATATCAAGGATTGTTTTCGTCCGAGATTTTGCCGCTGCTAATGTTGCCCTGGGATTTGTTCACCATGGACAAGCTCGAGTACTACGGACAGGTTAATTTCCTCAAGGGCGCGCTGAAGGATGCCGACGCCATCACCACTGTCAGCAGGAAATACTCCCAGGAAATTCAAACCGCGGAGTATGGCTTTGGGCTGGACGGCGTACTGCGCGAGCGCGCGGCGGCCGTCACAGGAATCCTGAATGGCGTCGATTACGACGAGTGGAGCCCGCAGACGGATGGCTATATCGCGGCACGCTACAAAGCGGAAGATCTCTACGGCAAAGCGAAGTGTAAGGCCGATTTACTCGAGGAATTCGGCCTGGATGAGGCGAACATCAAGCTGCCCGTAATTGGCATCGTGTCCCGATTTGCCGGACAGAAGGGTTTTGACCTGATCTCTCAAATCATGGATCGGCTGGCACGTGAAGAGCTGCTTCTGGTCGTGCTCGGATCCGGAGAGAAGCTTTATGAAGAAATGTTCGCGCGCATGGCGAAGCAGTTTCCCGGCAAGATCGCGCTGAAGATCACTTACGATAACAAGATTGCACACAAGATTGAAGCCGGCGCGGATATGTTTCTGATGCCGTCGCGGTACGAGCCTTGCGGCCTCAATCAGATTTATAGCCTGAAGTATGGGACCGTCCCCATCGTACGGGCGACCGGCGGCCTCGATGACACGATTGATCCTTGGGACGCGCGTGCGGTCATGGGCACAGGCTTCAAGTTCACGGAGTACAGTGGCGAAGCCCTGCTGGGTGCGATCAAAAACGCGTTGCAGGCCTTCCGCGATCAAACTTCGTGGCAAAAGCTGATGAGAAACGGCATGGCCAAGGATTTCTCCTGGAACGCCTCGGCCAGGGAATATGTGAAGGTCTATGACAAGGTACGGAAAATGCGCACGGCGGTGAATGCGCCGACGCCAGCGCTCGCGCGCAACAGCGCGTAGCAGGAAACCTCGCTTGTCTGTGGCATAGAGCCTTGCCGTGAAACAGAATCCTTTGCCGCGTTACGGTACGGCTTTGTGGAGTGTTGCGAAATCGCGATCCAGTTCCATCGATTGGCTACGGTCTACCGGTTCAGCGATTCCTTGGTGCCTGCCAGTTTGCGCCGTCCTTTATCCATTGGGTTCATGGACTTAGAGCACATGGCGCGCCTGACCCCTCGTATTCCATACCGTTTCACGGCAAGGAGTTTCCCAGCGTGACCACAGGCGCCTGCAATCACCTCAAATAATTCTCAGTGCGGAACAGCCTTAAGTCAAATTTATTTTCGAAATTTTTTAGGACTACGATGGCATCAACGTAGACACCCCGCTATCCGCGCCCGTTATAGAAACTGGGTCGCCCGCGCAACTGCAGCACCAGATGGGCCACGAGTTCGATGCCGATGAATGCGAGGCCTCCAAGCCACCAGGCAGGCCAATGCGCCTTTCGGAATCCCGTGAGCGCTATCGCGGTCCATCGCATGCAAATCGCGAGACCGATGCCGCCCACGAACCATGCCGCAACACGAGCCGCAACCTGCACGCCGCGCACGATAGAAAGGCGAGGACGCAGCCAGTTCAGGAACCATACCTCCACCCAGTGGCCTCCGAGCGAAGGCCAGAGCACCAATAGCGTAGCCATCGGCCAGCGCGCCAGCCCGCCCGAAAATCGAGCCAGCACGGCACCAACAATGACCGCGATCGTGCCCGTGCGCAACAGCGTGGTGCGAAGGGGCTCACGAAAAGGCTGCCAAGGCGATGTCAGGGGCATGACGGGCCGAGATCCTACATCAGTGCTCATCCGTTCTAATGCCCATCCATTCTAATGTTCATCCATCGGGGCAGCCGTACCGTCCGACCATTTGGCGACCGGAATCAAAAACACGGTCATTCGCTCAGGAGTGTCAGTAAATGCCAGAACTACCGGGGAACCCGGCAAGCCGGCGCCCCAAGTTGCAGGCTCCATCAGTGGAACGAAAAACATCAGGTGGGGGCGCCAGTGTGGGTCACGGTCGCTCAAGTACCCTTGCTTGGAGAGCATGTAGCACATCGAGCCTGGCTCCGGTGTCGGCAATTCCTTTTTGTCAATGGCGGCCTGGACAGCCTCGAACATCTGAGCTTTGGATCGTCCCGCCAATACCAACACGGTCTTCTTGATCGTGAGCGAAAGGTAGGAACGCGCGGCCGGCGGGTTGAGGCAAATCGGACCCCGCAGCTTTGGATTCCAAAAATTGGGATCGTCGATCCCGCTGGACCATGCTCGTTCCACCATGCACACAAAACCATTTTTGCCTTTGACTGCAGTTTCGAAACCCTGCCGTCCGAGGACCATGACCGCGGCATCTTGTGAGATGGATTCCGGGGCAGCGCTCCGAGCCAGCGCTATCTCGGCATCTCGATCCGCTATGAGGTATTGGTCCAGTGGAGCCATGCTCGGATATGGTGCTTTGGCATCCTGTGCTTTGGCTTGCCCCTTCCAGCCGAGCACGACAACCAGCGCGAAGCTACTGAGTGCAATCGTTCTGAGAGCCATCCGCTTCATTGATTCCTCCTGAGACCGGCGGAGTCATGCTCCGCAAACGGATTGTATCGAGAAAATACCTACCGGGCATTCATTTCGTCCCGCATAAATGTTCGTCCCTCGGCCATGGAGCCTGCTATACTTTCGCCTATCATTCGCTTCGATGGCCGCACATGTTGCGAACTCCCGATTCCCCCGTCCGCACCATCTTCCACGTCGACATGGACGCGTTCTTCGTCTCGGTGGAGGAGCTGTTCGACCCATCCCTGAAGGGTAAGCCCGTGGTCGTGGGCGGGCAGCGAGAGGAGCGCGGCGTGGTGGCAGCAGCATCCTATGCGGCGCGGAAGTTTGGCGTGCATTCTGCCATGCCGCTGCGAACTGCGGCGAAGCTGTGTCCGCAAGCGGTGTTTGTGGACGGGCATCCGGAGCGGTACAGGGAGTATTCGCAGCGAGCTTACGCAGTGCTCTGCCGGTTCTCGCCACTCGTGGAAATGGCATCCATCGATGAAGCCTACCTGGATTTGACCGGGACGGAGCGCCTGCACGGACCTCCACTGCGGGCCGCGCATGCGCTCCACGTCATGATGAAGGCCGAGACGCAACTCAATTGCTCGGTGGGGATTGGAACGTCGCGGCTGGTGGCCAAGGTGGCCTCGGCGCAGGCGAAGCCGAATGGCGTGCTTTGGGTTGTGCCGGGGCTGGAAGCGCAGTTACTCGCTCCGTTGAAAGTGGGCGCGATTCCTGGCGTGGGCAAGGTGATGGAGAAGAATCTGCACGCGCTGGGCATCGTGTGTGTGGGCGATCTGGCGAAACTCGACGAGGACTTTCTCGAAGAGCGCTTTGGCAAGTGGGGATTGGCGCTCGCCGGCAAATCGCGTGGCGCGGACGCTGGGGGCTGGTTCGACACCGAGGTCGGCGAAGAGGTTGCTCCGAAATCGATCAGCCACGAGCACACCTTCAACGAAGATACTGCCGACCCGACGCGCTTGGAAGCGACCTTAATGCGGCTCTCGGAGATGGTGGGGAGGCGTTTGCGGGAGCAGGGCCTGCACGCGAGGACTTTGCAGCTCAAGCTGCGTGACTCTGCCTTCCATACCATTACGCGAGCCGCTACCTTGGCTGCTCCCACGCAGATTGATACCGATATTTTCGAACAGATTCGAACGCTGTTCCGCAACAACTGGAAGGCTGGGACGAACGTGCGCCTGCTGGGTGTACAGACGTCGTCTTTCGAGGGGGCGGAAGGCCAGTTGAAATTGCTCGATAGCACGATGCACGACAAGTGGAAGCAAGCGCTCTCGACGGCAGACAAACTGCGCGACAAGTTTGGCGAGGGGGCGGTGGGGCTGGCGTCCGGGATGAAGGGTGCGTTCCGCGAGAGAACGCACGAGAATCCCACCGGATTACCGGGAAAGAAATAGCTTGTCAGTTGTCAGCCGCCAGCTGTCAGCGATTGCTTTTCTTACTGCGTGCCCGCAGCTGCCTGGCCGCTGCGGGCTAATAGGCGCTGAGCGCGGACCCGGGTCACGTTGAGAATCGACTTGTCGTCGGCAATTTCCCGCAAGATCGGCGCGATTCCCTGGATTTCTTCGAGGTCGTTGCCCTTTGCCATTTCTTCCATGCGCTTGAGTTCTTCTTCCACGGCCAGGCGCTGGTAATGGCGGAAATATTGCAAGCGCCGCGCGGATTCCATGGTCATGGCAATGCCCTGAAAAATGTGAGTAAGCTGCTGAATCTCAGAATGCGCGGAGTAGTTGTAAACCGCTTCGTGGTGGCGGGTAGCATCCAGGTAGCCCAGCGTCTTCTTGCCTGTGTCCGCTTGACGGCCTTTTCGATAATCCACATCGTCTTCGAAATAACCGGCCTTCGCTGCAAGATTGAAGATGCGCGCGAGGTTGGAGCCCGACATCGTGAACTGGTATGAGAAGGGATCCCCGTCGGCTTCTGGTGTGAGTTTCCCCACGGATTCGTAGCTGGCCTTGCCGTCTTGCGTCACGCGGATTGAGTAGTACGACGGAGCGGAAGCGGGAAAGTCGAGCGTAAACGTGACAGCGGGAGTTGTGGAGACCGTTATTGTGGACGATAGCGCGGGAGCGCATTGCGCGAAGACCGGAGTCGCACCCCAGAGGAAGCACAGCGCAAGAAGCGCCGCGAAAATGGGCCTAAAGAACATCATCGTGACGAAACAGCCTGTTGCCGCCGCATCGAGGCGGCAGTATGGAGATGACAAATGGCAATCGCCAAAGCATCCGCAGCGTCCGGAGAGTCGGGTGGGGCGTCGAGATTGAGGAGCCGGGTGATCATGTGCTGCACCTGCTCCTTCCCGGCGCGGCCGTAGCCGACGACAGCGGACTTGATGGAAAGCGGCGCATACTCCGCCACCGAGAGTCCGGCATACGAAGCAGCCAGCATGGCGACCCCGCGCACGTGACCGAGCTTGAGCGCCGATTTTACATTCACGGCGAAGAAGACATCCTCGATGGCAACCTCTTCCGGTTGCTCCCGTTCGATCACTTCTTGCAGTCCGTGAAAAATCTTGTTCAAGCGTTCCGCGATGGGGGCGTGAGCCGTGGCATGGATGGCGCCCACTGCAAGGCAGTGTAGCCTGCCGAATGCGTCGAGTTCGACGACGCCATATCCGGTATGTTCCGAGCCGCAATCGATGCCGAGAACCCGCACTCTTGAAGTCTAGGGAAAATCTGGGGGAGTGACAAGTCTCTCGAGCAATACGCCAGCCTTCTGGAGCTTGCTACGGCAAGACCTCGCAGGCGAGGCGCCCGCGCCACACGGGTTATTCTTGGTTGAAGAGGCCGGCCCGGTCGTAGACACGTTCGCCCTTGAAGACCACCCACGAGATGCGCTCCGTCACAGAGATATCTTCGAGCGGATTCCCATCCACAACGAGGAGGTCGGCGTCATTGCCTACGCGGACGCTACCGATATGATTGTCGGCCTTGAGCAAGCGTGCTGCGTTATACGTCGCGGCTTGCAGAGCCACGGGCGGAGGAATGCCCGCCTTCACCCATAGCGCCATTTCGTGCTGCACCGTCGGACCGTGGAAGACGAGAAAATTGCCGGCATCACTCCCCGTTACAAGCGTGACTCCGTGCTGCCAGGCGCGCTTCAGGTTGTCGATCGCGACCGGCATACTCATAGGGAATTTGGCGATGCCACTACGCATTTCTTCCGTGTCCTTCGAGGTAAGAGCCTCTTCAGTTCCCTTCAGGAGCTCCGCCGTAGCTACTTGCTGCACCAGCGAGCGCTTGAGCAGATCGCCCTTCCCTGCACCAAAGTCGTTAAAGGCCTCTCCGACGCTGAGCGTAGGATCGTAGAAGGTTCCCTGCTGGGCCATTTGGGCGAACAAAGAATCCGGGATTGCATCCCGAAAAGATCCGTGCTCGATGGAATCAGCCCTCGCTTGCAGCGCATCGGCCACGTCGCGTGCTTCGCCAGTGTGGACGGCCAGAGGCAGGCTTTGTACGTGCGCTTCCTGTGCAACAGCGGCGAACAGGCTCGTGTCGAGGCGATTGAACACGCGCGACGCGGCTCCAGATTCGAGGATGGCCTTGATGCAATCGACACGATCGGATTTGAGCGCATCCACCTGCTGGCGGGCTTCATCGGTGGACGTGGGGATGCGCGTGAATTGCTTCAACAAGGTATCGCGCATGGCTTCCGGCACCTGCTTGAAGTATTCGGTGCCATGACCGCCTGTCGCAGTGAACAACGGGCCACAGGTCTGGACTTCTGCGCCGAGGCTTTCGCCGCTGGCCATGGTGGATCGAATCTTGAGGACGGCGTCTAAAATATCCCCGGTGCTGCGGACCGTGGTCACGCCGCTATAGAGGTACGCTGCGAGATTGTGCAGCAGTACCTTGTGCGCATCGTAATCCTTCTCGTTGCCAGAAAATCCCCCCATTGCACCCAGATGCACATGAACATCGATGAGACCGGGGAGAATGGTTTTGCCGGCGGCTTCCATGACCTCAGCCCTCAAGGTCTTCGGATCTGGCCCCTCACCTTCGTAGACCGCCGCGATCTTGCCGCCACGAACCAGCACGCTTCCGTTTTCGATAACCTTGCCATCGCCCACAAAGATGCGCGCGTTACGAATTAGATAGGTCTCGCTGCGCGCGAGCTGACGAGCGAGGGTCTTGTCTTTCGAAATCTCCGCATGAGAATGGGCCTGCCATGCGCCTAAGAGAAGAAAAGGCAGCATGGCCGTGACAAGCCAAAGCTTGGAGGACGTGCGGACTTTTTCATCTTTTTCCCAGCGAAACAGTTTCAGCGCGATAAAGAGACCCACGAAAATGGTGACGAGCAACGCCGCTGCGGGTTTGAGGTTTTCCGCTATGCCTTCATTTTGCAACAGCATGGCTTTCACGCCCGTCACCAAGTACGTCGTCGGGATGAAGTTCGTGATGATGAGCAGCCATGAGGGGAACATCGACGTCGGGAAAGTCGCGCCGCTCAGAAACAACATGGGGAGATACGTCAACTGGATGAGAATTTGGCTTTCCTGCATCGAGTTGGCGACCGAAGCCAGAATAAGACCAATGGCGCGGAATGCGGCGATACCCAGAGAAATAAAAATAAATAGCGACACGAAGCTGGGCGGCCAGGGCATTCCATACATGAAGTGCGCCAATGCCAGCATGAGCAGGATGTTCGGCATGAATAAAATCCAGCCCGTGAGAACGGACGCCACGAGAAGCGGGAGCGGCGAAATGGGCGTGACCTTGTAGCGCCGCAGAATGTTCATTTCGCGTTCCATCACCGCACGCATTCCAGCGCCAAACAGTCCGCTGCCCAAGGTTCCGATGACCGTGACCATGGCGATGATCTGCGTAATGGCTGCGCCGCGTTCGGCGTGCAGCGCCTGCGCAAACACAAAAAAGAACACAAGCGGCAGCAGATAGTTGAAAAAAATGACAGACTTCTGCCGCAGGGCCAGTCGCAGATCGAGGGAAATGAGAGCCAGATAGCTTTTCATTCGCGAAGGCTCTTTCCCGTTAGCTCAATGAAGACATCTTCGAGCGTAGGCTGCTTGAGGTGGATATCGGTCAGTTCCATACCCTGCTGGTCAATCCAACGGACTAAGTCGACCAGCGTGGCAGCGGGGCGGCGCGAATGGACGGTGAGAGTGCGTCCCGTTTCATCCAAAACGTTTTGCGTAGCTTCGGCCCATACAGGGCGTTCTTCTGGAAATGGCGTGGCACATGTGACCACAATACTCGAAGCGTCGCGGCTCTGCGCCTGGAGTTTGCGCGGCGTATCGATAGCGATAATGCGCCCTTCATCCACGATGGCAACGCGGTCGCAAAGGCGTTCGGCTTCCTCAATATAGTGAGTGGTCATGAGGATAGTGCGGCGCTCATTTTTGAGCTCTTCCAGCAGCGAGTGAATTTCCGCGCGCACCTGCGGGTCAAGGCCGGTGGTGGGTTCGTCGAGAAAAATCAGCTGGGGATCGTTCACCAGCGCGAGCGCCAACGCCAGCCGCTGCTTCTGCCCGCCGGAGAGTGTTTCGTAGAATGCATCGCGCTTTTCCGTCAGTTGCAGGCGATTCAGAAGCTGGGCCGCATCCACGTTGCGGCTATAGAAAGAGGAAAATACGTGCATGGCTTCGCGTACACGAATCTTCCCTGGAAGATTGGTAGCTTGCAGGCAGACTCCAATGCGATCTTTGATCTGATCGCGCTGCGTGTCAGGATCAAAGCCGAGAACGCTGACACGACCTGCAGAACGGGCGCGAAGACCTTCCAAAATCTCGATGGTTGTGGTCTTCCCGGCGCCATTCGGCCCGAGCAAACCGAAAACTTCTCCCGGCTGAATTTCGAAGTCAATACCCTTAACAGCTTCATTCTCGCCGTAGGATTTCTTGAGGCCCTCGACGGAAACAGTTGGGGAGGTTGTGTTCATGCGGGAATTTATAAGGCTATCGGAGAATGCGGAGGGAGTCAAAAACACAACACAAAAGTACTCGTCTGCAATTTAATTTTGTGTTGCGAGGTTACGCTCGTAACACCTTGCGCGACGAGGAATTACACAACTATTACAGTGAGATCTTTTGTTCCCTGCTACGTTGTCGATAGAGAAAGAAACTACCAAGGAATCCAGTCATCATGAGCCCTCTCAAAGGCGACCGCACCTTCAAAGAACCGATCATCTGGAGCACAACCCTTTTCATGCTGATGTTTCATGCTGGCGCAATTGCCGCGCTTTTCTTCTTTACGTGGAAGGCGCTGGCCGTGGCGGTCTTGTTGTGGTGGGTAGCCGGGAGTCTCGGGATTGGCATGAGCTATCACCGTCTGCTGACGCATCGCGGCTACAAGACGACCAAGTGGATGGAGTATTTTCTGACCACATGTGGAACATTGGCACTCGAAGGTGGACCCATCGCATGGGTGGCCACTCATCGTAAACATCACCAGAATACCGATAAGGAAGGTGATCCCCATTCGCCGCGCGAAGGTGGTCTTTGGGCGCACATGGGATGGATCTTGACCGGCAAGGCCATGCACGCCAAGACGGACGAACTGCTGCCTTACGTGCCTGATCTCCGCAAAGACAAGTTTCACCTCTGGATCAGTGAGTGGCATTGGGTGCCACTGGCCGTGCTCGCTGTTGTGCTCTATGCCATTGGCGGATTGCCGTTTCTCCTCTGGGGAATTTTTCTGCGCACTGTCGTGGGACTTCACGCCACCTGGCTGGTAAACTCCGCAACGCACATGTGGGGCTCGCAACGCTTCTTGACCGGCGACGATTCCACCAATAGTTTTTGGGTTGCTCTGCTCACGTTTGGAGAGGGCTGGCACAACAATCATCATGCCGCTCCGCAGGTAGCCCGCCATGGGATTGTTTGGTATGAGATCGACGTAAACTGGTACGGCATCTCGACCTTGCGTCTGTTGGGACTCGCATGGGATATCAAGCTGCCGAAACTGCTCCCTGCGAAGGAGTCGACCGGAGCGCCATCAGCAGTTGCGGAAGCATCTGCCCCCAAAACATTGGCAACGGCTGCGGCAGGCGACTAGCCCGCCCAGGTTTGAACCAATTTTTCGCAACCGCGGCCTCTTTTTTCGGAGGTTCGCGGTTTCTTTTTTGTGAGCTGCCATTCTCTACTATCATCTAGGCGACGCCTAGAGAGCTTGGATGCGCACCTTCAGTCACAAAATCGCGTTCTTCATTTCGTTAGGAGTTCTGCTCGTACTACTCGCGGTAGGGCTGAACGTGGGCTGGATTGTGCTGAACTGGCGACGTGTATTCCCCCTGGTGCTAGGGATCATCTTTTTTGGTGCCATCATTGCCGGGCTGGTGTTGAACACAATTTTTCTGGTGCGGGAAATCCGCCGCAGTGAGCAGCAGGATAGCTTCCTCAACGCAGTCACCCACGAGCTGAAAACGCCTGTTGCCTCGATTCGCCTCTACCTGGAAACCTTGGAACGCCGCCAGCTGGACGAACCGCAACGGCGGGAGTTCTACAGCGTAATGTTGCAAGACACGGAGCGGCTGCTGGGCACGATCGAGCAAGTCTTACAAGCAGGAGAAGCACGTCACGGCCGCGTCCAGGCAAAGTGGCGCGAAGTCGACTTTGCAGCCCTTGTGCGGGATACTCTGGCGGCAACAAGTCAGCGCCACCACTTGCCCTCGAGCGTGCTACGGTTGGACACGTCACCTTCTAATGAACTGCTGGTCCGCGGAAATCCCGAGCAGCTTCGGACGGCGGTGGCCAACCTCTTTGACAATGCTGTGAAGTACTCCGGGGAAAAACCGGACATCGTAGTAAATCTGCGCGCGCCCAACATCGATACCATCTTGTTAACGGTGCAAGATCGTGGTATCGGCATTCCTCGTAACGAACTGAAGCGCATCTTCAAGCGTTTCTACCGCGCCCATGCGGCGGGTTTCGGGCAAGTCAAAGGCACGGGACTCGGTCTGTTTATTGTGCGCTCCGTGGCCCGCCAGCACGGCGGCGATGCTTTTGCCGAGAGCGAGGGCGACGGCAAAGGGAGCACTTTTCATCTCGAACTTCCGAGGGTGCATCGCGCATGAGCGAGATCCTGATCGTAGAAGACGAAGCTCACATCGCCGAAGGCCTGCGTTTCAATCTGGAGGCGGAGGGCCACCATGTGCAAGTTACCGATAACGGCGAAGAAGCGATGCGGAGACTTCGGCCCGGAGGCCCGGCGTTCGACGCAGTTGTGCTCGACGTCATGCTTCCCGGCAAAGATGGCTTCACTGTGGTCCGCGAGCTACGCCAGGCGCAGAATTATGTGCCTGTTTTGATTCTGACGGCCCGAGGGCGTCCCGAGGACGTGCTGACCGGATTCGATGCCGGGGCGGACGATTACCTTCCCAAGCCATTCAATCTCGACATCCTGATTGCGCGAATTGAAAGCCTATTACGCCGCAAGAAATGGCTGCAAAATTCGGAGCCCGCGGCCGCGGCAACGAGTCCAGCAGGTGCAGACACACTCGCTACGTTCCGTTTCGGTGACAAGTTGGTGGATTTTGAGCACCTGCGCTTGCATGTTGGAGAGAAAAGTTTTCAGCTCACTCTGATGGAAGCCGATCTGTTGCGTTTTCTGATCGCGAACATCGGGCACCCTGTTTCCCGCAAGGCCATCCTCGAAAAAGTATGGAATTTGCACGAAGACACGGACACTCGCGCCATCGACAACTTCATTGTCAGGCTGCGCCGCTACATCGAACCCGACCCCGCCATTCCGCGTCATTTACTGACGGTACGAGGCATTGGATACGAGTTCGTCGCCGACCCTAAAAAATAAAACGCACTCAATTCTGGTAGATTGCGTGGGGACGGCAACCCAATCCGAGCGAGGTTCCGCCGCTCTTAATTTGTGTCAGCGCTGGTGTCCCTCTTAACAGCAACGAGGACGGCGTGCACGCACATGTTCGGTCTCGTGAAGAAACTCAGCATAGGCCGTACTAGAGGAAGTTACCCCTCGCCTCGCCAAAAAACGCGCATATGCAGACTCGTCGAAAATTTCGCGAAGCATTGCCAGCACAGTTTGGGCAAACCCACGGAACCGATTCGGCACGTTCCCCACTCTCATATTTCCTCCGCGGCGAAACGGCTCGCAATAAACGGAGTCTCTTTCACTCGGGCTTCCTTACGTCCGGAAAGGACACGCCACCATTCCAGCCCTGACTCCACCATGATCACCGACACGAGACAAACGAGCAGTCCTGCAACCAACGCATCCAGGCGGTCGTTGAACATTAAGCGCGCTAACTCTCCCGGCTTGGGCGAACTCGCGATCTGTGTTGCCAATAGCCGAGCATGCGCCAAGAAACCGATGCGTGGATTCGGATTAAATATCTTGTGGTAGGACGCGCTAAACGTCACGGTTACCAGCACACAGAGCGGTGCCAATGTAACCAGAGCGTAGCGGGCACGCCCCATCTTGATGAGAATGGTCGTCGCCACGCACAGCGCCACAGTGGCCAGCAACTGATTGGCGATCCCGAAAAGCGGCCAGAGGGAGTTAATCCCTCCCAGTGGATCTTTCACTCCTTGCCACAAGAAAAATCCCCAGGCGCCGACAATGAGGGCGCTTGTGGCAAGAACGCTCGGATACCAACTGGTGCGGCCGAGCGGCTTCCACCAGTGGCCAAGAGTGTCCTGCACCATAAACCGGCCCACGCGGGTTCCTGCGTCGAGAACCGTGAGGATAAATAATGCTTCAAACATGATGGCAAAGTGGTACCAGATGGCCATCACGGCATCTCCGCCCAAACTGCGAGCAAAGATTTGCGCCATGCCCACGGCGAATGCAGGCGCACCTCCGGTGCGATTGTAGAGCGTCTGTTCCCCCACAGAATGTGCCAGCACGGCCATATCAGACGCGGCTACGGGAAATCCCCAGTTGGAGATTGTAGTTGCCGCATCTGGTGCTGCGCCCACAACACCAGCAGGGCTGTTAATCGCGAAGTAAACTCCGGGCTGCATGGTGCATGCGGCAATCATCGCCATGATGGCAACCATGGATTCAGCCAGCATGGCGCCGTACCCGACCATTCGCGTTTCCGGTTCGCGCGAGATGAGCTTCGGCGTGGTGCCGCTGGAAATCAGCGAATGAAATCCACTGATGGCCCCACATGCAATGGTGATAAACGCAAACGGAAATATGTTGCCCGCAAACACAGGCCCCGAGCCATCGATGAAGCGTGTGAGCGGCGGCATGTGAAGTTGCGGACGCACCAAGATGATTCCGACTGCGAGAAGCGAGATCACGCCCAACTTCACGAACGTGCTGAGGTAGTCACGCGGCGCAAGCAACAGCCACACGGGAAGAGCGGAAGCAGCAAATCCGTAAAGGATGATGACGATGGCCAGGGTGGACGCACTGAAGGTGAACCATTGCGCTGGAACCGTGCTCTGCGAAACCCATTGCCCGCCGAGAATGGCCAGCATCACCAGCGCAAAACCCAGAATCGAGGTCTCCAGAACCTTGCCGGGCCGAATGCGGCGCAGATACAACCCCATCAGCAAAGCAATGGGAATGGTCATGGCGATAGTGAACGCGCCCCAGGGGCTTCCCTTCAGCGCATTCACCACGATAAGCGCGGCCACACCCAGCAGGATCACAATAATGCCAAGAATGGAAATATAGGCAATGACCCCGCCCACCTTGCCGATTTCCTCGCGCGCCATTTCCGTAAGGGACTTGCCATCACGGCGGACGGAAAATAAGAGAATGACGAAATCCTGTACGCATCCTCCGAAGACTGCGCCTGCCAAAATCCACAGGGTTCCCGGAAGGTAGCCAAACTGCGCCGCGAGCACAGGGCCGACGAGCGGCCCAGGGCCGGCTATGGCCGCAAAATGATGGCCGAAGACTACCCATTTATTGGTACGTACGAAGTCGCGCCCGTTCTCCAAGCGTTCAGCCGGTGTGGCTCGGACCGGATCCAGCATCAGGACTTTCGTCGCCAGAAACTTACTGTAGAAACGGTATCCCAGCGCATAACAACAGCCCGCGGCCACTACCAGCCACATAGCATTGATAGATTCGCCGCGGCGCAAAGCGATCACGGAGACGGATATCGCTCCACTCGCAGCCACCGCGAACCAGATTGAAACTCGAACAATTTTATGCATCGGTATCCGATCCTTCTGTGGTGAGGAATCTCTACCATTCTTCGATCATGGTCTCTGATCGCGGTAATGATAATCTAGTTGGCTGAGACTCGACCGTCAGGAGCGCCGCGCCCCTGCCGAGCCCAGGTTAGGTCAAACCCAACCCAATCCCAGCAATTTACTTTACGTCATAAAAACATTGAAGGAGATCGGAATGAAAATCGGCATACTAACGGGCGGCGGTGACTGCCCGGGGCTGAATGCGGTGATTCGCGCAGTTGTGCGCAAGGGCAGCAACCACTACGGCGACCAGTTTGTCGGATTCCTAGAGGGCTGGCGCGGCGTGCTCGACAACAAAACTGTCACCCTGGATCTAGCCGCGGTGGAGGGCATTCTCCCCATTGGGGGAACGGTTCTGCGTACCTCGCGTACGAACGCCACGAAACAGCCGGACGGGTTGGCCCGGATCGAAACGACTTTCGAAAAGCAGGGCTTGGATGCGCTCATCGCGATTGGGGGCGATGACACGCTGGGTGTCGCGAAAAAGCTCAACGACGCGGGTCTCAAGGTCGTGGGCTGCCCCAAGACTATCGACAACGATTTGGCAGGCACGGACTTCACCTTTGGCTTCGATACGGCTGTCGGCATTGCCACCGAAGCGATTGACCGCTTGCATACCACCGCGGAATCCCACAATCGCGTGATTGTGGTGGAGGTCATGGGCCGTGACGCCGGCTGGATTGCCATGTATGCCGGAATTGCCGGTGGCGCTGATGTGATTCTCATCCCGGAACGCCCCATCGACATCGACGCGGTAACCAGCACCATCCGTCAGCAGCACCATCGCGGACGCCTCTACAGCATTGTGGTGGTCGCGGAAGGCGCGAAGGTTGCGGCAGGAGCGAAGGGCGAAGCCAACGTCCTGGCGGCGAGCGGCGTTGATGAATTCGGACATGCTCGTCTCGGCGGCATTGGCACCTTCCTGGCGACCGAAATCGAGAAACGCACTGGATACGAAACTCGGGCGGCAATCCTCGGACACGTGCAACGTGGCGGAACTCCCAGCGCTTTTGACCGGGTGCTCGGGACACGCTACGGCCTGGGGGCGATCGACCTCGTGCACGAAGGTAAGTTCGGGCAAATGGTGTCGCTCAAGGGCAACAAGATCACCTCGATTCCGCTAGCGGAAGCTGTGGCTTCGAATCGCAGGGTGGATCAAGATCTGCTTACCGTGGCGGAAGGTGTTTTGGACAAGCCCGGCAAGTAGCACGTCGTGAAGAATCATCAGCCCTGCCGTTCGTGGTATTGAAGAGCGGCAGGGCTTTCTTGTGCCGAAAACTGGTAGTCTTGCTGCTTCGATAGCGCAAAGCCAATGGAAGAGAGTCTCGGAAGACTGTCGCGCTACCTCCTGCCCGCGCTGGAAGCTCTGCTGCTTCTGACGGGAGTCCTGCAGGCTTGGTTTTTCGCGCGACGGAGGCCGCAGCCCCGCAACAAACGCACTGGAGATGGGCCCCTTGGGCGCTGGTTCGGCTTGATCGCACGACGGCGCGGATTAGCCGTCATTGTGATCACCATACTGCCCCTGCTGACTCGCGCTGCACTGGTTCCCATTCTCGGCATTCCCCAACCCCGATGGCATGATGAATTTAGTTTCCTTCTAGCGGAGGATACGTTTTTCTCTGGGCATCTGACCAATCCCACTCATCCTCTGTGGGTATTCTTCGAGAGCTTCCACATCATTCATCACCCAACTTACATGTCAATGTACCCTCCAGCGCAAGGCTTGATACTCGCAACCGGACACTGGCTGTTCGGCCACCCGTGGTGGGGGCAATGGCTGGTCACGGGACTTATGTGCGGAGCCTTCTACTGGATGCTACAAGGTTGGGTGCCACCACGATGGGCACTCTATGGCGGCATGCTCGCCGTATTGCGGCTCGGCATCCTCAGCTATTGGATGAACACATATTTTCTCGGGTCCGTACCCGCACTAGGGGGCGCTCTTGTGCTGGGGGCATGGCCTCGCCTCCAGCGTACTGCACACGCGCGGTATGCGGTTCTCATGGCAATGGGACTAGCCATCCTCGCCAATAGCCGACCTTACGAAGGATTCGTGTTGAGTTTACCCATTGCGGTGGCCTTGCTGATTTGGTTGTTCTCAAAAGCAGGACCATCGCAGCCTCAGAAGTGGCTGCGAATTGTGCTTCCCCTCGCGGTACTGCTCTTCGTGTTTGGATCGGCGACGGCCTACTACAACTGGCGCGTCACGGGTAGTCCGGTACGCATGGCGTACCAGGTTGACCGTGAAACTTACGCGCAAGCTCCGTATTTCCTGATGCTCTCGCCCAGGCGAGCGCTTCCTTACGACCATGCAGTGATGCAACGCTTCTATGAAGGCGTCGAATTGCGGGAGTTCCGCGAAGCACGGACGGTGCCAGGGTTCTTGCACCGTATGCTGCTCAAACTGGATGACCTCTGGCTCTTCTACTTGGCCCCCGCCTTGACGATTCCCTGCTTGGCTTTGTGCCTTGCCTGGGGCTCAGTTTGGCGCAGCCAGCGCATGCGCTTTCCGCTCATCCTCGCCGGAGTCTTCGTCTTCGCCCTGCTTCCGCAAACCTGGACCATGCCGCACTACGTGGCACCCGCTGCTAGCCTGCTCTACTTGTTCCTGGTGAGAGGTGCGCGGCATCTGCGACTGTGGCGACGAAGAACAGGCGGTCTGGGAGCGGCCCTGGTTCGCATGATCCCGATTGTCTTGGCGGCCATGATCGTCCTGCGTGTGACGGCTGCCGCCTCGCGCACGTCGATCGAGCAGGCATGGCCCCGCGGTAATCTGGAGCGGGCCGCGATTTTAAGCGGTCTGGAGAAATCCGGCGGTCGGCATCTCATCTTCGTTCAGTATGCCTCGGATCACGATGTGAATCAGGAATGGGTTTACAACCGTGCGGATATCGATGGTTCACCAGTAGTCTGGGCCCGCGACATGGGAGACACGGCGAATCGAAAGCTGATTGAATATTTTCACAAACGCCACGTTTGGATGTTGCGTCCAGATCAAAAACCGGCCGGTCTTGCACCTTATCCTTCAACCTCTTTCCACGACTCTGGAGCGCCCTCCCCTGCACCGTAATCCACGGATTATCCAGCAAACAAAAACGATGCGGCTTCGGGAAAACGCTCCGCCCAGGCCCCTTCATTGTGGCTGGCTCCCTCTTGAATCACCACACGAAGACGCTTTTCCCGCAAGCCCGCAAGATGAAAAACATGAGCCAGTGAGCGCACGTCGTCTACAATCCGCTGGTCCCGTTCGGGCTGGCCGGACTCTTGTGTTCCCACCCCAAGAAAAATCCTTGGTGGCCAGCTTTTACAAGCCCGACTGTCTTTGAGTAGTTGCCGGTTGGAAACGAATAAAGACGGGCTTTCTAGCAAAAGCTTTCCGAAGATTCCTGGTCGTGCGATCACCGTGTGCAGAGAAATGATCGCTCCCAAGGACGACCCGCCCAGGCCTGTATTTTTGGCTCCACGGGCCACCCGATAGGTCCGCTCGATAAACGGCATGATTTCGCGAATCAGAAAATCCGGGTAGTGCTTGCCCTGCGGCTTGGGCACAGGCGGGAAAAGCGACCGGTATGGCAGGAACTCTTGAATCCGCCCCACCGTGGCATTGTCGATACCCACCACGATCATGGGCGGAACCACCGATTCGCGAATCAACCGGGTTAGGGTCTCGCCGACGTGCCAGTCGACACCAGCAAATGCGGTGGCCGGGTCAAATAGATTTTGGCCATCATTCAAGTAGAAAACGGGATAGCGGCGGCCCTCGTTCTGCGCCGCGCTATATCCGGGCGGCAACCATACTCGCAGCCGGCGCGTATTGCCAAAGACGCGACTGGATTGGTCGTGAATGCGAAGCTCTCCCGTCTCGTCCGAGCACGAGCGTTCATCATCAAGAGCAATACTGGAAGACAATGGGTTGGATTCAGACATGAGTAATGTGCGCGAGTCGTACGGCGGTTATGATTGCACTCCACGAAGTTCGGATCGGACCTGTAAAGCGGAAAATAAAAAAATCAGCGTGATCGACAGCAGCGATGCCAGGCACAGGATGCACCACGTGCGCAGTACCGCAGCTTCTACGTAAGAGAGATACAGAGAAACTGCCAGCCCAGCCACTCCAAGAAAAAGCAGCAACATCGGAGTCTCTGGTTTCTGCCGCTGAAATAACGCCAAACCCAGCATGACAAGATACGCGAGCAGTCCAACCAGCGCGACTGGGATTCCAGCAACTTCCGAGTACGCGCTCCGGTTCACCACATCGCAATCGAACGTATCGTTGATGCTGCAAAACGAAGACGTGTCCCGGTGGTAGTGAAGGTGTAAGGACAGCCCGGAAGCGGCGACTCCAAGTCCCGCAGAGAGAATGATCAGCAGAGAATAGCGTCCTCGGTTCACTGCAGCGAACATCCCGTCTTTGTGGCAAGTTCCGGCAGCGACAATCCGCCTGCGTGTCGCTCCCCGTCCGCAAATCGCCATGTCGGGAAATCTTTCAGCCCCTCCTGCTCGCACTGCGGTTGCTCTTTGTGATCGAGAGTGCCACACTCGACATAACGCACATTGCGAAACGACGCGCCGAACAATTCTTTTTGATCTTCGCAGTGCGGGCACCAGAAAAGTCCGTACATGACGGTTCCCTTGTCCGTGAGACACTGTGCAAAGCGATCCACCTTTTGACGTCCGCGCAGCTTGCCAAGATACCACACGCCAGCAAACGCGCCCGCGATCAGTAGGAGCAGCACAAGCTTGCGAGCAGCCGCGCGCAAAACAGAATTAGGTGGTGCCGGTGAACTCTTTAGGGCCATGCTTTTCGATCCTCGCTTCTTATATCACGACACGAATAGCATGTGACAGCACGTCGAGTGACTCACAATGCAATGTGGCGACCTCACCGTCAATCATGACATCAACGGGAGCATCGAGAGAGAATTCAACACGCTTCACTCCCGCGCGCTCAGCTAGCGGATGATGGATGTGGGTCCCTGTGTAAAGCCGTGGTAGATTCCAAATCAAACCCATCCGCCCAATGGGACCCCATCGAACATATTCAATCAATCCATCGGCAGTTTCGGCCTTAGGCGCGATCATCATTTTCCCGCCCGTGAATTTGCTGTTGTTGAAGGTCAGAAAGAGACTGCGGCGGCGGTCCACTTCTGAGCCGTCCAAGATCACCGGGAATGTTCGGCGATCAAGGCGCGCCAGCGTAACAAAGAGAGCAAAAAGATAACCGAGTTCACCATAAGCCCGAAAACGGCGGTGACGCAGCATAGCCACATCCGCTGCGAATCCCACACTCAAAAGATTCAGGAAGTAGTACACCCCATCCTTGTGCCGCAGACGAAACACATCGCAAGGGCGGGAACGCCCGGCGATAAGAGCTTCTGCCGCTTGTACTGGACCATTGGCGGTAAAATCGCGGAGAAATGAATTTCCCGTGCCCAGCGGGAGAAATGCCAGCAACGGTGGATCTCCCCCTTCTGCTTCCGGGAAAAGACCGTTCACAATCTCACAGGCAGTTCCGTCTCCGCCTACAGCGATGAACTTACGATATCCACTCGCAAATGCGTAGCGTGCAATTTTCACGGCGTGGCCTTCCGCATCGGTCTCGGCGACGTCAATGGCAATGCCAGCCGCTCGAAGCCGTTCCAAAGCCTCCTCGACCAGTCGACCGCAACGCCCGCCCCCGGCCGCTGGATTCACCACCGCGAGAAAGTTCTCCGTCACAACTCCACCACGGCAGAGCGCTCTATTGTCCTGCCAACCTCTTCCGCCAATTGATTGCGCTTGATCTTCATGGAAGCAGTGCGTGGAAAGTCCTTGCCCACAACGAAGTAGCCGCTAATGCGTTTGAAGTCCGGTAAGCGGCGGTTGCGAGCCACCAGGTCTTCGCGCAGTTCGTTAGTAAACTCCTGCCCCGGTTCGAGCCGAATCGCCATCACCAGCGTTTCGTTGCCCAGTTTATTCTTGGGCCAGATGTAGTTGGCGGAAAATACGCTGTACTCTTTCACCAGTAAACCGTCGAAAGCCGTCTCAATATCTTCCGGATAAATATTCTTGCCGCCCTCAGTGACAATCATGTTCTTCTTGCGGCCGAAGAGCTGCAGATGACCGGTTGGATCGAAGCGGCCAAGGTCGCCTGTGAGCAGCCATCCGTCCACAATCGTTTCCGCCGTCAGTTCTGGATTGTTCAGATAGTGAGACATTACCGTTTTGCTGCGCGCCGCAACCTCTCCTATGTTGTCGTCATTGGGATTCAGGATGCGAAGCTCTACACCAGGAAGTGGCTTGCCCACGGTATCCGCGCGGAACGGTTTACAGTCGTTGAGTGTTAGTACGGTACTAGCTTCGGTGAGACCGTAGCCGTTCGAAACAGGGACGCCGAGGTCGTAAAAAAATTGCAGCGTGGAAGGCTCCATGAAAGCGCCCCCTACAAACATCGCCCGGAGGCTCCCTCCGAAGGCGCGATGAATCTGTGGCAGCAGGAGGCGGCTCAGGCCCACCCGCGGCTTCCCGCGTGTCAGTAAACGATTCAGGGCAATCAGGCGCTCCAAAATCCAACGTCGAGGTCCGGGCAACTCATCAAACTTTGAGCGCAATCCGCGTTCCAGATTCTTAAGCACCATGGGAACCAGGCTCAAGTAGGTCACACGGTAGCGCACGAAAGCGTCTCGCACAAACTCGGGACGCAAAGTGCGGAGATGCACAACCGTGGCCCCACACACGAAGGGACCTATAAAACCGACCATGAAATCGACAGCATGGTTCGTAGGCAAAATACTGAGATAGCGAACACCCGGCCAAAACGGATACAACATCGTCAATGCTGTGCATTGCTCCAAATAATTTTCGTGGGTGAGGACGCACCCCTTCGGCTGCCCGCCAGTGCCGGAAGAATACACAATGGACGCCCAATCTTCCCGCTTCCGCGGCATGAATTCCGCAGTACCTTTGCGCCGAAAATCCTCCCAGCGGAACGCCTTCACCAGGGCCGCGCCTCCCGGAGCCTCTGTCACCAGCACTGTCTCTGTGGCCAACTTGTCAAAGCTCGCTGCTTGGGTAATGGCACGCCACAGATGGAACTCCGTAAACAATACCCTGGCCTGCGAATGCGCCAGCAACGCCAGATGTTCAGCCGCCGAGAGCTTATAGTCGAGAGGGACAAGAACACCGCCGCAGAACAAG
>CAZUCC010000024.1:0-62730 GCA_964619065.1 uncultured Acidobacteriaceae bacterium | reverse complement strand
TTGACCGTACAACGGTTTAGCAAACCGCCGCCTTCAGCCACTCGGCCACCTCTCCGCAAGTACTTTTCAGTAGGTTAGCACAGGTCGTCGATTATGTTTAAACGGATCGCACGGATTGGAGAACCGTCGCCCCCGAGCTCAGGGACGTGCAATGGCTGGTGGCCTTAACGGTCGAGCATCAACGGACTAAGCTCCTGTAGCAGTGCGAACCCGTGGCAGACGGACCTGAAATACGGTTCGGCCAGGTCTGGACTCGACGCGAATCGAGCCCTGATGAGTCCGAACGATTCGTTGAACGATATCGAGACCAAGACCGGTTCCTTCGCCGACCGGTTTGGTAGTAAAGAAAGGATCGAAAATGCGGCCCTGGATTTCAGGCGGGATGCCGGATCCAGTATCCGCAATTTCGACAAGCACGGATTCCGGCTCAAGAACAGTGCGGATGTCGAGGGATTTCTCTGCATTCGGGACAGCGGCCATGGCGCAGATAGCATTGTCGATTAGATTGGTCCATATCTGGTTCAGCTCGCTGCCGTTTGCCGGAATCTTCGGGAGATTGCCGGCAAATTGCCGTTGTACACGGATACCGTGCTTAAGCTGGTGCTGGAACATGCGTAAGGTGACATCAATTCCCTGTTCCACGTCCACATCGCTGAGCGGTGTTTGATCCATGTACGAGTAGGACTTCACGGCTTGTACAAGGTCGGACATGCGGCGCGAGGCCTCTTCAATTTCGCGAGCCAGGCACAGAATCTGGTGGTCATAAACGAGAATTCTTAGACCCCGACTGAAATTCTCGTGATTCATCATCTGGGTAAGCGGAGCCAATTGGTCAGCGGTGATACCCGCTTCGACCAGGTCTCCAGCAAGCTCGGCAGGAGCACTGTGTTGCTCCAGCCAGTCGGCCAGATCCGATGCGAGATCAGCACGCTCGAGCGCATCCAGAGTCTTGGTCGCAGGAGCGCATTCCGCGATGGACTCACCCAGTGCCGCCATGATCGTCTGTGCTGCGGGCGGGATGATCTCGCCGCGCAGCAAAATTGCTATCCTGCGGCGGTTCATCAACGTTTCCCGCAACATCGCGGAGGATCGCACGGCGGCGGATGCCGGATTATTGAGCTCGTGGGCAAGTCCGGCTGAAAGCTTTCCGAGTGCCAGCATCTTCTCGCCGCGCTCGAACATCCGGGTTGTTTCCCGAGTCCGATCCGTCATTTCGGCCACGAGCTTTTGCGCGAGATTCGGTGCACGATAGACCAGCTCGCGCAGTTCGGTCGCGGGCATGGAGGCAATGCGGGTATGCCGGATGGCAGTGGCACGACCGAGCGCTACCTTCATGCGTGAAAAAGGCAGTACCCCTGACGGCTGGCCCGCGACGCGCACAAAAATCGGCGCGTACGGATCACTGACCATGCGAAAGTGGATCTCTCCCTCGAGGACCACAAAGAACTGATTCGCTGGTGCGCCCTCATGGATGAGAATGTCGCCAGGCTCGTAGCAGCGAATTTCGAAATGCTCCGCCAACCACTCCAGAGCGGCACGGTCATCGTCCGCAAAGAGCGCGAAGCCGGCAAGCTCGTCGGCACTCGGGCGAACGCACGGGCTATCGGACATGGGGTAACCTCCTCTTACCGGTTCGCTAAATACTGATTGATGAAGTACAGAACGATCGAGCCCTCACCCACACTGTTGGCGACGCGGCGGACGGCTCCATCGCGCACATCCCCCACAGCAAAGACACCCGGCACGTTCGTCTCTAATAAGGATGGGTCGCGGTCCAGACTCCAGCCCGCAGGACGCCGTCCGTCCTGCAGAAGGTTGCGGCCCGTCACCAGGAAACCTCTGCCATCGCGGCAGAGTGTGCCTTCGAGCCACTCCGTCTGCGGCTCGGCGCCGATGAAAATAAAGAGCGAGCCGGCTGCGAGATTCTCGGTTGTCTGGGTATCGTGATGGCGAAGCGTGATGCCTGCGAGCCGCTCCTCGCCCTGCACCTCAATGACTTCAGTATTTGGAACGACCTTGATATTTGGAATGCTGCTGATCCGCTCCCTCAGGTAATGCGACATCGATTTCGAGAGCGAGTCTGCGCGCACCAACATATTCACAGAGCGTGCGTAGTCTGAAAAGTGGACGGCTGCCTGGCCGGCGGAATTCGCTCCACCGACAATGTAGATATCCTCCCCTTTACAAGAGGCCGCCTCGGTGGTGGCCGCGCCATAATAAATGCCTGCACCTGTCAGGCGGTCCATCCCGGGGATATTAAGCCTGCGCCATTGCACCCCAGCCGCGATCACAACGCAGTGCCCAACAAGTTCCTGGCCGTTCGAGAGTTTCACGACCCGGTATTCACCTTCCCCCGAGAGCGATACACCTCGAGCAGGGGCCAGCACTTCGGTTCCGAATCGCTTCACCTGCGATACGCCGCGGCGGGCAAGGTCGGCGCCACTCAAGCCTGCGGGAAACCCAAGGTAGTTCTCGATCCGGGAACTCGACCCAGCTTGTCCGCCAGGAGCTTCTTTCTCAACAAGAACGGTTTTCAAGCCCTCGGTGCTGCAATAGAGGGCACAAGCTAGACCCGCCGGTCCGGCTCCAACGATGATGACGTCGTAAAACTCGCGACTGGGCGTGCTGCTGAGGCCGAGTTTCGCAGCCACAGCGAGAAGCTCCGGCTTTTCCAGAATCGATCCATCCGGGAAGATAACCACCGGCAGAATTGCAGGTGTGTCGCCGATCGCGGCCTGAATTCGAGGATCTGACGTGGCACCGGGCTCCATCCAGCGATAGGGAATCTGGCTTTTGGCTAGAAAATCTTTGAGCTCGTGCGTAGCAGGGGACCAGCGCGTTCCGACAATATATACGCCCTCAAAAGATTCGCGGCTTGTAGCATTCCAGTCATCGAGGAGATCGGAGAGGACCGGATAGAGGTTTTGTTCCGGAGGCTCCCAAGGCTTCAAGAGATAGTGGTTAAGTTTGACCTTGTTGATGGCTTCAATTGCGGCGTTCGAGTCCGCGTAAGCGGTGAGCAAAACGCGACGAGCCGCTGGCTGCAGGAGAAGGGCATCCATCAGGAACTCGGTACCACTCACCTGCGGCATGCGCTGATCGACCAGGAACAAGGCAATGCGGTCACCACGGGACGTAAGTTGGCGCACGAACCCCATAGCTTTTTCAGCAGACTCTGCAGCGAGGATCCGGTAGTGCGCGGAGAATTTCGATTTGAGATCCCGCTCAACAGCTCGAAGAACAGCAGGATCGTCGTCAACAGCAAAAATGTATGGCTTTTTCATTCAATTTGGGCCTTGGTCATAGCCTCGTGGCACACCCTGATCGGCGCGCCTGATTGCTTTCCATTGTAGGTAGGTTGTTTGCCGTTGCTAAGTAGCACTGCGTACCTGCCGCCAAGTGCGCCTTGGGATTCACCGAAGCTTTTACCCAGGAAGTGGCCCTTTGACATCAAGTGCATGCACTTGAGCTGGCGGGAAACGGACGAACCGAGGCGCTCGCCATCTCTCCTAGTGGGCAATAGTGTACCATCGCCCGGCGGGTTGCCGATTGCCTTAGAACCATCCCCATCGGAATTGGTGTCGTGGCTATCTCCATACGGTTTTCTTGTGCTGAAGCTTTCTGCACGTTGGGACGATAGAGTGAATAGGGAAGTATGAACACTGAGGACCACCATGGCGACATCTTGCCAACAACAGACTTCGGAAAATCAGGGAGCCGGTCCCACGACCATTCTGGTGATCGAGGATGAAGACTCGGTGCGCGAAATGCTGCAAATTACGCTGGAGCGCAGCGGATTCCGCGTTCTGGCGGCGTGCGGAGGAAGCGAGGCGTTGGACCTTTGCGAATCCTCCGTCGCTCCGATTGACCTGGTGCTGACGGACATTGTGATGCCGGGCACGAATGGTACGGATCTGGCGAGCTATCTGGCGATCCGCTACCCCGGAATGAGAACCGTACGCATGTCGGGCTTCACCGAGGCCATGCTGGGCGAGTCGGGCCTGCGGCGCGACGATTCTCTCTTTCTGCAGAAGCCCTTCTGCCGGGAGGAGTTGCTGGCGACGGTGAGAAGCGCACTGAACCGGTTGGCTCCGTAGCCATGGTTTTGTAAGGGATTGTTTTTTCTAGAAGAAGCGAGGAAGGTTTTCCCGATTTTGTCCTTCCTTCCAAATTGAGAAGTACGCACCTTCGTAAGTAACGTTTTTCCGCCGTTTGCTCTCAACTCTATTTAAACTTCGGAACAACAAGGCCACAAGAAACCGGCTGGGATCCATGTCCCTGCCGCCTGGAGCCCTTGCCCAAATGGATGGAAGACTCATGAGATCTGTTGCCTTCGGGCAAGGGGAAGCGCACGGCCAGCCGAACTCGGCCGCCGCGAATATGCCCGGGGGAGGGGACGGAAGTTCTGCGCCCTCGCTGGCCGCACCCTCGCTGGCTGGACGGTCGGCGGAGCTCCTGCGGACCATTGCGCGCGGGCGTCAAGCAGCGGCGAGTGAGGCAGACATTCTGATCGAGGCGGAAAGTGGCACCGGCAAGGAGGTGCTGGCGCGCATGATTCACTTTTGGAGTGCGCGGCGCGCCCGTCCTTTTGTGGCGGTAAACTGCTCGGCCGTGCCTGAAGCGCTGCTCGAAAGCGAACTTTTTGGCCATGCCAAAGGTGCTTATACGGGCGCGAACGCAGCGCAAACCGGACAAATCGAATCGGCGCAGGGCGGTACGCTGCTGCTCGATGAGATTGGGGAAATGCCGTTGCACCTGCAGCCGAAGTTGCTGCGCGTATTGCAGGAGCGCGAACTGCGGCGGCTGGGAGACAACCGCAGTGTACGCGTCGATATCCGCGTGCTGGCGACAACCAACCGCTCGCTCGCAGCTTTGGTGCGGGAAGGACTCTTTCGGGCCGACCTCTACTACCGGCTGAACGTTATTGCGCTCACCCTGCCACCCTTGCGCGAGCGGCGTGAGGATATCCCGCTGCTGGCGGAACACTTTTTGCAGCGTCACGCGCCGCGAGGACGCAAGCTGCGCCTGGCGCCCGAGTTTCTGGAACGGTTGTACGGGCACAGCTGGCCCGGAAATGTTCGAGAACTGGAGAATTCGATCCGGCGGGCGGTGGCGCTTTCGCCGGGCGAAGAGATCTCCGCGGACTTGCAGCCGGGACTCTTGCAGGCATTGCCGGTACCAACGCCTCTGCCAGCACTACCGCATTTCGTCGCGGAAAACGGCGGGGAAGAACGAGCCTTGCTGCATCCTGGCATGAAACTGCAGGATGCGGAGCGGGAACTGCTCACTCGGACACTGGCGGCGACGGGAGGAAACCGCTCGCACGCGGCGGTGATGCTGGGCATCAGCTTGCGCACGGTGCGGAACAAGATTCGCGAATATGGGCTGCCTCCGAGGAGCGACTATGTCTCTTATTGATTCTCCAATGCTGCGCGCTTTGAGCGGGGCGCTGGACGTCAGCGCTTTCCGCCAGACGCTGCTCTCTTCGAACATCGCCAACGTAGACACGCCGGGCTACAGGACACGGGACATCGACTTTCGCCGCACGCTGGCGAGCGCGATCGAGGGCGGTTTGAATACGGGGCTGGGCGTCGCGGGGTTCCCGGCCGTGCCGGCGGCGCACACGGTGCAAGGCTTGATCGAGCGCCCGGACGGCAATAACGTGAGCGCCGACCGGGAAAGCCTACTCCTGGCGGATACGCAATTGCGTTTCACGCTCAGCGCGCAACTGGTGAAGGCTGAGTTTCACAAGATACTGACAGCGATTAAGGAAGGAGCCTAGCCATGAATCTGTTCGGGGTTCTCGAAATCGGCGGCTCGGCGCTGGCGGCCGAGCGCGTGCGAGCGGAAGTGGTAGCCAGCAACATGGCCAACCTGGAAACCACGCACACAGCGGAAGGCGGGCCCTACCGGCGCCGTCTGACGGTATTTCGCGCGGAGAACAGCTCGCGGTTTCCGTTTCAGCTGGCCTCGCTGCTGCCGCAGAGGACGGGGGGTGGCGTGCGCATCGAACGCGTGGTCACGGATACCGCTCCCCCGCTCCGGCGCTACCAGCCCGGGCATCCGGATGCCGACTCCTCGGGATATGTAGCCTACCCCGCCGTGAATCCGACGGAAGAAATGACCGACTTGCTCGGCGCCGTGCGAGCGTATGAATTGAATGCCTCCTCGGTGCAGGCAGCGAAGCAAATGATTCAGCAGTCCATCGACATTCTCCGCTGATGTCTCGGGCTCCATCGCGGGATAGCCCGCAAAAAATAGTCTCTCGGGAATGGGACACATGAATCCAGCCATCTCACCATTGCGCATTTTGCCGGCCCTGCACGAGTTTTCGCCGGGGCGCGGCGCGACACCTTCGGGCAGCTTTTCCGCGACCTTGCAAGACGCCATCGCGGACGTCGACCATCTGCAGACGCAAGCGGAAGGCGCGGTGCGCGGCGTACTGGAAGGCAGCGGGACCGACGTGCACAAGGCCGTGATTGCCGTCGAGAAGGCCGACCTGTCGTTCCAGCTCATGCTGCAAGTGCGGAACAAGATCATTGCGGCTTACCAGGAAGTGGAGAGATTGCAGTTTTAGCTTGGCGAAAGGCGGGGCGGGGCGTTCGTAGCAGTGGGTCGGGTTAAGGGAGAGGCGCGTGGAGAAAGAGAAGTCCCCGGGCCAGGTTTTGGCGCAGATCGGCGAATTCATCCAGGGGCTCACTGCGGCGCAACAAGCGCTGCTGCTGGCGGGCGCATTGGCCGTGGCCGCCACCTTGTTTGTTTTCGTGCGCATGATCCAGGAACCGAAATACGTGACACTGTATTCCGGGCTGCGAGCGCAAGACGCGCAAGAGCTGGCCAGCCGCCTCACGGCCAAGAATATTCCCAACCGGCTGGGAACCGACGGAGCCAGCCTGCTGGTGCCCGGGGACAAGCTCGACGCGGCACGCCTCGAAACCGCGTCGCAGGGATTGCCGCGCAACGCACGCATGGGCTTTGAACTCTTTGACACTCCCAACTGGGCAGGCAGCGATTTTACGGAAAAGGTGAACTATCAGCGGGCACTCGAAGGCGAGCTGGAGCGCACCTTGCAAACGCTCAGCGAAGTGGAGGCGGTGCGGGTGCATTTGGTGCTGCCGCACGAATCCCTGTTTACGGAACAGGACCGGGGAGCCAAAGCGGCGGTCATCGTGAAAACGCGGGGAGGAGCGCTTTCGGCGGAGGCGCAGGGAGCGATTCCGCAATTGGTGGCGAGTGCGGTCGAGAGGCTACGTCCCGAAGACGTGACGGTCGTGGACGCGGACAGCGACGCTTCGCTGGTGCGACCGCACGGCTTGCTGGGCGGATCGAGCAGCTCCGAACTCGACGTACAGCTCGCCCAGGCTATCGTGCATACGCTCGAACCCGTCGTCGGCGCCGACCATGTGCGGGCCAGCGTGCATGTGGAGTATGACCCGAGCACGAGCGAGCATACCGAGGAAACCTACGATCCGAAAACAGTGGCGACTCTGACGACACAGCATTCGGAGGAGACAGCCGGAGGCGCTGCAGGAGGGGGAATACCCGGAACAGCGAGCAATGTTCCCGGGGCACAGCCGGCGGGCGCGCCCGTCACTGCGGCAAGCGACGGCGACCACCAAGCCTCACGTTCGGACAGCACCTCTTTCGCCGTCAGCAAAACTACGAATCACGTTCTGCAGCCCCCTGGGCGCTTGAAGCGGCTGACAGCTGCCGTGCTGGTGGACGACGTCGTTGAAACCGCTGTCGACGCCAAGGACAAGGACGGAAAGGACATCAAGAAAACGGAGACGCGGCGGCGGCGCACCGATGACGAGATGAAGGAACTGGTGCGGCTGGCTGGAGCGGCCATTGGAGTGGATGGAAACCGGGGAGATTTGCTGGCGGTGGAGAATATTTCCTTCCGCGAGACCCTGGTGCAAACGCCTTTGCCACCAGGCATCCTGGAAAAAATACGTGCGTTGTTGCGCGATTGGGCTGATGCGTTGCGCTATGTCGGCGTCACGTTATTGTTCTTACTCGTATATCTGCTCGTATTGCGCCCCGTCAAGCGCCAGGCGCTGGCAGCATTTAAGCAATTGCCTTTGCGCGCCCAGGCAGCGGCGGCCGCGGCTGAAACGGGAGAGCTGAAGGCGGGTGCGGAAAGCAAGAGTGCAACCGGGACAGCGTTGCCGTCGGACACGGAAGACTCGCGGCGCGCGAAGCAGCTCAAGCAGCAACTGGTGAACAAGGTGACTGCTGAACCAGCAGTAGCTGGACGGCTGGTGCAGACCTGGATGCGCGAGGGCTAACGATGGCGCAAGCGATCGAAGAGGTTCCGTCGGGGGTACAGAAGGCTGCGATTCTCATGGTCCTGTTGGGCGAAGAGGTGGCCAGCCGCGTCTACCGGATCCTGCCCGAGGACGCTGTGGAAAGACTGACCCAGGAAATTGCGCAAATGGGAAATGTGACACCCGCAACCGGGTTGAAGGTGCTCGAGGAGTATCACATCCTGACGTTAACGCAGGACTCGGCCGCGCAGGGGGGGACACGCTATGCACACGACCTCCTGATCAAGGCTTTTGGTGACGATGCGGCTAAGCGCTTTCTGGAACAAGTTTCGCGGGCGGAAGAGACAAGCAGCGGACAACTCGATTCGCTGCGGCGATCGGATCCGGTGCAACTGGCAAAATTTCTCGAAGAGGAACACCCGCAGACGATCGCGCTCACCATCGCGCATCTTGATGCCAAGCATGCTTCGGCCATGCTCATGCGGCTGCCCGAGGAGGTGCGCGCGGAAGCGATCAAGCGGCTGGCGTTACTGCGGCAATTTCCGCCGGAGATGGCGCAGAAAGTTGCGAGCATGTTACATAAGCGGATGCAATCGCTGGGGGATCAGAGCCGCCGCACCTATGCGGGTCTCAAAGGAGTCGCCGATTTGCTCAACCGTTTTGAGCCTGCCGCGGGCAAGGCGATTCTCGAGTTCATCGAAAAAGACGATGCCAAACTGGCCATCAGCATCCGCAACCTGATGTTTACCTTCGAAGATCTTCTAGGCGTGCCGGAGCCCGGCATTCGCGAAATTCTTGGAGTCCTCGATAAGAAAAGTCTGGCGCTGGCGCTGCGCGGAGCCTCCGCGGAGTTGAAAAACTACATTTTCAAAACAATGTCGTCGCGCGCGGTCGAGATGCTCAAGGAGGATATGGAAGTTCTGGGACCGGTCCGGTCCAAGGATATCTTGAAGGCCCAGGTGGAAGTCGTCGAAGGAGCCCGGCGTCTCGAAGCGGAAGGCAAAATCAAGCTGGGAGTGGAAACGGAGGATGAATTTGTCCTCTAGACCACAACCGGGATTGCGCGCTACCGAATGCGCCGCCGAAGAAGAGACGACTGTCACGCCGTTTCTGTACCGAGAGTCGGGAACCTCTGCAGGTATGCCGTGGCCGGAAGGAGAAGGGGACCATGGCGGAAGCGAAGATCGCCTGCGGCAGGCTGCCGTCCGGGAAGGCGAAGAGCGCGCCCGCGCCTGGTATGCCGGTGAGATCGAACGCGAACGCGACCTGCTGCGCCGGGCACTGGAAGAATTTGGCCGCCAGCGGGATATCTACTTTCAAAATGTGGAACGGGAGGCGGTGCAATTGACGCTCTCCATTGCGCGCAAGATCCTGCAACGGGAGGCGCGCGTGGAACCGCTGGCCGTCGCTGCCATGGTGTACGTAGCGCTTGGCCCCTTGCAAGCGGGCACGGCAGTCACGCTGCGCGTCCATCCGGCGGCAGCGCAGGACTGGCGTTTGCACTTTGCGGCGCGGGAAGGCGCGGGACTTTCCTCCGGAGTTCTGCCCGTAATTGTCGAGGACGGAAGCCTGACGCAAGGGGATTGCGTCCTCGAAACCCAGATGGGAACGGCGACGATCAGTCTGCAACAGAAGCTCGAGGAAATCGAGGCGAGCTTTCTCGAACTGCTGGCGCAACGTCCAATGGTATTCCCATGAATCTCAGTGGGGATCCTGTTCTCCTTTCTCCTTTTTTTGATCACCTGCAGACCATCCCGTCCGTGCGCTGGCAGGGCCGTGTGACGCAAGTGCTGGGGCAGGTCATTGAATCCGAGGGTCCGGTGTGCGCCGTGGGCGAATGCTGTCTGTTGGTGGACGGACGCGGAGGCGAGCAGCCGGGAGAAATTGTGGGATTCCGCGATTCGACGGTGCTCTCCGTCTCTCTTGGAGGCAGCGCCGGGGTAGGCCACGGAGATCGCGTCATCACGTGGGGGGAGCGACCTTCCGTTCGCGTCGGTAACGATTGGTTGGGCCGCGTGGTAGACGCGGGCGGGGCGCCTCTCGACGGCTTTGGTCCCTGCCGCGGAACCTCCCGTTGCCGCCTCGACGCAGCTCCGCCGGGGCCGCTGGTACGCAGGACGATTCGGACGTCCATCGGCTGTGGCATCCGCGCCATTGACGGATTGTTGGCCTGCGGACGCGGGCAGCGCCTCGGAATCTTCGGGGGCAGCGGTGTAGGAAAGAGCACACTGATTGGCATGATGGCGCGGGGCACGGCGGCTGATATGACGGTTCTGGCGCTGGTGGGAGAACGTGGCCGCGAAGTGCGGGAATTTTTGGAAGATGCACTTGGCGAAGAAGGACGGCGGCGCTCGGTTGTCGTGGTTTCGACTTCGGATCAATCGCCGCTGCTCAAGGTGCGCGCCGTGTTGACGGCCACGGCAGTGGCGGAATATTTCAGTGCGCAAGGCCGTAATGTGCTGCTGGTCGTCGATTCCCTGACGCGCCTGGCAATGGCCCAGCGCGAAATCGGTCTTGCGGCCGGCGAGCCTCCTACGGCTAAGGGTTACACGCCTTCCGTCTTCTCGTTGATGGCCCGCATCATTGAACGCGCCGGACAATTCGAGCGTGGCAGCATCACGGCGTTCTACACAGTTCTGATGGAAGGCGATGACCACCAGGATCCGCTGGTGGATGGCGCGCGCGCGCTGCTCGATGGCCACGTCGTTCTCGACCGGCGGCTGGCGGCGCGAGGACACTATCCTCCGATTTCGATACTCGACAGCCTCAGCCGTCTGATGACCGCCGTGAGCACGCCTGAACATCTTACCCAAGCGCAAGAGTTGCGGCAGCTGCTGGCCACTTACACGGCAGCGGAAGACCTCCTACGATTGGGGGCTTACACCCCCGGGGCAGATGCGGTACTCGACCGTGCTGTGCGTGTGATTCCGCAACTCAACGCATTCCTGCGGCAGGACAAAAATGAACGCGCTCCGCTGGCGGAAACTATGGAGCGTCTGCTGGCACTCGGCGCCTGAAAATCACCTTCATGGCCTTCCTTTTCTCACTCGTTGCTCTTCTCCGGCTTCGCGGCGCACGGGAACAAGTGGAAGAGCGCAAATTGCTGAGCCTGCGGCACGACGCGCAACGCTTCGAGCTTGCCATCGAGCAAAATGTTGTAGCGCGCCGTGCCCAACGATTGCAGCAGGCCTCGCTGCTTGCGCGCACCGATCGGATAAGCGTTGAGCATACGCGCGGCGGATTTATGAGCGCAGATTTGCAGTTCTCCGATTTTTGCTTGGCACGCCTGGAATTCGACGCGCAACAACTCCGGCAACAACTCGCGGCAAAACAGGAAGAGATTCGGCGTCAACTCGCACTCTTCACCGAAGCACGGCGCCAGCGGGAAGCGATCGAGTCGTTGCGTGATCGCCAGATCGAGGTGTATCGCGCGGAAGAACGCCGCCGCGAGCAGCGCAGTCTCGATGATCTGTTCCTTCTCCAACTACTCCGCGCGCGCCGGAGCCAGCCACACGGTTAGCGTTGCCCAGCACACCCGGCAAAACGTGCCCACGCTGATGTTCCAAGGCAGTCCATGCAACACCAGACGAGTCGCTATTCCTGGAGTTCCTGATTGTTTTGCAAGGACTTGCGGCCCGCGACAGGGCTGATCGGCCTCTCTCACAACGTGCTCAATGCTTTGGTTCCCGAGGTGCACATCGGCTACTGCGTACCACTTCGTGAACACAGCCATCCAACTCGGAACCTCGGCGCTGCTGCCAGCCGTAATGACACGAACCTCAGGAACCGCCAGCGGGGCAGGCGTACGATCGAACACGATTGCAAGCGCGACTCGCGGTACGCTTGCCGGCAAAGAGCCTCAGGCTCCTTTTGCTGAGTCCCTCCACCAAGCATCGGAAGCCCAGGCTCCGGAGATGAAGGAAGCAGGGCGAGCACGGCGGAGCTCGGCAAGGGCTTCCTTTGTTCCCCTCTTAGATCCTCCAGCTGTCTTGAGTCTTCCGGTCTTCTTGACAGGACCCGCGCCTTTGCCCGATTCCCCTTCGCTCGCTCTGCCGCCGGTCGCTTTACCTTCGTCCGTTTCCTCCTCGCTCACGGCCATGGGCCCGATTCACAGTTCCCCTGTTCCCGACGTTGCTTCGCCTCTCCTCTGCGCTATTAGCGCGATGCCGTCTCTCCCCGCCGTTGACGTGATGCCAAGTGCCGCTGCTTTTGCTGGTTTGGGGAAAACAGATCCGAAGGCGGTCTCCACAAGCGGCCCACGACAAGATACCGGGGAGAGCCACATACAACCGACCGCTGGGAGAACACCGCTACTCAATACAAGAGACCTCACGGTACCGAGTATCTCTGATCAAAATCTGGAACGTCTGGCTCGGGAATATCTCCGAGGAGCGGACAATCCAGAAGCAATTCGCCTCGCTGAGGTCATGCCATCCTCTCCTTTCGCGAATGTCACCGGAAACAAGGTTCCCACACCCGGAGAGGAAGCAGGTCCCGACAACGCTGTCCTGTTGTCCCCTCTTTCGTTGTCGCCATCCCCCGATTCGTCCGTTCCTCCCGCGGTTCCACTCGTGCCAGGGGTGGTCAGAGCACCCTCGGGGATGATTGCTTCCCTTCCAGTTTCAGCGGAAACCCCGCTCATCCTTCCTGCGGGCGGCTCCGCAATGGCCGCAACACCGACAGCCATCGCTTCAGCAGCCAGTACTCCAACCGCCACGACCAAAAATCCAAAGGTGGAACCTGCGAACGCAGGACCGGGGCAAAGGTTTGAGGCGCGCCCGCTGACCGTCAAAACCGATTCTCGTCCTTCAGGGTGGTTCGATCAAAACAACCGAGCACGGACGCAACCCGGAGATAGCTTGCAGCGCTTGACGGGGACATCAGCATCGGCCGTGACTGGGGACGCCTCGCGGCCGGCTTCGGCTCTTTCTCCCGGCGTTTATGTTCCCGGCGTTCATGAAAATCCCGCGACCTGTCTCCCACCACAGCCCGGCACTACGAGCGAGACGGTGCACCCCTCAAGCGGCACACAATTTGGCAATGCACCGACGGGCAAGGAGAAGAACAGTTCAGATGGATCCCGGACTTCCGGTTTGAGCGCAGCCACCTTAACCCCATCTTCGGGATCTGCACCCGGAGGAATTCCCGACGTATCAGCCCAACCGACCCTGAAAGGACAAGTGACTATTGTTCCAGTGTCAGAAACTTTAACTGCGGTTGGCAGTGGCATTCGGTCCGCCGTTTCGCCAGGATCCGATTCCCGTGTTCCGCAAGCTGTGCTGGATACAACTCCTCTTCCTGCCGCGACTGGGGCTGACGGTAGTGTCCATGCCGCGCAAATTCTGAAGAATTCTGGATCGTCCGAATTGCGGCTCAATCTCAACACGAATGTCTTTGGGCGGATCGAGATGCACACTGTCGTGCATGACAACCAGGTTGGACTCTCTCTCTCCAGCGAGCGCGGGGACCTGCGCGGAGCGTTGGGCTCCGAAACCGTGCAACTCGATGCCACCCTTCGGCAGCATGATTTACGGCTGCACGACATTCGCTTTGTGGACCATGACACAACCTCCGCGCTGAATTCCGGCGAGAGCCAGAACCGGGGCAGCCAGGAGCAGATGCGTCCATCGACGCCCGGCCGCGAGCCAGGAGTTGCGCGATCTTCGGAGACGGAGAGATCCGTCGTCTCAGGAATGGACGCCGGCGTTTACCGAGCCGGAGGGCTGAGCCTACATGTCTAAGAGCGAAATTAGGGAGTGAATAAAAAACTAAATGAGGAGAAGCACCATGATGATCACATCCAACTTGCCGACAGCGCCAGCGCAATCGGCTCCTGCAAGCACCGCCAGCAGCGATGCAAGCGGTGTCAGCGACTTGTTCCTGAAGCTGCTGGCATCGCAATTGAAGAGTCAATCTCCGCTGGATCCTGTCGATCCTACACAGTTCGTTGGCCAACTCATCCAGTTCAATAGTTTGACCCAGCTCATGCAGATACGGCAGCTGTTGGGCGCGAAGACTACCAGCCAGACTGCGTCCGTTAACCCGTTACCAACCGCATTCGCTACATCAGTCCAAGGAGATCACTAATGCCCACATTTTCCATTCCACTGTCCGGACTTACCGCCAGTTCCACTGCACTATCGACGATTGCCAACAACCTGGCCAACTTGAACACGACGGCCTATAAGGATCAGCGTGTGTTATTCAGGGATTTGTTCTATCAGTCCCTCGGTTCGACCGGCGCGGGGAATCCAATCCTGCAGGGAGCGGGCGCGGCTGTGGGCTCGATTCCTTCTATTTTCACCCAGGGCAGCGTCAGCTCGAGCGGTGTCAACACGGATGTCGCCATTCAGGGCGAAGGATTTTTCCTGGGGCAGAATAGTAGCGGCATCACGTATACCCGGGCCGGGAGTTTTTCCATCGATAAGAACGGATTCCTGGTAACGACCGATGGGCAGCAAATTCTGGGTTATGCCGCCGTGGCGGGAGTGATCAACCCGGGGCAAAGTTTGGCGCCACTGGCTCTTGGGTCGGGCCAGCTTAGTCCTGCCACAGCTACAAGCAATGTGCGCATTACCAGCAATCTCGATGCTACCGCGCTTGTGGGTGACACTTTCAGTACGCCGGTAACGGTATTTGATTCCCTGGGCGCCAGCCACGTGTTGACCTTCAATTTCACCAAGACCGCGTCGGGAGCCTGGAACTATGCCATCACGATTCCGGCGGCCGATGTGGGGGCCGCGGGCCCAGGGCCGGTCACCGTCAACAGCGGAACGTTGGCCTTCGATGGTGCGGGCAACCTGACCAGTCCGGCGGCCGACGTGACGGGCATAGCTATCACAGGCTTGGCGGATGGCGCCAATACGATGACGTTTAATTGGCAACTCTACGACAAGGGCGTTCCCATTCTGCATCAGGTGGCCGCGCCCAGCAGCACATCGTCCACACAGCAGGACGGCAACGGCAGCGGTTCCCTGGTCAACTTCAACATTGGGTCGGATGGCACCATCAGTGGCAGTTTCAGCAACGGCCGGACAGCTTTACTGGGACAAATAGCCTTGGCAACGTTCGGCAACGAGCAGGGGCTGCTGCGCATCGGCGCGAGCGGTTTTATTCCGACACTGTCTTCCGGACAAGCCGTGGTCGGCGCGCCCGGCACGAGTGGCCGGGGCACGCTGTCGGGAGGCGCTCTTGAGCTGTCCAATGTGGATATCGCATCGGAATTTGCCGCTCTCATTGTGGCGCAACGCGCGTTCCAGGCCAATGCGAAAGTTGTCACGACTTTCGACCAGGTCACGCAGGACACTATCAACCTGAAGCAATAGTTGCCAGAGCGAGCCGCCCTTTCTGAGCGGCCCGTTTTGGTTCCCATTTTGAAATAGATTCCCGATACCGGCAGGGCAGAAGGACTGTGGCCGGCAGCAGCCCCGGGGTCAAGCTGATCTCGGGCTGCGATCTTCAGGCGTACAAATGGTTTCCAGCTCGATTCGCCAAAAAACGCAGCTAGATTCTTTGCCGGCCCTACGGAACTCGACTTGCTTGAGGCTTTCCCGTGGCGGAAGACGAAGGACAAGAACCTAAGACAAGCAAGAGCAAGGGCGGATCCAACTTGCTCGTGATTCTCTTGCTGGTGGTGGTCCTCGCTCTGGGCGGGATTTCGTTCTGGCTGTGGAAGAGCAAGAGCGCCAAAGCGGCGCCGGAAAAAGGACCGGAAAAAGCCAAGATTGAATCGGTGCTAAAGCTCGAGCCCTTTGTGCTGAATCTTTCGGATCCCGAACAAAAAACCTACTTGCGCGTGGGGATCGAACTGGGACTGAGCAAAGCGCCCAAGAAAGAAAAGGCGGAAGGGGAAAGCGGGCCGCCGGTGGCCCAGGTGCGGGACACAATTCTGGGCGTGCTCTCCGTCGGCAAGTCGGACGAATTGCTGACCCCGGAAGGCAAGACGAAATTGAAAGACGATGTGCTGGGCGCATTGCAAAAACGCATCCCCGAACTCGGAGCCGAGGAAGTCTATTTCACGGAGTTTTTGATTCAGCGCTGATTCAACCCTAGGTCCATGCTGGCCCGCAGGGACGATGCCGCAGGTTATCTGGGCAAAAGTGGAGGGGCGCATGACGGAAATGGGAGCTGGAGCAGCAGTTGCCATGACGGGGAATGCGGTGTCAGGACCGTCGAGCGACCAGGAAAATCGTGACCGGGCCGATGGCGACCGGATCGATGGCGACCGGACAGACGAGGCTTGGGCGCGCATGGCGGACCTTCCCTGCGATGTCGCGATCTCCCTGCCTGTACCGGGGCTGCGTGTTCGGGACTTATTAGGGCTTGCCCCTGGATTCGTAATGCGCACCACAACTCCAGTTTCAGCCGATGTCCCCCTGTGGGTGAATGGGCAAGTGATTGCGTGGTGCGAGTTTGAAGTGGTCAATGATCGGCTCGGTGTGCGCGTAACGGAGCTGGCATGAAGGCGTCAGCCCTCGCTGCCTGGAAACGGCTTCGTAGTGCGGGGTGGACCAAGCTGCCCTGCCGTTTGCGCGCGTATTGGAAAGCGCATTGGACGAAGCGGCGGACGGACCGTCTTCGGCTGGTAGATTCGCTCGGCCTCGGGGAACGCCGTTCGGTGGCGGTTCTCGAAGTGGAAGGCAGGCGTTTCCTGATTGGAGCCACGCAACATGCGGTTACGCTGCTCGGGGAACTGCGGCCCTGCGCGAGGGCTTTCGAAAAGGTGGAAGCGGCGCAAGGCGCAGAGACCTTGGCGCAAGAAGTAGCGCAAGAAAAAGAGAATGCGGCGTGAGCGCGCCGGGGGTCGTGGAGTGATGAGTCTGGTGTTTGTACTAGCGCGCGCAGCGAGTCCGGTGACCGGGGCTGGTGGGCCGGGGTTGGGTGGACCGGGATTGAGTGTGCCTGGACTGAGTTCAGCGGGCTCGGTTCCCTGGACCATTGTCGTTTTGCTGACGGTGCTGACGCTGCTCCCCGCTCTGCTGCTGTCGATGACGCCGTTTGTCCGCCTGCTCGTGGTGTTTCATTTTCTGCGCCAAGCACTGGGGTTGCAAAGCACGCCGAGCAATCAAACCTTGATTGGACTGGCGTTGATTCTTACTTATTTCCTGATGCAGCCTGTGGTTGAGGAAGTCTACCGCGTCTCGGCCGTGCCCCTGGAGCAGGGTTCCATCACAGCCATGGAAGCGGCTGGACGCGCCTCGGGCCCCTTGCGCGCGTTCATGCTGAAGTATGCGCGGGAGAAGGACTTGGCCTTGTTTCTCGAGCTGGCGCGCGAGACGCGTCCGCGGCGGCCAGACGATATCCCGTTGCGCGTGGTGGTTCCCGCCTACATCATCTCGGAACTGAAGTCTGGGTTTCAGATCGGCGCCGCGCTGTTCCTTCCTTTCCTTGTGATCGATCTGGTAGTCGCCGCCGTGGCGGCCTCGATTGGCATGCTGCAGCTGCCGCCGGTGGTGATTTCAACGCCTTTAAAAATTCTGCTCTTCGTCATGGTGGATGGATGGAATCTGCTCGTGGGATCGGTCATGCGGAGTTTTGGATGACCGATGGCTTCCGATGATCTATCGGTTGCAGATGATCTATCAGTTGCAGAAAACTCGTAGGCGCAGTGGTGGCATCGAAAAACGGAAAAGTCGGGCGCATTGAGGTACGGATATGAATTTGGAACAGATTGTCGGCTTGGGCCGCGGCACGCTGGAAATGGCTTTGCTGCTGTCTCTGCCGCTGCTGGCCGTTGCCGTGGTGGTGAGCCTGTTTCTGAACGTGGTGCAGGTTCTCACCTCGCTGCAGGAAAACACGCTGGCCGCGGTGCCCCGGCTGGCCGCGGTGGCGGCGACGGCTTTTGTCCTGCTGCCGTGGATGCTGCGGCGGATGGAAGGTTTTACGTTGCACCTGTTTTCCGATTTCCGGCCGTTTGTGCAATAGCCGCAACCCGGCTGCGTACGATCCGCGAAACCGAATCGCAATTTTTATGCCTGAGCTTTCTTGGGAACACGCGCTCTCCGCCGTCACGCTTGTGGGCATACGCGTGTCCATGCTCATGACGTTTGCCCCCTTCTTCAGCCATGCCGCGGTTCCAGCGCGCGTTAAGGCTGGCCTTGCCCTCACGCTCACGCTGCTGCTGTTTTCGGTATGCATGCCGGCCGCGCTGCCGCCCTTGACTGCCATCTCGTTGTGCAAGGTCGTAGCGGGAGAAGCGGCGGCAGGTCTGGTCCTGGGCCTCAGCGTGCAGTTCGTGTTCGAGGCTGGACAAATGGCGGGACAGATTCTGGGCATACAGATGGGCTTCTCTCTGGTGCAGTTGCTCGACCCGCAGACCCTGGTCGATACAACCGTGATGTCGCTGTTCCAACAGTTGTTCACCATGCTCGTCTTTTTGCAATTAGATGTGCATCACTGGCTGCTGCGCGGTGTAGTGCGCAGTTTCGCCTATCTACCGGCGGGCACGGTGACGTTGCACCTGACCACGGCGCGTGAGATTTTGCGGGCAAGCGGCGAGCTGTGGCTGGCGGGAATGCAGATTGCCGCCCCGGTGCTGCTGGCCACGTTGCTGACAGATCTTGCGCTGGGATTTCTGGGCAAGCTCTCCCCGCAGCTCCCTGTACTGCTCCTGGGCATTGCCGTCAAGAGCTGGCTGGGAATGGCGGTACTGACCGCGGTGATCGTGTTTTGGCCAGGGTACCTGGCGCGGCAGTTTGGCGCGGCGCTCGAGCTCGGCGAACGCGTTCTGTATCTGGCGCGATGAGCACACCCGACGGCATTGGCCCGCCCCCATTGAAGGAACCGTATGAGTAGCAGCACCAGCGGCAGCCGCACTGAAAAGCCGACGCCCCGCCGGCAACAGAAGGCGCGCGAGCAGGGACAAGTGGCGCGCAGCCGCGATCTGTCTGCCAGCCTGGCGGCGTTGGCGGGCCTTCTCGTGGCGGCCTGGCAGGCAGCGGCGTTTGCGCGTGCCTGGCGCGGTTTTCTGGGTGGAACGCTGGCAGGGGCATCGGGTGGACTGGTGGCAGCTTCTCTCGAACCCGCCGCCTGGCTGGTTTTGCGTTCGACAGCAGCCATAGCGGGCATGGCCTGGTTGCTGGCTTTATTGGGATCGCTGGCGCAGGGTGGATTCATCTTTGCCCCGGCGGCGCTCGAACCCAAAATCGAGCGCCTCAACCCGGCGAACCAGTTGAAGCGCATCGTGTCGGTGACGGCGCTCTCCCATCTTGGAAAATCTCTGCTTCCGCTTTCCTTGATGGTGTATCTGGCCGTGGCTATGGCGGTGCGGGACTGGCCGCAGATTCTCGGCCTGCCCCGTCTGCATGGGTCGGTGCTCAGCAGCTTTGTCCTCGAGCGTTGTTATGAACTGGCTTGGAAGTGTGCCCTGGTCATGCTGGCTTGGTCCGGCCTCGACTATTTCGCGGAACATCAACGGCTGCAGGGCCAGCTCCGCATGAGCCGGCAGGAATTACAAGAAGAATATAAGGAAACCGAAGGGCATCCCGCCATCAAGGCACGCCTGCGGCGCTTGCAGCGCCAGGTGCGCCGCCGCCGCATGATGCGGGACGCCGAGCGCGCTTCGGTCCTGATCACCAACCCAACCCACTTTGCCGTTGCCCTGGAATACCGCGCGGACATGGCGGCACCGACGGTTGTGGCCAAGGGCCGCAACCTTCTGGCCCAGCAACTCCGGCAGCTTGCGATTTGGCATCAGATTCCAATTGTGGAAAATCCGCCTCTGGCCCAGGCACTCTACCGCGCCGTGGAAGTCGGACAGGCCATCCCGCCAAAGCTCTACACCGTCGTGGCGGAGGTGCTGGCCCTGGTGTGGCGGGCGCAAACGCGCGCGGAAGCGCACTCAGGAACCCGGGGAGCGCGCTAAGGCAACGCGCTCATTGGAAGAGAAGACATGGCGGAACAACCCAAATCGATCGTCGCCGCAAGCGGAGTTTCCGAGTGGATCGTACCCATTGCTGCCGTGGGGCTGGTCTTCGTCATGCTTGTGCCGCTGCCGTCTTTGCTCCTCGACCTGCTGCTGGCCACCAGTATCACGGCCTCGGTGCTGGTGCTGCTCGCGGCGATTCATATTCTGCGCCCCGCTCAGTTTTCCGTGTTTCCCAGTCTCCTTTTATTGCTCACCTTGTTCCGGCTCTCGCTCAATCTGGCCTCGAGCCGCCGCATTCTCCTGCATGGCAACGAGGGCGCGGGCGCCGCCGGAAGTGTGATTGAAGCCTTTGGACAATTCGTCGTGGGCGGCAACTATGTTGTCGGCTTCGTGCTCTTTATCGCGTTGATTGCGATCCAGTTTCTGGTGGTGAGTCATGGCGCGGTACGCACGGCGGAGGTGACCGCGCGTTTCACCCTGGATGCCTTGCCCGGCAAGCAGATGGCGATTGATGCCGATCTCAACGCCGGGTTGCTGGATGAAGCGCAAGCCCGGGCGCGGCGCGAGCAGATTGCGCGCGAGGCCGAATTCTACGGCGCCATGGATGGAGCGGCGCGCTTCAACCAGCGCGACTCTCTGGCCACGATTCTGATTACGGTGATCAATATTGTCGCCGGCTTCCTCATCGGCGTTTTCCAGCTCGACATTCCCTTCCGCGAGGCGCTGAAAACCTACACCGTGCTCACGGTGGGCGATGGCCTGGTGACCATGATCCCATCCCTGCTGGTCTCGATGGCCGGAGCCATGGTGTTAACCCGCGCCTCCTCGCCCACCAGCCTGGCAACCGATTTGGGCGCTCAGGTCTTCGGGCGGCGCCGTCCCCTGCTGATCGCGGCGGGTGTGATGCTAGCCCTGGCGGCAATGCCCGGCCTGCCCAAGTTCTCCTTTCTTGCGGTCGCCGGCATCGCGGGCCTGCTGGCCTGGCGGTCGAAACAACCGGCCGCACCCGATGGCGGCCCCATGACCAAGGAAAAGACGGAAGCTGCCGCGGCAACGCAGGAGCCGCTGGAAGCGCTGCTCAAGCTCGACGAACTGGCTCTGGAAATGGGGTATGCGCTGGTGCCGCTGGTCGATTCCCAACAAGGAGGGCAGCTTCTCGAACGCATTCGCGCTTTGCGCCGCAATCTCGCGTTACAGCTGGGATTTCTGGTCCCGCCGGTGCACATCACCGACAACCTGCGTCTGAAGCCGCGCGAGTACGCGATCTCGCTGCGCGGCGTCGAAGTGGCGCGTTGGGAGATGCGGGAGGGGCAGGCGCTGGCGATCAGCTCAGAGGTGTCGCCACCGCCGCTGCCGGGAACCCCCACGCAGGAACCAGCTTTCGGAGTTTCCGCGTTGTGGATTGATCTGAGCTTGCAGAATCAAGCTCTGGCCTCGGGGTATGCGGTTGTCGATCCAACTTCGATTCTGGCAACCCACCTGGCGGAGGTCATTAAGCAGCACGCCCACGAATTGCTGACGCGTCAGGAAACCAAGCGCTTACTCGACCGGATGGCGGAAAGCCATCCCAAATTGGGAGAAGAACTGGTCCCCAAAATCTTGAGTCTGGGCGAAGTGCAGAAGGTCTTGCAGCAACTTCTGCGCGAGCAGGTTTCCATTCGCGACTTGCCCACGATCCTGGAAGCTTTGCTCGACGCTGGGGTGACGGGCCGGAATCCCGTACTTTTGGTGGAAACGGCCCGGCAGACACTCGCGCGGGCACTGGTAAAGCCCTTGCTCTCCGAGAATGGCGATCTGCGTGTTCTAACTCTTGAACCGGGTCTTGAAGAAGAGCTGATCAAGGCCTACTCCGGGCAAAGCACAGGAAGCATTGGGTCCGGCCTGCAACCTTCGTTTCTACAGCGTGTCCTCGAAGGTCTGCGGCGGCTCGGCGGCGAGCAGGTGGCCCTGACTACGCCCGTACTTCTCTGCTCGACGCCAGCCCGCTTTCATTTACGGCGGCTTCTCGAACCATTTCTCCCCCGCATCGTCGTCCTCTCCCCCAACGAGATACCTCCTCGCGTGCATGTGCAAACCCTGGGAACGGTGGGCTAGGTGCAGGTGCCGAAGCTCAGCGCGGAAAAACGAGCACGGCCCTGGGCAAAATCAGCCTAGTTCCGCACCGCGGCCAGCACCCCTAAGACAAGACCCTAGAGGACGCGAGCATGCATGCAACCAGCAAAGCGTATGGCGGATGGCAGGACGATGGAGAGCGGGAGCGCATCCTCATGGAACAACTTCCCCAGGTGCGTTCCATCGCGCGCCGCATTCATGAAAAGCTGCCGCGCCATGTGCCGCTGGAGGATCTGGTGCATGCGGGCGTGCTGGGTTTAATGGATGCGCTGCAAAAATTCGACCAGGGCAAGCACGTGCAGTTTAGTTCGTATGCCAAGTTCCGCATCCGGGGAGCGATTCTGGACAGCCTGCGCGAACTCGACTGGAGTCCCCGCGATCTGCGGCGCAAGGCCCGCCTGCTTGAGGAAACCAGCCTGCAGCTCAGCGCCCGTCTCGGGCGCGCGCCGGGGGAGGCGGAAATGGCCAAGGCACTGGGCCTGGAACTCTCTGCTTTTCAGCACCTGCTCGGCGAAATCAAGGGGCTGGAAGTGGGGAGCTTCCACATCGAATCCTCGCAGGAGGGACGCGAAGAGGACTTATGCGATTACGTGCCCGACAATCCCGAGGACACTCCCTACCAGCACTGCCTCGAAGGGGAAATCAAGCAGTTGCTGACGCGCGTCATCGGCGAGTTGCCGGAAAAAGAACGGCAAGTGCTCGCCCTTTATTACTTCGAGGAACTCACCATGAAGGAAGTCGGGGTGGCGCTGGGCGTGGGCGAGTCGCGAGTTTCGCAGATACACTCCCTGGCTATTGTGCGGCTGCGCGCGCGCCTGAGCGAACTGCAGGGAGGAAAAGCCGCTGCTGTGGCAGCGGGAACGAACCGTGGACCCTAATGCAGAGCGGCTCTTGGGAGAACATTGGCTGGGGGATGGGCGGCGGCATCTTGGGGTGGAAGAACTTATTGGGTGGGAAAAACTTCAATGGAGAAAGTTCTCAATCAGGAAGAAATCGATGCCATGGTGCGGGCCGCGCGTGGCGAGAAGGGCGGCTCCGCGGCGGGTTCTGTGGCCGAGCCCTGGGACGCGCGCGAATCCCGGCATCTCGGCAAGGAGCAGGTCCGGGCCATTAGCCAGCCGCACGAAGTCTTTGCCCGCCATCTCACGCATGCGTTGGGTGCCTATCTGCGGGTCGTATTCGGGGCGGCGCTGGTTTCCGCCGAGTATCTGGCCTATCGGGAATTCCTCGGCAGCCTTCCGGAAGTCACCTATCTGGCCTCCTTCCAGTTATCGCCCATGGGCGCAGTGGCAATTCTGCATTTGGATCACGTTATCGCTTTCCCCATCCTCGACCTGCTGCTGGGTGGCGAGGGCGCAGGGAAAAAGCCCGACCGCGACACCACGGAAATCGAAGATAACATTTTGGAGAGTGTCAGCAAGATCATCTGCCGCGAACTGGAAGCGGCCTGGAGGGTGCTGCATTTGACGTTTATCTTTGACCAGCGCCAGCGCCGGGTGCAGGTCGAGAAACTGCTTCCCCCCGAGGAGAAGACCCTGGCGCTCAGCTTCGAGATCACGGTCCAGGAGAGCCGGGGAACATTAACTATCGGATTCCCGGCGGTGGTTTCGAATGCTCTGCTGCGCAAGCTGGCGAACGAATGCGCGTACCAACGACCGCGGGTTACACGGGAATCCACGCAACGCCTGCGCGACCGGCTCGAGACCTCGATGTTTCCGGTCCATCTCGAACTGGCGGGACTTGCGGTTCCGCTGCGCCAAGTGCGCGGCCTCATGCCGGGAGAGGTCCTTCCCTTGCCTGTCAGGACCGGTCAACCCGCGCGGCTGAACGTGGCGGGAAGGCCCATGTTTGCCGCATTCCCGGTGCAAAGCGCCGGATTGCGCGCGGCGCGCATTGCCCATCGGCTCGACGCCGAGAAGACAAAGGGAGTCGGAGGGTTATGACCCGAACCAGAATAACGGAGAACTCGATGATTGAGGACCGGAAAGATGGCGACGAAATCGAAGCTTACCTGCGAATCTGGTCTGAAACCGCTGCCTCGGTCTTGGGCCAGATCACGGGGCAAACCCTCTCCTTGGAGGTGCGAAGGAGTGAGACTGCCGTTCCCTTTGCAGCCGAGGTCTTCCTCAACATCACTCTCGCCGGGGGGCTGCGTGGCGAGCAATCTCTGGTTTTCTCGGTCGCCCACGCCCGCTGGCTCGCGGGCGCATTGACGGGAGAACAGGCCGGTCTAGACCCGCCAGCCGAACCGACGGATGGGCTCAAGGCCGAACTCTCCGCTGACCAGCGGGAAGCGCTGGAAGAGCTCTTCCGTCAGGTTGCGGGACGGATTGTTTCAGCTCTGAAATCCTTTTGGGGCGAAGTCCAGATTCACGTGCAGGCGGGAGACGCGCCTTCCTGGCCTCCAGCCGCGATGGCTTGGCTTGAAACCGCTGGAGACGCCCGTCCGCCCGTGGCGCTCGAACTGCGGTTGAGCGCCGCCTTGGCGGCGGCGCTGCGGCGTTCCGAAGGGGTTCCGATCACAGCCGAAGCGGAGGCCGCAGCGGACGTATCGTCCAGCTCCGAGGTGCCCAAATCTGGCGAGGTCAATCTTGATTTTCTGAAAAATGTACCTCTCGATTTGACCCTGCGCTTTGGACATCGGCGCATGCTCTTGCGGGAAATTCTTGAATTAGGTCCGGGGTCAGTCATTGAGCTCGATCGCCGTCTGCGGGAACCTGTCGATTTGCTGCTCGATGGGCAGGTCTTGGCTCGCGGTGAAGTCGTCGTCATCCAAGGCTGCTACGGCCTGCGCGTGACCGAAATAGCAGCCTGCAGAGGGGTGGAGCGATGAGCGGAGGCGAGTGGAACGAGGAATCGAACCGAGCGATGCATCGTAACCTCCTCCCGGTGGCTGCGCCACCCCATTCCGGTTCCTTGCAGCAGCGGTGGACGGAGCGGTGGACAGCCTGGCGCGCGCGCCGCCGGGCGAAGTATCCCCCTTGTGCCGGAACTGGCTGTCCTCTGCAGGCGCGGGGCTGGGGCTCGTTTTGGTTGCCCTACGAACAGGTGTTCCTCGAAAACGCGTCCTACTGTGTGGCCTGTCTGCCGGAAGCCCTATCGCACCGTTTTGCCGCCTGCCATTTGGCCGTTTCTCCTTCCCGCCGGTTTGCGCACCGTATTCCGCTGGGGCTGGTGCTGCTTTCGCGGGGCTGGCTTACGCCGGGGCAATTGCGCAGTGCGCTCGGCCGGCAGCGCCGCCGCGGCGGGCGGCTGGGAGATGCCCTGCGTGCGCTCGGCTACGTGAGTGAGGACCAAATCACGGCGGGGCTGGCTATGCAGTGGGCCTGTCCCGTGCTGGCCTTCCGGTCCATCGTTTCCGAATGCCACTTGCGCCGCATACCCCTGCGTCTGCAGGAACTGCACCAGATGGTTCCTGTTCATTATTCGGAACATACCGGCGTCTTGGTATTGGCTTTTTCGGGGGGCGTGGATTACTCGGTGACGCAAGCCCTCGCCAGCATGCTCGACTGCCGCATCGAGCCCTGCCTCGCTTCGGAAACGGAAGTACGCAGAAACCTTGGTTCCCTGCAGGGTCGTGAGCACGCCTCCGAAATTACTTTCGAGCGGGTGCGCGAATCCGACGAAAAGAGCTGCATCACGCAAAGCTACATTCAGCGCTGGGGGGCCCACCACGTCCGGGTGACGGCATGTGGCACTTCCGTTTGGGCACGTCTCGAACGGCCCGGTCAGACCCTCGATTTGGTGTTTGACGCGTGCGCCGTCGAAGCCTCTGTTGCTTGAAATTCGCGGGGCGTCGAAACAGCGCCTTCGCCCGCTAAAGCCCATTCGCCCTCCCGCCGATGAAGTACGAGGTAGACATGAAATTTCCAGCACACCCCGGCCCGGTTTCCGGTGTGCCGCGCATCGCCGGCGAATTGAACCGGATTTTCAGCGTGCCGGCAGAAGGCTTGCCTTGCTGCGGGGTTTTCAGCCTTGGAGGCTGTCCCCGCCAATCCGAAATCTCTTCAGGGGTGCATCTCTATGAGTAAAGCACGGGTTCTGATTGTGGATGATTCTTCCGTCATGCGCAAGATTGTGGAGCGTTCGTTGCGACAGGCTGGCATCGATCTGGAGCAGGTGCTGGAGGCCGCGAACGGCGCTGAGGCGCTGAACGTCCTCTCCGAAAGCACGGTACATCTCATTCTCTGCGACATCAACATGCCGGTGATGGACGGCCTGGAATTTGTCCGCCAGATGCAAGGCCTGGAGAACGGCAAGGGTGTGCCCGTGGTCATGATCACGACCGAAGGCAGCGAAGCGCACGTCGTCGAGGCGATTGCCGCCGGGGCGCGCGGCTACATTCGCAAGCCCTTCACCGCGGATCAGGTCAAGGAGCATGTGGCTCCTCTGCTGGAGGTGGCATGCAAACCATAAACGACGCCAAGGCGCAGCATCCAGGGCAAGAAAACTGGCCCGCGCTTTTGCAGGAAGCGGTGTACGAAGTATTCAGCATGATGCTGAGCAGTGAGATTCAGCCGGCGCCTTCCGGCACGATCATGCCGAAATCCGAATTCACCGCGATGGTAGGCCTCGCCGGGAAGCTGTGCGGCGTCTGCGCCCTGCATTGCTCGCCCAACGCAGCGGGCTTGATGGCGTCGAAAATGCTCGGCCTCGATCCCATTGAAGCCGGCGATGAAAAATGGGATGCGGTTGGAGAAGTTTGCAATATGGTGGCAGGTAATTTTAAGAATAAAATCCCCGGTCTCAGCGAAAGTTGCATGCTTTCCTGCCCGACGGTGATCGCGGGGAGCGATTACAAATGCCGCCCCATAAGTGGCGGTAAATCCATGACCATCACCATGCTGTTTGAAGGAGACCCGCTCAGCGTCGTTCTTGAAATCCATCCTTAAGTTTTTTCATCGATGGGGACGGTTTGCATACGGTTTGCACACGGAAGAGCTTGCCGGGTAGGCACAAACTGCCCGGCAGCATTTCCGCTACCGCACCCCGCCCAGCATTCTGTCCCCCAGTATCCCCACCCCAACTGGGTCAGCTGCAGCGTAATGCCTCACTCCTCTCGTTCGCCGCAACGGCCATCCACCTGCTTTGCAATTCTCTGAGGAGTCACTGATGGACAGCGGATACTATGCAGCCTGCGCCGGATTGCGTGCCCGTTCTCAAGCGCTCGAACTGATGGCCAGCAATCTCGCCAATGCGCAAACCTCTGGCTACCGCTCGGAGAATACGACCTTTCAGTCGGTGCTGGCGGCGAAGGCGCCGCCGGCTTCCATGTCTTCCTTAAATCGGGCCGTCAACGATTTTGGCGTGCTCGGCAACAGCGCGCTCGATACCGCTCCCGGAACCCTTGAGCAAACGGGCGGAGCGCTGGACTTGGCGCTCGAAGGTCCCGGATTTTTTATCGTGCAGACGGGAACGGGTGTGCTCTACACCCGGAACGGAAGCTTCCGGGTTTCGGCCCAGGGACAACTCGTAACCGCGGACGGAAGTTCTGTGCTGGGACAGCAAGGCCCCGTGCGCGTGCCCAGTGGCACTGTCGCGATTGCGCCGGATGGCACGATCTCGGTGAATGGCTCGAACGCGGGGAGACTGCGCGTCGCCGAATTCGCTCCCGGAACCGTCCTGCGCGCGCAAGGAAATTCACTGTACTCGGCTCCCGAGGGCACGGCGCGCGCGGCCGCAGCTTCCTCGGTGCGTCAGGGCATGCTGGAAAATTCCAACGTGAATCCGGTCACGGCAGCGGTCGATTTGATTACGGTGCAACGCGAAGCAGAAATGCTGCAACGCGCGCTCTCCGTGTTTCACAGCGAATTTCAACGCATCGCAGCCCAGGATTTGCCTCGCGTTTAGAACGGTCATACCGCTGGGTAGGTCACGGCTTCAGCCGCGCCACCAAGATATTGAACGGAGGAGTCTCTATGCTTCGCGCTCTGTACACGGCGGCCAGCGGCATGCTGGCGCAGCAGTTGAATCTGGACAACATCGCCAACAATTTATCCAACTCCAGCACCACCGGCTTTCGCCGCCGTCGCTTGCAGTTTCAGGATCTGATCTACCAGAACCTCATCATGCCCGGTACCGCCGCCACGCAGCAAACAACGGTTGCCGCAGGATTGCAGATCGGCTTGGGGACACGCCCGGCGGATTCCGCCATCATCCAGCAGCAGGGCGATTTCAATGCCACCGGCAATCCCCTCGATCTCACGATTCAGGGTGTGGGCTTTTTTCAGGTGCGGCTGCCTTCCGGAGAAATCGCCTACACGCGCAGCGGCGCTTTTCACATGGATGCCCAGGGCAACGTAGTGACCTCGGACGGCAATCCCATGGATCCCGCCATCACCATCCCCGTTGGAGCGACTTCGGTCACGATTGGCGCGGATGGAACCGTCAGCGCGACGCTGACCGGGCAAACCGCCGCGCAAACCGTAGGCAACATTCAGCTGGCGCTGTTCCCGAACCCAGGCGGGTTGAATAGTGTCGGCAACAACTTGTTTCTGGCCACCACAGGATCGGGGGACCCGGTCGTGGGCACGCCCGGAGGCAGCGAGGGGCTGGGGGCGGTACAGCAGGGTTTTCTCGAAGGCTCGAACGTGAACGTGGTGGAAGAATTTATTGCCATGATTGTGGCTCAGCGGACGTATGAAGCCAATTCGCGCGTTGTGAATTCGGCGGATCAAATGTTTCAAAATTTGAATTCACTGGGGAGATAGCTTGAACCGGTTTTTTCGTGGAAAAAGACAGGCGGCCTGTCGCTTCAGTGCGGGAGCGCTGCTGTGGGCGAGTCTTGCCTCCGCAGCCCAGGCGACCCCTCTCGCCGAGACGAGCAACCTGCCTGCGGACTCACACTCCCCGGCGGGCGCGGTTTTCGCCTCCCTGTCTGCGTACCTCCAAGAACGGGGCGTTTTCGGCGAGCTTTCGAATGAGCATCAAAATGGACTTCCACCCGGTCTCCCGACCGGTTTTCAAATCGACGATCTGGCATTGCCCTCGCCTCCGCCGCCCCGCGCAGCGCTACAGGTCACGGGTTGCCGCTGGGATGCCCTGCAACAAGAACTGCAATGTTATTTACGCTGTGCCACTCTGCAAGTTTGCCGTCCGTTTTTGGCTACGATCCGTCCGCGTAACAAAGAGGGGTCCGCTGCGCTGCGTGCCTTTGCGCCCAGCGGCCAGCCATCCTCAAGAAATCAGGCTCAGAGAACTGGGAGCCAAAAAGCCTTGCTCCTCGTGAAAACCGGGGAGCACGTTCGCCTCGAGATGACGGGCCCCGGCGTCCACATTCAACTTGCGGTGGTTTGTCTCGAACGCGGCGTACTTGGGCAGCAGGTACGGGCGCGCTCGATGGTCGACGCAAAAATCTTTCACGCCCGGGTCGTGGCTCCGGGATTGCTGGCTACCGAGTTTCGATAAAAATGGAGTTTTCATGAAAATTACAGCGCGCTATTTCGTCTCCGCCCGCAGCGCGATCGGCAGCGTTTTTATGTTCTTTGTCTGGGTCGCGATCTGGGTGGTTGCAGCAGCTCCCCTTCCCGCTGAAGCTCGCGAAAAAGCTCCCTTGCGAGAGCCTCTCCAAGATTATCTCGCGCGTGTCGGGCAAGCGACTCCGGCGATTCCAGTCAGCCTGGGAACTGGAAGTTTATGGAAGAACGACGGGCTCCTCGCGGACATGGCCACCGACTACAAGGCTCGTCACGCCGGCGATCTGGTGCAGATCGTGATTGTGCAGGATACGGATGCGCAGAATGCCGGCAGTGTCGGCACGGACCGCAGTTTCACGGCCAGCTCCGGAATCAATGCCCTTCCCGGCGGTTTCACGCCGCCGGAATTGCGGAATTTGTTCTCGCCGCAATCCGCGGTCACGCTGAAAGGCAAGGCGCAGGCCTCGTCCACCCTAAAGTTGCGTACAACGCTGATGGGCCGGGTTGTGGCTGTGCTTCCCAGCGGCGCACTGGTGGTGGAGGCGCAGCGCGCGACGACCATGAACAACGAACGGCAGACAGTACTCCTGCGCGGCGTTGCCCGGCCGGGCGACGTGGCCGGCGACGGTTCCGTGCTCTCGACTTCGCTGAGCGATCTGGAAGTAGAACTCAAAGGGAAGGGCGTGATCAGCGATGGCACGCGGCCACCCAATGGAATCATCCGCTGGCTGCTGCGCGTGTTGAATTTCTAAATTCGAGAATGAAAATTGCAATAAGGCGGAACACCCGCTGGTTTTCAGAAAGGTCACTGTGCAGCCAACTCGCAACCGTTTTCGTTGTGTCGTCTGGTTTTTCTTGGGGCTGTGGACCACACTCGCACATGCCGCCAACCAACCCGTTCGCGTATTGATCCGCGATCTGGCATCGGTCGAGGGCGTACGCTCGAATCCATTGCTGGGTTACGGCATTGTGGTGGGACTCAACGGCACAGGCGACCGCCGCCAGACCGTCTTCACCACACAAACCCTGGCCGGCGTGTTGAGCCGCCTGGGGGTGCAGATTCCCCCCACCTCGGTGCGTGTCAATAATGTTGCGGCCGTGTTTGTGACCGCCTCCCTGCCTCCGTTTGCGCGGCAGGGAACGCCGCTGGACGTGACCGTGTCCTCGATTGGCGACGCGAAGAGTCTGGAGGGAGGCATGCTGATGCTGACACCGTTGCGGGCCGCGGACGGGGAGATCTACGCTGCCGCACAAGGGCCGTTGACCGTCGGCGGCTACAGCGTGGGAGGCGCCGGGAACGGCAAGCAGGTCAATCATCCAACGGTTGGGCGCATTCCGGACGGCGGTCTGGTCGAGCGCGATGCCGTCGTCGATCTGCATGATCTCTCGAAGGTTTCGCTGCTTCTGGCGGAGGAAAGTTTCAGCGCTGCCGAGGAAGTAGCGGCCGTCGTGAACCACGAATTAGGAGCGCTCGTCGCTTCCGCGATCGACAGCCGCCGCGTGGACGTTTTGTTGCCCGCCGGTGGAAAAACCACTCTGCCCGCGTTGATTGCCCGCATCGAGAAGCTGCCCGTCACAGTCGAGCGGCGGGCGCGCGTGGTGGTCAACGAGCGCACCGGAACTATTGTGATGGGACGTGACGTACAGTTGCGTGCCGTTTCCATTTTGCATGGCAGTCTGTCGGTGGAGATCGCCACCCAGTTCGCAGTTTCGCAGCCGCCGCCGCTCGGCCAGGGGAACACCGCTGTCGTACCCGAAATCAAACTCAAAGCCGAGGAAGGTCCCGCTCGAAAAGTCGAGCTGGGAGAGGGCGCCACAGTGGAGCAGCTGGTCAACGGACTGCAAGCCATCGGAGCGAGTGCGCGCGATGTAATCGCCATCTTGCAAGCACTCAAGGCTGCAGGCGCTCTCGAAGCCGAATTGGACATCTTATGAATCTGAACGCAATTGCTTCCGTGCCCGGCGCAGCCTCCAGCGCAGTATCCAACCCGGTTCGCGCCCTGATTCGACCCTCATTCGTCCGGCCCGTAGTGCGCCCCCCCGAACCGGCCAAGGTCAGCCCGAAGATCCAGCAGGCGGCGCGCCAGTTCGAGACCCAGCTGCTGACGTCCTTGCTGGCATCGCTTGAAACCTCACTCGGTTCCGTACCCGGCAGCGAAGAGACCGGCGTCAGCCAGCAGTACCACTCTCTGGCAACGCAGAGTCTGGCTGGCGCGTGGGCTGCGGCTGGCGGTATTGGCATTGCCCGCATACTGACTCGTGCCCTCATCCAAGCTCCCAAAACAGCACCGCTCCTGGTACTGCCTTCCTCATTACCTGCGGTCGCGTTACCTGTGGATGTCCGGCCAGCCAGCTCAAGCTTTTTCCCAAAGGGCCGATAGTAGATACGGATAGACAGGTTGACGTTCGAGATTGGAAGCCAGCCCCCGGCGATACCCCGGCAAGGCTGTGTCCGGCGCTTCTCCGAAACTAAAGTTTCCACCCAACCCTGCCGATATTCTCCATGAGGGCAGTCCAGGTTGGAGGTAGAACGATGCGAATCGACTTAAATACCCAGGTGCCGAAGGGCCCTGAAAAAGCAGCCAGCTCTTCGGTCGCATCCGCGGCGAACGCGCCTGTGGCCGCGAAGACCGCCAGCGAGAGTAGCGCGGGGACGGACACAACGCAGTTTCTCTTTGAACGTATCCGAACGCAGGCACTGGCTCCGGAACCGCCGCATCTGGTCGAGGCCGGGAAGCTTAAGATCGAAGCTTTGCAAAAAGTCTTGTCCGAAGGCTCCTACGACGTTCCTGCGGAACTCATTGCGGGAGCGATTGTAGCTGAGGCCAAGGTGCTACGAACCTAACGGCACGGGTTTCTGTATTTTTCGTGCCGTATCGTGGCAGCGACTTCAGCAGCGCACAGCATGACCTGGGCATCGACCTGGAACCTACATGGACGACATGGACATCAACGCGGTCTTCGGGGCTCTCGGCCGGCGGCTCGAAGTCCTGCGGCGACTCTCCGCGTCCCTGGACACGGTCCCCACCAGGACTCCCGAAGGCGCCGTTACGCTGCTCGAACAGCGCACCGGCGAACAGCGCGAACTTCTGGCAGCATGGGCCCGCGTTGAGTCCGAGCTGGACACTTGGCGGCAACCCTGGCCGGATCTATTTTCCGGAGATTCGACAAGGCGCGGACTCCCGATAGACTCCGAAGCGCACTGGCGCCAGTACCGCGAGCAATACCGTCACTTGCTCGGCGACGTGCGGCGGAAGTGCCACCTGCAGGTTGCGGTGCTGCGCCGCGGACGCCGCACGGCTGCGGCGCTCTGCTCTCTTTTGTCCGGCCAGCCTACCACTTACTCGCCACCCTGTGGAAGCATGCCTGCCGGGAACATCCTCGCCGCAGGGAAGTGACTTATGGGCTCTCTTTACTCAAGTTTATCGATTGCGGTAGGGGCTCTGCTCGCCGAGCAGGGAGCGCTCAACGTCACCTCGAACAATGTGTCCAATATCAACACGCCGGGCTACGCCCGCCAGCGCGCTATTCTCGAGGAAGGCATTCCTCTTTTGCAGCAGCCTCTGGTATTCGGGTCGGGAGTTGTGTTCGAACAGCCGCAGAGCGTGCGCGATAACATTCTTGAACTGCGTCTGCACGAGGAAACGCAGCAACAAGGCCAGTTTGAGGCGGAAGTGCAGCAGTTGCAGCAAGCGCAAACCAGCTTTACAGGCACAAACGATATCGGCAGCCAGCTCACCAACTTCTTCAACAGCTTGAACAACCTATCCGCCGACCCTTCGAACCTGGCGCTGCGGCAGGGAGTCCTTACCGCGGCAGGCAACCTCGCCTCTGCCTTTCGAACCACTGCACGCAGTCTTCAGTTGCAGCGCTCGAACATCGACCAGAGTGTCGTGCAATCCGTCTCCGAGATCAACACGCTGACGCAACAGGTAGCCACGCTCAACCAGCAGATCGCGGCTCTGGAAAATGTCCATCAGGACGCAGGCGTGCTCATCAACCAGCGTACCCAGCGCATTCGGGAACTGTCGCAACTGGTCGATGTCCGGGTTGTCACCAATGAAAGCAGCATATCGCTGACCACCGCGAACGGCACGGCGCTGGTGGCGAGCGGGCAGAGTTTTGACTTGGCGGCCCGGCTCGATCCGTCCGGAGTGCAGCACATTTTTTCGCAAGGCAGCGACATCACCAGCAAACTTACGTCAGGCAGCTTGCACGGTCTGCTGACCGTGCGCGACCAAGCTATTCCAGGCTTGCTAAACCAGCTCGACACGCTGGCCGCCGGTGTTTCCAGCACCTTGAATGGCATTCACCGCAATGGCTTCGACCTAAATGGCGCCGCTGGGGGAGACCTGTTCACGCCCCCTCCTGCAAGCATCACGGGAGCCGCCGGAGCCATCACTGTTGCGATCACAGACCCCGCTCTGCTGGCCGCCAGTTCCGACGGCAGCCCGGGATCAAATGGCAATCTGACCGCGCTTTACAATGCCCGCGGGCAGGCCGTCGCTTCCGGGCAAAACCCTTTTGACTACTATGCTTCTCTGGTTTTCAACGTGGGCAACGAGGTGGCGACAGCTACGGCGGAAGCGCAGGCCTCGAGCGAGATTCTGCAACAGCTGAGCGACCAGCGCAACTCGATTTCCGCGGTTTCGCTCGACGAGGAGGCCGCCAACCTGATCCGCTACCAGAACGCGTATCAGGCGGCAGCGCGCGTCATCACGACTATCAGCGACCTGACACTGACCGCGGTCAATCTCGGAAAGGACTAGCCTCATGCGCGTGAATCCCAATCCAACCATCGATCTTTTGGCTTCGATCACCCATGCCCAGCAGGAACAGGAAATTGCGTTGGCCCAGCTCGCTTCCGGCCGCCGCGTCAACGTGCCTTCGGACGACCCCGCGGCCGCCGCCATCCTCAGCTTGAATCATGCTCGGGCTGGCCAAGCCGACCAGTTTCTGCAAGTCATTGGTAGTGTCTCGGCGCGGTTGCAGGTGGCCGATTCCACCCTCGGTTCGGTCGTCAGCACGATCACTCGCGCCCTTTCGCTCGGCATTGAAGGCGGCGCGGCAACCCTGTCTACCGCCGACCGGAACGCGATCGCTGGGGAGCTGCAAGGCTTGCAGCAACAACTCGTGGGGCTCGCCAATACTTCGTTTCAGGGGACTTACCTTTTTGGCGGCACCGCCGACCAGTCCGCACCTTTCCTCGCGAATCCAACATCGCCTTCGGGGGTAAGTTACTTAGGCAACAACGGCACCAACACACTCACGGTTGGCGAGAGCTTTTCCGTCAATACCAACTTGCCGGGAGCCCAACTCTTCACCGCAGCGGGCGCCGACATCTTCCAGGCGCTTACCAACTTGACCGCGGCCGTACAAAGCAACACGGGGCTGGATGTCGCCGTCCTCGCCGTGCGCAAGGCTTTTGACTCGATTACCAGTCAACGCGTTTTCTATGGCAACATCCTGCAACAGCTCGACTCACAGCAGACGACTCTGCACGGCGTGAAACTCCAGCTGTCCCAACAGGAAAATGCAGTGGGAGGGGCGGACCCCGCCGCGGCCGCCAGTGCCGCTGTCAATGCCGCCACGGCGCGCAGCGCGGCGCTGCAAGCGGCGAGTTCGCTGTTGCACACCAGCCTGTTTGATTTCCTGAAATAGATTGCGCAACCAGGTCGAGACGGCTTCTCCCGAAATCGATTGCGAGCTTCGACAAGCAAACGCAGTTGAGGAAGACGAATTGTCGTGGGGGAAAAGGCGGGCGCGGTGCCACGGCGGGATTCAGCGCGTCAATTTCCTGGTGTAGTTCCACGCCGAGGCGCGCACGAGCTGGCTCTGTTCCTGAGCCAGGCGAGTGCGATCGTTCATGAGCTGCTGCTCCATCTTCGGGACAACGTGATTCATCCGCTCTAAGGTCGCGCGGTAGGCACGCCAAACGGCGTCCGCCCGGGGGCTGGACTCGTCCAGTTGGCCGCTCTGGCGCAAAGTGTCCACTTCTTCCAGGTAGTTCAGCAGCACGGTGATCAGCTCCGGGGAGGCAACGCCGGGGCGCAAGGTGTCTCCCGCTGTGAGCAGGTTGAGCATCATGTGGATCTCGCTGTCGATGAAGCGTAAACGCTCCCAGGCTGCGGACATCGGTATCGTGGGCACCGCGGCTTCGTTCGTTATCTCTTTGCTTGTCGCTGCGGCGCTCATCACGCACTCCAGTTTCCGGCGCTGGCGGCCATGGGCTCCGCTAAGGTGGTGTTGGTGGGCGGCAGCTGGGCTTCGCGGCTACGCCTCTCCACCTCTTGCCAGGTCTCCCGCAACATCAGTAGCAGACTCATCTGTTCCTCCAGGATTTCCGCCGAGGCCTGGATCTGCGCCTGCAAGAGGCGGGATCGCACCATGGTGTAGAAGCGGGCCAGATTGCGGGCGACCTCTCCACCCCGCTCCATGTCGAGAGTAGCGTGCAATTGGCCAACCACAAGGAGCGCGTGATCGATCTCGAAAGTACGCCGCTCGATGTCTCCCGCGCGCAGAGCGTTGAGCGCTTCGCGCACATCCTTGGCCGCCTGCTCGTAAAGCAGCACCACCAGCTGCACGGGGCTCTCCGTCCCCACCACGCCCTGACGGTAAGCAGTGCGCGCATCGGAGTTCACTTTCCGTTCCCCAGTGGCAGACTGGCCAATTGCCCAGTAATCTGCGCCAGCAAGAGCGGAAAATTCCGCAAGGTGGCATCCACCTGGCTGTATTGTGTAATCAGCTGCTGCCTGCGGCTGGCAAGGCGGTCTTCAAAGTCATTAATGGACGATTGAATACTTTTCTGGTCATTCCGGTTTTGGGTAATTGCCACGTTGAGGAGTCCTTGCGTAGGATTTGTGAGGCTCTGCAGGTCGGCGCTCAATTTTTGCGCGAAACCGGTCTGCGAGGTCGCCGACTGAAAGAAATTCTGAAAGTCGGTGAAATGATTGGCTAACGTATCGCTAAGTTTGGCGTTGTCCACCGTCAACGTGCCGTCATTGTTGAGATTGACCCCCACCGACGCCAGGCCTGTAACTCCATTGTTTCCGGATACGGAATACGTCGCCTCGTTCAAGAGCTGTGTCTGCAACGCGCGGAGATCCCCATTGCCCGAGAGCAAACCTGCCGTGCCCGACGCGGGATCGAAGATGAACTGCTGATTAATCGCTGTAATGATGCTGTTGTACGCCGTGACGAAATCGTTGACCGCCTGTGCCGCTCGGGCAGTGTCTGGTCCGACGCTCAGCGAGATTGGGGTTCCGGCCGACGCGCTGAGCAAATTCAGCGTGACTCCGCCCAGTACGCCCGTCACGGTATTCGTGGCGCTGCTGATGGTCAGGCCATCGACGGTCAAGGATGCATTGGCGGCTGTAGCGGTTTTGGTGAAGCTCAATCCTGTGGTATTGCTTGAGATCGTAAGGTCGGCGGGGAGTCCAGTTGCGTTGCTCAGCAGAGCCAGCCGCGCCCCGTTGGCGTCGGTCACGACGCTTGCGGTCACTCCGAGGTTTTGCGCATTGATGGACGAGGCCAGACCGCTGAGAGTGTTGTTTGTGTTATCGACAGTGATGGTGACCGGCGACGCGCTACCGAGTTGCAAGTGAAAACTTCCCGAGCTGATGACCGTACCTACCAGTGGAGCGCTGGCGTAGGACGATCCCGTGGCCAGATTGTTCACAATGAGCGTGTGTTGACCCGATGCCGCCGAAGTGTCCGCGCTGGCCGTGACCAGGTCGGTGCGGGACGATGCCGCCGTGCGGGCCGTGATCGCTCCTGTAACGTCGCTCAAAGCCTGGATTCTCGACTGCAATGCGGAAAGACCCACACTGAGACTGCTCAGCGCCGTCTGCTCGGACCCCAAGCCGACTAGATTCTGCTTGAGTTGATCCCTGGGCGTACCTTCACTGGCCAGAATCTGATCCACAATTGCTGTAACGTCAATTCCTGCGCCGGCAGTCGCAGCGCTCGTAGTGAAATTAATTCCGGCCATCGTCGTCTCCCGCGCGGCCTATTTAGCCGCGTACATTGACCCCTGGCGCTCTATGATGCTCTTCCGCGCTCAACAAGTCCTGGATTCCGCGCACAACTTTGAGTATTTCCTCAGGTGGTGTTTGCGAAAGCACTTCTCCGGTTTTTGCGTCCACAAAACGGTAGACCAACTCCCGAGTCTCGTCGATGGACACGGAAACCCGCGCCGGTTCCGGTAGCGCACTGGGCGCCACGGCAGGCTTTTCCGCCACAGGGACGGATGGTTCCTGCGGCGCGGCCACCTTCTCTGGAAGGCGCGCCTGTTCCTTGCCTTCGGGTATTCGTAAGTCTGTGCCGCCCCCGGTTGATAACGGATTCACCTGCATACTTCACCCCGCTACGGTGATGGGCGTGAGCAGCGGTTGCCCCGCTCACGCCCCCGATTCACCGAACTACTGCAACAGCTTCAAGACGCTTTGCTGCGTCTGGTTAGCCTGTGCCAGAGCAGAAATACCGGTCTGGTTCAGAATTTGGAACTTCGTCAGGTTGGCGACTTCCTGCGAGATGTCCGCGGCGCGAATTCCATCCTCGGCTGCGGTCAGATTTTGGGTTTGGTTGTTAATGACGTTGACGGCGCTCTGCAGCCGGTTGATGCTCGCTCCCAAAGCGCCACGGGTTGCCGCAACGCCCTGAATGGCTGTGTTGATGGTGGCGAGTGCCGCGGTCGCCGCACCCGCGGTCGTGAGCCCGGCTGATCCCGCACCGCCAAGCAACGTTCCGCCGGTGCTGAAGCCGAGGCTGACCGAAGTGGTGGTGGAAACGATGGCGTTGCCCCCAACACCCGCAACCCTGGCAGTGAAGGTATCCGTCCCGTCGGAGTTGGCGCTGGCGGCAACGTTCGCATTGGCCACTGTGCCAATTCCGTAAGCAACACCCGCGCCCGCTGTCCCGTTAACTGCGGCAGCCAAGTTGCCAAGGCTGGCCGCGGCACTCGCTCCAAGCAGAACTTCGTTCGCGGCGCCGGTCAACGCGGCGACGAAAGTGTATGTGGTACCACCCACAGAAACTGTGGAAGCGGCCACAGGGTTCGCGATGGCGCTCAGCGTGGTACTGGCGTTAGCGCCCAAGCCGATGCCAAGAGAGGAGAGCGTGCCTGTGGTCGTGCTAATCGTGCTGTTGGTGACGGAATCGCTCAGAAAAATCGACTGGACCGCAGCGGTGAACACCGCTGTACCGTTGAAATTCGTTGTCGACCCGATACGGTCAATTTCAGCCTTGATGGCAGTGAATTCAGCGTCCAGAGCGGTGCGCTGCGTATTCGAGACTGTCCCTGTAGCCGCTTCCGTGGCCAGCGTAACCGCGCGATTGAGCAAGGTAGTGACCTGGGAGAGCGCGCCGTCGGCCACTTGCAGCTGACCCACGCCATCGTTCGCGTTGCGGGAGGATTGCACCAGGCCCGTAATGTTGGCATGCAATCCATCGGCAATCGCCAAGCCCGCGGCATCATCCGCGCCGCTGTTGATGCGCGACCCGGAGGAAAGCCGGAAAAGTGTTTTCTGCAGGTTGGATCCGGTAACCGCCAACTGGTTTTGGGCGGCCAAAGATGCGATGTTATTTAAGATGCTGAGTGCCATTGAGAAACGCTCCTTTTAGATTTCTAAGGTTCCGTCTTCTGAAGCGCTCCAGCAGCTTCCCGGCTGCGCTTTGTTTCTGATTTTTCGGAACCCTTTTCTGTACATTCCTTTCATCGGCACCCCCCACTTTGGCTTTACGGCCTTTTGGTACATGTACCGTGCTTACTCCAGTAACCGAGCGCCATTCAAGGCGCGCACGTTCTCCGCCGATCAAGCTATTTGGGAACAGCTTCCTCCCGGCAGGCACTGCCGCGTCGAGGCGGAGGTGCAAGGCCATGATTCAGTTGACCCGCCTGAACAAGCACCCTTTGAGTGTGAACTCCGATTTGATTAAGTTCGTTGAGCGCTCGCCCGATACAGTCATCACGCTCGTGACGGGCGAAAAAATTGTTGTGGGAGAGACTACAGAGGAAGTATGCCAACGGATCATCGAATTCCGGCGGTCTTTGTTGCGAGGCTTGCCCCCTGTTTGGGATGGCAGCCATCCCGGTTTCTGCCCGCCGCAACCTTCCACCAAGCACGAACTGTAACCGACACGGAGACGAGTGGTGGATAAATCAACCATTGCCGGGATCGTGATTGCGCTCGGCTTTATCTCGGCCGCGCTAATCATGGAAGGCGGCAGTCTCCTGCAAGTAATGCAGCCCACGGCTCTGATGATCGTGCTGGGTGGAACGGTGGGAGCGGTAATGATTCAATTCCCGCTTCCGATGGTTCTGAAGGCGGCCAAGAAGGTTACGGCCGTCTTCATCGAACCGAAACACGAGCTTAAGTCTGTGATCGTCGAACTGGTGAAGTACGCCAATCAAGCCCGCAAAGAGGGTATTGTCTCCCTGGACAAGGAACTCGGCAACATTCACGAGCCCTTTATGAAGAAAGCCCTGATGCTCGCCGTCGACGGCACCGAACCGACGGAGTTGCGCGGCATGATGGAAGTCGAACTCGACCAACGGGGGGACCAGGACGAAAAGATCCCGCAAGTCTTTGAAGCGGCCGGCGGCTATGCTCCCACGGTCGGAATTATCGGCGCCGTGCTCGGCTTAATTCAAGTCATGCAGCACCTCGACAACATTGAGGAAGTTGGCCGTGGCATTGCCGTGGCATTTGTCGCGACCATTTACGGTGTCGGATTTTCCAATCTTTTCTTCCTTCCGGCCGCGGGAAAACTCAAGATCCGTTTGCATCACGAGCACCTGGCGCATGAAATGACCCTCGATGGCGTGGTTTCAATTCTTGAAGGTATGAATCCCCGCATGCTCGAAACCAAACTGCTCGGCTACCTGGCGGACGCACCAGCCCCGGGAGAGCCACCCGAAGAAGCCAAGGCAGCTTCCGCATGAGCCGAAAGAAGAAGCATGCCGAACACGTGAATCACGAGCGCTGGCTCATTTCCTATGCGGACTTCATTACTCTGTTATTTGCCTTCTTTGTGGTCCTCTATTCCTCTTCCCAGGTCGATCATCGCAAGGTGGGTAAACTGGCTCTTGCGATTCAGGTCGCATTCCAGGAACTGGGCGTCTTCCCGGCCAGCGGTACAGCAGTTCCGCTACAAGGCGATGGCAACATCCCGCCGAACACCGTACAGATGCTGGAAAATATCCAGCGCACGGCCAGCATAGGGCGCATCGTTTCACCAGCCGACGGGGCGCTGGGTGGAGCTACCGAAAATGGGGCGATTGCGGCGCTGCAGAAAGAACTGGAAACGGCATTGGCGCCGGAAATCTTCCGCAAGGACGTCGCGCTGCGAGCCGAGCCTGACGGCCTGGTGATCAGTCTGCGGGAGGTCGGATTTTTCCCCAGCGGCTCGGCGCAACTTCGCGCAGCAGCCATTCCTACGCTCCGGCGGATCGCCGGAATCTTGCTGGTACGTCCATACCAGATTCGAATTGAAGGACACACCGACAACATTCGCATTCACACCTCGCAGTTTGCCTCCAACTGGGAACTGTCCACCACGCGGGCCATCGAGGTCATCCGACTGCTGATCTCCGACATAGGGTTCACTCCTGAGCGCCTTTCCGTCGGCGGATACGGCGAGTTTCATCCGGTTGCGTCCAATACCACCGAAGAGGGGCGCTCCCTCAATCGGCGAGTCGATGTCGTCATTCTGAGACGAAGTGTTTTTCCGTCCGCAACCCCAAACTCCTCGGCCGCACCTGAGCGGCTCATTGCTCCCGCTTCCCAAGAGAAATCCCCACTTTCCACTCCAGCAGGATCGCCCCATATCGAATCAAATGCTAAGCCGTCACCCGCCCATCCCATCCAAAAGTAGCGGCCCAAAAAACTAGTCTGGATTTCTATCCGCTGGCGGTCTAGCGAGTTAAATGTTGTTTCTTGGCAAACTTATGGCGCAAATCCCTCTTTGCCTGCGATCAAGCCATGGCATACCTCCGCCGATAGAAAGAGTGGCAGTACCCCACAGCACCGTCACAGCTTCATTGGTCGACGACCACGAGGATCTACCCGATGACTCGAACTGCGGCTGCACGCGCCGGTGAAGAACTCCTGCAAGTCGTCAGCTTCCGTGTCGACGAGGAAGAGTTTGGACTCGAGATCCTTCGCGTGCAGGAAATCATCCGCATTCAATCACTTACACGTGTTCCGGCATCGCCTGACTATGTCGAAGGCGTCATCAATCTGCGAGGACGCATCATCCCCGTGATCTCCTTGCGCAAGCGTTTCGGCCTCGCCCAGCGCGAGGTCGACAAACAAACACGCATCGTCGTGGTGGAGGTCAGGGGCACTGTCCTTGGTTTCATGGTCGATGCCGTATCAGAAGTCCTCTGCCTCCGAGTGGGAGCGATTGAACCCCCACCGCGCCTTGGGCGTGTGCAACGGGAATACGTCCGCGGCGTGGGCATGCTGGAGAACCGTCTGCTCATCTTGCTCAATATTGACCGGTTGATGAGCGAAGCCGAAGGAGAAGTCTGCGCGGAAATGACGCAGCCTGGATCGACCACCTAGAGGAGATGCTTTGAGTAACGAGAACGAAATGGCACAAGATCCCGTTCTGATGGAAGAGTTTCTCGTCGAATCCGAGGAACTTCTGGAACGCATGGATCAGGACATGATTCTCCTCGAGGCAGCTCCCAAAGATGCGGAAATTCTGAACCGCATCTTTCGGGCGTTGCACACGATTAAAGGCACGTCAGGATTTTTGGGCTTCGACCCGATCGTCCGCCTCAGCCACCAAGCCGAAGACGTCCTGAACACACTGCGGCACGGCAAAGTTCGTTTGAGCACCAAGATTATGGATGCCTTGTTTCAATCTCGCGACCAACTGGGCGCCATGTTGCGCGACCTGCGCCAGGGTGGGCTTCAGAATTACTCGCTGGATGATCTTCTGGCGGAACTCGTGGAGGCGCAAGAACCATCCGAAAGCAAGTTGAGCCCTTCGCGAGAAACGGCTGCCAAGCCCAAGGGCTCTGCGGCCTCAGGACCAGCAAAGTCCAAGGAGGCACCCCCGGCAAAAGTTCGGATAGTGGAGGAACAAGCCATACCCACAGCTCCTGCCGCCCCGCTGCTGGCGCCAGAGTCGGTTCCGGGAGCGCGCCAGGAGGTCGCAAAACCCGCGCAACAACTTGCCGGTGAGAGTTCTGCTAAGACCGGAGACTCACAAGCGCAGACGTTGCGGGTGGACGTCGGCAAACTCGACGAACTCGTTAATCTGATCGGCGAACTTGTCCTCGAACGCAACCGTCTTGCTCAGATCAGCCGCGATCTCATGTCTCAACGTGACGATCCCCGCTCCGTTGTCGAAGCACTCAGCCTTTCGACCTCGCGGCTCAGCTTCATTACGGATGAACTCCAAGCCTCCGGACTCAAGACGCGCATGGTGCCCATTGAAACTGTTTTTCGCAGGTTCCCACGGCTCGTGCGGGACGTAGCCCAGAGCTTAGGCAAAAAAGTCGATCTGATCGTTCGCGGCGAGGACACGGAGGTCGATAAGACGATGGTGGAACTGATCGGCGATCCTCTGGTCCATCTCGTTCGCAATTCCCTGGATCACGGTCTCGAGTTGCCGGAACTTCGAGCCTCGAGGGGTAAGCCACACCAAGGCACGATTTGGTTGGAAGCCCGTCAGGAGGGCGACCAGATCATTATCAGCATCCGGGATGATGGTGCGGGAATTGACCCGGAACGTGTTGCCCGCAAAGCCATCGAGAAGGGGCTCCTCACACCGGAGCGCGCCATCTCGCTCAACCGGGCGGAGATTCTGGATTTTATCTTTCTACCTGGCTTCAGCACCATGGAAGAGACCAGTAACTTGTCCGGCCGCGGAGTCGGCATGGATGTCGTTCGTTCGAACCTTAAGAAGATGAATGGGAGCGTGCAGCTCGAAAGTGAATTGGGGGCGGGCACCACAGTGTCTCTGCGACTGCCGCTCACCCTCGCCATCCTCCCCGTACTGCTGGTTCGCGTACGGGAGGATGTGTACGCTCTCCCACTGCGCTCCGTGGTGGAAACAGCGCGCATTCAGCGCCGCGAGGTCCATTGTGTGGAAGGCGGCGAGGTTCTGCAGTTTCGCAATCGCACTCTTCCGCTCGTGCGCTTGGGTCGCATCCTTCACCAAACCGAAACCGAAGAAGGTGATGACCGCGCCGTAATCCTTGGCCTTGGCGAGCGGCGGGTCGCGCTGCTGGTCGATCAATTGCTCGGCCAGGAATCTACGGTGATTAAGCCATTAAGTCCACTCTTTCATAGTATCGCTTGTCTTGCAGGCGCCACGATCAGTGGAGATGGCCGCGTTCGGCTCGTTCTGGATCCGGCAGGGATTCTGGCCGCCGCAGAGGCATTTCCTGGGCTTGCGGCCCATGGAGCTTCCGCATGACCGCTTCCGCCACGCCCAGTCGCGCTTCGGAAATCGCCGCCTCTGCTCCCAATGCATATCTGTTGCGAATTCGGGACCTTATTTACCAAATCGCTGGCATCTTTCATTCCGATCACAGGCTTCGATTTCTGGAAGATCGTTGTGGCCGCCGAATGAAAGAACTTCACGTCGCCAGCTTGCGCGACTATCTCGATTGCATCAGCGTCAAACCCGGTCACCAAGCCGAGCTCGTGGCTCTGCTCAACGAGATCACAGTCGGGGAAACATACTTCTTTCGCAATGAACCGCAACTGGAAGGCTTGCATAAAGTCATTCTTCCGAAAATTGTGGCAACCCAGTCGAAGGTTGCCTCCCGGCGTCTGAGAATCTGGAGCGCGGGCTGTTCCACCGGCGAAGAACCTTACACTCTCGCCATCATGCTGCTCGAAGAGGCGAAGGGGTTGCTCGAGGGTTGGAACTTTGACATCCAAGCTATCGATTTGAACGAACACTCCGTCGCTCATGCCCAGCGGGGCGTCTATGGCGAGTATTCCACCCGCCACCTTACCCCCCATATCCGCGCAAAGTATTTCGTCGAGGAAGACGGGCAACTTTCGGTCGGAAACCAGGTACGTGCGCGCGTCACTATCCAGCGTCTCAATCTGCTGGATGACAACCGCATGACCTCCATGAGCGGCTTTGACATTATCTTTTGCTGCAATGTTCTGATCTATTTCGATGCCGCCTCAAAGAGCCGCGTGATCCAGCACTTCTACAACAATCTTCTGCCACACGGATATCTCTTCCTCGGTCATGCCGAGTCGCTGTTCGGAATCAACGACGCCTTTCAACTGGTCCATCTACCATCCACCACGGCCTATGCCAAGGGAACGGGCCCACAAGAACGGAGACGTTTGCCATGACCCACTTCTCTCGCGAACAAATCGTCAAAAAGCTGGAGAGCATGGAAAACATGCCGAGCATCCCAGCCACTTTGGAGCCCCTTCTCCGATATCTCAGCCTGCCGGTGGACCAACTCGAAGTACAAAAAGTCGTCGATATGATCTCGCACGACAAATCCCTGACAGTGCAATGCCTGCATCTCGCCAACTCTCCTCTATTCTGCCGCTGGCAGGCGGTAGATTCCCTGCGCGGGGCAGTAGTCGCTCTTGGCTTGGGACGGATGAAAGAAATTGCTCTCGCGTGTTCGTTTATGAAAATGCTTCCCAAGCAAATCGGGGGGATCGATCCCGTAATTTTCTGGGAACACAGCCTAGGATGTGCGCTGGTGGCACGTCACTTGGCCCGTAAGCTCAGCCTTCCCAACGCCGAGAAGGCATATCTTGCAGGGCTATTGCACGACTTTGGGATCATCGCCAACGTCGTCGTGCTCCCCAAGGAATTCGGCAAAGCACTTGAACTGGCCCGTGCGCGGGAGATCCCTCTGCACGAAGCTGAACTCGAAGTGCTGGGCGTGACTCATGCGGAAAGTGGCGGGATTCTTGCCCAGCGCTGGCGTCTGGCTCCAGAGCTGATCGCGGCCATATCGAGTCACCACACACCGGAGCTGGCGGGCGAGGACCGCAGTCTAGTCGCTTTGGTGAACATCGCCGATTTGTTGTGCCGCATGCGCAACCTCGGCTACGGTTACGCCGAACGCCGTCTCGTGAATCTTATAGAGGAAAAGGCGTTCACTGTGCTGGTGGAGGATTGCCCGACATTACGGGATTTCGATTGGGCGCGACTCACGTTCGAGCTCGATAACTACATGTTTGAGGTCCACCGTTTGGTGGCCGCGCTATACCGCATCCAATGACACAGACGTTGCACCAAGCGAAACCAATTCGAGTTCTCATCGCGGATGACAGCGCGCTCATTCGCACCGCACTTTGCCGCATGATTGAGTCGGACCGCGAGCTACAAGTCGCTGGGATCGCTGCTGACGGGATCGAAGCTCTGGAACAAACCAAAGCCCTGCAACCTGACGTCGTGACTCTTGACGTCGAGATGCCTCGTATGAACGGACTCGAAACACTGACCAGGATCATGGCTGAGTCGCCGCGCCCTGTCATCATGATCAGCTCGATGACCCGGGAAGGCGCCCGAATCACACTCGACGCCCTCGACCGTGGCGCCTTCGACTACATACCGAAACCAGGCCATGACAGCGCGTTTGGCGTTCTCGAAATGCGCGAAGACATGCTTGCCAAGATTAAGAACGCGTTCCAGTCGCCCCTGGCCCGGAGTAGTGCGGCCCGCAAAACGCTCGCCCGCGGGCTACCTCCAACGTTCATCAAAATGCAGACAACGCCCTCTATCCTCGCGATTGGGGCTTCCACGGGTGGCCCCAAGGCGCTACAGGACATCCTGGCGCAGCTGCCTGCTCAGTTGCCCGCTGGAGTTCTGGTCGTTCAACACATGCCGATTGGCTTTACCGCTCAATTCGCGGAACGCCTGAATCGCCTTTGCCAACTCGAGGTTCGCGAGTCCGCAGGAGAGGAAACGATCGAACCTGGGACGGTTTATATTGCCCCGGCGGGGTGGCATCTAACCGTTGGCGGCACCGGTCCCCGATACCGCACTCATCTCAGCAAATCTCCGGGGGGTACCCAACACACTCCCTCGGTTGATGTCCTCATGCTTTCAGTTGCCAGTGTCTTTCGCAATCAGGCAATGGGAGTCATCCTTACCGGCATGGGCACTGACGGAGCCCGTGGCATGAAATCCATTCGTGATGCAGGAGGATGGACCGTTGGTCAGGATGCCGAGAGCTGTGCCGTCTATGGCATGCCGCGTTCCGCTGCTGAACTCGACGCCCTTTGCCGGGTTACCCCGCTGGCCAGGATCTCCTCGGAAATCATATCTGCATTCTCCCATCGTCCGAGTCCAATTGCGCCGGCCGCATCGCTCCATACTACCCGGTAAACGCGAGTTCCTTTGGAGCTGAGACGGCTCTTGCCTTGCATTCGTGCGCAGTTCAGCGCTGTCGCAGCACAGTTTGTTGGGGATCAAGCAACACTGCTTGCGTGCCCGTGGGTACCCGCAATCGGAAGCTAGTCTCTCGCCCGTCCGCAAACACGCGTCCCAGGAGAACTGGGGTCTTCCCGGCTGTTTCCGCATAAACCGGGACCGGCGTAATTAGATCTTCCGGCGCTTCCTGTTGCACGATTGTGCCGGACACCCAAGTTCCTTCCCGTTGATGCAGGATCTTCGTATGTTTCAATTCAATAATCGGAACGGATGTTCCCTGTATCCATCCGTCCCAGAACCAATCGAGCGAGGGCTTGCCTTCGAACCACAAAGACCGCGGCCAACGCTCCGCGAATTCCTGCAGCAATTCCCGAGTAGATATGCTTCGACCGGCATATTTTTCCTGTACGTGCCGAAGAATCTGGGTAAAGAGTTCGTCCTCGCCTGCAAACCCATGGTTCGTGACCTCGGAATGTCCTTCCGCCAGCGTTTGTGCGTCTCGCAGCATGAGCCGCAGCATATGAAACAACCATGCTCCGCGGCCATAGGCAATGACTTCATACCCACGGGGGAAATGCGAGGAGTTCAATCTTTGCCCGAGCGTCACTGGACCAGCTTCCCACATATGCCGGCCATCTTTCTTTTGCACGAGGTCATCGCGATAGCCTTCCAATACGAGCCGGAAAGCGGCAGGATCTCTCGTTTCCAGTTGCAGCAGAGCGCAGTAACTGGCCATGCCTTCCGAAATCCATTGATCGCGATAGCTGGTCCACGAAACCAAGTCACCCCACCACTGGTGTGCGGCTTCATGTGCCGGAGTTTCGCGCGCGAGCACAGCTTCCGCCGGACTGAGATTGAGGGCTCCCAAATCCTCCGGGGACAGGAATGCGTAGCTTGACAGGAACACGAGCCCCGGCCAACCCTGACTGCCCAGTCCGGGAGCCTGGGTTAGTGCCAGAGAACCATAGGGATACTCACCGAAACGGTTGGCAAAGAACTCGAGCGCTTCCGCCGTTCTATCAGCAACCGCTTGCACATTGCGAGTTGGCGATGGTCCCCGGGATCTCGGAGGAAAAGGAGAGTTCGCGGGTGAATCCGGGTTGAGAGACGGTCTGGCCCCTGGTTTCGGGTCGGGGAACTTTGGCCCCATTTCCCTCGTGGCATATGCTTCCACAAGCGCATTTCCCGCTCGAGCGGTAGCCTTGGTATAACGCCCGAGATTGAAACCCGCGACAGGAATTGGCCGTGCCGTGATCCAATGCGATCGCAACTCTTCAAGTCCGGGAACCTCGCCATCGCTTCGTTTCGGAGCCTCCACCTCCGTGCGAGTGCCCGTTGCCAACAAAGTCCATTCTGCCGGATAAGAGAATTCCAGATCGAAATCGGCCATGACCAGACTGTGATTCGGATACCACGTCCCGCGCGCACCGACCGACAATAATCCATTGGCTTCTTCCGCTAAAACATCGCCTCCATATATAAATTTCAGCGCGATCCGTTCTCCTGCCTTTAGCGTTCGCGGAAAGACCACCGCGACGATGTCGTCCCCCTGCCGCTCGAGTTGCGAACCAGTGATTGCCGGATTGTGGATGAACTCCACGGGCTTGCCATCCACTTCCACACGTGTAACCTGCAAATAGCGTGATAGTTGAAATAGTAGGGCCCTTTGGCCACTGCCGAGCACACGCAGGTCGATGGCCGCCTCGGCTTCCAGCCGGCGTGGTGGGGACACGCGCGCTCGTATCTTGTAGCGTGGCGTCTCGAAATCCCCTGCGCGGAAATCTTCAGCAGAGATGCTGCCAGTGCGTCCCGGTCGCGGATTAAACGACATCCAGTTGTCGTAGTAATCCGTTCCTTGCGTCCGGGCTAACTGCAAAACCTGCACCTGCTCGCTCGCCAGCGAGTCGTAAAGCACATCAAATACACCCAATCTCGCCCCCTGTAAGCGCGCATGGAGCATCTGATCGAGTTTTGCTGGGACTATTGGCTCTCCTGTCGCCTCGGAGGTTGGAAGGAATCTTGCATAGGTGATCAATAGGCGAAGAGCATCTCCTGCGGCCAGAGTAGATGCCTCTGTTCCCCATTTTGAAAGGAATGCAGACGCTTCTTCGGCAGGCCGGAAGTAGGGCCGCAATTCCTCATATGTTCCGTCATTAAAACGAAAATATCCGGACGTAAACTTCTCTTCCAGAATCGCAGCGCCGGTAAATAATGCCAGCGAAGATCGCTCCGCGCGGTCTGGAGGCACTACCAGTACCTCGCCCATACCTTCAAAAAGAGCGCCGGTCACATGCCCGAGCACATCTTTCGTGAAGCCGATCGTTCCATCCTCGAGCGTCAAGTAAAACCCAGGGCGGTCCAAGTGTGCGTCGCGCAAGTGATACACTCGCGCCGGATCGAGCCCGACACCTCCCAGGCGCATATAGAGGGCCTCTGCCGGGCGTGGTTCGTTCGCCAGTTCATCCACCACGTTCTGCGCTTCGACGGAAGAAGAGTCGAGAACCGCCATTATCGCTGCGCAGAGGATCGCTGTCCGCACCCTCCCGCACACCAGCTTTCGCATTACCTCAGTCACTTCAGAGGCTCCTTCCGGCATTGCTAGACTTGAAACCGGTGCACACTCAATCCATCCTCTTGTTCTGCGTTGTAGCGGCAGCTTGCCTTCCAGCGCCGGCTGAGACGCTCCATCTCAAGAACGGCCGCACAATTTGGGCTGAGCATGTTCACGAAAACGGCAACCGCATCGAGTACGAAGTCGGCGAGAGCACGTTTGCCATACCCAAGTCGTTAGTCGACCGCGTCGACTCCGGAGGCGTTCCTCCCGAGTATTCGACGGCTTCCGGGGGCTCGAAGTCAACCGAACTGCCCGCGCCCAATGCCGAGCTGCGAATCGCCAACGACCTCTATTCGCTGGTTTTGCACGACGGCAAAGTGGATACGGACGCTCTCGCGAAGCTGGAAAAGGAAAGCACTCCCGACAACGCCGCTGCTGGATATTTCCTCGCCGGACGTCACGAACTCGAGCAGGGCAACACCCCGCTAGCTCGCACCTATTACGAAAAAGCGCTTCACCTGCAGCCCGAGAATCCGATACTGCTTTCTCATTACACTGTTGTGCTTCTACGTACGGGCGCAGCCAGAGAAGCTCTCTCTTCGGCCGAACATGCCGTTCGCCTCGCCCCGGATTCCGCTGATGCCTATGCAGTTCTTGGTGCGGCACAATATGCTTCCGATCGTACCAGTGATGCGATTCGCTCCTGGAAACGCTCGCTCGCTCTCCATGCCGACCCCGTCGTGGAGCGCCTGCTTGCCAAAGCCCAGCGCGATGCTGCCACGGAAGAAAGCTTCTCCGAAAATCAGAGCAGCCATTTCACCCTACGCTATGAAGGCAAGCAAACCTCCGAGTCCTTACGCCGCGTTATTCTCGCCACACTCGAATCTCAGCACGATGAGCTTTCGCAGACCTTGGGCACAGCGCCGCGCGATACTATTACCGTCATTCTTTACACGAACCAGGCCTTTTTCGATGTGACGCAAGCGCCCTCCTGGACGGGGGCAATCAACGACGGCAAGATGCGCATACCCATGAGTGGACTCGATGCGGTCACACCTGAGTTAGCACGCATCCTCAAACACGAGTTGGCACATTCCTTTATTACTTACATCTCCCGCGGACGGTGCCCGCAATGGCTGCATGAAGGTATTGCGCAACTCTTAGAGCCGCGTGGTCTGGATGGCCGCGGACAGCGCCTCTCGCAACTCTTCCAGGCCCAGCACGCGCTTCCTTTCAACATGCTGGAAGGCGGATTTATGAACCTTTCCTCCGCGGAAGCGACGTTGGCCTACGACGAGTCTCTCGCCGCAGTCCAATACATTCAGGAAACTTATGGCATGAGCGACGTCCAGAGAATTTTGCAGCGCATTGGAGAGGGCAGCTCGCCTGAGGCCGCCCTGCGTGCCACAGTCCATTCCGGCTACCGGGAACTCGAGGCCGAAGTCGGCAAGTTCCTGGAGAGCAAATACGGCAGTTAGCCGGAGTTTCCGATTCTCTTCCATTTTTTGCGACTCCTATGCTACTTTCAGCGTCGAAGCAGGCACTGTGAATCTTTTCGGACACAAAAACCAGAAGACGGCTCCCACACTCCGCCAGCCCGAGCCGCCGGAGCCACCCTCGATTCCGGGCGCCGAAATTGGTGCTGCCTACTCCGGTGAGCGTATGGGCGGAGATTTTTTCGATTTCCTGCTGGTAAATTCCCGGCTGGTTTTCTTGATGCTGGACGTCTCCGGGCAACGCGACGGCGCCCAGAATATTGCAGCTATCGTACAAGATCATTTTCGGAGCCAGGTTCCGCGGTTATTCGCTTCGCTGGACGTCAATGAGGCTAACGCCGTCATCGAACTATCCCTGGGGTTAAACCGCACCATACTCGATGCCGCGGATGGCATTCGTGCTTCCTCCGCGTTTGTTGGCTGCTTCGATCCGCAACTCGGTACCGTCTGCTACAGCAACGCCGGACACGTATCTGGCCTCATCCGCGACAGTACCGGAATAACCGAACTGCCAGCGACTGGCCTGCCCTTCGGCTTGTTCTCGCATGCGACCCATGACGCGCCCATGAGCGTGCTGGAGCCAGGCTCGGCTTTGCTCTTGGTATCGCGAGGAGTAATTGAAGGCCGCTGCCAGGGGAGCGAATTTGGGCTCGAAGGCGTTAAAGCCACGTTCCAACATGCAAACGCACCGAGTGCACAGCGTTTATGCGTCGCAATTTTGGATGGAGTGGAACGCTTCATGTGCGCTCCACCCACCCACAATGACGTGACCGCACTCGCGCTAGTCCGTGCTCGATAGGTTCGGCGGCCCGATTCCGCCCAAGACAGCCCAAACTCCCTAGTTCGGAGTTACAATATTCCAAGGTTGCTTCGGGAGTCTCGGCTGAATTTCCAGCTGCGCCCCAGTGAAGGATATGCCTCGTATGCGCTTAAAACTGTCTCATTTCTGTCTTGCAGCTGCCATATTTTTCCCAAGCTTCGCGTTCTTTCCTCCTGCGTTGCGCGCCGATTCTGTCATTGAGGAAATCATTGTGCGCGTGAACAACCAGATCGTCACACGCACCGAGTTCATCCACAGCAAGGATCAACTCAAATCTGAATTGCGTCAGCAGGAACCGCAAGACGCAGACAAGCTTTATGCCGAGCGTGAGCGCGATGTTCTCCGCGACCTCATCGACCAGCAGCTCTTGCTGGAAAAAGGCAAGGAACTCGATATTAATGTCGACACTGACCTGATCAAGCGCCTCGACGAAATGCGCAAACAGATGGGCCTGGAAACGATGGAGGATCTCGATAAGGCGGCGCAATCCCAGGGTACGACGCTGGAAGACTTCAAACTCAACATGAAAAACGGCATGATCACCCAAAAGGTGATTGGGCGCGAAGTCGGTTCACATCTCACCATTCCCAAGGAAGAGATGCAAAAATTTTACGAGGAGCATAAGAGCGAGTTCGCGCAAACCGAACAGGTTCGCATCAATGAACTCCTCGTCTCCACCCAGAAAATGGCTCCGGACGGCAAGACTCCCATTGACCCCGACGAGGCCACGCTGCAAGCCGCCGAAGCTAAAGCCAAAGACCTGCTTGAGCAGATTCGGAAACCCGGCGTTAATTTTGAAGACGTAGCCAGGAAGAGTTCCGATGGTCCGACTGCATCTCAAGGCGGAGACATCGGCTACTTTCAGCGCGGCCAGCTCTCGAAAGATTTAGAGGACAAGACTTTTGCCATGAAAGTCGGCGAGGTCTCCGATGTGATCCGTACCAAGCAGGGCTTCGTGCTCCTTAAGGTTACAGAGCATACGCCAGCCGGCATCGCTACCTTGAAAGAAGCAGAGCCTAAAATCCAGGATGCGCTCTATTATCAAAAGCTGCAACCAGCTCTCCGCACATACCTCACGAAGCTGCGCGAAGACGCTTACATTGAAATCAAGCCCGGCTATGTGGATTCCGGCGCCAGTCCCAACCAAACCAAGTTCGTGCAGACGAAAGGCGCCGATGTCACCGCCAAACAATTGACCAAGAAGAAAAAATTGGGGTTGTTCAAAGGCAAGTAGTAAGACCCAGTCGGCTCCTGGTTCGCAATCATGCCGGAAATGCAATCATGAAAGAATTTTTCATCGCTGACGCCGTCCGGCACGAAAACACTGTTATCACGACGAGCTTTGTCGTGGTCTCCAAGCAGGTCAAGCCCAAGAAAACTGGCGAGCCCTATCTCGCGTTGATCCTCGGCGACCGCAGCGGCCAGATCGAAGCCAAGATGTGGGACAACGTCGAAGGCTCCATGGGCGCCTTCGAGCAAGATGACTTCCTCAAGATCAAAGGGCTGGTGAACCGCTACAACCAGCGCTTCCAGCTCACGATTCACAAGCTGCGCAAGATGGAGGATTCGGAAGTCGATTTCGGCGACTACCTTCCGAAAACCAGCAAAGACATCGGCGAGCTTTGGCGTACTCTCGCAGAGTTCGTTGCGACTATCCAGGATCCGCATCTGCGCGCGCTACTTGACGCGTTCATGGCCGATCCCGAAATTGCGCAGGCCTACCGCAACGCACCCGCCGCCAAGACCCTGCACCACGCCTACATCGGCGGACTGCTCGACCACGTAGTTTCGCTGATGCGCAGTTGTGATCTCGTTTGCCGCAACTACCCGCAGGTTAACCGTGATCTGGTGCTGGCTGGAGCTTTCTTCCACGATATCGGCAAGATTCACGAGCTGACTTACGCGCGTTCTTTTTCCTACAGCACGCGCGGCCAGTTGCTCGGACACATGATCATCGAACTCGAAATGCTTCACCAGAAGCTCGGACTCCTGCCGGACTTTCCCGACAAGCTCAAAATTTTGCTGGAGCACCTCATCATTAGTCATCACGGACAATACGAGTTCGGATCGCCGAAATTGCCCATGTTTCCTGAAGCGCTCCTTCTGCACTATATGGATGATCTGGATTCGAAGATGGAGAGCATGCGCGCCCACCTCGAGCGCGACATTGATTCCACGAATCCCTGGGCAGGTTACAACCCGTCGCTCGGAAGAAATCTACTGAATTCCGCGAAATTCCTATCGCAGACCACAGCTCAAGTTGGGGAGGTTCCGGACCCAGCAGTATCTTCAGCGGATTTCGACAAAGAAGACACCCCCGCTCCAGCTCCTGTCCTGGCGGAAAAGAAAATCTAGCGCAGCCCCGCCATCATGATTGATTTCTCCCAATTCGAGTACCTCACCTTCGACTGCTACGGCACTCTCATCGACTGGGAAACCGGCATTCTCGCCGCACTTCGGCCTATTCTGGCCGCTCACCGCGTTGCCCTCTCTGACAATGACCTCCTCGAACTCTATGGAGAACTCGAAGCTGAAGCCGAGGCCGGGGAGTACAAGACTTACCGGCAGATTCTCGAGACCGTGGTCCGTGCGCTTGGCCAACGGCTCGGATTTTCGCCCTCCGTCGCGGAAACGCAAATGCTCCCACAATCGCTCGCGCAGTGGCCTCCATTTCCCGATACTGTTGAGGCGCTGCGTAAACTGCACACGCGGTTCAAATTGGCGATTATTTCGAACGTCGATGATGATCTCTTCGCGAGCACCGCAAAGCTGTTACAAACTCCGTTCGATGCCGTGATTACCGCGCAACAGGCTCGCAGCTATAAACCTTCGCTTAACAATTTTCAGTTAGCTGTGCAGCGCATTAGCCGCCCCAAAGAAAAAATACTCCACGTTGCGCAGAGCCTTTATCACGATGTCGCGCCCACGAGGACGCTTGGCATGAAGAGCGTATGGGTCAATCGGCGGGGAGGCAAGCCGGGATCTGCTCATGGATCAGGCGCAACCAAACCAGCCGTCGCTATGCCCGACCTTGAAGTTCCCAACCTCAAAACCCTCGCGGACCTTGCCGTTGCCAACTGAATAACTCTCGCGGTTCTTACTCCGCCGCGGGCAATCGTACCAACCCCTTACGCAGCGCGTAGTTGATCACCTGTGCCCGATTGTGCAGTCCCAGCTTGCGCATGAAGTTGAATTTGTGGGCTTCCACCGTCTTTACGCTGAGCCCCAGAACCGCCGCTGCGGAACGTGCGGAATTTCCTTCCGCAATCAGACGAAGCACTTCCTCTTCACGTGGCGTCACCTGCAGAGTGCGAGATCCGCCTCGCCGTTGTGCATGGCGCATTGCATTCTCGATCAGGACAGGACCACCCACGGCCACGTTTTTCCGCGTCAAGCTGTGCGCGGCACTCAGCGCGGCATGTAGCGTTTCTGCGGGTGCGGTCTTGAGCACAAAACCAGAGACACCGGCGCGCTCGCATTGCGATCGATAAGCGTCGTCCAAATAAGTCAGCAGAAAGACTAATTGCGCGGAGGGATAGTCCATACGCGCCAGCCTTGCTGTCTCAAGGGCGGCATGGCGATCTTGGTCAGCCCCCACAATCACGACATCCGGCGGCAAAAACGGAGCCTGCTGCACAGCCTCACGCAGAGACGCTCCTTCTCCCGCCAATTCCACGTCGGGATGCTCCCGCAGGAGACGCCCAATTCCTTGGCGCACCAGAACTTGCTCATCGACCAGAACGCAACGCACGCGTTCCGCGGAAGGTTCCGAGCTTGGTATTTGTACTGCTGGTAAATGCACACTTCCTCCACTGACCAGAAATGAGCACCGCTAGAACAAAAGCGACGATTGGCGGAACGTGGAAACTAACTAGTGGCTTGGGGCGATTGTAAACTCCCCCGAAGAAAATCACCAAAGTTTTTTCGATTCCGGGAGTACCAATTCGGACGGGCAGTACAGCCCTGGTTACTGGTAACTAAATTCCCCGCGATTCGGCAATTCTCTCGCCATCAGATAAAATTCAACATTCATGCTTCGTTACTACACAACTGGAGAATCGCACGGGGAGGCGCTCGTCGCCTTCATTTCCGGCCTGCCCGCGGGAGTGGTGGTCGATCAGGCGTTCCTGGACCGGGAACTTTGGCGCCGCCAGCAAGGATTTGGCCGTGGCGGCCGCATGAAGATCGAGCGCGACCATGCCCACATCCTGTCCGGTGTCCGCCACGGCAAGACCATCGGGTCCCCCATTTCGATCCTGCTGGCCAACAACGACTGGAAGAACTGGACTGAAGCGCTGCCCGTCGAGACTGGCGATCCCGTTAAGCACAAGCGCGTCGCCTCGCCGCGCCCGGGACATGCCGACCTCGCAGGCGCTCTAAAATACGACTTTTCTGAGGCCCGTTATGTTCTCGAACGCGCTTCAGCCCGCGAATCCACGGCGCGTGTCGCCATGGGCGGACTCGCCAAACTTTTTCTGCGCGAGCTTGGCATGGAAGTCCTCAGTCATGTCGTAGCGGTGGGCAACACGACTTTGAGCGGCGAAGTTCCTTGGGAAAACATTGTCGTGAGCTGCGCCAGGGAAGAGATCCTCTTGAATTGTGCCGATCCTGAGATTGAGCAAAAGATGAAGGCCGAAGTGGATAGTGTGCTGCGTACTGGCGATACCGTTGGCGGTGTTTTCGAAGTCGTAGCCCATGGAGTCCCCCCTGGCCTGGGTACCTATGCTCAATGGGATGAGCGCCTCGACGGCTTGCTCGCCGGCGCGGTCATGTCCCTGCAAGCAGTCAAAGCTGTCGAAATCGGCATTGGAGTGGCTGCGGCGGCGGCTCCCGGCTCCGCCGTCCATGATGAAATCGGTTACACAGAGTCCACGGGATTCGCAGGCTTCACTCGTCCGCGCAACAACGCCGGAGGCATCGAAGGCGGTGTTTCGAACGGCGAAGACATCCGGGTGCGTGGTTACTTGAAGCCGATTTCCACTCTGCGGCGTCCGCTCAAATCCGTGGACTTCGAGACGCGCCAACCCGTTTCGGCCGCCTATGAACGTTCCGATGTTTGCGTTGTGCCGGCAGCGGGTGTAGGCGCCGAGTCCATGGTGGCGCTGACACTGGCGCGCTGCGCTCTCGACAAGTTCGGTGGCGACTCCATGCATGAAACGCTTCGCAATTATCGCGGCTACCTTGAGCAACTGAAGAGCTACTGACAACTTCTAAATGATCTATCCCATTGTAAAATTTGGCGATCCCGTTCTTGATACCAAGGCTATGCCAGTCACGGAGTTCGATGCTGGTCTGCGCAAGCTGGTCGAAGATATGTTCGAATCCATGTATGCCGCGCACGGAGTCGGCCTGGCCGCCCCTCAAATCGGCATCTCGCGCCGCATCGCGGTGATCGACGTCACCTTCAAAGAAGATCCGAAGCAGCAACTCGTTCTGATTAACCCCGAGATCATTCACACCGAAGGTAAGATCTCGCAAAACGAGGGCTGCCTCAGCATTCCGGAATTTCGCGAGAACGTAACCCGTCCGAAGAAAGTCACGGTACGCGCACAAAATGCAAAAGGCGAGTTCTTCGAGCACACCGGGGAAGAGCTGCTAGCCCGTGCCTTTTGCCATGAAACCGACCACCTCAATGGCAAGCTCTACATCAGCCACATCAGCGCGCTGAAGCGGGATTTAATGAAGCGCAAGATTCGCAAGATGATCAAAGCCGGAGAGTGGTAGCAGGACGGGCGTCGGAAAGTTCTACAGGTTCGTATCAGGATATGGCTTCAGCCATATCCCAGGGAGCTCAGAGCTTGTGGGCTTTAGCCCCTGAGAGCACTCTAACTTCATGAACCCGCCCTTCCATCTCGTATTCTGCGGCACTCCCGCCTTTGCAGTTCCTACACTGGAGCGATTAGCACAGACTGGCTTCGACATTCAGCTTGTGGTCACGCGTCCCGACAAACCCAAAGGCCGCGGCATGGAAATGGCGTTCAGCCCAGTCAAGCAGAGCGCAACCGCGCTCAACCTTTCTATCGCCCAACCGGAAGCCATCAAGAACAACACCGATTTTCGTGCACAACTGGAATCGCTCAACCCCGACGCCATCGTTGTCGTCGGCTACGGCCGCATCATCCCTCAATGGATGATCGACCTCCCCCCCCTCGGCAACATCAACTTGCATTCTTCGCTCTTGCCGAAATATCGCGGAGCCGCGCCGGTTCAGTGGGCCATTGCTTGCGGAGAAACGGTTTCCGGCATCACCACCATGCGCATTGACGCCGGCCTTGATACAGGCGACATCTTGCGGCAACGCGAGGTCGTGATCGCTCCCGATGACACGGCCGTGACGCTGTCCCCAAAACTAGCGGCTACTGGCGCTGCTCTGATGGTGGAAACGCTACTCGATCTCCGGACGGGAAAGATTTGTCCCCAACCGCAGGATCATGCCAAGGCCACTCTAGCCCCTATCCTTCGCAAAGAGGACGGCCAGATTGATTTTCAACGCACCGCAACAGAAATCTACAACCGTCTGCGCGGCTTCCAACCTTGGCCCGGCGCTTTCACCAGCTTCCGCAGCAAACAGCTTCTGATTTGCAGCGCGAGAATCGTAGAACACCCAGCAACTCAGATACCTGGTTCTTTGCTGGTGGAAAACAATCGACTGCTCGCCGCCTGTCGCGACTCGATGCTGGAGTTGCTGGAGGTCCAGCCCGAGGGCAAGAAGCGTATAGCCGTAAGCGACTTCATGAATGGCTATCGTCCCCAACCAGGAGAGAAGCTCGGCGCGCCATGAGCATCTCTCCCGCACGCACCACAGCGTTCGACATCTTGCTGCAAGTCGAGAAAGAAGATGCCTACGCTTCCGAACTTTTGCATTCCGCGCAGTATGCAACGCTTTCCCCGGAAGATCATGGGCTTGCGACACAGATCGTGATGGGCGTTCTGCGCTGGCGTTCGCAACTCGACTCCACACTCGCACCATTGAGTAAATGGCCTCTCTCTAAACTCGATGCGGAAGTCCTCACCGCCCTGCGTATGGGCGCATATCAACTCACGCGCCTGGAGCGCGTTCCAGCCCACGCCGCCGTGCACGAGAGTGTCGAACTGGTGAAGCGGTCGCGCCGAACGTCTGCCGCTGGATTAGTCAATGCGTTGTTGAGGAAGGTCGGAGCAACCGCAGGAACAAAACGGTCAGGACCGGATCAGACCGTAAAAGATCAAGCGGCGCGTGATGAAGCACCTGCCAACACTCCGGCCGCCTTCGCCGCAAGATACGCGCATCCTGAGTGGCTAGTCGCTCGCTGGCTTGATTGCTTCGGCCCCGAAACCACGCGCGCAATTTGCACTGAAAACCAGCGCGTCCCTGCCACCACTATCCGTATTTGCTGCGCATCGGGCACAGACAATTCCGTGCCCTTCGACTTGGTCGGAGAGGACGTTCGTCTCTCCCCCGGTTCGCTGCTGGCCTCGGCGCGCCGCGTCGAATCCGGGGACATCACCAAGACCAAAGCCTTCCGCAACGGACGCATCGCGATTCAGGACGAGGCTTCGCAATTAGTCGCACTACTCTTGGGACAAGGCTCATCCATTCTCGATGGCTGCGCTGCGCCGGGGGGCAAGACCGCAATTCTGGCGGAGCGCAATCCCGACGCCACCATCGTTGCCCTCGACCTCCACCCTCACCGTACTCGCCTCTTGCGGGAGCGTGTGCTGTCGCCCAACGTCAACATAGTCACGGCGGATCTCCGGACTTTTCCTGTTGGCGAGAAGTTTGACCGCGTCCTCGTCGATGCCCCTTGCTCAGGCACAGGAACGCTGGCGCATCATCCTGAAATCAAATGGAGGCTGCGACAAGAGGATATCCTGCAGCTGAAGTCACTTCAGATCTCTTTGCTGCAGGCAGCCATGCAGCATGTCGCCCCTGGCGGAACGCTGCTTTACTCCACGTGCTCACTGGAACCCGAAGAGTGCGAGCAGGTAGTAGAACAAGTTTTGGTAGAGAACTCTCCTAGTCAGAAATTCGAGCTCTGTAATATTGCTGAGGAACTCTTGCACTTACAGAAAGATCAGATTCTCACCACTAACATCGAGCGCCTCACTCGAGGTCCGTACCTCCGCACCTTTCCCGGCGTGCATCCCTGCGATGGATTCTTCGCGGCACTTCTACACAAGCTCTAAGGACGCACCTCAAAGTTCACAGGCTGCCCTTCCTGCACGCGCTGACCCGGAGCTGGAGTCTGCGAAACAATCATGGAAGCGGGCCCGATGGGCATGGGCGGGGTTGTGTCTCCCGCCGCCGGAGGCGTCTGGGTTAGGTTGCCCACATGAAGATGTGCGTCCTTGAGCGCCTGCGAGGCGGAAGCCAACGGCGATCCCACAAAATTCGGCATCACGTAGGATTGCGGCGTAGGCGGCCCGGTAGTCAGCAGGTTGACGTTCGGAGACAGCACGCTGGTGGAGTTCGCCGGTGGACTCTGCGCCAGCACCATCCCAGCATCATGGCCAGGCACGGATAGGACTGCCTCCTCACCCACTTGCAACCCACGGCGGCGGATATTGATCTCAGCGGCGCGATCCGTCTGACCAACCACATCGGGCGGGGACACTCGCACCGGCCCCAGGCTTTCCGCAACCAGAACACGCCAGCCCCGGCGCACCTTCGCCCCCGCATCCGGCGTTTGCGAGACAATTTTTCCGGCGGGAATGCTGGCGCTATAAAACTGCCGTTCCACCCGAACGCGCAGCCCGAATTCCTCCGCCGCACGCTCCGCATCCTCAGGCGTGAGGCCCACCAATTTCGGCACCGCCACCTGTCGGCCGTGAATCGCAAGGCGCATGGAAGTCAGCGCCGAAATCAGCGCCACCGTCACCAGGACTAGACTGAGGAGCAGTATCCGAAAAAAAGATTTCATACGATGCCAGTCATTCTAAGCCAATCACAAACAATGGAGGCGCGGGCGTCCTCGCCCGTGCTTTCCACATCCTTCAGTGCATTTCTCCATCTCCTGGCGCGATGTCAGGTGTGTCGATTTTCGACGAAATCGCAGGAGGTGGTGGGATGGCCGCGGCCGGGAACTGGCCTTGATCTTTACCCTCTAGAACCGTCTTCATGAAGTCGATCCAGAGTGGCAACGCGGCGTGGCCTCCAGATTCCTTTGCGCCCAGCGACCGTTTTTCGTCAAATCCCATCCAAACGCCGCAGGTCAGGGCGGGTGAGAATCCGACGAACCAGGCGTCGGTAAAGTCATTAGTGGTGCCCGTTTTGCCGGCTAGCGGGTAGGGCAAGCTACCGGCGGAAATCGCGGTGCCGTGCTGCACCACTTCGCGCAGCATGGAGGTCATGATGCGCGCAGTGCGGGCGCTAATTACGTCTTTCACATCCGGAACATTCTGCTCTAAAATATGGCCTTCGTAGTCGGTGACTTTGTTGATATAGCGCGGCGTCAGGCGCACGCCGTCGTTGGGAAAAACCGTGAACGAGGTGGTTTGCTCCATCAGCGTAAGGTCGGCGGCTCCCAACGCCACCGGCAGATACGCGGGAATGCTTGAGGTAACGCCGAAGCGCCGGGCGTAATCAATCACGGTCCTAATGCCGATCTTGTCCGCCAACTTCAGCGCGGGAATATTGCGCGATTGCGCCAGAGCGCGGCGCAGGGTGATGGCACCTTCGAACTTGTCATCATAGTTGTGCGGCGTGTACGGACCGGAAGCGGTCTGGAATGTCGTAGGCTCGTCGACGATGACATCGTCTGGCGAGCCTCCCTGGTCGATGACGGCGGTGTAAACATAAGGCTTGAACGATGAGCCCACCTGGCGCAACGCCTGCGTCGCGCGATTGAATTTCGATTCCTCGAAGTCGCGCCCGCCGACCATGGCCTTGATTTCGCCCGTCGCGTTATCGATCGCGATCAGCGCCGCCTGTCCACCGGAATCTTGTTCCAGGCTGACTTGCGCCTTGTTGTCCGGCGTGGCAAAAAGAACTTTCACGTATGCAAGATCGCCTACGGAAAAGAGGGTGTCGAGTTTGCGCTCTGTCCACTTCGCATCTGCGGGCACGAGAGTCGCGGAATAGCGGCCCAGCTTCAGCTTGACCTCCGTCGGAGAGACGCTGGTCACGAGCGCATGCCAATAACTGTTCGGCAGCGCCGTGTCATCCCAGTCAGGATGCTGGAATTTATCAAGGCTCTGGCCCTCGGCGATTACGTTGCGCGGATGGCTTCTCCAACCGTGGCGGCGCTCGTAGGCGGCGAGACCATCCAGCACAGCCTGATTCGCGGCCTTCTGCATTTCCATGTTGAGCGTGGTGTAGACGCGCAAGCCGCCTTCGTGAACCTGGTCGCTGCCGTACTGGGTTTCGAGATAGCGGCGAACTTCCTCCACAAAATACGGCGCCAGCGAATTGGGATCGTGTTGCAGATTCAGCTGTAGCGGCTTGGCCTTGGCGGCGGCCGCTTGTTCGGCGGTAATCTTGCCGTCTTCCAGCATGGCGTTGATAACCAGGGCACGGCGCTTGAGAGCCTTGTCCGGATGATTGATCGGCGAATAGACCGCGGGGCCTTTGGGCAGGCCGGCAAGAAGCGTGGCCTCTTCCAGAGCGAGATTCTTCGCGGGTTTGCCGAAGTAGTACTGGGAGGCCTCTTCAAAGCCGTAGACGCCGTGCCCCAGAAAAATCTGGTTGGCGTAAAGCGTAACGCTTTGCGGCTTGGTAAAGCGGCGCTGGATCTGCATGGGCGGAAGCATCTCTTGGAGTTTGCTGGTGAAGGAAGGGTCGGGCCAGAGAAACAAGTTGCGACGCAGACTACAGGTCAACGGTGACGGCACCGGCACTTT
>CAZUCC010000023.1:0-66096 GCA_964619065.1 uncultured Acidobacteriaceae bacterium | reverse complement strand
TCCGACAAGAACGATTTCATCACGCCGTTGATCGTTCACAACGGTGTCATCTACATCGCCGGTCAGGGAGCTAACTCGAACGGCCCGGTGGGCAAGGATGACATCGACAGCCATGTCACCAAGGTGATGGAGAACGTGAAAGGGCTGGTCGAAACTGGTGGTGGCAGCATGGATAGCATTCTGCAACTCACGGTCTATCTCGCCAACCTGGCGGACTACGACGCCATGAACAAGATATTTAAAACCTATTTCCCTAACGGAGGGCCGGCGCGGACGACAGTGGCTGTGGCTGCGCTTCCGGGGAAATCTCTGATTGAAATCAACTGCACTGCAGCGGTAGTCCGTAAGTAGTTTCGCCACCCAAAATCAGATGCGCTGTAGTCAGGTGCACCATAGTCAAAAGGAGCGCTCATCATGCAACTCAGCACGAAATGGAATCGCCGCAGTTTTCTGGGAAGCTTGGGATTGGGCGCTGGATCGCTGCTGGCGCCGGGCAAGCTTTTCGCGTGGAAGACCGCCAGCAAGGTTAGTGGTTTCGGCCAATCGGGCAATCCTTATGACGAGCTTGGGATCAAGACCGTCATCAACTGCGAAGGGACCATGACCGTGCTGGGTGGTTCCATTCTCCGTCCGGAACTCGAGGCTGTCATGGCGCAGGCTGGGCGCCACTTTGTACGCATCGCTGATTTGGAGGTCGTAGCCGGAAAGCGGATTGCCGAGATGCTCAAGCTGCCGGAGGGATATAGCGCGATTGTGACCTCAGGCGCGGCGGCGGCGATGCAGTCGGGGCTGGCGGGTATTTTGACTGGAGACAACGAGCAATTCATTCACCAGATTCCGGATCTGACCGGAATGAAATCGGAAGTCATCATCCAGAAATCTCACCGCAATCCTTTCGACCACCAACTGCGCACAACGGGGATCAAGCTGGTGGTCGTTGAAACACGAGAAGAATTGCGTAATGCCGTCAACGAGAAGACCGCGATGATGCACTTCTCCAACTTCGCCAATGCTGCCGGGCAAATCAAAGTGGAGGAGTGGATCAAGCTGGGTAAAGAATACAAAATTCCCTGCTTCCTTGATGCCGCAGCGGATACACCTCCCGTTTCTCACCTTTGGGACTACGCTCACATGGGGTATGACCTTATAGCGTTTAGCGGTGGAAAAGCTCTGCGTGGACCGCAGTGTGCGGGCCTGTTGATTGGAAGAAAAGAGCTGGTCGCTAACGCTCTGCTCAACAATAGTCCTCATGAGGACACGATTGGCCGCAGCCAGAAAGTGGGTAAGGAAGAAATTGTAGGCATGGTTAAGGCGTTGGAACTGTATCTTAATGAAGATCACGAGGCGCTTTGGAAAGAATGGCAAGGCCAGCTGGACGCTATCTCTCGGGAGATCACACGGGTGCCCGGTGTGAGCACTTCATTTTTTGTTCCTGATATCGCGAACCACGTGCCGCATATGGCCATTACATGGGATGCGAGCCGTGTTGCACTGACGCCCCAGGACGTATCGAAACTTTTGAAAGACTCCACTCCATCCATCGCTATGAGCGCGGGAGAAGACCGCCCGGGTCTTGCTATGAACTCATTCATGCTGCAGGCGGGGGAAAGCAAAATTGTGGCGGATCAACTCGCGCGGATCTTCCGGGAGCACTCGAAGTAAAATTCTGGTCAAAGACGCTCGTCATAAACGAACACCGAAAGTGATGACACGTACTTCTTTCAACACGGAAACCGCACAACGCACCGGTCATAACCATCGGTTATTTTTCGTTCGATCTTTTGTGCAGGTTCACCGATGACGCAACCCGGGCGGAGTTATGTGCGCTGGGAGCTCATCTTTTGGCTATTTGTGCTGAGCACAATAGCGTTTCTGGATCGCGTGAATATCTCCGTTGCGGGAAGCTCGATTGCCAGTGCCTATCACCTCAGCAACGTGCAACTCGGTACCGTGTTCAGCGCACTACTGTGGGGGTATGCGGCTTTCCAGACGTTGGGTGGACGTCTGGCGGATCGAATTGGTCCGCGCCGCGTGCTGGCCGTCGGAGTCATTTGGTGGGGTGTTTTCACAGCTCTGACGGCAGCGATTCCGGCAGGCATCGGGCACGGCCTCATTTTCTTCTTTGCGGTTCGGTTCTTGCTCGGTGCAGGCGAAGCTGTTGTGTTTCCTGCTTCCAATCAGTTCGTTGCACGCTGGATACCTACTCAGGAACGTGGACTGGCCAACGGCTGGATTTTCGCGGGCGTTGGAGTAGGCGCTGGCTTTTCGCCTCCACTTATTACTTATCTCATGGTGCGCCACGGCTGGCGCGCGTCGTTCTGGGTGTGCGCAGGAATTGGCCTGGTTGCGGGAGGGGTATGGTATCTGATGGCACGCGACACGCCAGAAGAGCATCCCGGTGTCTCCACAGCCGAACTTGCTTTGATCCATGCTGGTCTGCCAGTTGATACGAAAACGGAAACTGCGTCCGTTGATCAAAAACCGAATCTTGTACCTTGGAGTAGGGTTTTCACCAGTAAGGAAGTTCTTGCGGTTACGTTGAGCTATTTCTGTTTCGGCTACGTTGCCTGGATTTTTTTTAGTTGGTTTTATATCTACCTGGCAAAAGAGCGCGGGCTTAATCTCAAGGCGACCGCGTTCTATGCAATGTTGCCTTTTATTGCGATGGCTGTGTGTTGCGCGGTAGGCGGGGCTTATAGCGACCAACTCACGCGTTTGTATGGGGCGCGACTTGGCCGCTGTGTGGTAGCTTCGGTCGCGATGACGGGTGCTGCTGTATTTTTGGCTTTTGGATCGCAAGTGGAGAGCGCAAGGCTGGCTAGTGTTGTCCTCGCAGGGGGCGCAGGGGCACTCTACTTTGCGCAGAGTTCCTTTTGGTCGGTGACAGCGGACATCGCAGGCCGGTCTTCAGGTTCAGTCTCCGGCTTCATGAACACGGGCGCACAGATTGGGGGCGCAGTCACGGCCCAACTCACTCCTTGGATTGCGGAGCATTTTGGCTGGACGGCGTCGTTTTTAGTCGCGGCCGTTTTGTGCGTGGTGGGGGCGGCGGCTTGGTTGTTGGTCGATCCGCAGCGCGGCCTTACATCGGAACATGGTTCTGGGGCGACTATCTTGGCTCCAACTTCTTAAACTATGGCTGAACTGAATATCAAACCGAAAGAGCAGTGCGAATGGGACATGGTCAGTTTGGGCGAGGTCATGCTGCGTCTGGACCCGGGTGAGGGCAGGGTTGCGACTACGCGCCAGTTCCATGCGTGGGAGGGCGGTGGAGAATACAACGTGGCGCGAGGGTTGAGGCGCTGCTTCGGCATGAACACGGCCGTCGTTACGGCGTTAGCCGACAATGCGGTTGGCCGTCTCGTGGAGGATTTGATGCTCCAGGGCGGTGTCAACCTACGTCACCTTCGCTGGGTTCCGTTCGACGGAGTTGGGCGCAGTGTGCGCAACGGATTGAATTTCACCGAACGCGGTTTTGGTGTTCGCGCTGCTCAAGGTTGTTCCGACCGCGGGCACACAGCGATCTCGCAGATGAAGCCCGGAGACATTGACTGGGAACGGATCTTGGTCAAGGAAGGTGTGCGCTGGTTTCACACGGGAGGCATCTATTGTGCGCTTTCGGAAACCGCTCCCTTAGTCGCCATGGAGGCCATGGAAGCCGCGAAACGCGCCGGAAGCGTCGTTTCCTATGATCTGAACTATCGTCCATCGTTATGGAAATCCATTGGTGGCAAAACCAAAGCACAAGAGGTCAACCGCTTGCTCGCGCCGTTGGTCGATGTGATGCTCGGGAACGAAGAGGACTTCACTGCCGCGCTGGGTTTTCCCGTGGATGGGGTCAACGAAAGCCACTCCAAACTTGACCCACTCAACTTCCAGCGCATGATGGAAAGAGTGGTTCGCGATTTTCCCAATCTGAAAGTCATCGCCACCACATTGCGGAATGCCAGGACTGCGACCGTGAATGACTGGGGCGCGGTCTGTTTCTGCAACGGTAAGTTCTTTCAAGCTCCAGTTCGCGAAAAACTGGAAATCTATGACCGCGTGGGTGGCGGAGACTCATTCGCCTCCGGTTTGATTTATGGTTTCCTGACTGGGCAAGACCCGCAATGGGCTGTTGAGTGTGGCGCCGCGCATGGTGCCTTGGCTATGACAACCGCAGGCGACACCAGCATGGCGACCCTGCAAGAAGTACTGCAAGTAATGAAGTCGCAATCAGCCCGGATTGCCCGCTGAGAAACCGACATTTCGAGATTTGGGACGAAACATGACTATTGAAGAAGTTGCACAGAGGATCGGTGAGATCGGCATTATTCCGGTGGTGCGCGCCGCTACGGTTGAGGAAGCCCGGCAGGCCGTGGGGGCGATTTGCGCCGGAGGAATTCCAATTGTCGAAATAACCATGACCGTGCCGGATGCTCCCGGTGTGATCCGTCATGTTGTCGAACACTACGGGAGTAGAGTGCTGGCTGGCGCCGGTACGGTTCTAACTGCCGAACAGGCCGAAAGTTGTTTGGACGCTGGAGCAGAATTTCTCGTTAGCCCGGGCTTGTCGATTCCAGTCATGCGGGCCGCCAGGGCGCGGGGTAAGTTGTCGATTCCTGGCGCTCTGACTCCGACAGAACTGATGAGTGCCTGCACGGAGGGCGCCCGGCTCGTCAAGATATTTCCCTGCGGTAACGTGGGAGGTCCGGGGTACCTGCGATCCCTCAAGGGGCCGTTCCCAACAGTTGGCCTGATTCCGACTGGCGGCGTCTACTTGGCCAACGCCGCGGAATACATAATGGCTGGCGCTTTTGCGTTGGGGGTGGGGTCGGATCTGGTCAATGCGGCCGCGCTTCGCAAGGGCGATTCGCAGAAGATTATTGACGCGGCCAAAGCGCTGGTGGAAGCGGTGGGTTCGGCGCGGCGCAAAAAACTTACGCCTGCGGAGCCAAACCATAAAGGGTAGGGGTGGATAGTGAAAAAGTCGAATTGGAGGCTGAACATGTCTTGTCGAATTGCTTGCCTGATATTCGTGGCTCTTCTCGCGTTACCTGCCGCTGGTAGTGACGAACCAGGCCCGCCTACACTTTCGATTGGTGCTCCCGCCCCTGACTTCTGCCTCCTCGGAATCGACGATAAGACGCACTGCCTCAAGGACTATGCCGAAAGCAAGGTGCTGGTTGTAGCTTTCACTTGCAATCACTGTCCCACTGCGCAGCTCTACGAGAGCAGAATCAAAAAGCTCGCATCAGACTACCGGGACCGGAGCGTGGCTTTGGTGGCCATCGAGCCTAACAGTCCCAAAACCGTGCGGCTCGATGAGATGGGCTATACGGATGTTAGCGACTCCTTGGAGGAGATGAAGATTCGGGCGGCTTATCGCCGCTTTAATTTTCCTTATTTGTACGACGGTGAGACGCAAAGCGTCTCCCGCGCGTACGGGCCAACCGCGACTCCTCACCTTTTTATTTTTGATTCGGCGCGGAAGCTCCAATATGAAGGCCGGGTGGACAATAATCCGCGCGAGCCTCTAGTTACCAAACGCGACGCGCGGGACGCCATCGAGGCTCTTCTCTCCGGCAAACCGGTCCCCGTTTCCCATACTCCATCCGTCGGTTGCTCCACGAAGTGGTTTTCCAAAGTGGAGGATGTTAAAGAGGAGATGGCGGAGATTGAAAATCGGCCGGTTGACGTCAAACCGGTGAGCGCCGAAGAGTTGAAAGCGCTGCGAAAAAATTCCACCGGCAAACTCCTGTTGGTGGATTTCTGGGCGACCTGGTGCAGCCCCTGCGTGGAAGAGTTTGCAAAACTTGAGACCATGCAACGAATGTATGGGCGTCGCGCGTTTGAGCTGGTCACGGTCAGCATCAACTACCCCGATGAGAAGGCGGGAGTGCTTTCCGCGCTGAAGAAACAGCATGCTACCAGCCGCAACCTGGTGCTGGGGTCGACCGATATCTATGCGCTGATGGGGGCGTTCGATTCGGAGTGGAATGCGGCAGTCCCTTACACCATGCTGATTCGGCCAGATGGGACCGTGGTTTATAAGCGGCAGGGCTCGATCAATCCACTGGAAGTGCGGCGCTTAATTATCGCCAACCTGGCGGACGATGACTATATCGGACATCAAGCGTATTGGAAGAGTTCTCCCGATCAGTGAAATCGCGATGCTGTGTCCGCTCCCGCTTAAAAGAAAAAGCCTAGGAAGGATTGCTATGAAACGAACTTCTGGTATGACCTTCGTTGCCTTGCTGATTACCGCTTGCTTTGGCTTCATTGGTTGTCATACACAATCTACACTGCAACCGGCCTCCGGCTCGGAACCTAGCAAGCCGGCGACAGTTCAACCCGTCACGCGCCCTCCCATTGTTGGTGTCGCTCACATCGGATTGAGAACGGACAACCTTGAAGCGGCACGCAAATTCTACGGCGGCGTTCTCGGTTTTCAAGAGCCATTCACCGTCGACGATCCTCCCGGAAAGCTGTTGCTGACCTATTTCAAAGTCAACGATCACCAGTACATCGAAGTCTTCCCCGAGCTTACCGATCCAAAGCAAGATCGCCTATCCCATATTTCCTTTGAGACCACGGACGTCGAACAGATGCGTGCTTATCTAGCCAGTCGTGGGGTTAAGGTGCCGGAGAAACTCGAGCCAATGCTGGACGGAAACCGGGGCTTCGATGTTTTCGATCCTGACGGGCACGATGTGGAGTTTGTGCAGTTCATGCCGGGATCTCTGCACAGCCGTAATTTCGGCAAGTTTCTTCCCGATACCCGGATATCTCAGCGCATTATCCATCTGGGAGTTGTGATTCAGGACCGAGCCAAAGCAGACAGCTTCTATAAGGACATCCTTGGCTTCCACGAGACCTGGCACGGGGGGATGAACGACAAAGATACCGACTGGGTGGACATGCAGGTACCCGAAGGCACGGACTGGCTCGAGTATATGTTGAATGTGCACAACCCTTCACCACAGGACCTTGGCGTCATGCACCATTTCGCCCTGGGAGTTCCTGGCGTGAAAGCCGCTTACCAAACAGTCTTGAAACGCGGAAAGAAGCCTTCCGAAAAGCCGGAAATTGGCCGCGATGGGAAGTGGCAACTGAACCTCTATGATCCGAACTTCACGCGAGCGGAACTCATGGAGCCAACGCCCGTTCGCAAACCTTGTTGTTCCCCGATTGTGAAGTAGTGCGTGTTCCAAATATCTTTCAATCTTCCGGAGGCCCCTCTCATGAAACTGCTGCCGAAGCTTGCCGTCATCACTTGTGTGTTGTGTATTTTTTTCGCCCCCGCACCAGCGAAGGCACAGAAGCCACCGGATCGCCAGGTTGCCATCACGATTGATGACTTGCCCGCCGGCTCCGCGAACTCTATGACTGCGGCGACGATCACCGAGATGACCACGAAATTGCTGACCACGCTCCGGGATAAGAAGGTACCCGCAGTTGGGTTCGTCAACGAGAAGAAACTCTACAAGCCTGGTGAAGTCGATGAGCGGATTAAAGCACTCAGGATGTGGCTCGACTATGGGTTGGAACTGGGCAATCACACATTCAGTCATCTCTCCTTGAACCAAGTGGGATTGAAGGCCTGGGAGGACGATGTGGTTCAGGGCGAAAGCGTGACTCGCATACTGCTTGCGGAGCACAACATGAAGCTCCGCTACTTCCGGCATCCGTTTCTGGACACGGGCCGCGACCTTGTAACCCGGCGCGAAGCTGAGGCGTTTCTCGTCGGACGAGGTTACCACATTGCTCCCGTGACTCTGGACGCATGGGACTGGATGTATGCCGGGGTCTACGAAGATGCCAAGAGACGAGGAGATACGGCCCTGCAACAGCAGCTCACAGAAAGCTATCTCGAGTACAGCGACACCATGTTTGCCTACACGGAGCAGCTTGCAAAACAGACGATTGGCTATGAGCCGAAGCAGATTCTGCTACTGCACGGCAATCAACTGGAGGCCGACCATATCGGAGAGCTGATCGAGCTCATGCGCAAACGAGGGTATCGCTTCATCACGCTCGAAGACGCTCTCGGTGATCAGGCCTATGGCCTGCCTGACACTTACGTTGGCGAGGAAGGCACCGGGTGGGTCGACCACTGGGCCGTGACCCTGGGCAAGCCTCCGCTCGGATCTCCCGTGTTTCCGCAATGGGTTATTGACCGGTCGAAGACGTTGGGGTTACCCCAACCGTGAACGCAGCTTTGGGACCAGCCGGAATTAAGGCTTCCAGTCCCAGGAATAGGCCGAAAAGCCTGTGGGGCGCAGCACCTCAAATCTGATATGCAGTGGCACGCTGGGCTCAACAAACTTAAGCTCAACCTGTACGGCACCGCCAGCGGGAATCTCTGGTAGTTCCACGTCTTCCTGTTCGTAGGGGATGTCGCCTACGCTGTGAAATATCCCACGTACGTTGTAACCTCGCAGCGTGTACATAGGCAGATCGCGACGTGTCGTTAAACGTATGTGGAAAGTGTTGTGGTCGTTTGTGACCGATACGGATTCGATGGGGCCCGACTCGTCGCGCAGGGCTTTGTAAGAAGATTTCGGACTGCCATAAATGTCGACAACGCCGTGGATCCGCTGTTGTAATGCTCCAATGCCGTGATCACCGACGTGCGTACGGTAGTCGTTGTAGCAAAAGAAAATCGCTCCGCCCATGAAATCCTTTGAGCGGATGGCTGCATCGTGACTTCGAAGAATCTCCATCCGATGGCCATCGCCCTCAGGGCGGTCGGCAGTGCAGGCACAGTATCCATATTCTGAAACGACCACGGGCTTGCCCGGAAATGCGGCGTGAAGCTGATCCAGGTGGCGTGCGACGTCTTCGGCCGATCCCGGAGCCCAGCTCCCGTAGTATTCGTTGGTTTCGATGAAATCCATGAGGCCGGCCACGTCGCGATCCGGAGTCTCGGCCAAGGAATTCGAAGCGTAGGAACATAGCCGATTCGGATCCAGCTTTTTCGCTTCTTCCAGCAGGTGTTTAGCGAACTGGTAGGCAGGAGGATTCTGGCCGGCGATTTCATTGCATAGTCCCCAAGCCACGACGCAAGGGTGGTTGCGATCGCGCGCCACCATTTCCCGCAATTGCTCGAGGCCGTTTTCCAGAATGTCAGCGTCGGGCTCGGATTGCATGCCTCTGAACGTGTCCCAGCCCCAAGCGGGGACCTCGACTTGCATCAGGATGCCGTGACGGTCGCAGTAATCGAGGACGCGCCGATCCTGCGGCCAATGAACGCGCGAGAAGACGCAGTTCAAATACTTCATGTCGTCGTGATCGTGCGCGATCCATTCTTCGGGCTCCGCCATGCCGAAGTTCGGATTGCTGCCCGCCATGCGCTCGACACCCATCAGTCGAACACGCTCGCCGTTCAAGTAGAAGCCGCTGTCTTTCACGGAGAGCTGTCGTATCCCAAACGTCGTTGTGAACTCGTGGCGCTCGTGTTCGTTAGCGATCGAAAACTCAAGCCGGTACAGATTGGGATGATCGAAATGCCAAAATTTTGCCTTGGGCAGAGTCGCTTGAATCGGGACCGTCAGAGTCGTGGACGCCGCAACGGAGAGAGGTCCATTGAGCGGCTGGCTCAACACTTCCGCATCGTTAGCGTCTTCCAGGACACGGAACGAAGCCATGCCTTTCCAGTGTATTGAACTTGTATTCTTAATGTATACGATGAAGGTTAATTTCCCTTCTTGGCTGGCAGGATCGGGGACTGCCTCGATAGCAACGCGCTCCACAAAGGTTTTGGGCGTCGCGAGGAGTTGAACCGGGCGAAAGATGCCTCCATCATGTGCCCAGTCGCTGGAACGTCCTCGGGGGAGCATGTGTTCATTGAAGGCGCTATCCACACGGACCGCAATCGTGTTGGACTGGCCCCAGTGCAACAGATGCGTAATATCCAGAGTGAAAGCTGTATAGCCTTTGCGCAGGTGTTCTCCGGCCAATTGTCCGTTGATCCAAACCGTAGCGGTATGAAAAACGGCCTCGAATTCAATTCGTACCGCACAATCGCGCCAAGCGGTGGGAACATCGAAGGACCGTCGATACCAGGCAATGCCGCGAAAATCCACCGAGCCGGGCTCAATTTGCCACGTGTGAGGGATTTTCACCTTGTTCCACACACCGATAGTGGCGTTGGTTGCAGCCCCTTGCTCGCTGGTCAGGACGGCTCCCGGATCGGTGCGAAACAGCCATTCTCCACACAGGCTCACCGTGCCCGTGATTGAGGCGGAGGGCGCAGTGTGGACATCTGTGGCAGCGGAGGTTCCCAGGGGAGTTAGCGCAAGTGCGGCTGTCTGACTGAGGAATCGTCGGCGGGAGGGCATGAAATTGGTGAAAAGACAATTGAGATACTAGCACGGTAGAGCTTTCTCGGTTCCGGTGTGACTTTATAGAGTCTAGGTTGCAGAATCGCTCAAGGGGTTGCTTCGCAGATTTTTTATTTTTGAGACTCTCGCTGTGGTACTTCTTATTGCGTACGTATGCCATGGCTACACGCCGAGGCAATTTCGCATCCAAGAACTTGAGGAGATTCACAACTATGCGCACATTCACACACAAATTCTGTTTGAGCCTGCTTCTTATGGCACCGCTCGCAGCGTTCTCGCAGACCGATGCAAAGGAAGACATGAAGAAAGCCGGTTCTGAAGTCAAAGAAGCGGCCAAGGACACAGGGAAAGCCACGAAGAAAGCTGCTAAGAAGACTGGGCATGCGGTGAAAAAGACGACCAAAAAAGCAACTCACAAAGTCGCGAAGGAAACAAAGGAAGGCGCGGCCAAGGTCGAGGACAAGACGAAGCCTCAGTAAAATTGAATTTACACGTTTCTCGCTCGCGCTTCGGCCAAATCCAGCTCTCGCTGCAGCTTGCGGAGCAGTTCGTCGTTGATCCGGTTCTGATCGCGCAGCTTGATTGCGGTGGCAAACTCAGCTTTTCTGAGTTCTCTGTCAAGTCTTAAATACTGCCCGTGGTGGTCCGTCATGGTCCCGCCTTCCTCCGCCTTTTCGCTACTGGTGAGGGCTGCCAGGCGCCGCTGATAGTGGACTGCGAGATCGTCATAGATCGGCCGAAATTGTTCTCCATCTCTCTCGCTGATCTCCTGCAGATGTTTCAGCGCTGCCTCGATCATGATGCGGCGTGCATGTTCTTCTTCGCGCGTCTCCTCCGGAATACCTGCGAGTCCAAGGCGTCGAATCACCCAGGGCAGCGTGAGCCCCTGCAGCACCAGCGTCACAAAAATAACGCAAAAAGTGAGAAACACAATTTCGCTGCGTTGCGGAAACGGCGCTCCGCTGTCGAGCGTTTCGGGCAAAGAAATGGCGGCCGCCAGCGCCACGGCCCCGCGCATCCCCGTCCATCCCACAACAAAAATTCCGCGAGCTGGAGGCATTTCGTCAGTGTGGCCCAGCCAGTGCCTGCGAATCCAACGGGCCATATAGGTGCCGGGAAAAATCCAAATCAGCCGCAGGGCAATGACCAGTGCCGTGAAAATTGCTCCGCTGAACAGCAATCCTTTTAAGCTCAAACTCTTAATACTCGCCAGAATTGTGGGAAGCTGCAGCCCGAGAACTACAAATAGAATTCCGTTCAAGATAAACGTCAGGGTGCGCCAAACGGCCCTGCCCTCCAAGCGAGCTTCGAGAGAAAAAGCGCGCACGCTTTTTCGTCCCAAATAGAGTCCGCAAGCGACCGTGGCTAACACGCCGGAGGAGTGCACGCTTTCTGCTGCAAGATAGGCGACGAAAGGCGTTACGATGCTGATGGTTATTTCAATGGGAGCATCATTGATGTGCTGCTCCAACCAGTTCACAAAGCGGCCAATTAACAAGCCGAGGCCAATACCGCCGAACACCAAATAGAGAAGACGAGTCGCCCCAGCCACAACCGTCGGACTCTCTCCGCTGACGACGAGCGCAACGGTAAATTCCAGCGCCAGCAGGCCGCTGGCGTCGTTGACCAAGCTCTCGCCCTCCAGAATGTCGATAATGCGTTTGGGCAGGCCGAGGTTACGGCCGATCGCGGTTGCTGCCACAGCGTCGGTTGTCGCCACCACAGCACCCAGCACGAGGCCAGATCTCCAGTCAAAGCCGGGAAGAATCCAGTGTGCGGCTGCAGCGACGCCGACCACGGTGAAACCCACCAGACCAAACGCCAGAAAGAAAATACTGACCAGGTTGTGCTGAAATTCGCGCCACGAGGTGGCAAAAGCGGCCGAAAAAAGGAGGGGAGGCAAAAATCCAAGAAAGACCAGGTCTGGATTGAGGGAGATGCGTGGCATCCCCGGGAGCAAGCTCAGCACCAAACCAGCGATGACCAGAATGATGGGATAAGGAGTGTTCAACTTGCGAGCGAGCACTCCAAATCCGACGACGAACACCAGCAGAAGGATGAGAATCAGCTCAACGTAATGGATCTCGAGTGCATGCATGCCGGAGCGTTTGTGCACTCATTGTAAAATACGCGGGCTGCGATACATCGCGGACGAATAAGCAAAACTTCCGCTGCGCTAAAAGCATACAAAAATGCTTCCCGGCTCCAAGACAATTCTCGTGAAGTCCTCCGAGAATGAGGTTGGTCCACAATATTGAGCGGCACATATGGATCAACAAGGAGGATTGCACATGATCACCTGGAAACAGTACGAAGCCGGAAGACCTGAAAAGATGGAAGCGACGGTGGACTTGCTAGTCAGTGAAGTGGCCAGGCTCAAGACGCTCCGTGGTGGGAACGGAGATGGTGACAAGCCAGGCACAGAAAATAACGCGGAAGCCCCGGATACGGGTGCATCGCTAGACGCGGTTAACTATAAAGCCAAAATCCGTGCTGTAAGAACCGACAAGAACGGCAAGTACGTAGACACCACACTGGAAGCGTTGGACGCAATTGATAACCCAAAGATTCCTGTCGGTGGAATTTTTCGTCTTCGCAACAAGAACTGGGAGAATGAATTTAAGCGCGCCCAAAGCGCGGGTAAGAAGGTCTGCTTGAGAATTACAGACGGTAAAGTCGAGGCAGTCGAAGTGCTCGATTAGCGCACGACGAAACTCGCGATGCCTCGGGTTCAGTCTCCGGATGGCGTCAGTTCGTGGGATTCCTCCAAGCGAGCAACCATCATCGCCGGTGGAGCAACCACGGCCACAAGATCTCTTGCCCCGAGATTTCTCGCAACCGCGGCCTCCATTCCGTGTTGGACTGCTCCGTTAGGAGTAAACTGCGCTTCTTCGGTCGAGCCTTTGAGTGCCGTGGTCGACGCAGTACCACTAGTGATGACCTGCTGCACGGCATCGAAGTACCCAGTCCCGACAAAGCGTTGGTGCTTGACGCCTTCGTATCCGCACTCAGTCTCGCTGCTGAATTCTTTCTCCTGCAGTCGGGAGTAAGCTGTCATCCCCTCGTTTTTGTAGCCGCGAGCGAGTTCGAACATTGCATAGTTCAGAGCATGAAAACCAGCCAGGGTGATGAACTGAAATTTGTAGCCCATCGCTCCGAGTTCGCGTTGAAAACGGGCGATAGTGGTGTCGTCGAGGTTCTTCTTCCAGTTGAACGAAGGCGAGCAGTTGTAGGCGAGCATCTTATTGGGATGCACTTTGTGGACGGCCTCGGCAAATTCCCGAGCTTCCGCAAGATCGGGCTTGGAAGTTTCGCACCAGATAAGGTCAGCATACGGAGCGTAGGCTATTCCCCGAGCGATGGCCGCCTGCAAGCCTCCGCGCATGCGATAGAAGCCCTCCACCGTTCGTTCGCCGGTAAGGAATTCACGGTCGCGGGGATCCACATCGCTGGTGATGAGATGCGCGCTGTCGGCATCGGTGCGCGCCATGATTAAGGTGGGTACCTCCATGACGTCGGAGGCGAGCCGTGCCGCTACCAGCTTTTGAATGGCCTCGGTGGTGGAGACGAGAACCTTGCCACCGAGGTGGCCGCATTTCTTGGCGGAAGAAAGCTGATCCTCAAAGTGAACGCAGGCTGCACCGGCTTCGATCATGGCCTTCATCAACTCGTACGCGTTAAGGTTGCCGCCGAATCCAGCTTCGGCATCGGCCACGAGCGGCGGAAACCAATTCACGCTGTTCTGGCCTTCGGAGTGGTGGATCTGATCCGCGCGCACCAGGGCCTGATTAATGCGACGCACGACATTCGGGACGCTATCTGCGGGGTAGAGACTTTGATCGGGGTACATCTGGCCGGCATTATTGGCGTCGGCGGCGACCTGCCACCCGCTCACATAGATCGCACTAAGCCCAGCTTTCACCTGCTGAACTGCTTGATTGCCCGTCAATGCACCGAGCGCGGGGACGTAGGATTGCTCATGCAGAAGGTTCCATAGACGTTCCGCGCCGCGTCGGGCGAGCGTGTATTCGATCTGTACCGATCCTTGTAAGCGCTCGACATCCTGTTGCGTGTAAGGGCGCGTAATGCCGCGCCACCGAGGGTCCGTCTGCCAGTTGAAAGTCATCATGTGTTTTATCCCCGTTTCTGCATCTCGTTCCAAAGTTTGCGTCCACCTGCAGTAGAGCGTGGAATACCCTCTTCCGACAAACCAGGGTGCCCATTTTGGCCTACTCGTCCGAAATGACCCACCGGGGATGATCCGGCCCAGCAACCGTCTATGATGTTTCTATGGATACCACCTCTTTAGACGCGACCCCTTCACTCGAGCAGCAGACGCAGGCCGACATCCTCACTCCGGAAGCGCACGCATTCCTGCGAAAACTCGCTGGCAGATTCGAGCCAACGCGGCAGGAACTTCTCGCACGCCGGCGTAGGGTGCAGCAAGAGATTGATGGGGGCAAGTTTCCGGATTTTCTGCCGGAAACGGCTGCGATCCGTCAGGATGACTGGTGTGTAGCACCGATTCCGAAGGACTTACGCGACCGTCGCGTGGAGATCACAGGACCCGTGGAGCGCAAGATGATCATCAATGCGCTGAACTCGGGGGCTAGCGTCTTCATGGCTGACTTCGAGGATTCCAATTCGCCCACTTGGAAGAACAACATTGAAGGCCAAGTCAATCTCCGCGATGCCATTCGGGGAACCATCAGCTACGTTAGTCCGGAAGGGAAGCGCTATGAGCTCAAGGAAAATCCGGCGACGCTCATGGTCCGGCCGCGTGGTTGGCATCTGGAGGAGAAGCATTATTTGGTTGACGGGAAGCCGATTTCTGCATCGCTCTTTGATTTTGGCCTGTTCTTTTTCCACAATGCGACGGCGCTGCTCGAAAAAGGAAGTGGCCCGTATTTTTATCTGCCCAAAATGGAGAGCCATTTGGAGGCTCGACTGTGGAACGACGTGTTTTGCTTCGCGCAAGAGGAGCTGGGCATTGCACGTGGGTCGATTCGCGCCACTGTCCTGATTGAGACGATCCTGGCTGCCTTCGAAATGGATGAGATTCTTTACGAGTTGCGGGAGCACTCGGCCGGACTGAACTGCGGCCGATGGGACTATATTTTCAGCTTCATCAAGAAGTTTCGCGCCCACCCGAGCTTTGTACTCCCGGATCGCTCCCAGGTCACCATGGAGCGGCATTTCTTGAGCTCGTATGTGGAATTGTTGATTCAGACCTGCCATCGGCGCGGCATCCACGCCATGGGCGGCATGGCAGCGCAGATTCCGATCCGCAACGATGCCGCTGCCAATGAACGTGCTTTCGAAAAAGTACGAAACGACAAGCTTCGCGAAGTTCGTGCCGGGCATGACGGTACGTGGGTGGCGCACCCCGGACTGGTGCCCACTGCAAAGGAGATCTTTGACCAATACATGCCGGGAGCCAATCAGATCTCCAAGAAGAGAGACAACCGGGCCGTTCAGGCGAAGGATTTGCTCACGGTTCCCGAAGGCGACATCACGGAAGAGGGCCTGCGCTGGAACATCGACGTGGGGTTGCAGTATCTGGAGTCCTGGCTGCAAGGCTCAGGGTGCGTGCCGATCTACAACCTGATGGAGGATGCAGCCACGGCCGAGATCAGCCGTGCCCAGGTTTGGCAGTGGGTCAAGCATAGCGCCAAGCTGAAGGATGGCCGACCCGTCACCGAAGGCTTGGTTCGCCAGATTGTCGAAGAGCGTGCAGCCCAGTTGGGGGAGGGTGGACGCCTGAAGTCGGCAGCGAAGGTTCTTGCAGAGTTGATGACGGCCAAAGAGTTCCCCGAGTTCTTAACCCTTGCCAGTTACGATCTATTGGACTAAAACGTCAAGTGCATGGGTTCGCGCAAAAATACACCCACTCGCACGCAAATCGACGAAGGCTTTCTGTCGGTATTAAGGGAACACATTACAGCCCGTGAAATCGAGCGCGGGATCACATTCCTTCAAGCGCATGGGAACCTGATCACCCATTGCGATCTGCAGAACGAACATGCCGCACGGTTTGTGGCGCACTTGTCGGTGTGGGTGGATATTGGATTTGACGGCTTGTCGCAACTGAAGAAACTTCTGCAACGCTTTGAACCCAAACATCGCTCGCAGCTTTCTCTCGCCGACTATATCCAGCTGCGCATGGCAGAAGGCATGGTCGCCATGCGAGAAGAGGTGATGGAAACAGCCATCGGTCATTTCGACTTTGTGGTGAGCTTAGGGGAAGAATTGAACGACAATTTTCTCTTGGCCATCGTCAACTTCTGGAAGGGACGCTGCCTGCGGAAAAGGGGCGAGTATGGAGAAGCTTTGATCTACACCCGCAGGGGAAGAGATTTAGCGGTAGAGCTGGGCCATGCGCGGATGGCCGCCGTGATGCAGGTGCTGGAAAGCTGGCTACTATTCCAACAGGGAAAATCGAAAGAAGCGACACGGATTTCGCAAGTCGCAGAAACGACATTACGGGATACGGAAGATTACGTGACGCTGGGGAATATCCAGTCCTTCTATGGACGACTGGCACGCCGAGAGGGTCGCTACGATAAGGCAATTGAGCTGTTTACCAGTGCGATTGTGCAATTCAGGAAGCGGGATGCCGAACATCCGAACCTGGCCCGATCGTTGGCCAACATGGCGTTGGCCAAGCGGGGGATAGCCCTTCAGCTGCAGAGAAGAATCGACCAAGATGCACAGCGGCGCCGTAAGTCCCCGGCAAACCGCGAAGCCAAACACTCGTCAAGGAGTGACTACAGAGAACGCCTCCACCAGCTGCGGCAGGAAGCGCTGGAGCACCTCGAGGCAGCTCACGCCATCTACCAGCGACGGCCGAACTATCACGGTGTGGGTACGCTTTCCTTGAATGCGGCATACATCCACCTGGATAACAGCGATTTTCAAAGGGCCGAGACGGAGGCAGCCTCTGCGTATCACGTTGCCGAAGAAAAGCAGGATTACATTCTTATGGGCCGCGCGCGCGTTCTGCAATGCATGATCGAGAACGCTAAAGTAGAAGAGGAAATCAGCGAAGGTGCGGATCCGGGGAGCCACGCCCGGCGCGCGCTCGGCTTTATTCAAGAAGCGGTTGATCTCGCGAAACACACCCAGCACGATCTCCTGCTGGCGCGTGCTCACCTGTGGCAAGGGCTCACGCATTGCAATTCTTTTTTCGATGATCCGGACGCCGCGCGCCAATCTTATGATTTGGCCCGGGCATCCTGCAAAGGCAGTCAGCCTGATAGCGTGTGGCAGGACTTGCAGGCGCTGCGGTCAAAAATTCAGCCGAAGGGAACGGTCAATCCCACGCTCAAGGCGTGGTCGCAAGGAACCATCGGCGAGAAAACCTTCCGCCAAATCAGCGAGGAATTTGCCGAGATGGTGATTCCTCGGGTTTGGGAGCGCGAAGACCGTAAAGTCTCCCGGGTTGCTGCTCGTCTGTCGATCTCGCCCAAGAAAGTCCGACGCATCTTGGCGCGCGTCGGCAGGCGTAAACCAAGCTGACCGGTATGCCCTCGCTCCCTTGACACGCCCATCGCAAAGAACCGGACATACTTAAGACATCAGCGCACCGGAATCCTCCAGGGCGCGCTCAATTGTGTTCATCAGTGCCCTGTTGTCGGCAGGTTTCTGGAAGAAGGCGAAGCAGCCCGCGGAAAAGGCGGCTTCAGCATTTTCCTGTGCCTCACGCGCAGTCAGAACGATGACCGGAATGGCTGCTAGCTCAGAATTGTTGTGGAACCTATCCATCACCACAAACCCGTCGCCGGCCGGCAACCCGAGATCGAGAAGAATCAGGTCTGGAGATTCTTTCAGGGCTACATTGGTGGCGGTGAGTCCGTCGGACGCAAAGGCCGTTTCATAGCCCTGGGCACTGAGCCGCAGATGCAAGGCACGGCGCATATCTGTGTCATCGTCTACGATCAGGATTTTCGCTTTGCTCATAGGGGTGGTTTCCTTTCGCTTCCTGCGCCGACGCGCAGTTTGATTTTGGGCCTGTTGCTGGCTTCTTCGTTCGCTTTCCGTTATGGCAAATCCGAGGTATCGATCTCTGCCTGTCATGCCCGAAGCTCGCGAGGATGTCCGTAGACAGCCTTATAGGGATATCGGCGCTATGAGGAGGGAAACTAGGGGTGGTTAAGCCCCGACAGTGCGTGGGGTCATGAGGTCTCTCGTGCTCTTGACACAGGCGTCCGCTTCTGAATTCCCGGTGAGGCGGGGCAGGTCTTTAATGGACACGTAGACGCAAGAACAGGACCGCTCCCACCGGATGCGAGCTGTATGTTGGCCGAAGCACGTCCGGCACGCCGTACCAGGTGATCTGGCCGCCGACTGCTGTTGAAAGATGCGGGATATGTCCGATTTCGCGATCGTAACCGGCAGTATAGGCCTGCACCCGAGTGAAGTACTTCTCGCTGAATCCTGGGGGCAAGGGGTTCTCACCAACTAAGAGCTCATTCGTGCGGTCGACATTCTCAATCCGCATCCAGGCATTGTTCCGTTCCAGGAATTTTAAGGTTGACTCCAACAAGTAGCTGTTGCCGACATTGCCATCGAGCAAGCTCTGGTTGCGCCCCCACAGAAACATCGAAGCCCAATTTCCGTTGTGAACTGGGCGGTTGTACAGGAGAGAAGCTGTCATGCGTCGGACATCCTCATCTGGAGCCAGGGCCTCCGGGCTGTGGAGCTGGGCGATAGAGTACTGAAAACTCCAGTTCTGACTGGGATTCACCGAGAACCGAGTTGCCCAGGAATCGATCTTGCCGGAATCGAGATTCCAGCGATATTCGTCCGGCTCCCGCCCGTGGAATCCCGAAGCCTCCAATCTGACTTTTTGGTAGGTGAGTCCAACGGTGATGACATCGCTGGCAATATGGGTTGAGTCCTGGAGGTGATGTCCCAGCGGAGCGATCGGGTTCTCAGACGCAGACGCCCGGTGCGGATAGGCAATGGGACCCATCGCAGGATCGCCCATGGGAGCGAAATAGAAGGACAGAAGTGTCTTGTCAGTAATTTTGTAGTCGTATATAGCAGCGAGCTCCATGAAGAAGTCATGAGGATGCTGGCCATCGACAATAGGTTTCCCAAACGCAGTCTCCCCTTGCTGGAACAATTCGGGGTAACGCCGCTGAGAGATGGTGGCGGGTTCCAGGCTCAACATGGTTCGCAAGGTCAGAGTGCCGTTGCCGAGTTTTCTCTGGACCATGGGCATGATCCAGTTGGTGGAAAACAGCTTATCGCCCGCCCGCGGACCACTCTGCTGGATGTCGGCGAGAAACGCAGTGCCGTGGAACATGAACGTCCACTTGCCCCTTTGCGTCATCAGCATTTCGGCAGGAGTAGAAGCCGGTTCCGCATCCGTCCCGGCAGTGGTGTGCTGCTGCAATAGCTCAATCAGAGATTGAGCTTGCATGTTCATATTGTGTTGGCTTGTTTCGCTCATTCCCGGCATATTCTGCATGGTTTGAGTGGAAGGTTCCTGGCCGGGCATGTCCATGCCATGATGCGTATCTTGTGCTGTCGATGGCAAAGCCGTAGACAGAATTATCAGAAAATATAGAATGCGTTGCACGCGTTCATCCCCCTTAAGTGTCCCTATCGCACAGGAAAAAAGATTTCCGCTCTTGCGGAAGGCAAGTACGGAGATCAGGCGGAGAATCTGGAGTCTTTGGGTTGAAAGGCGGATCTAAACGCGGAGAGGTGTTCTATCGGGCGGTGCCCCACCTTGGAGTGGCACAGAAGCCAAAGCCTGTCGGCTCATCGGAAGGAGTATAGGGCTTATGAACGAGTGAAGTGAGACAGGTCGGGACACTACGGGCGTCCCGTAAGAGTTCGCGAGCGCGGCCATATTATGGCCCTGCACGCAACATTGATGACTGTGATGACTGTCAGGTTGCGGCGCAGGTTGCGAGCCCGGGAGACGATGTTCGGGGCAATCGCTCGTACCCATGGGAGCGGCTGCCGCTGCCGGCACAGAAAAATACACTCCGAAGAATGTAATAGCCATTACACCAGCTAGCAAAAACGGGACGAATTTTGACCGGAGCTCACTCACTACAACTTTTAGATGCTCGGAATAGCAAAAAGTCACCATAACTCATACTTCGATTCTATGTGAAGCGGAGGTTCTCCCCACAAACAACCGTGTGCTTGAGGAAATGAACGTCGTCATGAGCAGGGAAGTCGAGGCGGTAGTGACCCCCGCGGCTTTCTTCACGGGCTAGCGCGGACCGGGCTACCAAGGTGCCGACCTGGTGCAAATTATGCGCTTCATAGTCTGTGCTCGTGTGCAGGCTCGTGATTCGCGATCCAATCTCTGCTAACTGCTGCAACGCCTGACGCAGGCCCTTGCCATCCCGAACGATTCCCACATGGCGGGTCATGGTTTCTTGAATTGTGCGAATGGTGTCGGTGTTGGGATCCGCTGCGGATTTGTCAGAACGGGCAACCATGGTCGTGTTGGAAGATTTTGCCGCATGCGGTTGCAGCTCGCTGCAGGCGGCGTGGCCTGCGCGCGCGCCGAAGACCAGGCCCTCCAGCAGGGAATTACTAGCCAAACGATTGGCTCCATGCACACCCGTGGAAGCGACTTCTCCGGCGGCGTAGAGGCCAGCGATGGTGGAGCGGCCGTCGAGACCAGTGCGAACCCCGCCCATGGCGTAGTGTGCCGCAGGGCGAATCGGGATCATGTCCGTTGTGATGTCAACATTGTAGAGGAGGCAAGTGGAATGAACGCGGGGAAAGCGCTTCCGGATGGCTTCGGCGTCGAGGTGTGTGAGGTCAAGATAAACAACAGGATGCTTGGCGGAGCTGATTTCAAGCTCGTGAACGATGGCGCGTGCTACTACGTCCCGAGGCGCCAGTTCGGCGAGAGGATGGTATTTGGACATAAAACGCAGTAGCTGGTCGTTGAGTAGGTGCGCGCCCTCGCCACGCAAAGCCTCCGTCAGAAGAAAACGAGGCGCCTTTTCCAGATAAAGAGCAGTGGGATGAAACTGAATGAACTCCATGTCGGCAATTTCCGCGCCCGCACGGAAGGCCATGGCGACTCCGTCACCGGTGGCAACTCGTGGATTCGTTGTGTCCCGATAGAGCTGACCGAGGCCTCCTGTTGCGAGGCAGACAGCAGAGACTCGAACCTCCTCGATTTGGCTTGCTTCGTTCAGTAGCGTAACGCCACAAACACGCTGCCCCTCCGTCAGTAGGTCAATGCTGAATTCGAATTCTTCTACGGAAATATTCTTCAGGGTCTTTGCTTTGGCGTAGAGGGCGCGCTGAATCTCCCGGCCAGTAGAATCGCCGTGGGCGTGGAGAACGCGGTTGCGGCTGTGTGCCCCTTCGCGTGCAAAAACAAGCTTGGTGCCTTCACGGTCAAATTCCGTGCCCCAACGAATCAGCTCCTCAATTCGTTCGGGACCTTCTTCGACCAGGACACGGGCGGCCTCGGGGTTGACCAAACCGTCGCCGGCGCTGAGAGTGTCCTGCAAATGCAGGCTGATTTCGTCTTCATCGCTGAGGGCGGCAGCGATGCCTCCTTGCGCGTATTGCGTATTGGATTCGGTGACCTGGCGCTTGGCGAGGACACGCACGCGGCCCGCCTGCGCCAGCTCAATAGCGGCGCGCAAGCCCGCAATTCCCGCTCCAATGACGAGAAAATCCGCTTCCTTCGAGGTGGGCTGCATTGCTTGGAAAATGGTATCACGCAGGTTGCGGGCGTCCGAGCGGCGCGCTCAGCTATGATGAAATGGCATGCAACGAGTCAAAGTACGAGTGGAACCACGGCACTACGATGTGCTGCTGCAACGTGGATTGCTTCAACGTGCGGGCCAAGCCTTAGCGCGGGTGCTAGGCAAGGAGCGACGTTGTTTTGTCGTGACAGTACCGCCCGTGCGCCGTTTGTGGGGAGAGAAGCTGCACGCATCTCTAAAGGATGCCGGATTGCGGCCAGAGTTCCTTGAAATGAGCGATGGGGAACGGAACAAGAATCTTCATTCCTTGCAAATTTTGGCCGAGCGCATGGTGGCTCTTGGCGCAGACCGGGATAGCGCTGTGATCGCGTTGGGTGGCGGTGTCGTCGGAGATGTAGCCGGATTTCTAGCAGCCGCCTATATGCGCGGTATTGATTTCGTGCAAATTCCAACCACGCTGTTGGCGCAAGTCGATGCTTCGGTGGGCGGAAAGACAGGGGTGAACCTTCGCACGGGGAAGAACCTGGTGGGAGCGTTTCACCAGCCGCTAGCCGTGTTGATAGATTCGGAGGTTCTTGACACTTTACCGGAACGCGAGTTTCGTGCGGGTCTGTATGAGTCCCTGAAGTGCGGAGTGATCGGCGATGCGGGGTTATTTCGTTTTATGGAAGTGAATCAAGCTGCCATCCTACAACGCCAAGGGGTAACACTCGACCGGGTGATCGCGGCCTCGGTGAAGCTCAAGGCTAGGGTGGTGGCGGCTGATGAACGGGAAGGCGGTCTGCGGCAAATTCTGAACTTCGGGCACACCATCGGACACGCGCTGGAAGCGGAGACGGGCTACCATCAGTTCCTGCATGGGGAGGCCGTGGCCTGGGGAATGATTGCGGCTGCCCACATAGCGAAATCCGTGGGAACGATGCAGGCTGCGGAAGCGGAGCGGGTGATTCAAACTGTGCTTAACCTGGGCCACTTGCCGCGCGTAAATACTTCCGCAAAAAAGATTGTGGCGCGCCTGGTGTCCGACAAAAAAGCACGCGGTGGCAAGGTGCGTTTTATTCTTCCGAAGAAGATTGGTACAGTCGAAGTGGTCACTGGAATTCCGGATGGCGTTGTTTTGGAGGCCGTGGAAACGTTGCGGCGCATGTCAGCGAGCCAATGAGTCCAAGTCTGCGAGAAGCGCAAGAGACGAGCACCCAAGAAGCGCGTATTCAAGATACGCGAACCGAGACTGTGCGAACCCAGGGTGCATCCCCGGCGGGAACTGCCGATCCGCAGGCGGCAGCGCGCGCCGTGCAGGAGATGTTCAGCTCGATTGCTCCTCGCTATGATCTGCTGAATCATGTTCTCTCCATGAACGTGGACCGGTTATGGTGGTGGCGGGCAGCGCGGCGGTTCGATTCCATTTTGGCGAGTCCCGATGCGCGCGTTCTGGATTTATGCTGCGGAACGGGAGACATGGCGTTTGCGCTGGAGCGCAGGGCGCGTGGCGGAGCCCGAATTGTGGGGGCTGATTTCGCACACCCTATGTTGCATCGCGCGGTAGCGAAGTCTCTCAAGAGAGGGAAAAGCCTGAATTGGATCGAAGCCGATGCGCTGCAGCTGCCCTTCGCCAGCGGCGCATTCAGTCTGGTGACTTCCGCGTTCGGTTTCCGGAATCTTGCGGACTACGATGCTGGTTTGCGGGAAATTCTTCGCGTGCTCCGGCCTGGAGGCGAGTGCGGAATTTTGGAGTGCAGCGAGCCTAAGGGAACGCTGGGCGTGATGTATCGGGTTTATTTCCGCCATATCTTGCCTAAGATCGGGACTGCTCTTTCCGGAGTCAGCGGACCTTACGCCTACCTGCCGGCGTCCGTCGAGCGCTTTCCCAAGCCAGCCGAGATGCTGGAGCGCATGCGGGCTGCCGGTTTTCGGGAGGCTGAGTGGACACCCTACACGTTTGGGATTGCCGGTTTTTATTGGGGACGGAAGTAGACGGCAGCATCCACGTTTTAGCTAGCTGCGGTGTGAAATGTGTCTCGGAAAGCGTCTTCGACGGTGTAGCGGATCACCTCCGGATACTTCGCGCCGAGCCAAGCCTGCAAGCGGCTTGTGTCCATGATGTACTCCCCGGTCATGTAGGGAAGCGCTTCCGGTGGAATCGCTGAAATGCCTGTCCGCCATAAAGCCTCGAGCACCATCCGGCAGGACCACCTCCCGGGTAGCCGGATAAGTTTAGCTTGCGCCAGTTCGATACAACGCTCATAGGTGAGAGGCTCACCCCGGCCCGCCACATTCAAAATGTTCAGGCGTTGCGTCTCCGGTTCATCAATGCTTGCAATGTGCGTGATCAAGCGCGCCATATCGTCTACATGAACGAATTGAATCTTGTTGTCCAGGTAGCGGCGATTGCGCGGCAGGATGCAGGGAAGGCGCCTGCCTTTGGCACGAAGTCTTTCAGCCCATCGGCCGGTACCGTTGGCAGTCCCTCGAAAAGCCCCGACCATGTAGTTCTCCATGGTAGATCCGGCAAAAATGTGTGGCCGCAGCAGGTAAATGCTGGATTGCGCCAGCGAAGGCGCCCAGAGCTGAACGATTTCGTCAGATTCCTTCTTATGGATGGCGTAGGGTAAGGTGTGCGCCCCGAGGCGCGCTTCCTCGGTTGCGGGGCGGCTAAGATCGGGCCCATAACAGGATACGCTGCTCAGATGAATGAGTTTGCGGATTGTGTTTATACCATTGCGGTTGGTTTCCGAGACGGCTTCCAGCACGCGCGCCGTACCGGCGACGTTAATCTGCCACATTCGATCCAAATCCAGAACACCAATGCGGACCGGATCGATCACAAAAGCAAGGTGGATAACGGCTACAGGCCCGACTTGCTGAAAGAGATGAAACAATTCCCGGCAAGATTCTTCCTTGCCCAGATCGAGACGGACGAAACGCTCTGCTCCACTATCGGGGGGACTGATGTCCACAGCCGTGACCGAAAAGTCGGAGAGCAAAGGGAGCAGCCGGCGGCCTAGGTTGCCAGCTGCTCCGGTTACGACAATGGGCGGTTTTGTATCCGTCATTCCTTATCGGCGGGTGGATGACCGGGTGCACCCGGTCCTTGGGGTGGCACGGACTGCTCTGCCGGCCCGAAATACGCGTCGTTAAAGGTGGTCGTGCCCAGCTTGGAAATCGCTTCCATTGCCTGCTGCAAGCGTTCGTTCTTGATGGCAGTGCGAATATCGCTCTTCGCGTCGTCGAGACTTTGCGTCGTTTTCGTACTCATTTTGTAGACATAGTATCCGTTTCCCTCTGTGATCAGCTCGGAGACTGCGCCGGGCGCGAGGTCGAAAACTGCACGGTGGTTTGGCGGCAGAGCGTTGCGCGTAGCTTTGGTGAGCTTTGTCTCGGGTACGGCGGCTTTGATGTGCGCTGCCGTGAAGGCTTCGACCTGAAGCTTACTGAAGTCTTCGCCAGCCGCTGCTCGCGTGCGGAGTTTTGCCGCCAGAGCTTTCATGCTGGCTTCGTCGGCGACAGGAGCAGGTTTGGCGGTAGCGGGCTTTTTAGTGGCAGCGCCAGCACTGGCGGCTGTTTTTGTGCCAGCGGCTTTCGCACCGGTCTTGGCCGCTCCGAGGGCGTTGACCTTCTTGTCTTCGGTTTTGTCAGCGGGCTGAGGGACGCGCGGAATGAACAAGCGCTGCATGTCAGCTTGCTCGAAGTTGGATTTGTGCTCGGCGTAATATTTCTCGATGTCCGCGTCGGAGATCTTGCCCGCTTCTTCCTGGGCGGACTCCGCAAGCTCGCGTTGCAGCGCCTGCATGACGGAAATCTTGGTGCGCACTTGAACGCGCGGGCTATTGTCGAGTCCGCGTTTGCGAGCTTCGGCGGCCATGGTCAATAGTTGAGCGTAGCCGGCGGCCATTTGGCGTTGCATTTTGAGAGGCATCTGGGGTTGAACTGCCTGCACGAGGGCTTCAAAGTCCGCCTTGGTTACGACGGTTGAGCAATCGGCCGCCGATGGTGGAGTGCATACACCCTTAATCGTGATGACCGGAGCATCCGGGGGAAGCGGCGCGGCTGGCTGGGTTGTGCTCGCGGCAGTCGCGGGCGGGGCCGGTGCTACCGGGCTGGCGGCTTGCCCGAATGCCATCGAGCAGCACAGGATTACGCTGAAAAAATGACGGAAAGTCACGGGAAATACATCCTCCAAGGAGAAATCAAAGAAGAGATCGGCATTCATCGTAGCATATGCGGTGGACTCGGGGCGTTCCGTGCGTGCAGCTTGGCGGAGACGCAGAGAGGGGCGATAATCGTAGCGATGCCCGTCGCCAAGAGCCAGACGCTTCAAAGAAATATGCGCACCGAGAAGCGCTCCGTTGCCGGCAGCTCGGTTCTGGCCGCACTGGCGATCACGTTTCTGAAGGCGTTTGTGGGTATTGCGACCGGGTCGCTGGGCATTCTTTCCGAAGCGGCGCACTCCGGACTCGACTTGATTGCCGCTACGATCACATATTTCTCCGTCCGGGTTTCCGATAAGCCGGCGGATGCCGACCACCAATACGGTCATGGGAAAGTCGAAAATTTTTCTGCATTTATCGAAACCTTTCTGCTTCTGTTGACCTGCGTGTGGATTATTTATGAGGCCCAGCACAGGCTCTTCATCCGACGGGTGGAGATTGAGCCTTCGTGGGCAGCATTCGCCGTGATGTTCCTGTCGATTGCCATCGACTTCTGGCGCTCTCGTGCTCTGGGCCGCATCGCTGCGAAGTACGATAGCCAGGCTCTTGAGGCTGACGCGCTGCACTTCAGCACGGACATCTGGTCGAGCTCAGTTGTGATTCTTGGGCTGGCTTTAGTGGCAGTGGGTCGCCGCATGGGCGTTGACTGGTTGCGGGACGCCGATCCGATTGCCGCCTTGTGCGTTGCGGGTGTGGTGATCTGGGTAAGCTGGCGACTTGCGCGCCGTACTATTGATGCACTCCTGGACGCTGCGCCCCAGGGAGTGCGTGCCGGAATTATCTCCGCGGTGACCGGCGTGGAAGGTGTGGTGGAGGTAGACCGCGTGCGCATCCGGCGGGCTGGAAACCGTTATTTTGCGGATCTGTCTGTGGCGCTACCGCGCGCAGTGACCTTTCAACGGTCGGAGCAGATTGTGCGTTCCGTTACGTCGACGGTACAGAGGCTTCTGCCCAATGCAGACGTGATGGTGCACTCGTTGGCGCGTCCACAACTCGATGAGAGCATTTTCGACCGTGTGCGCGCGGTGGCGACACGACACAACGTCAATGTTCATGACGTCAGCGTGCAACATATGAACGGACGGCTGCACGTGGAGCAGCATCTGGAGCTCAACGAGAATTACGTGCTAAAAGAAGCGCATGACCGGGTGACACAATTAGAATCCGAAATCCGCTCGGAAGTACCGGAGGTTTCTTCGATTCTTACACACATCGAGAGCGAACCAGCAACCATTGAACCGGGTGAAGAGCAAATCGAGGATGCCGCACTGGAGGTCAAACTGAAGGCAATTGCCGCTGGGTTTCCGGAAATCATCGACATGCACGATGTAAAGATCCGGCGCGTGCGCGACCGCCTTTACTTGTCATGCCATTGCACCATGCCGGATGGGATGCAGCTTTCGCGGGTGCACGACGTGCAGACGGAACTCGAAATTCGCTTTAAACAGGCGGCGCCACAACTGTTTCGTGTACTCATCCACCCCGAGCCAGTGACGGACAATTTGCGGTGATTCGGCACGCGCGCTTTTTGTTCTCGAAATATATTCCAATATTTCTCGAGAGTTCAACAATCACTTGAGGTTTTGGTTTCAATAGAGGGAATTCCATTATGATTACTGCCAGCGCAGCCTGGACTGACAATTCGAGATTCGTGGGCGTCGCCGGCAGCCGGCATGCCCTTGTGATGGATGCCGCTTCGGCGGACAAAACCGCCAACAGCCCTATGGAACTCGTACTTATCGGATTATGCGGGTGCACGGCCACCGACGTTGTCAGCATCCTGCACAAGAAGCGCGAACCGTTTACCAGCCTGGAAGTTCGTGCCGAAGCCGATCAGGCCCATCAGCCGCCGAAAGTGTACACGGCGATCCGGCTGGTCTATCGCGTACGGGGAAATGTCTCGAAGAAGGCGATGCAGGATGCGGTGCGTCTTTCCAAAGAAAAGTACTGCTCGGTTTCCGCCATGCTGGAGAAGACAGCCAAGATTACATTTACGATTGAGTATGATTAAGAAAATGCGCCATTGCGGGTCAATGCAGAATCAGACAGTCCATGGAACAACCTAAGGTCATCGTTTTTACGCAGCCTGGTTGACCACCCTGCCATGTGGTTACGGCATTCCTCTCGGAGAGGGGAATCGCGTTCGAAGAGCGGGACGTAACGCGCGATCCTGCCGCGGTGCAGGACCTGATAGGGAAGTACAAGAGCCATTCCACCCCAACCCTTGTTATTGGCGTAGAGGCTGGCGAGGAAGTCATGATTGGATTCGATCCGGATCGCCTCGATCAGCTGCTTGGACTGTAATTTCCGGTGGCCGTAGATCTTTGTACAACACCTTGATTAGGACACGCCATCCACTTCGCGGATTCTTCTACATAGCGCTGGCAACGTTGCAATGGGGAATTGCAGCAAGCCTGGGCCGGGCCGTGTTCACGGGAAAGCTGAGGATTGGCGGAGAATTGGTGGGCGCTATCGATCCGCTGGCGATTGCGCAGGGAAGAGTCACGTTCTCCTGCGCCGTGCTATTGGTGGTGCTCGTGGCGCGGCGCGGCGTCCGCTCCCTGCTTCTGCCGTGGCGCGATTTGGGTACGATGACCGTCATTGGGATTTTGGGGATGGCGGCTTCGAACTATTTTTACTATCTCGCAATTCAGCGAACGAATGTGGCCACAGCGATCATCGTGCAATACACCGCGCCGGTGTGGGTATTGCTTTATATGGTCGGACGCAGATTGCAGAAACCGACGCTCAAGCGGATGGGCGCCGTAGGCATGGCTGTGGCCGGGATCGCGCTGGCGCTTGATCTCGTACACGGGAATGCTCTGCGGCTTGACGCATTAGGCGTGGCCGCGGCTCTGCTGGCGGCAGTCTCGTTCAGCTTCTACAACATCGCAGTGCATGGCGTGCTAGCCCGCTACAACCGGTGGAAAGTCCTGCTCTGGGCGGTATTCACAGCTTCGATCTTTTGGGCCGTGGTCAACCCGCCCTGGAAGGTGATGGCGGTGGGCTATTCGCGTCCGCAGTGGATATTTCTCGCGCTGTTCTCGCTCATTTCGATGCTTGGACCGTTCTCTTTCTACTTCGCAGGGCTGCAGCACCTGGAGCCTACACGCGCCGTGATCATAAGTTGTCTGGAGCCTGTGTTCTCGATTCTGATCGCCGCTATCGCCCTCAGTGAGCGAGTGAATGCTACACAGGTACTCGGGATCGGACTCGTGCTGGTGGCGATCGTGTTGGCGCAGTTACCTGACCGCTCTGATCCCGAGGGGCTGGTAGTGGAACCGATTGAATAGTAACCTTTAGCGCACAGCCGTGCGTTGGGCAAGCCGCAAATAGCGCATCGCTCTTTTTACGTCGTTGCCAATCTGTTCGCGCAAGGCTTCCGGCGAGGAGAACTTGGTTTCTGCGCGCAAGCGGCGCAGGAAAAACACTTCCACTTCCGTGTCTTCGCCGAGATCGACGGGGTGGAAGTTCAGAAGATGCGTCTCGATGGCGAACGAATCCGCGCCGAACGTGGGCCGGTTGCCAATGTTCGTCACAGAATCGAAGCACTCGTCGTCCACACGCGTCTGGGTAATGTAAACACCATTCTGCGGGATGAGTTCGGTATATGGGGCTAGATTAATGGTCGGGACCGTGTACTTCGAGCCGTAGCCGCGACCGGGCGCAGGCGAGGAAAGAATGCTGAAGACGCGGCCAAGCAAGTGCCGTGCGAGGTGCGCCTTTCCGTCTTGCAGCAGGTGGCGGATGGTGCTGCTGGAAACTTCCACGCCGCATAACCGCATTTCCGGATAGGAAAATACTTCAAAGCCAAAATCGCACCCGAATTCGGTAAGGCTGCGGATATCCCCCGCGCCCTTGTTGCCGAAGCGGAAGTTGAATCCTTCGTGGACCTCGCTGGCATGCAGCGTGTCCCGCAAAATGTTTTGCGCGAAATCGCGCGCGGTTGTCAGTTGCATGGTTTCATCAAACGGGAGAAGCAGAACAGCATCCAGTCCGGCCTCAGTGAACAAACGCAGCTTTTCTGGTTCTGGTGTCAACAGCTTCAGCGTCGATCCCGGACGCAAATATCTTGCCGGGTGAGGATTGAATGTGACCGCTACGGAACGGGAGTTTCGTTCCCGAGCGCGCCGTACGATCTCCGCGAGCATGTGCCGGTGGGCGCGATGAATGCCATCGAAATTGCCAACGCTGACGATCGTTGGGGCAATATCCGACGGGACAGCAGAAAGCTGGCGGAAGACTCGCATGGGCTAGATTTCAAACTCCAGCTTCAACCCGTCGTAGGCCAACTGCACTTGCGGCGGAAGACTTCGGTTGGTTTCCCCGTGCGGCAAATCGTGGCAGATGTGGGTGAAGAACGTTCGCTGGGGCTTTAGAATCCGGGCAATGCGCAACGAGTTTTCCACCGTCGAGTGTGTGGGATGTGGCTTGTGGCGCAACGCATCCAAAAACAGGATGTCCAAGTCGTGTAGCTTCTCCAGTGAGCTTTCCGGAATCTCAGAAAAGTCCGTCAAGTAAGCAGCAGAGCCGAAGCGGAAACCCCAAATCTCGACGTCGCCATGGAGCACGGGAATCGGCTCGAACGTCACGCCCAACAAATCGAGAGGGCCTTCCAGGTGTTTGAGCTCGACCTGCGGCAGTCCACCAAATTTATAAACTGCATCGAAGGCGTAGCTGAACATGTCGCGGATGACCACCGCGTGATCCGATCGTGCGTAGAGCGGAATCTTGTTGGGCCTGTGATAACTGAGCGGGCGTAGATCATCGAGACCGAGGACGTGATCGGCATGAGCGTGGGTGTACAGCACGGCATCGATCTTGCGAATCTTTTCGCGCAGCGCCTGTTCGCGGAAGTCGGGCGTGGTATCGATCAAGACGGCGTTACCGTCGTATTCCAGCAGAACCGACGGACGCGTGCGGCGGTCTCGCGGATCGGCGGAACGACAAACGGCGCAGTCGCAGCCAATCGTGGGCACGCCCATGGAGGTGCCGCTGCCGAGGACGGTGAGGGTGGCTTTCATCCCGGAGTGTTCATCGGGCGTTTCTCATTGTGCGGCTCTTTATCGAACGCTTCTTCATCGGACTGTTTGTTCATCGAACCAGGGGCCCGGGGCCGCTAGCACCCGGTTGTGGTCCGCGCGCGATGGCGTTGGTCACTTCCAGATACGCCATGCGCAATTCGTAGAGGGCGTTGTGCAGGAAGTTCTGTTCCGCCGCAGTGAGGTTGCCCTTCGTTTTTTCCGCTAAAAGTCCGAGGGTGTCGATGGTTTGCCGAGCGCCTAACAGATCCAGGCGTGGTTGTCCGTTGGGTTCGTGGGCCAAACCGAGCTGCATTAGCGATGTCATGTAAAGCGAGCCGAGGAAGCGCTCAAATGTGACTTCGAGATCTGCGGCAGCTTCGCCGCCCATTTCCTTGCCAATGACCTCGTCCATGGAACGATTGGTCTGGCGATAGGCATCGGCTTGCGCGCTTTGTTCCGCAGCAGAAGGGGCGGGGGGCGCGTCGCTTGCTGGTGGAGGTTCGGAAGCGATTGCTTGCGTTGCGGCAGGAGTAGCTGCTTGAGGCTGTCCTTGTTCGCCGACCAACTCGATTCCATTCTCGGCTTCAGTCCGCAACTCGCCCTCGCTGGAAAACAGCCGCCGGTCCGATACGGTGAAACTTTCTTCTTCTTTTCGTTTAGGCATGAATGACTCTCAGGGCCGCAAGATTTCTTGAAATGGAAGTGCGTGCCTTTCGATGGGCACGCCGTTGACGGTCAGCGGCTTGTTAAAGGCTTCGCGCCGCAAGTAACCAAGCGCGATGATCCGGTTGCCTTTCGGCAATGCGATGGTAGCTGTGCTGGTGATTTCGCCGACATCTTTGCCTTCAGCTGCGACTTTGTCTCCAGCAGAGCAGGGCGCAGTTAAATCAAAGCCAGAGAAAGCACGATGCACCTGGCCACGTGACCGGATGCGTTCTACGATCTCCTGGCCAACGTAGCAGCCTTTGGCAAAATGCAAAGCGCGTTCCTGGCCGGTTTCCTGTGGCAGGTCCCGCTCGCGAATGTCCTCGCCGTAGAGGGGAATTCCCGCTGCCATGCGGTAGAGTCGCTGAGCGCTAGCTCCAATCAAGGCTGCTCCGGCCTGTGTAAGTGCTTGAATCACTGCCGCGGAATTTTCCGGGCTGAGCCAAATTTCGTAGGCTTCGCCTTTCCAGGCTTCCGCGCGAACGAGCGTGATCTGGGAGCCGTGCCAAGTGAGAGTGGTCCATTGCAACGGGACAAGGTCGGGTACTTCAATTCCTGCGGTATGCAGCACTTGGCGTGCCTTGGGCCCCTGCACGCCAATGGCTGTGACCTGGCCACTGACCTCGCTCACATTCACGTCGTCCATGATGATGTAGTGGTCGAAAATATCGAGCAACTTTGCGGCCTGGCTGCGCTCCACATCGAGGGCAATATCCTCTCCACGGTTGAACGCATAGAGGTCGCCCTGAATCTTGCCCTGCGGATTGAGCAGAAAAGCATAGAGGCCGTGGCCCGTGGCGAGATCACGAATGTTGTTGGTAACCATGCCGTTCAGCCATCGTGTACGATCCTCACCCGTGAGCAGGATTTTGGTCCGGTTGTCGAGGTTGTAAACCCCATATTCCGTGATCAGGGTGCGAAATTCAGCGCTGGCTTGGCTGTCGTCGCTTGGCGGAACGATGCCCGGCAAGTCTGGACGCACTTCGGGAGCGTTACTTTCTGATGCGCCACTGTGCAGATCAGTTAACATCGGTACACTCGATTATAGCCGACTGGCGAAGGGCAGAAACCTCGGAAGCTCGCGTTGGGGCGAACTCCCTATGAACATGACGTTCCACAAAATGATGAGAAAAGTCACGAGTTGGTTGGTCTTGTTCTATGTGAGTCTGGCGCCGGCTCTTGCCTGGGCGCAGACCAGCGCGGCTCCGGAACACAAGATATCCAGTGAGGAAGCGGCAGAACTTTTTCGCTCTGTCGATGAAATTCTGAAATTTGCCAGCAAGGAAACCGAGCTGCCACAACGCCAAGAGGTCAAGCGGCGACTGGTAAGCCGGGATGAGGTGGTTGCCTATATCGAGAAGCACATGGCGGAAGATGAAGACTCGCAACGCTTCCAGCGCAACGAGGCTGTCCTCAAGAAATTCGGCCTGATCCCCCGCGACTTCGATTTGAAAAAGTTTCTGATCGGGTTGCTGCGGGAGCAGATCGCTGGTTATTACGATCCCGCTACGAAAACCGTGAACTTGCTCGATTGGGTAGATGCAGAGCAGCAAAAGCCCGTACTGGCTCATGAACTTACCCATGCCTTGCAAGACCAGAGCTTTGATCTGGAAAAATGGCTGAAAGCGGGTGAAGGAAAAGATCTTGTGAAGGTCGAGAGCCCGACGTCCGCCGATTTTGAAAACGATGAGGCTGGGGAAGCGCGGCAAGCGATTGTCGAAGGGCAAGCCACAGTGACGCTGATCGACTACCAGTTGGCCCCGGTCGGGCAGTCGATGGCGAGCTCGCCACAAATCGTCGACGCCATCCGGGAAAGCATGTTGGTGGGGACGCCGGATTCTGTACAGTTTCACAACGCACCGTCCTTTCTGAAGGAAGCGCTGACGTTTCCGTACCGTTACGGCCTGGGGTTCGTTGGACAGGTAGTGGCGAAGCGCGGAAAAGAGGGGGCCAACGCGTTGTTCCAGAATCCGCCTACAACAACCCGCCAAATCATGGAGCCCGACACCTATTTTTTGCGGGAGAAGTTGCCCGCCATGCCCGTGCCAGACTTCAAGCGTTTGTTTAAGGATTGCGAGAAAGTGGATGCCGGTGGTTTTGGCGAGTTCGATACCTCCATGTTGGTTGGAGAGTTCGCCGGAGCGGTAGCGGCGGTGAAGGTATATCCGAACTGGCGGGGTGGCTACTACTACGCGGTTCGGCCGAAGAACAATGCAGCAGCACCGTTAGGCCTGCTGTACGTTTCGCGCTGGTCGAGTGAGGAAAAGGCTGCTGAGTTTGCCGCAATTTACGCAAAGTCTTTATCGAAACGCTACCAAAAAGCGGTTCCGGTAGAGCTTGCGGGCATGAAACCGCTCGGACCGCTGGCGTCGTTGGACACTCTTTCCGGCAGCCATGCATGGACGACGGAAGAAGGCCCGGTATTGATCGAGACACATGGTGACTTGGTGCTGGTCGCCGAGAGTCTCGATCATGAGGAGCGTTTGGACGAGGCTGTCTTTGGGGCAGAGTCAACGGCGCAGACGAAATAAGCACGAGCGCACCCGCTATAATTCAAAGTTCAATTGAGCAGCTTTCCTATAACACTCGGCAGGAGGAGTTTTGGCACACGCGGAGATTGGAATCATTGGAGGCAGCGGGCTCTACAGCATGCCCGGTTTGGCGGAGGTCAAGGAAGTCCGTGTGACGACTCCATTTGGCGATCCGTCGGACGCTTATGTCACGGGTGTGCTCGAAGACCGCAAGGTTGCGTTCCTGGCGCGGCACGGACGCGGACACAAGATTCTGCCAACGGAGCTGAATTTTCGTGCGAACATCCACGGCTTCAAGCAACTCGGCGTGGAGCGCATTGTTTCGGTTTCGGCTGTCGGTTCGCTGAAAGAGGAGCACAAACCTATGGACTTTGTGATCCCGGACCAGTTTGTCGACCGCACCAGCCAACGCATTTCCACCTTCTTTGGCGGTGGCGTCGTGGCGCATGTGGGGTTTGGCGATCCTGTCTGCGGCGAAATGGCGAAAGTTGTGCAAGGCGCATGCCAGAAGGCGGAAGTGGTGGGGAAGCTTGGCGGCACTTACCTTTGCATGGAGGGTCCGCAGTTTTCCACAAAAGCCGAATCGAATCTCTACCGCAGTTGGGGCATGGATGTGATTGGAATGACGAACCTGCAGGAGGCCAAGCTCGCCCGCGAAGCGGAAATCTGTTACGTGACGGTGGCGATGGTTACGGATTACGACTGCTGGCATCCGGCGCACGATGCGGTGACCGTGGATCAGATTGTTGCGGTGCTGCATAAGAACGCCGAGAATGCCGCCAAGGTTGTGCGGCTCACTGTAGCAGCGATGCCTGCACAGCGCTCTTGTAAGTGCGGCTCCGCTTTGGCCCATGCGATTCTCACCGAGCGCGACAAAATTCCGGCTGAAGCGCGTCAAAGACTGGGATTGCTTCTCAATAAATATCTGGATGCGAGAAAGTGATTTAGGGAAGTGGTTTGGAAAGTAAAAACGAATGAGCATTCTTGCAGTGGGTTCGGTGGCATTCGACACGATAACGACGCCGGTCGGGCATGTGGACAATGAGCTGGGCGGTTCGGCAACATTTTTTGCGCTTTCCGCTAGCTATTTTACGAATGTCCGCATGGTGGCCGTGGTAGGAGAAGACTTCGCAGCCGAGCACGAGGCCGTGCTACAAGCACGTGGGGTAGATACGCACGGCATCGAGCGCTCCCCCGGCAAAACTTTTCGCTGGGGAGGGCACTACACCGAGAATCTCAACGAGGCAAAGACAGATTTTACGGAACTAAACGTTTTCGAGAAATTTCAGCCGCGGATTCCTGTGGAGTATCGTAATTCGAAGCTGTTGTTTCTGGGGAATATCCATCCTTCACTTCAGGCTGCGGTGCGCCGCGACATGCCCGATGTCGAGCTTGTCGGCGGCGATACCATGAATTTTTGGATTCAGAGTGCGTTGCAGGAACTGCGGGAGACGCTGCGGTGCGTGGACGTCCTGCTGATCAACGACGGAGAAGCCAAGATGCTCAGTGGCGAATCCAACCTGCCGCGGGCGGCGCAGAAAGTCTTGGCGATAGGGCCGAAAGCTCTCGTCATTAAGCATGGCGAATACGGCGCGACGATTTTCTTTCGAGAAGGAGCTTTCGGCATTGGACGTCATCCGTTTCGCGCTCCCACCCTACCGCTCGATGAAGTGAAGGATCCAACCGGAGCCGGAGATTCATTCGCGGGCGGTTTTATGGGCTACATCGCTTCGCAGGATGAGTTGAACCGGGAAGTGCTCAAGCGCGCGCTGTTTTATGGAGGCGTGATGGGATCGTTTGCCGTGGAGGACTTTGGCACCCGGCGGCTGCGCAATCTGAAGCGCGAGGAAATTGAGGAGCGCTTCCAGATCTTCCGCGAACTCACGCACATCGAGTAATGCCAACCCCGCACCGGAACTCTGATCGGTGGGACCGGAATCAATGGAACCGGGAAAGCTGGTCTGTCCTCGCGCTCGCTGCTTGTGTTTCAGTACTGGCGTTTCTCTACTACTTTTATCACGGCCAGATTCTTCTTTACGGCGATGCGGAAGGCCACATCAATATCGCTCGCCGCGTCTTCGATTCGCGCACGCCCGGGCTTCTGCAGTTGGGTACTGTGTGGCTCCCTCTACCGCATCTTCTGATTATGCCGTTCTTGACCTCCGACTGGGCCTGGCGCACAGCCGTGGGTGGGTCGATTCCGTCAATGATTGCCTATGTGCTTTCCGGACTCGGAATATTCAGGCTCGTGCGCTCGAGTTTGGGTAATTCCGCTGAAGAAGGTGCGAAATTCGCCGCATGGTTTGCATTGCTCGTGTTCGCTGGAAATCCCAGCCTGATTTACTTGCAGGCGACCGCCATGACCGAACCGCTCTACCTTGCTTTATTTATTTGGGCGGCGGTGCATCTGATGGAATTCGCAAAAGCCGTCCAGAATCAGGAATTCCTTCAAGCTCAACGATCGCTTTTTTGGTGCAGCTTATGTCTGGCTGGATGCACGCTGACGCGCTACGACGGATGGATCGCGATGGCCGCCGCTTCGGTCGCGGTCTTGGTCCTCGCATTTCGTGCCCGCAGGGATCCAGATGCCTTCTCGCTACGAAAACCTATTCTGCGCTTTCTTTTTGTGTGCGCCGCGGGGCCTGTGCTGTGGCTGACCTACAACGCTACGGTGTACCGCAATCCTCTGGAGTTTGCCAACGGCCCTTACTCGGCGAAGGCGATTGAGAGGCGTATCGTGCAACCTCCGCATCCCGGTACGGGAGACCCATTTGCGGCCGAACTTTATTTTATGCACGCCGTGGAAATGAATCTTGCGGCGAGCATGCCGGTAGCCAAGCTGTGGCTACTGCTGGCGGCAGCGGGGACGTTGCTCGTCACCTTCGGCAGGGATTTCTCATGGCTTCTTCTCATTCTGTGGATGCCACTACCTTTCTACGCGTTCTCCATTGCGTACGGCGGAGTGCCAGTTTTTGTGCCTGAGTGGTGGCCGTTCGGACAATACAATCTCCGCTATGGATTGCAACTACTGCCAGCGGTGGCTGTGTTCAGCGCCGTGGCGATGAACTGGATGCTGTCGGTGATTCACAGCTCGGGCGCACGGAAAGCTCTTGCGCTCACCGTAACCGGGTTTTGGCTCTGGGGTGCGGTTGTAGCGTGGCCCAGTCCAGCCAGCCTTCTGGAAGCGACTCGCAACATGCAAGGACGCGTGATGTTGCAGGAGCGCGTTGCGCAAGAACTCCTGCGACTGCCGCCCAACTCCTCCATCCTGATGGCGTTGCGCGATTTCCCGGGCGCTCCGCAACGGGCCGGAGTTCCGCTACGGCGTCTTATCGATGAGAACGATCAGCGTCTTTGGAAACGGCCGTACGATCCCGAAGGCCTATGGCAGCAAGCGCTGCGCAATCCGCCGCAATTCGTGGATTATGCTGTCGGCTTTGCCGGCGATCCTGTGGATGCTGCCGCCGAACAGCATCACTTGTCTGTTATTTTCTCCGTGGAAATTGCCGGACAGCCGCGTGCAACCATCTATCGTTCTCGGCAAAATCTGCCCGGTAACTCTGTTCGGTAATCTGCTCTGTAACCTCAGCCCAGTCGGAAACTGTTCCGCCGGATGATACATTTCACTCTGTACGATTAGGACGGGGAAAATGCATATCCTCGAATTTCTGGGCCACTTGTGCTCGACGCTTCCCGGCTCCGCGCTTGTACGGCTCTTGCTGGCGGCGTTGCTGGGCGGAGTGATTGGGCTAGAGCGGGAATTGAAGCACCGGTCTGCGGGCCTGCGCACCAATATGTTCATCTGTTTTGGCGCGGCCATGTTTACCCAGCTCTCCAATGAGCTTTCCGGAGGTCACGAGCCTACGCGGATTGCCGCTCAGATCATTCCGGGAATTGGATTCATCGGCGCCGGTTCGATCCTGCACGCCCGTGGTTTAGTAAGCGGGTTAACTACGGCGGCTACGCTCTTTGTGGTTGCGTCCGTGGGTATGGCCGTGGGCGGTGGGCTTTACTTGACCGCCACCTTTGCCACTCTGGTGGTATTGCTCGTCCTCTACATACTCGGCCGAATTGAAGACGTTTACGGCTTGAAGGTCATGCTTTTCAGCTACGAGACGACTGGCAAGACTTCTGAAAGCGTGATTGCCGAGGTTAACCGCGTTCTTGAAACGCACCATCGCATGATGGAAAACGTGCGGATTGCGCAGACCCCAGAGCATTACCGTGTGCAATTCTCTGTCGATGGCACGCACCTGGAACAAAGGCATTTTCTGGCGACGTTGCGCGAGTCGAATGTGATCGAAAGCGTGTATTTCGGCGGCCCCGTGGAGCGCGAATGAAGACCGTTCCATTCGTGAAGGCGACGGCGTGCGGCAACGATTTTTTGTTGATCGAATCCTCCCGGGTCGATGGGGACCGGGCAGAGTTCACGCGAAGGATTTGTGATCGTCATCAGGGTGTTGGCGCCGATGGCGTGGAATGGCTTTTGCCGGGAACGAACGCCGATGTCCAGATTCATTTGATCAACGCCGACGGGAGCATGGCGGAAATCTCCGGCAACGGCACGCGGTGCGTGGCCGCGAATTGGATTGCGGATAAAACAATGGATCGTGTCACGATCCAGACGGACGCCGGCGTCAAAGTCTGCAAGCTGACGCGCCGGGCTGACCCGGAATTCGAATTCGAGACTGAGATGGGAGCGGCAGTCGTGGGCGATCCGCTGACACTGGCTCTATCAGACATCAGCGTGCAAGGGATTCCTGTTTCGACGGGAAATCCGCACTTTGTAATGTTTGTGGAGGATTTTCCCCGGGAGTGGCAACGACAAGCAGCCGCAATTAGTCGGCACGCTCACTTTCCGCACGGGGTCAACGTCGAACTCGTGAAATTTCTGAATGAGGACAATATCGAGATTCGAATTTTTGAACGTGGCGCGGGAGTAACTCAGTCGTCGGGTACGGGATCGTGCGCGGCGGCGGTAGCGGCAATTGCCGGCAAGCATGCCCAGTCGCCGCTGCAAGTGCGGGCGCCGGGCGGAACCCAGTCCGTGCGCTGGGAAAACGGCAAGGTTGATTTGCGCGGACCGGCGCGGATCATCTGCCACGGAGAGTTCCTGTGGACGCCATGAGCGGAAATAAGAGTCCCGTGCTGCCGCGAGTTCGCCCCCCTGCTTTGCGCCAGGGCGACACGGTGGGCATCGTGGCCCCTGCCAGCAATATCAGGCAGGACGCGCTGCTGGCCGGGTGCGAAAGACTACAGCGCCTTGGGTACAAGCCAGTCTATGCCGAGTCGATCCTGGAACAAGATCTGTATTTCGCGGGATCGGTGCAAAGGCGTATCGAAGAATTGCATGCGATGTTCCAGCGAGAAGATATCCACGCGATCATTTGTGCTCGCGGAGGGTACGGCTGCAATTATCTGGTGGACAGGCTTGACCTCAACATTGTTCGCCACCATCCGAAAATTTTCATGGGCTACAGTGATGTGACCAGTCTTCTGACTTTGCTGTGCGATGAAGCCGGGTTGATGGTGTTTCACGGACCTATGATCACAAAAGATTTTGTTGAAGCCGACGGAATCGATGTTGCTTCTTGGGAAGCCGGGCCTGGTGGGGGGGCATCTTGGGACTTGCAGGATTCGAGCAGGAAGGGTCTGGCCGCTGCCTTGGCCTCCGGTCGCGTGTACGGGTGATCCCTACGCAGTCAGGCGGCGACACTCGGGACGCGACACGAAATTCAAACGGCGGGCACAATTCTGTTTCTTGAAGACATTGCGTCCAAGCCCTTCCAAATCGATCGCATGCTGATGCAACTGAAGCTGGCGGGAAAATTCGAAGGCGTGCGCGGGGTTGTCTTCGGGGAAATGAACGATTGCGTGCAGCACCCCGAGCAACCGTACACGTTGGAAGAAGTCGTGTTACGTGTTGTGGGCGACCTCGGTGTTCCCGTCGCGTTTGGTTTGCGCTCGGGACACGTGGCGCGACGGAACATTACGTTGCCCATCGGTGTGCGCGCATCGCTGGCGGTAACTGGAGCGCGTGCGCAACTGCAATTCTTGGAGCCTGCAACGACCGCATGACGAACGCAAAGCACGTTCACTTGATCGGAATCTGTGGCACAGCCATGGCATCGCTAGCTGGGCTGCTGCAAACCCGCGGTCATCGCGTCACGGGATCGGATACGGCGGCCTATCCGCCAATGTCGGATTTTCTGGCGTCGCTCGGCATCCGCGTCGCACAGCCTTTCTCTCCGGCGAATCTTGATCCACGGCCGGACTTGATTGTGGTCGGAAATGTCGTCTCTCGCGGCAACGTGGAATTGGAGCACGTGCTCGATGAGCGTATTCCGTTCTGCTCGCTGCCACAGATTCTCCACGACGAATTCCTTCGCAGCAGGGAAGTGATCGCAGTTGCGGGTACACATGGCAAAACCACAACCACGTCGATGCTGGCTTGGATTTTTCATTGCGCGGGCCGGAACCCTTCGTTTTTGATTGGCGGTATCGCGGAGAATTTTGGCAGCAGCTTTGCAGTAGGCTCCGGGAAGAACTTCATTATTGAAGCCGACGAATACGACACTGCGTTTTTCGACAAAGGGCCAAAGTTTCTGCACTACTTTCCCGAAAGTGTAATTCTGACTTCGGTCGAGTTCGATCACGCGGATATCTACGACGATCTGAAGGCTGTGGAAACCGCCTTCAAGCGTCTTGTGAATCTGGTCCCCAGACGTGGCAAGATCATCGCTCACGATAGCGGAGAGAGTCTGGATCGCTGTCTGGCCAAAGCGTTTTGCCCAGTGGAGAGCTATGGAATGAAGGAATCTTCGACTTGGCGGATCGTCGACATGCGCGTAAATCCAACGGCAACCGCGTGGAAAGTATTTCGCTCTGGCACGGAATGGGCGAATTTCGAGTTTCCGTTGGCAGGGGAATACAACGTCCTGAACGCGACCGCTGCAGCAGCCATGGCTGCAAACTACGGCATCGGCGTGCCGGAGATTGCCGCAGCCTTGAAGATTTTTAAGAGCGTCAAGCGCCGTCTCGAAGTAAAAGCCGAGGTCAACGGCGTCACCATTGTGGACGATTTTGCGCATCATCCTACCGCTATTGCCGGTACTCTCGCTGCGTTGCGCGGACGCTATCCGGGCAGCCGGTTGTGGGTCATTCTGGAGCCGCGATCGAATACCCTGCGACGCCGCGTTTTGCAGGATAGTCTGGCAAAGAGCCTTTCCGGCGCGGACGAAGTGGTCGTTGCGCAGGTTTTCAAGATGGACGCAATTCCAGAAGAGGAGCGGCTTGATGTGAACGCTCTCGCCGCGCAAATCAACCAGACAGGCCGCCGAGTGCAGGTTTTAGAGGACGCGGATCGAATCGTTGACGCTGTGGTGCCCAAACTCCGTTCCGGGGACATCGTGGCGATTCTGTCCAACGGCGGTTTCGGCGGCATCTACGAGAAACTGCCGCGGCGATTGCGCGAATTCGCGAATTCGGTCAGCAAGCAGGCAGAAATAATGCAGGCGAAAAGCCAATGAAGATGCAAGGCAAACTCAGCCTTATGCTTCTTCTGACAACGCTGTTGATTTCCTCTGTGCTGGCCGAGGCACAGAGCGGTATTGCTCCCATTCATTACACGGTGACTCTGGAAAACCCTGCCGAACACCTGCTGCGTGTCGAAATCATGGTTCCGCCCGGAGCTGCACAGCGGGAGTTTCAGTTGCCGGTGTGGAACGCGACGTACCAGGTGCGCGATTTTTCAGAGTACATCCGGTGGTTACACGCGAGAGCGACGGGAGGAACATCTGTCAAAGTCCACAAGTTAAACAAGAGTTTGTGGCAGGTCGAAGGGATGGAGCGCGGCGGGGTGGTCGAATATGAGGTTCTCGCAGATCAGCCGGGCCCGTTCGGGGCGCAATTCAACAATGAGCACGGATTCTTCAATCTTGCCGAAATTTTGGTGTATCCGGTGGATGCGCGTTCCCCTCCCATGGCCGTGCGATTTGCGGGTATCCCCGAGGGCTGGCATCTAGCCTGTGCTTTGAAGGAAGACAAAGGCGAATTGCAGGCCGCGAATTATGACACGCTCGTCGATTCACCAGTGGAGCTGAGTAAATTTCAGGAAACGCTTTTCTCTGAGGAGGGCGCTCACTATCGCATTGTGGTGGACGCCGCCCCGGACGCATACGATCTACAACACCTCAAGGAAAACCTGCGCAAAATCGTTCACGCAGAAACGGCTTGGATGCAGGATCGTCCCTTTCAGGATTATTTGTTTATCTATCACTTCCCGCCGGAGCGTGGTGAAGGAGGGATGGAACATGCCAACTCGACGTCGATAGAGCTCAGCCGCCGTTCGCTACGGGACAACCCGAATGAGCTTGTTTCCATGACAGCGCATGAATTCTTCCACTTGTGGAATGTAAAGCGCTTACGCCCCCAGTCGCTCGCCCAGGTGGACTATACAAAAGAGAATTACACGCGCGCCCTCTGGTTCAGTGAGGGTGTCACCAGCACGGTCGAGCAGTATGCCCTGCTGCAGTCTGGCCTGATCGATGAAAAATCTTTTCTGCGCAATCTCTCGGAGGAAATCACCGAGCTGCAAAATCGCCCGGCGCACCTGACGCAGTCCGCCGAGGAATCAAGCCTGGACGCATGGCTGGAAAAGTACCCAACCTACCGCCAACCAGCCCGCAGCATTAGTTACTACAATAAGGGATTCTTGCTGGGAATCCTGTTGGATCTGGCGATGCGCAAAGGGAGTAATAACGAGGCATCTTTGCGGGATTTGTTCCAATATCTAAATCAAACATACGCGAAGAAGGGGAGATTCTTCGACGATTCGGAGGGGATCCGGCAAGGAGCAGAGTCGGTGAGCGGCGCCGATTTAGAATGGTTTTTCCAGAAATACGTCGCGGGTACGGAGGAAATTCCGTACGACGATTTTCTGGGGTGGGTGGGGCTGCATGTGGCAATTCACGAGAAAACGTTGTCCGATGCAGGTTTTCGAGCAGCCAGGAATTTCGATGCCGCACCTGCGATAGTCTACGTCGCACCCAATAGTGAAGCTTCCCATGCCGGCTTGGTCGTCGGGGATACGGTTCTCGCGGTTGATGGCATCCCACCGATGCGTGACCTGGAAGCCAGGATCAACGCTCAGCAAGGTGGCGGGATGCTGCATTTGCGTGTGCGCAATGCCGCGGGCATGGAGCGTGAGCTGAGCTGGAAACTTGCAACCAGGAAAACGCAGGAGTATGAAGTCGTCGGCATGGAAAATGCCCCTGCTGAGCAGTTGGCCCGCCGGAAAGCGTGGCTTTTTCCCTCGCAGCCCGCAGCCGCGCAGTCTGAAACGAAACAGCAGCCTCCAGCACAAGGAATGCAGCATTGATTCATACGTTGCTCATGCTCGGGTTCTGGGCGATTGCGCTGCCGCCGACCGCGCTCATTTGTTTTCCCTACACCCTGTTCACTGGGGATGCTGGTTTGCTATATCGGATCGCGATATGGTGTGCGGCGGCCGGAGTGAGACTGGCAGGCGTGCGCACAGAGGCTGTGGGTTTGGAAAAAGTCCCTGCTGACCAGCGCTATATCTTCATGGCGAATCATGTATCCAATATCGATCCGCCGCTCTTCTTGCCCCTGGTTCCCGGGCGGACGGCGGTGATGACGAAAAAGGAGTTATTCGACTATCCGATTCTCGGGAAAGCCATGCGACTCGGTTCATTCGTTCCCGTGGACCGCGGAAACCGGGAAGCGGGAATCGCGGCAGTGCGTGAGGCCAAGAAAGTAATCGAGCAGGGTATCAGCATGACGATCTTCCCGGAAGGCAAGCGGTCGTTTGACGGCAAGTTGTTGCCCTTTAAACGGGGTCCTTTCTATCTGGCGATGGAATCCGGGATTCCCATTGCACCGGTGACGATTGTGGGCACGCACAAGGCCATGCCAAAGGGAAGATTTGCCATTGAGCCGGGGAAGGTAACCGTGATTTTTCACGATCCCATCGATCCCAAACAATTTGCCAATCGTGATGCGTTGATGCTCGCGGTCCGCAGAAGCATCGACGCCGGGTTGCCTCCCGAATATCAGGAAGCTGCCGGGCCGGTCAGCGCGGCAGTCGCAGAGCCTTAGCCAGCTCCGGCAAGCGGTGGAAGATGGCAACACAGCGCAGCCAGAGCTTGTTGTCCATGGCGGGAGAACCGCTCAGCACTTTCCCTGCAAGTATATCGCCGTGGATTCCGGTCTGCCCGGTGGCGACGACATCGTCGCCGATCCTGCAGTGACCGGCCACGCCAACCTGCCCCGCCAGGATTACGCGCTTGCCTACGTCCGTCGATCCCGCGAGGCCTACCTGAGCGCACAAAAGAGAATTTTCGCCCACACTGGAACCGTGACCCACCTGCGCGAGATTGTCGATTTTTACGCCGCACCCAATGCGCGTTTCCCCTACACTCGCGCGATCGATGCAGGCATTCGCTTGTACTTCCACGGAATTTTCCAGCACTGCGGGACCGGATTGCACGATCTTATGCCAGGCGCCAGCAGCATCCTTGGCGAAGCCGAAGCCGTCCGCTCCGATGACGACGCCATTCTGGAGAATGACATCGTCGCCAAGCTGGCAATTCTCACGGACTACCGCATGGGCGTGCGCAAAGAAATTGTCGCCGATGCGAGCGCCTCGGTAGATCACGGTGTGGGCCAGCAGTTTCGCATTCCTGCCGATCACGACATCAGCGTCCACCACCGCATAAGGTCCAATGTGCGCATCCTCGCCGATCTGGGCCGATGGGTGGAGGACCGCGGTGGGATGGACGCCCGGAGCATAGTACGGCGGCTGGTAGAAGAGCTCAATGGAGCGAGCAAACGCCAAATAGGGATTCATCGTCCGAAGGAGCGCGGCCGGGATCGTCGGGAACTTTTCATCCACAATTACGGCGGACGCTTGTGTAGTTTTGGCGCGGGCCGCGTACTTCGGATTGGCTACAAAAGTGAGTTGGCCAGCGACTGCGTGTTCAATGCCCGCCACGCCGGTGATTTCAAGATCGGCGGCCTCCGGCCCGGAAGATCCATTCTCAAGGCGCGCGCCCAACGCGGAAGCAATTTGTCCAAGTTTCATGAGGGGATTCCGGACTACCCAAGAACGGGGCCGATGAGGGATTGTACAGCAGGGAAAGGGGCTACGGCTCTTTCTACTGCTCCTCGAAGAGCTGTTCCTGCCGCACATCTCCGGCCAGCGGACGCCGTTTCCGCTTTTGGGCCCCTACCACGGCCAGAACCGTGAAGGATGCCAGGGCAGTCCTGGGGACGAAGATTCTTTGCGTATTGGAGCGCAGATCCGGGGGATTGATGAGGTAACCCTCGGCAGGCGACTGGGTTAGGTCGATGGGCATGGTACCTTCCATGATCTCGTTGTCCTTGAACCGCAGACGCACCCAGAGGCCAGCGGCGCGCGGCCTGGTTGTAAAGGTCTTGCGCGCTAGCAGATCGGTTTCACCGAACTCTCGGACGAAGTAAACTCCCTTAATGTCTTTCAAATCAATGCCTACCACGTTTCCGGCCGTGTTTAGCATTTCCAGCTTGCCATCGACAATAAAGTTCGAGGATGCGACGTATCCATTCATGGAATCGCGATCCTGCTTTTGGACAATCACTTTCTTGTGAGTCGAAGACATTTGTTTTCAGAGACTTTCGCGTTGTGGGGCAGCGTAGACAAGGCTTCGCGCCAGCCTTGATTTTCGCACTTTCCTGTACACGAACGAATGTTTTTCGCGTTCCTTGTAGCCAAATGGTCAACGTTGTGTTAACTTCAGTAGTTTATCGGGACTCGTCACGGCAGCCTAAGCCCCTTGTGTAGAGACACTTACAGCCGAAAGAGTGAGGTTCAGCACAGGATCAAAGCACGTCCTGGACCTTCGGCCATTTGTGCCGGGGCGGGGACAGCCGTGGCTGGGGAGAGGCTCCAGCAGTAACTGCCAAAGAATGGCCGATTATATCTACACGCTCGAAAGCCGTTTGACGCCCGAGCAGATGCGCGGCGTCACGCTGATTCAGGATCTGTCGCGCGCAGCCGGTCTGAATGTCTACCTCACGGGTGGCGCTGTCCGTGACATTCTCACGGGATTCCCAATTCGGGATCTTGATTTTACACTTCAGGGCAACCCGCTGAAGCTCCAGAAGGAATTGGAGCGCGCGGACGCGGCCGTGCATGGAATGGATGAGCATACGCACACGCTGTACCTGAACTTACCCAGCAATGTGCGCGCTGAACTCAGCATGTCGCGGAAGGAAGAGCATCAAAAAACGGGAAAGCCTCCGCTCGTCACGCCTGCCACCATCACCGAGGACCTGCGCCGCCGCGACTTCACCATCAACGCGATGGCGTTGTCATTGAATGAGGGTTCGCGCGGCTTATTGCTGGATCCGTTCAATGGTGTAGCCGACTTGGAAGCCAAACTGATTCGTATTCTGCAGAATTATGCCTTCCTGGAGGATCCCTCCCGCCTGATTCGCGCCAGCCGGTTTGCGGCGCGTTTCCACTGGCCGCTTGAGGAGCGCACGCTGGCTCGCTTTGAGTCTGCGAAGGAATCCAAATACATCGAGCATGTGAGCCAGAGGGCACTCGGTTACGAGATTGAGCAGTTGGCGTATGAGGATGATCCGCTTCACATCGTGAAGGCCCTGGAAAAAGAGGGCTGGCTGGGCATATTGCATCCCCACTGGACCACCGCCAAGATCGATGCGGCGAGCCTGAGTGCGCTGATGAAGACGCGCCAGCAGATGACGGAATTGGGCTACTGGACCGACCCGTCTCCCGCAGTGCTTCACTTCTTGACCTCGCGTCTCAACGAAAAGGACCGGCACGAGATTGAGAAAGCGATCCCGCGCAAAGGGCTGGTAGAAGGCTGGCGCGACTTGGAGCGCGCGGCAAAGGATCTTGCCAAGCGTCTCTCCGGGAAAGAGGCGGCGACCCCTTCGCGAACCTGGCAACTGCTGAGTTCGTCCCGTCCGGAGACGATCTTATTTCTTGCCGTAAGCTCGAAGCAGCAGACGGTTACGAACAAGATCCGAAATTTCCTGACCAAGTGGCGGCAGGTGCAGCAGCGTATTCCACTTCCGGAAATGACGGAGCTGCTGATTACCACTGCGATGCCCGAGTATCCCAAGATCGCACAGAGCGTATTTCTAATGCTGTTGGATGGAAAGCTGCGTTCGCAGACGGAAATCATGAAGTATTTGAAGCCGTTGGCGCCGCCCCCGCCGCCCCCACCGCCCCTTCCCAGGCGCGGACGGGCAGCGAAGGTGCAGGGAGCGCAGCCGGCCCCGGGCGCGCCTGCGCCTGCTGGGAAGCCCGCTGGTAAGGCGAAGGGCAAAGGAGCTGTAGCCGCAGCGGTTCCGGCATTGGTTCCTGCCGCGACTCCAGCCAAAGAAGCGGCAGGAAAGAAGACGCCTGCAAAGACAGGAGCATCCGCCAAGCCTGCCGAAGTCGCTGCTGCAAAGCCAGCGAAGATAGAGAAAGCTAAGATAGCAGCCACCAAGGCTGCGCCAGCCTCGAAGCCCGCCGCCAAAGCCAAGCCCAAAGCTCACGCTAAACCAAAGGTGGCGCCCAAGCCGAAGCCAAAATCCAAGGCGAACCCGAAGGCCAAGAAACACTAGTAGTGGGACGCGACCAAGTTGGCCATCAACGCCCAAAGCCATTGAAGAACGCGATGGCACAGGCCGGTGCCACAAGTGGTTTGGGCGTGGCACGGCTCAGTAGGAAACCGAGATTTTTTCGGATATCAGGAAAAACGGATTGCTGCCTGCTTTTCCACAGACATCCGACATTTCCACTTTCTGCGGAAGCCTTAGAATAGAGCCATACCATGGCTGACTTCGTTCACCTCCATCTCCATACGGATTATTCCCTTCTGGACGGCGCGAGCGACGTGGAAAAGCTCTGCAAGCGGGTCAAGGAGCAGGGCATGTCCGCAGTCGCGATGACTGACCATGGAAACATCTTCGGCGCAGTGCATTTTGTGAATGCCGCCAAGCAGCACGGTCTGAAGCCGATTGTGGGCTGCGAGCTGTATGTCTGCAAAAAAGACGACCACAACATTGAGCGTACGCCGCCGGAAGGCGATTCTTACAACCACCTGGTTATCCTGGCGGAAAACGAAGAAGGCTACCGCAATCTGGTGAAGATTACCTCGGAGGCTTCCCTGCGTGGTTTTTACTACAAGCCGCGGGTCAGTAAGAGATTCCTCGCCGAACACAGCAAGGGGCTGATTGGCCTCTCGGCGTGCTTAAAGGGCGAAGTGGCGGAGCGTTTGACGGAGGGGAAATACGATGCCGCGCGCCAGGCGTCGTCGTCGTTCCAGGATATTTTCGGTAAAGGGAACTTCTACCTCGAGATTCAGGATCAGGGGCTGGAGCAGGAACGCCGCATTGCTTCCGATTTGTACAAGTTGGAGAAGGATTTAGAAATTCCCCTGGTGGCCACCAATGACAGCCACTATTTGTGCGAGGACGATTCCCATGCGCAGGATGTGATGGTTTGCATCCAGACAGGGAAATCGATCCACGATACGAACCGGTTGAAGTTTGAAGGAACACAGTTTTTCGTGAAGAGTGCCGCCGAGATGGCGCAGGTGTTTCCGGACGCGCCCCAGGTTCTGGAGCGTACGGTGGAGATCGCCGAGCGCTGCCATATGCGGTTGGAGAAGCTGGCCAGTTCCTTCCCGCAGTTCGAAGTGCCGCCCGGCTTCACAACGGACAGCTACTTTGAGCACGTCACGCGCGAGGGTTTTACCAAGCGGCTCGAAGTACTGCGCGAGCAGGAGCGGCAAGGCAAGCTCAAGAATAAGCTGACCGATTACGAGCAGCGCTTGAAGTGGGAGCTCGAAATTATTCAGCAGATGCAGTATCCCGGATATTTTCTGATTGTCTGGGATTTTATCCGCTACGCGAGAGAGCACAGCATTCCTGTGGGGCCCGGCCGTGGTTCTGCGGCGGGATCGCTGGTCTCCTATTCGCTGAGTATCACCGACATCGATCCTTTGCAGCATGAATTGCTGTTTGAACGCTTTCTCAATCCTGAGCGCGTTTCCATGCCCGATATCGATATCGATTTCTGCATGAACCGCCGCGGCGAGGTCATCGACTACGTTACGCGCAAGTATGGGCGCGAAAACGTTGCCCAGATCATCACCTTTGGGACGATGCAGGCAAAGGCCGCGATCAAGGATGTGGGGCGCGCCATGGATATGCCCTACGCCGATGTCGACCGCATTGCGAAGATGATTCCTTTGCAGTTGAATATAACGCTCGAGCAATCACTGAAGGATTCACCGCAGTTGCAGCAAGCGTATGAAACGGACCCGCAGATCCGCGCGCTGCTGGACACGGCCAAGAGGCTGGAAGGATTGGTTCGCAATTCCGGGGTTCATGCCGCCGGTGTTGTGATTTCGCCGAAGCCCCTGATTGAGCTCGTGCCGCTCCACAAGACGAAGAACGGCGAAATTGTGACGGCGTTCGACATGGGAGCCATCGAAAAGCTGGGCTTGCTGAAGATGGATTTCCTCGGCCTGACCACCTTGACGATTCTGGATGACGCCCTGAAGTTGATTCAGCAGTATCGTGGCGAAACACTTTCGCTTGAAGAGATCCCGTTGACCGACCAGGAGACCTACCAGAAGGTTTTCCACAAGGGGCTCACTTCCGGCGTGTTCCAGTTCGAGTCCAGTGGAATGCGCGATGTATTGCGGCGCTACCATCCCGATTCCATCGAGCACTTGACGGCGTTGAATGCGCTCTACCGTCCAGGTCCGATTCAGGGCGGCATGATCGACGACTTCATTGAACGCAAGCATGGCCGCCGCAAGGTGGAATATGAACTGCCGGAGTTGCGGGAAATTCTGCAGGAGACGACGGGTGTCATCGTCTACCAGGAACAGGTGATGCAGATTGCCAATCGCCTGGCCGGTTACTCGCTTGGAGAAGCCGATCTGCTGCGCCGCGCCATGGGTAAGAAGCAGGCCGACGAAATGGCAGCGCAACGTGACCGCTTTGTACGGGGAGCGCACGAGCGCGGCTATCCTGCGAAGAAGATCGAGAAAATCTTTGACCTGATGGCGCAGTTCGCCGGCTACGGCTTCAATAAATCGCACTCGGCAGCTTATGCTCTGCTGGCCTTCCACACCGCATATTTGAAGACGCACTATCCGGTTGAGTTCATGGCCGCGCTGCTCACGTCGGTAACGGGGAGCACCGACGATGTCGTCAAATACATTAACGAATGCCGTGAGGTTGATATTCCGGTCGAGCCGCCGGATATCAACGTCAGCGATGCTAACTTTACGCCGCACGGGAATGCGATTCGCTTTGGACTGGCAGCCGTTAAAAACGTAGGCCGTAACGCGATTGATTCGATTGTGGCTGCGCGGCAGAAGGTGGGACGCTTTCAGTCGATCTTTGAGTTCTGTGAAAGTGTCGACTTGCGGTTGCTCAACAAGCGGATTCTGGAATCGCTGGTGAAGAGCGGCGCTATGGATTCTTTTGGGCGGCGGGCGCAAGTCATGGGTGCTCTTGACCAGGCCATCGAGCTATCCCAGAAGGCGCAACGCGATGCGGAATCCGGCCAGCATGGCTTGTTTGGAGTGTTTCAGACGGAAGAGAATTCCGCGAACGAGCGCCTTCCGAATACTCCGGATTGGGACGAGCACACGCGGCTGGCCTACGAAAAAGAGATTCTCGGCTTCTTTATTACCGGACATCCACTGGAGAAATACAAAGACAAGCTGGCGGACTTCAACGCCATGAATACTGAAGAGATTTTGGGGATGAAGAGTTCGGCGATGGGGCAGGGCGAGATTCTGGTTGGAGGAATCCTCTCGGGGATTCGTGTCGTGAAGTCGAAGAAGGGCGAGATGTACGCGCAAGGTGCTTTGGAAGACATGACGGGCAAAGTTGATGTTCTGGTTTTCCCGGAAGCCTACCGACGCCTACAGGAGAAGCTTAAGCTGGACGTGCCGGTACTGGTAAAAGCAGGAGTGCGGGCCGAAGAAGGTGCGAATCCGAAACTTACACTCAGCGATATTACTCCGCTGGAGGAAGCCAAACCGCCGCTTCCACGTTCGTTGCGGATTCGCATCCCCCTGGAAACCGCTACGGAGGCTACGGTAGACGCCCTGCACGCGCTCTTTGGGGAGCGTAGGGGACAGGCGAAGGTATTATTTGACGTGGAACGCCAGAGCGATTTCATGGTGGTGATGGAGGCGGAGGGCTATAATGTGTTGCCGGACCGCTATTTCATGACTCGAGTCGAGGAGCTGTGCGGGCGCGGGAGCGTTCGCATCATTGATTGAACAGCAGGATTCAACGAGCACCAGGACGCAGCTCCGAGACTGAAATCCGACGAATGAGTTCGTCATTTACGCTTAAGACCGGCGGAAATACAGACGCTGCCAGTGTTTATCCGGCAATGGCGGCGCACGAGTTTCTCTTCTCGATGGTGCAAACCCATTGGGCGGCGACTCAAAATAGTAACGGTAATGGCAATGGCCACGGCGTAAACATGGAATCGGTGAACAAGGCGCAAGACGAGCTGGAGCGGATTGAGCAACTCATCGGCAAGCTGGAAGATTTGCCATCCCAAGATTCCGAGGCTGGACTGCAGATACAAGAGCTGCAGGAGCGTGTGTCCGCGCTGCGGCGCCAGATTGACGCTCAACTCGACGCCTGGCAGCGCACGGAGTTGGCGCGGCATCCACAGAGGCCCTACCTTCTCGACTATATTGAGCGCATTTTTACCGACTGGAGCGAGATTCACGGCGACCGCAATTTCGCCGATGATGCTTCCATTATTTGCGGCATGGCACGGTTCCATGGCGAAGATGTTCTGATTGTGGGTCACCAAAAGGCGCGCGATACCAAGCAAAAGGTTTACCGGAATTTTGGCATGCCCAACCCGGAAGGGTATCGCAAGGCGTTGCGCGCGATGCAATTTGCAGCGAAGTTTGGGCGGCCTATTTTTACGTTCGTGGACACGCCTGGCGCCTACCCGGGAATTGGGGCGGAAGAGCGCGGGCAGGGCGAGGCGATTGCGCGGAATTTACGCGAGATGGCGAAGCTGCGTGTGCCGATTGTGACCACGATTACAGGCGAGGGCGGAAGCGGCGGAGCACTCGCGATTGCGGCTTCCGACTGTGTTCTGATGATGGAAAACGCAGTTTACTCCGTGATTTCGCCGGAGGGTTGTGCGTCCATCATGTGGCGAGACCCCAGCAAGCGTGACGTAGCCGCACAGGCCATGCGGATTACGGCTAAAGATTTACAGGAGTTAGATTGCATCGACGGTATTGTCCAGGAGCCCGAGGGGGGAGCGCATCGCGATCATGAAGCGGCAGCCGCGTTGCTAGATTCAGCGTTGCAAAAGCACCTTGGGGATTTGAAGCAGATGTCTATTGGAGATCTGGTGGAGCAGCGGTATCAGAAATTTCGGAAGATGGGGCAGTTCTACCGCACCGAAGGCTAGGAACTCGTCTCGTATAAGCTAATCTCCATGAGATCTTGCCTCTTCCAGTTCGTGTTGATCTTCCTGATCGTCTCCTTCGTACCTATTCAGAGTATTCAGGCGCAGTCTGCCGCAGATTTGGACGCGGCGAAACGCGGCGTAATCTTAACTAAGTTGCACGACCCGGCATATCCTCCGCTGGCGCGAATAGCAAGGATACTCGGTGATGTCGAGTTGATGCTTCGGATTAAACCGGACGGAACCATTGAGTCGATTGAGAGCGTCAGGGGTCCAGCTATGCTGCTGCCGGCTGCCAGAGAGAGCGCCCAACAATCCCAGTTCGAGTGTGATGGGTGTACTGGTGCTGTAACGCCATACTCCTTAGTCTATTCATTCCAGTTTTCTGACGGCGATTGCTGCGTTGTTTCGACAGGACCACCCAAGATTTCTTGGACACAAGGGCACGTAACAGTTGTTGCGGCTCCGTTCTGCCTGTGTGATCCTTCAGCACCCGTGATAGGGCGGAAAGTGCGGTCCATGAAATGCCTCTATTTGTGGAAGTGCGCGGTCGTCTAAGGAATTTCTCTAGCTGTTCTAGGTCATTTGGAGTCCACGCTCATTTCATAGAGGTGCTTCTCTTCGCGGGTCGTTGCTTCCCAATGTAACCCCTCCCTTACAGGCCATCTCCCCGCCCGGACTGCCGTATAATCAAGAGTTAACTCAAAATCAGTGCCGGGCCAAACAGCCCCACGGACTGGAGCTTTACCTAGAAATGGCCACCTCGGACCTTGTTGTCCGCAACCAAGAGAAACAAGGACAAACTCACGTCGTCAATGACATGAGTATTTCAGTTGCAACCGTAAACGGCTCAGGTTCGCAGAGCTCGAATTCGGTTTTGTTGCGCGCTATTTTTCAGATGGGCGTGCCGGTCTCCGGCAAGAATCTTTTTCCCTCTAATATTGCAGGTCTTCCTACCTGGTTCACCATTCGCGCCAATCAGCACGGGTACGTTGGACGCAAGAAGGAAATCGACTTTTTGGTAGCGATGAATCCGGAAACGGCGAAAGACGACGTGATGTCGCTAGCCCCCGGAGCGTCGGTTCTCTACGACGAGCCGCTGAAGCTCAACGAGCTGCGCACCGATTTGGTTTTTTACTCTGTCCCGTATGACAAGATTCTGACCACGGTCGGCGCTGAGGCCAAGGTGCGCAAGCTGGTCAAGAACATGATCTACGTCGGCGTGGTGGCGCAGATTCTTGCGATCGACATGGCGGAAGTTGAGACGGCCATCCGCCGCCAGTTTGCCAAGAAGGTGAAAGCCGCCGAGCTGAACCTGGGCGCCGCGAAGGCAGGCTTCGAGTATGCCAAGACCTCGCTGCCGAAACAGGACCGCTTCCGCATTGAGCGCAGCAATAAGACCGCGGGCAAGATCATCGTCGATGGCAATTCCGCGGCTGCGCTGGGCGCGATGTTTGCCGGAGTCACCGTCGTGACGTGGTATCCCATCACTCCGTCATCGTCGCTGGTTGAATCGCTGATCGAGTATATGAAGGAATACCGTATTGGTCCGGACGGCAAGGCGACGTTTGCCATTGTGCAAGCCGAAGATGAGTTGGCGGCGATCGGCATGGTTCTGGGGGCAGGATGGGCTGGGGCGCGCGCGATGACGGCAACCGCTGGACCGGGAATTTCTCTCATGGCGGAATTCACGGGCTTTTCGTACTACGCGGAGATTCCGGCGGTGGTGTGGAATGTGCAGCGCGTGGGGCCGTCTACTGGCCTGCCGACGCGAACCGCGCAAGGCGATGTGCTATCCACGGCGGTTCTTTCGCACGGAGATACCAAACACATCCTGCTGTTTCCCTCGTCCGTGGAGGAGTGCTTCACCATGGCGGGCGACGCGTTTGATCTGGCGGAAAGATTCCAAACGATTGTTTTCGTCATGTCCGATTTGGATCTGGGCATGAATAACTGGATGTCGGATCCGTTTGTGTATCCGGAAAAGCCGCTGGATCGCGGCAAGGTCCTGGGTAAAGAGGATTTAGAGCGCCTGGGCGGAAAATTTGAACGCTATCGAGATGTCGATGGCGACGGCATCGGTTACCGGACTCTGCCGGGTACGGATCATCCTAACGCGGCCTATTTCACGCGCGGAAGCGGGCACAACGAGAAGGCGCAATACACCGAGCGTCCGGACGATTACGAGCGCAACATGGAGCGCCTGAACCGTAAGTTCGAGACGGCGCGCTCGCACGTGCCACGGCCTGAACTTGTGTCCACAGGCAAGTCGAAGATTGGAATTATTGCCTACGGGACCACGCATTGGGCCATCACGGAATCACGCGACCAGTTGCGCAGCGAGTATCAGGTGGAAACGGACTACCTCCGTTTGCGCGGATACCCATTTGCACGCGAAGTGCATGAGTTCGTGAGGCAGCATGAACGTGTCTACGTTGTGGAACAAAACCGCGACGCGCAAATGCTGAGCCTGCTCAAATTGGATCTGGAGCCTGCGCTGATTACGAAATTGCGCAGCATCAGCCATATTCATGGCCTGCCCGTCGACGCGCGGTCCGTTACCGACCAAGTCATGACCATGGAGGGCAAATAACATGGCCACCATTCCCGCGGCACCAAAAGTAAACCGTATCGGCCTGACCGTCCTGGAGTACAAGGGCAGCAAAACCACCTTATGCGCAGGCTGCGGTCACAACGTGATCTCCGAACGCATCCTGGAAGCAATGTACGAAATGGGAGTGCAGCCAGAACGTCTGGCGAAGCTGAGCGGAATTGGATGCTCCTCGAAGACGCCGGCATACTTCATGAGCCGTTCGCACAGCTTTAATTCGGTCCATGGCCGTATGCCTTCGGTGGCGACGGGCGCCTTGCTGGCCAATCGCAGCATGTTGGGCCTGGGCGTGAGTGGCGACGGCGATACCGCCTCGATCGGGATCGGTCAATTCGTCCACTTGATGCGGCGCAATCTACCCATGATTTACATCATTGAAGACAATGGCGTGTATGGCCTGACGAAGGGACAGTTCTCCGCCACGGCGGATGTGGGGTCCAAGCTCAAAAGCGGCGTGATCAACGAGCTGCCGCCGATTGACACCTGCCTGCTGGCCGTGCAACTCGGGGCAACGTTTGTGGGACGGTCGTTCTCGGGCGACAAGAAGCAGCTTAGCGCCATGCTGAAAGCAGCGATTGCGCACAACGGGGCCGTGATGCTCGACGTGGTATCGCCGTGCGTCACGTTTAACGATCATGAGGGTTCTACAAAGTCTTATCAGTACATGAAGGACCATGAGGAGCCGCTACACGAAGTGAGTTTCATTCCGCACTTCGAAGAGATCGACGTCGAGTACGATCCGGGGACATCGGTGAACGTCACAATGCATGATGGTTCCCAGTTGCGTTTGCGCAAACTGGAAGAAGACTACGACCCGCGGGATCGCGGTCAGGCCATGCAACGCTTGCACGAGGCCAACGAAAAGGGTGAAGTACTGACGGGAGTGTTTTACGTAAATCCGGACAAGCCAACGTTTCTCGACATGCTGAACTTGACGGAAGATCCTTTGGCAACGCTTCCGCAAGAGCAGATTCGTCCGCCGAAATCAGCCTTGGATGCGGCGATGGACGAGCTGCGCTAGCGAGATTCGCTAGTGTGAACAGAGAAGCCTTCCTTGCGGAGGGCTTTGGATTTTAAACAAAAAATCGGCCTTACTTCGCGCGCTTCGCCGGCGCTGCTCCCAATTGTTGTAACTTCTCCCTTGCCTGCGTGGCTTCTGGTGCGCGGGGGAAGCGCTGGATCAAGGCTTGCAGCTCCGCTACGGCTGCATCTTTTTGTCCTAGCTCCGCAAAGGAGTATCCCTTCTTCAAATGGGCCGCTGCGACTTTGTTTCCGCCGGGAAAGTTTTCGATGACTTTGTCGTAGTCCTTCGCGGCTTGAGCGTAATTGCCTTGCTTGAACTCGACCTCCGCCAGGTAGAAGCTGGAATTCCCCGCCAGATCGGTGTTGGGATAAAACTTGAGGTAGTCCTGAAACTCTTGCGTGGCCAGGTCCATTTTGCCGGCGTTGTAGTCCCGCAGGCCATTGTTGTAGAGAACGTCCGGCGGAGGAGCCTGCTGTTGCTGCTGTGCCGCCTGAGCGGCTTGCGACGTTTGTGCCGCAAGCGTTTGCTGGGAGGCTTGTAGATCCTCCAACTGTTTGGAGACCTTTCCGAGACGGGCCTTGAGTTCATCGATGCTGTCATTCAATGACTGAATTTGCCCCGAGAACTGATCACTCCGTGATGCGCCGTCGGTTTGCTGCCTTTGGATGGACGTTTGCAGCTTGTCGATCGAGACCGCAAGCTTGTTCATGGTGTCTGTATTCTGCTCCACCAGATTCCGCATTACGCCCATGCGCTCGTCGAAGGAGCGCTGCATGTTGGTCGTCTGCTCCTGCAGCATCTGCACTTGCGTCTGGAGCTGAAGAATTTCCTTGCTTACGCACCACGCGGGCGTGGCCGTCGCCAGAAGCGCTGCGCTCAGAAGGAGAGTGGCAATCCGTCGTTTCTTGAGAATGATCGTCATAATCCTGTTCATAAATCCAAACCTCGAAGCTGAAATGATGCGCCCGCGGAACGGGAAGCCCGCGGGCGTGTCTGGCTATATTCTTTAGATGCAATTCACTACTTTTGGTACACGAAATGCCCACGCCGATTTTGCTGCCAGCAATCGTCCGTGTGCTCGGAGCAGAACGGTTTTTCTTTTCCATAGCTGATGGTGCGAATGCGGTCGGTCGGGATTCCCGCTTGAACCAATGCATTCTTAACCGCATTGGCGCGATTGTCGCCCAGCGCCAGATTGTATTCCGTGGAGCCGCGCTCATCGCAATGGCCTTCCACGGAAAAGCGGATGCCCGGATGGGCAGCAAGGAACTGCGCCGTTGCGTGAACGCTGGCTTGCTGCGCGGGACTGACGTCATACTTGTCGTAGTCGAAATAGATGTCCTTCACGCTTTGGTTAAACATTTGCTCTTCCGTGAGCGAGGAGGTTTCCACTGGCGGCGGAGGCGGTGGAGTGGTGACGGTCACGCGCGCAGTAGCTTCCTGCGTGCCTCCTGAGCCTTTTGCCACCAAGCGGTAGGTTGTGGAATCGGTGGGCGTGACTTGCCGCGATCCGCTGGGATTCACCGGGCCCACACCGTCAATTTGCACGTCGGTGGCATTGGTGGTCTCCCAGGTGAGCGTGGTGGCTTCGCCCGTCTGCACAGAATTCGGGTTAGCGGTGAGAGAGGCAGTGGGAGCGGGTGGTGGCGGTGGCGGCGTGGGTGGCGGCGGAACGGGTTTCTTGGAGCACGCACTGAGCAGCAGCACTCCTCCAAGGGCTAAAACCGAGATGAAGCGGCTAACGTGTTTCACGGCATCCTCCAAATAGAATGTAAGTGCACGGGTCTGGAATCACTGCAAGCGGGTTGTGCTGGAGTTCTGCCAGCATGGGCCGCTTCACTTCCAACTCCAGTTGGGCTGAGTGTTGCCCCCGCTGGTGGTGAGTTGTTTTGGATTGCTGCCATCGGCCAGCATGGTCCACAGTTGCTCGCTACCCGAACGCGTGGATTGGAACACGATATGGCGCCCGTCCGGGGACCAGGCAGGGAAGTCGTTCCGTCCGCCGTCGTGCGTCAACTGGACCCATTGTTTGCTCACAATGTCCATGATGTAGATGTCCTGGGCGCCCGGGGCTCCGGGGCCATATTTGCGCATCCAGGAAAACGCTAAGAACTGCCCGTTCGGCGACCAAGCCGGAGAAACCGCGTAACCCTGATCCGTCATGCGTTGCGCATTGGTGCCATCGGCTTCCATGGTGAAGACCTGCGGGAGCCCGCCGCGGCCGCTGACAAAGGCAATTTGTGCGCCGGTCTTCGGATTCCACGAAGGCGAAACATCCGGTCCGGGGGATGTGGTGACGCGCTTGAGGTTGCGGCCGGAGGCGTCAGCAACGTAGATTTCCGGATCTCCGCTTTGCGAAGAAGAGAAGGCGATGCGGGCACCATCCGGCGCCCATGCGGGAGAAACATTGGTTCCGCCATAGCGAGGGAACGTGACCGCGCGGCCCAGTTCGAGCGAGAACATCTGGAGCTGCCATCCCGCCGTGCTGGAGACGGCACTGAATGCGATGCGGCTGCTGTCCGGAGAAATTCGCGGCGAAAGCGAGATAGTACCGAGTGTGGCCACAGGGCGCTGGTTGGCGCCGTCGTAGTCCATCCTCCAAACTTCTTTATGGCCGCTACGGGCGCTGATGAAAACGATTTGGCTTTCGGCGATGCCGGGAATTCCGCCGCCTAGGCGGAAGATAATTTCATCTGCGAACTTGTGGGCGATGGTGCGGGCGTTGTCCGTGGTCGGCTTGTCCTGATATTGCTTGGCCAGTACTTGTGCCGCTTGTGGGTTCTTGACGTCATTTAACCAGCCTTGCACGGTCATGCTATCGGCGGTTGTGCCCAGGCTTCCAAAAGCCAGCATGGATGCACTGGGCGGCGGAGCATTCCAATCCGCAAACTTCACCTCGCCCGGTGATGCGGGAGTGCTCAGCGGATAGAAACTTTTCGAGACCATGTCGAAAATGCCGGCATTGTCCAGGTCATTCCAGAGCGTATCGTTAAAAGCCTTGAGCAGCGCCGTATTGCGGGGATCGGGAGAAGAGGCCTTGAAGTCGGCTGCCGCCAGCCGGACTTTTTCGACGCCTAGACCGGTGCCGGTGCGAATCCAGTCTTGCTGGGAATAGGACAGAGTGCTGGTCAGGAAGACAACCGCTGCGAATGCGAATGAAAGTTTAAAAGAATTTTTCATTTATCTTTTCCAGTCAAACCAGAACTCCACTGAAACTTTGCTGCCTGTGTAATCCGAGGGCAGTGGCCCAAACGTGTCAATCCGTTGCAGCGCTCGAACAGCGGAAATATCCAGCGAGGGAACGCCGCTCGATTGTTCGACTTCGATGTGCGAGGGCTCGCCATTACGCGAAATTTCAAACGAGACATACACGCGACGGCCTTCGCGGACATTCGGATCGACCTCATACTTTAGCCAATTTTCTGAAACTTTCCGCTGCACGATTTGAACGTAATATGCGTAGCGGCTGCCGAAATCTCCGGAGCCTCCGGCGAACGTCATGCCGCCTTGACCGCCCGCGGCACTAAACGGCGCGAAGGGACCGCTCACGGGCCCGCCTTCTCCAAATGGAACTTGATTGCTTGGTTGCGGTGGAAGCTCGTGAGGTTTGATGTTGGAATTTACCGGCTTGGTGATTTTCTTCTTCGTGTCTTTGTCGGGAATCGGGATCGCATCGGGTTCCTGCTGCTGCGCGACGGGTTGCGACTGCGAAAGTCCTTTCGACTCGGTCGCGAGAACATTTTGCTGCGGCGTCTCGTTCGAGGGCAGTGGTAGTGCGCTGACGATCATTGCGCTCATCGCGTCACCTCCTCCGCCCGTGCCCCACATGGGTCCGCGGCTTGTCTGGAAGAAAATGCCATAGATCGCAAGAACCCCCGCCAAGCCCGCGTGTAACGCCAGCGACGCGAAGATCGGCCTTCGCCAGTGCGCGTGTTCGAAGAAGATCTCAGGGCTTGCCGCCATGCGACTCCAAGGGTTGCGTGACAATGCTCACACTGCCAATGCCGGACTGCTTCACCGCGTCCATCACGGTGGCGAATGCGCCGAAAGGCACGTTTTCGTCGGCGCGCACAAAAACGGAATAGTTCCGCGGATCGCGCACCTTCTTCCGCAGCAGTGCGCCAATCTCATTGATGTTGATGGCATCGTTGCCGAGGAAGACGCGCTGTTGCTTGTCGATTGAGATAACGAGGCGCTCTTCGGTAATCTCCTTCACCGAGCGCGTCTTCGGCACGCTGACTTCGATGCCGGATTGCAATACCGGCGCTGTCACCATGAAGATCACCAGGAGCACGAGAACGACATCGACCAGCGGAGTAATGTTGATGTCCGCCAGGGAACTCATCGTGCGGCCGTTGCTGCTGGTGAATGCCACTAGTCGTGTGCTCCGGTGCGTTGCGCTGGTTGCTGCTGCGTGCTTTCCATCGTATTGAGGAACTCCATAGCGAAATCATCGCTACGCGCCGCGAATTCACGGATAGTATGCGTCAGCAGGTTGTAGGCGATGACGGCAGGAATCGCGGCGGCGAGGCCGGCGGCCGTCGTGACCAGTGCTTCGGAAATGCCGGGTGCGACCGCCCGTAGAGTGGCCGCGCCTGCAGTACCAAGTCCGTGAAAGGCATCGATGATGCCCCAAACCGTGCCAAACAATCCGATAAAAGGTGTAACGGCCGCCGTGATCGCGAGCCAGGGCAGGCTGCGCTCGAAGCGCGTCACTTCTTCGGACGCGGCGATTTGCATGGCGCGCTGAATAGACAAGGAACTGTGCGCTCCGGCCGTAGCCTGCCGCCTGTACTCCTCATATCCGTTGTGAAATACGCCGACAAGCGGACTGGGGCGAAACTGTTCCTCGACGGCCTGCATATCGCCAAGCCGCTGGGCTTTCCGGAAGGCGCGCACAAAGCGGCCACTTTGGGTCTGGGCCTTGCGCAGCAGGCTCCACTTGGAAAGAATAATGGCCCAGGAAAGAATGCTAAAGGCGAGCAGAATGAAAAGGACGGCCTTGGCGACCGCGCCACTCTGCGAAATCATGTCCAGGACTTCGCTGCCTACGTAGGTTCCGAGGGAATGAGTAAAGGGCATTGTGTATAAGAGAGTGCCTGAGCCGATTATAGGGCAACATCAATGCCAAATTCGCGAATCCGAAGTGAGATGAACCAGTGTGTAAAACTTAAGGAATCTCGGATTTGATCCTTCGTATCGCTCGGAATTCGACGGCCGAGGACGGCCGTTCCGCACGAACTTCGGCATGGTATCCTTCGGCCAGCAATGCTGACGGGTAGGTGAGTCTGTGCTCGTTGAACTGCGCCTCGAAAACTACGCTGTCATCGACAATGTGGTCGTGGAGTTTGCTCCTGGTCTGAACTTGCTCACGGGCGAAACGGGCGCGGGGAAATCCATTCTGATTGATGCGCTGGCTTTACTCCTAGGCGAGCGGGCGTCTTCCGATCTGATTCGTTCGGGGGCGGAGAAGGCAGTCGTCTCTGCGGTTTGGGAGCTGGAAGCTGCTGTCGCCAAGAAAGTTTCTGAAGTCCTCTCGGAAAATGGGATTGACGAAGATTCCGAGTCCTTGATTCTGCGGCGGGAAGTGGCTGCGGGAGGTAAGGGACGAATTTTCGTCAATAATCAGCCAGCAACCGTGGCTGTGCTGAAGCGCCTGGCGCAGCATCTGGCGACGATTCACGCGCAGAACGAAACTCTCCTTTCCTTTGACGCTTCATCCCGGTTGCAGCTTCTCGATATCTTTGCGGGCAGCAAGACGGAAGCCACCGCGCAGGCCTACGCGACATGGAAAACAATCGGGGAGCGCATTGCCGAGCTGGAGCGCGACGAGCAAGACCGCTTGCGGCTGCTCGATCTGTGGAGTTTTCAGGCGCGCGAAATTGACGTCGCCAGTCTCAAGCCGCAGGAAGATGAACAGCTTGAAGCCGAGAAGCGGGTCCTGGCTAATTCTGAAAAAATCTACAACGCAGGCATGAACGCGTTCGATCTTTTGTACGAGGGCAGCGCTTCGACCTCCGCCACGCTGCGAGCTGCCTCGCGGCACGTCGAGGAGCTGGCTCGTTATGAGCCGAAATTCCAAGTCGCGTTGGAAGCACTCGATTCGGCGCGTATCAGCATTGAAGACGTGGGGGCGTCGCTACGTGACTATGCGGGCGCGATTCAAGCTTCTCCGGAGCGGTTGGCGGATGTGGAAGACCGCCTCGCTGCCATCGACCGGCTCAAGCGCAAGTATGGACCGACCCTCGACGACGTCTTGAAGTTTGGCGCGGAAGCCAGCCGCAAACTGCAGGAGATGGAAAATAAAGACGAAGTTCTGCGCGATCTGCGTCAAAAGCAGACGGTTGCCGCTCAGGAGTACTTGCTCGCCGCGCGCGCTCTCAGCAAGACGCGGAAAGACGCAGCCAAGAAGCTGGAAAGATTGGTCGAAACCGCCATCAATGAACTCGCCATGAAAGCTACATTTCAAGTGGCGGTGACGAGTTCTGAGGTGGAGAGCGCATGGTCGGCCAAAGGATTAGAGGAAGTCCGGTACCTGATCTCCGCTAATCCTGGCGAACCGCTGCGCGACATGGAACAGGCGGCGTCGGGAGGGGAACTGTCGCGCGTGATGCTGGCTTTGAAGTCGGCGATCGAGACGGCTTCCTCCGGACATGTGGCTGGTTCTCGCAAGTCTGGGCGTGGGCAGCGAACGATGGTCTTCGACGAGATTGACATCGGGATCGGTGGGCGCGCCGCCGATGCGGTGGGCAAGAAACTCAAGGCGCTGGCCCGCTCCGCGCAAGTCTTGTGCGTGACCCATCTGCCGCAAATTGCAGCATTTGCGGATCAGCATTACCTCATCGAGAAAAAGACGGCTGCCGGTCGTACCAAAACGACCGTCCGCCGCATCGAAAACAAAGAACGGACGGAAGAGGTAGCGCGGATGCTAAGCGGGGCGAAGCTGACGGAAGCGTCGATCCGAAACGCCGAGCAGATGATCGCGGAGAGTGCCTAGGCATTTCTTGGTAGCCGCTAACTGTTGGAAATGCCCCAGTTACTGCTAAGCCACTGCGTTTCCGTGGTTTACATTGACCTAACGAGGCGGTTTCGGTAGGCTAAAGTCAGTAGATTTCCTGCAAAAGCCAGACGTGGAAAGGTGAATCCCTAACTGTGTCGACTGACCAGAAAACATTACTTTTGTTGAAACCCCGAGGCTTTTGCGCCGGTGTGGTGCGTGCCATCGACATCGTGCGGATTGCCTTGGAGAAGTTCGGGCCGCCCATTTACGTTCGCAAGGAAATCGTCCATAACCGCTACGTGGTAGAGGACTTACAGCAAAAGGGCGCGATTTTCGTCGATAGCGTGGAGGAAGTTCCCGCAGGCGAGCGCGTGATCTACAGCGCGCATGGAGTGTCGCCCGAGGTCCGTCAGGATAGCAAGCTGCGTGAATTGCGCGTGATTGATGCTACCTGTCCGCTTGTCACCAAAGTTCACGTCGAAGCAGTCAAATTCGCCAAAGAGGGACTGTCACTGATCCTTATCGGCCATCACGACCACGATGAGGTCGTAGGGACTCTGGGAGAAGCGCCCGATGTGACACAGGTTGTGGGCACTCCTGAGGAAGTCGACTCGCTCGTCGTCCCCGACCCAAACCGCGTTGCCTATCTGACCCAGACGACGCTGAGTTTGGACGAGACCAAGGACATTATCGAAGCGTTAAAGAAGAAGTTCCCCAACATCAAGGGACCGGCCGCACAGGATATTTGCTATGCCACGGAAAACCGGCAAGTAAGCGTGAAACAAGTGCGCGCGGAACGGGCACCGGTTCCGGGGGGGGGTTCAGACAACAGCTCGAACTCCAACCGTTTGGTGGAGGTCTCGCGCAATTGGGGCACCAGCTCATATTTGATTGACAGCTACAAAGACATCCGAACGGAGTGGCTGGCAGGCGTAAAGCGCATTGCCTTGACCGCTGGTGCTTCCGCGCCAGAGTGCCTGGTGGAGGAAGTCGTAAAGTATTTGGCCGGGGAAGGCTTCGGGAACGTGGAAGAGCTGGAGGTCATGCCCGAGAACGTGCGCTTCGGACTGCCTCCGGAGATCGTGGAGGCGATTGCCAGCGCGCCTGCAGCGGCGGCTGCTAACCGCTAAACAACGGAGTCATCGCAAAATATGGAGAACTCCCCCTCTTTACCTCGAACAGGTACTCATACCAGAGCAGGTCCACAGTTACGCTTCGGAAAAATCGACGATTTAAGTAGCCACGTGGCGCCAGCCGTGGAAGCCGCGCGAAAATGGCTTTTCTCGCAACAGCACGAGGACGGCTACTGGTGTGGCGAACTCGAAGCGGATACTACCCTTGAAGCCGATTACATCCTGCTGCATGTGCTGCTGGGAACCGGGAGCCAGGAGCGTTTCCAGAAAGCCGCACACTGGATTCTGCGGCACCAGAATGAAGACGGAGGGTGGCCTATCTACCCTGGCGGACCGTCCAACATTAGCGTTTCGGTGAAGTCGTATTTTGGGCTCAAGCTGGCTGGTTACTCAGCGGAACATCCTGCCCTCGTCAAAGCCCGCAAAAAAATTCTGGAACTGGGCGGCGTCACCGAGGTTAACACCTTCACCAAGATCTACCTGTGCTTTTTTGGACAATACGACTACGACGGCGTTCCCGCGATTCCTCCAGAGATCGTGCTGTTTCCCAATTGGTTCTGGTTCAATATTTACGAAATCTCTTCGTGGTCGCGTGCCATTTTGGTGCCGCTGTCGATCTGCTATGCGAAGAAGCCCTTCAAGAAAATTTCAGAAGAGATGGGCGTCGCGGAGCTGTTTGTCGGCGGACGCGATAAATCACGGATGCGGCTGTATTGGGACAAGAAGATCGTTTCCTGGCGCAATTTCTTTCTGGTTCTCGACCGTGCGACGCACTGGTTCGAGCGTGTGCACGTGCGGCCACTGCGATCGATCGCTCTGCATCAGGCGGAAAAATGGATGTTGAAGCGCTTCGAAATGAGCGATGGCTTGGGGGCAATTTTTCCCTCTCTCATGAACTCCATCATTGCCATGCGCTGTCTCGGCTATTCGCTCGATGATCCGCAGATGATTCGCGCGATGGACGAGTTTGAAAAACTTGGGATCGAAGAAGGCGACACGTTTCGCATGCAGCCGTGCATGTCTCCGGTTTGGGATACGGCATATGCGCTTTTCGCTCTCGGGGAGAGCGGCGTCGACAAGAACGATCCACGGCTAGTCAAGTGCGCGGATTGGATTCTGCAAAAGCAGGTTCGTACTGTTGGCGATTGGAAGGTCAAGAATCCGAAGGGGCAGCCGGGCGGATGGTACTTCGAGTTCAACAATGAGTTTTACCCGGATGTTGATGATAGCGCGATGGTTTGCCTCGGCCTAAGCCGCGTAGAGCATCCTAACGGCCGTTATCAACACGAGTCCGTTCAGCGAGCGATTGACTGGATGCTTTCCATGCAGTGTCGCAA
>CAZUCC010000022.1:0-66502 GCA_964619065.1 uncultured Acidobacteriaceae bacterium | reverse complement strand
TGCCTCGCCTGAAGAAACGAACGAGCGTTACAAATACCTGATGGCCAGCGGCGGCGGCGGCCTATCCGTTGCATTCGATCTGCCCACGCTCATGGGCTATGACTCTGACCATGCCGCCAGTGAAGGTGAAGTCGGCAAGTGCGGCGTGGCCATTGATTCGCTGGAAGACATGGAGATCCTCTTCAACGGAATTGATCTGGAGAAGACCACCGTTTCCATGACGATTAATTCTCCTGCGTCGGTTCTATGGGCCATGTACCTGGTGGTGGCGGAAAAGCAGGGCGCGGATTGGAAGAAAATTTCCGGCACGCTGCAGAATGACATCCTGAAGGAATACATCGCGCAGAAGGAATATATCTATCCGCCCGCGCCGTCGATGCGTCTGGTGATTGACACGTTCGAGTTCGGCGCGAAAGCTACGCCCAAGTTCAATACTGTTTCCATCAGCGGATACCACATCCGCGAAGCCGGTTCCACCGCTCTGCAGGAGTTGGCGTTCACCCTGTATGACGGTGTGGAATACGTGGAGTGGGCCCGCCGCCGTGGTCTGGATGTGGATGACTTTGGGCCGCGTCTGAGCTTTTTCTTCAACGCTCACAATGACTTCTTTGAAGAGATTGCCAAATACCGCGCCGCCCGCAAGATCTGGTACCGCGTGATGAAAGACCGCTTCGGCGCCAGGAACGCCCGCACCTGGCTGATGCGCTTTCACACCCAAACAGCCGGAGTTTCACTTCCTGCGCAACAACCGTTGAACAACATCGCACGCGTGGCTCTGCAAGCGCTGGCGGCGGTGCTGGGCGGCACACAGTCGCTGCATACGGATTCGTATGATGAGGCTTTGGCGCTTCCCACTGAGGACGCGGCCCGTATCGCCCTGCGCACACAACAGATCATCGCCTACGAAAGCGGTGTGGCTCAAACGGTGGATCCGCTCGGAGGCTCGTACTTTCTGGAACGCCTGACGCTTGACATGGAAAAAGGAGCCTTCGACTACTTTGAGAAAATGGACGCCATGGGAGGCATGGTCAAGGCTATCGAGCGCGGCTATCCGCAAAAGGAAATCGCCGAAGCCAGCTACCAGTACCAGCGCGCCGCCGAAGCCAGGGAAAAGATCACCGTAGGCGTGAACGAGTTTGTGATTCAGGAAGAGTCGCCGAAGATTCTCTACATTGACGAATCGGTCGCCCGCCAGCAAACCGAAAAACTCATCAAGCTGCGCGCCCGCCGCTCCAATGAGGAAGTTCGCCGCCGCTTGAACGCGCTGAAGAAAGCTGCCGCGCAAGAGCCGCAATTACGCGCGAGCGGCATCTCCGAAGCGAACACCATGCCCTACATCATTGATGCTGTCCGCGCTTACGCGACGGTCGGAGAGATTTGCGAAGCGTTGCGCGAGGTGTATGGAACGTATACGGAAGTGAGCGTTACGTAATTCCTGTGGCGCGGGCACTCCAGCCCGCGGATCTTGATGTCTGTTTCTACTTGATTGGCTCCACCACCACCGCCGTACCGTAAGCCAACACTTCCGTCACGCTTTGCATGACTTCCGTTGCGTCGTAGCGGACGCCGATGACGGCATTCGCGCCGAGTTCAGCGGCATGCTGGAGCATGAGTTCGAAGGCTTCGGAACGGGTCTTCTCGCAGAGATTGGTCAGCAGCGTGATGTTCCCGCCTACGAGTGTTTGCAGGCTCGCACCGATGGTTCCGAAAACGGAGCGTGAGCGTACGATAATGCCGCGCACCACACCCAGGTTCCGCACGACGCGGAAGTTGTCGAGCTCGAATCCGGTGGTCACCATGGTGTGGATCACTGGTTGTCTGTAGCCATTTGTCATGTTTTCCCTCAACTTTCCTCAGCGGTTCGCCGTCATTATTCCACTAAATCGCGGTGTTCAGCTTTGCAAGCGGTATTGAACTTGGTGCCTCTACCGTTATTCGCAGGCCGCTACTCCAGCTGCGCGGAGACAAGAAACTCCTCCAGCTCGCTATCCCAAGACACGCTCAGAAGATTCGGCTTGCAGCAGACTTGGCAGTCCTCGACATATTGCTGACGTTGCCCGGCGGACGAATCCACGTCCGTTGCATTCCACTCACCGCAGCCCGCGCATTGGAAGCCAGCCACCATAGAATTCGGCGCGAATACCTAAAACGTCCAGGCCGATTGACGATCTATCTATCTCAATATAAACAGTTCAGGAAGGCGAATCTTCGAACCACCCTGACATTGCCGATTCCCCTATACCTAAAATATTTGTCTCGTTCATCCGTCTACAGGGAGTAGAAGGACAAGGCGCTGAGAAACCAGTCAGCGACAGGTATGCCTCCCAAATATGCCTTGTATTTTTAGTTGACCTGCACTCATATATGACTTATAGTCATGTTTATGAATCGTCGCGCTCCAACAGACTGGCACAGCTTCTTCCACGGTCCTTCCGCAAAACTAGAGGAGATGGGGCGTCGCGAGCGCCGGAGCTGCGAGACTCGTGAGCGTATCTTCCGTGCGGCGATGAATTTGTTCCGCGACCACGGCTTTCAGAAGACCACGGTCGAAGACATCACCGAGGCCGCCGATGTGGGCAAGGGCACATTCTTCAATTATTTCCCCACCAAGGAGCACGTACTCGGCGTGTTGGGGGAGGTTCAGTTGGCCAAGTACGAAAAAGCTCTCGTCCTTGCCCGCGAGCAAAGCACCCGCAACGCGCTCAGCTGGCTTTATCACGCGCTTCCGTCCGAGGCGGGCAGCAGTCCAAAGATGGTGCGCAGCCTGCTCACTGCGTTCCTGACGAGTGAGGTGATTCGCGAGTTCTTGACGGTTAAACTGGCGCATGCCCGCGGAAGGTTGACCGTCATGTTCGCGGACGCGCAACGCCAGGCTGAGATTCCCAGCCACCACAAGCCGGAGGATCTGGCATTTCGTTTTCAGCAGTCACTTTTCGGGTCCATGTTGGTGTGGACGTTGCAAACGCCCACGCCACCGATGGATGGATGGCTCGATAGTGGCTTCAACTTTTTCTGGTCGGCGGTAATAGCCCCGCCGTCCCTGCAAAACACTGCCGCAAACAATGGAGTAGATCTATGAATCGCAAAAGACTTGTTTTGATTGCAATCATTTTGGTTGTGGGTATCGCAGCCTACGTGTGGGCAACCTCGCGGCCGCAACCTCTGGTGGCCTCGGGCACTGTTGAGGCCCGGGATATTCGCGTTGGATCGAAGGTGGGAGGCCGTATCGAGCAAGTGCTCGTACGAGAAGGCGACCACGTGGAGGCCGGACAAGTGCTGGTCACCTTTGACGACCGCGAACTCAAAGCCAACATGGACGCCTCTTTGGCAAATTTGCAGAAATTGCAGCACGGATTTCGTCCTGAGGAAGTGGAGCAAGTTCGCGCCCAGGCGGCTCAGGCGAAGGCCGACTATGAAATGAGGCTAAACGGGTCACGAAAGGAAGATATCGACGCGGCGCAAGCCGACGTGGACCGCGCAAAAGCCGATTCCGTGCGAACAGAGAATACCTGGAAGCGTGTGAGCGATCTCTCGAGCCAGGATATTTTTTCCAGGCAACAGCGGGATGACGCCGAGGGAGCATGGAAGGCTGCACTGGGTGTCCAAAGATCGGCCGAGCAGAAGCTAGCAGCCCTGCAAAATGGTTTCCGCCCAGAAGAAATTGCTTCCGCCGAGCACCGCTACCATGAGGCAGCCGCGAAAGCCCAGGAATACGAACGGGGAAGCCGTCGAGAGGACATTGCGCAGGCTCGCGCGCAATACGAGTTCGACGCAGCGCGTTACCGTGAACGGCAGGTAGTTGCTCCGGCTGCGTCGGTCGTCGAGGTCATGGATATTCGCCCGGGAGATCTCATCGCGGCCAACCTTCCTATTGTTACCCTGCTCGAGCGCGACCAACTCTATATCCGTATTTATGTTCCAGAAACGGAAATAGGACGTGTGAAGGTAGGACAGAAGGCGACGGTAACAATGGATGCGCTGACGGGCCAGTCCTTTGAGGGAGAGGTTGACCAGATCAACCAGCAATCGGAGTTTCTTCCGAGAAATGTGCAGACGCGGGAAGAGAGGGTTCACCAGATGGTGGGAGTCAAAATCCGCATGCACGATTCCGAGGGCAAGATCCGTTCGGGGATGGCTGCTGATGTGAAGCTGGAGGGGGCACGATGACCGACATAGCAATCCGTACCGAGAACCTCACGCGTAAGTTCGGGGACTTCACCGCGGTCTCGAATCTGAATATCACCGTACAGCATGGCGAAGTGTTCGGCTTCCTGGGGCCGAACGGCAGTGGGAAAACGACCGTCATCAAGCTGCTGACCGGGCTCCTGCCTCTAAGCGGGGGCGACGCTTGGGTGGATGGAATCGATGTGCGCAAAGATCCAGAGGGCGTGCGTGAACACATCGGTTACATGTCCCAGAAGTTTTCGCTCTACGACGATCTCACTGTCATGGAAAACCTGACTTTCTACGGACGCATCTACGGCTTGCGCCCGGAGAAGCTGCGCTCCCGTATTGACGATATTATTTCGCAAAATGCTCTCAGTCCTTACGTGGACCGGCAAGCGGGCAAACTTTCCGGCGGATGGAAACAACGCCTCGCCCTCGGCTGTTCCATGCTGCATGAGCCAAAGATTATGTTTCTCGACGAACCGACCGCCGGCATCGACCCTGTAGCGCGGCGTCAGTTATGGGACTTGCTCTTTGATCTTTCCGGCAAGGGCATTACTTTTTTTGTGACTACGCACTACATGGATGAAGCGGAGCGTTGCAGCCATGTGGCCTACATCTACTATTCGAAGCTGATTGCGGATGGAACTCCAATGCAACTGGAGTCTATGCCGGATGTGAATCCGGTGGGCACAAAGCGCCTTGAAATTCGGACAACGGAAGTGACACGAGGCCTCCGGCTGGCGCGCAAATTTCCCGGAGTGCTGAATGCCACCGTGTTCGGACAGTCGGTTCATGCTCTGGTCGACAATTCCTTTAACCAAGCCGAACTTGGGAAGCTGCTGCTCAGCCAAGGCATTGAGATTACCGAAGTCCGGCCACTTGCCGCCAGTCTCGAGGATGTTTTCGTGGAGTTGACTTACCGCCGCCAAGCGGAAATGGAGGCTTCTCATGCGTAATCCGTTTCAGGGGATCGGCGCGGTCATCTACAAGGAAATCATCCACATTCAACGGGATTCGACGGCAATGGTGTTTGCGCTCATGATTCCAATCCTGCAGATGACGATTCTCGGTTTTGGTATTGACACCAATATCCGGCAAATCAAGACAGTAATCTTTGACGACGACCACAAGAAGCTCAGCCGCGAGCTGGTGGACCGCTTACGGAATACTGACACGTACAACGTGGTGAAGTATGTGTATTCCGATCGCGAAATGAATGAGGCTGTCATCGGGGGGAAGGCGCGTGTGGGCATCAAGATTCCCTGGGATTATTCCGATCGCCTGCTCAAGGGCGAAACAGCCCAGGTCATGGTGCTGATCGACGGTTCGGATTCTTCGGTTGCGGGACAAGCGATCAACGTAACCACCGCGATTGGACTCGATGAATCACTCAAGCGCGTGCTGACGACGGGTCAAACCTTGCCGATTGAAGTCCGGCCCAAGGTGATGTTTAATCCCGACTCGCGTTCACCCAACTTCTTTCTGCCTGGTCTCACCGCTGTTTTGCTGCTGAGTGTGACCACGTTCCTGACCGCGTTCTCGATTGTGCGCGAGAAGGAAAAGGGAACCCTTGAACAATTGTTTGTCACTCCGGTCAAGCCCATGGGGCTGTTATTAGGCAAAATCCTTCCTTATCTCGCAGTTGGCTTTATCGAGCTTTGTATCATTTTGCTGGCGCTGGTTACGGTGTTTCGTGTTCCAATTCACGGAAGCGTATTTTTGCTTTTGTTGCTCTCGCTGCCTTATTTGTTCGTATCACTGTCATTCGGAACCTTAATTTCCACGAGAGCACGATCACAGGCGGAAGCGATGCAGATGGCATTTCTCACCTTCCTGCCCAGCATCTTTTTCTCCGGCTATATCTTCCCCCGGGAAACCATGCCGCTGCCGTTCTACATCATCAGCATGTTTGTGCCGGCGACTTATTTTATCGATATCACACGGGGGATCATCTTGCGGGGAGCGGGATTGCGGCATCTGTGGTTTGACGGGTTGATGCTAACCATCATGGGTGCTTTGCTATTCTTTGCCGCTGCGCGACGGTTCCAGAAGAGAGTGGTCGCAGTGTAAGCTGCAAAGGCGGGGAGCAGCAGCTTCGACTCTTCTCGTTGGAGGCCTATCTCTATCGCCGCTGGAACGTTGCATCCCATTCGTTGGACACTGCTTCTCGCGGCCGGAGCACCCTCGCTCTTGCTGTTGGCAGTCGTGTTTTTTCATGGTTCAGGGAACATCGCGCTCTACCGAAGCACTCTGCGCGCTTTTCGCTGGCTTGTGGCCGCCGAAGTTTCCGCGCTCCTCGTTCTCGCCTGTGTGGGAATGATCTACGAGTCGCGATGCCGGGCGCGCGACCTCAGTGAATTTCCACCGCCCGGCCGGCTGGTCGATATCGGCGGGTACCGCCTGCACCTGCAATGCGCGGGTGAGGGCAGTCCCACGGTAATCCTGGATGCAGGTTTGGTCGGCTCCACGCTCGATTGGCACAGCGTCTTCCCGGAAGCGGCGCGTTTTACACGGGTCTGCGCTTATGATCGCGGAGGTTATGGGTGGAGCGACCGCAGCACACGGCCGCGAACGCTGGATGGCATAACCGCGGATTTACACACGTTGCTCGAAAGGGCAGTCGAACGTCCGCCCTACATTCTCGTGGGCCACTCCCTGGGAGGGCTCAATATGTGGGACTTCGCCAGCCGTTATCCAAGAGAGACCGCGGGTTTGGTTCTCGTGGACTCTGTGCTCCCGCAAGAGTCCATTTCGTTCCCTTGGCGGGAGCGGATACGGCTTCTCTTCTTGCGCTGGACATTACCTTTCGGTTTCCCACGATGGCGAGGATGGTGCGGTGACGGCGCGAATGCAGCTGTCGTCTGCCGCCCCCTCTACCAGCAAAGTAACTATGAACAGTGGGAAGCCATGCCTGCATACATGGAGGAGGCTCGCAAGCTGGGGACGGTGACCAATACTCCCGTCGTTTTAATCGTGCGAGATCCCAATCGCTCTGGCGGCGATGCTGAGGGGGAAGCCAGGATGCACAAGTGGCGAGAGATGCTGGGCCACATCTCCTCGAACTCCCGAATGGTTACTGCTGAAGGCAGCGGTCACGACATTCCAGAACAGCGTCCGGATGTCATCGTCGAAGCCATCCGAGAGATGCTCGCGAAAATACCGGGGCGCCCCGACTCAAGGTAAACGTCGTTTGTCTCACATGTGTGCAAATAGGAATGAAATTCGGCGTACAATCGCGTAGCATTCTCGCATGACCTCCGGTCTTCTTTCCCGCCGTTCTTTTCTCGCGCTGTCGGCGATGCTTCCCTGGGCGCTTCAGGGACGCGCGGCCACGTCGATTCCAGTCGGTCTCGAACTCTACTCCGTTCGCGAGGCCTTGAAGCGCGATCCTTTCCGGACTGTTCGCGCTGTTGCTCAGATGGGATACGAGTGTGTGGAATTCCACGCGCCCTATTTCGATTGGAGCGAGAACGAAACCAAGCAGATGAAGAAGCTGATGGACGATCTGGGCATTCGCTGCTTCTCGACGCACAACAACCCTGTGTCATTTAAGCCTGAAAACATCGACCGTGCGCGCGACAGGAACCTGCTGCTTGGGAGTCAATATGTTGTTCTAGCCTCTTCCGAAGAGAAGTCGACTTTAGACGCCTGGAAGGGTCTTGCCGATAGCCTCAATGCTGCTGCCGATAAGCTCGAGCCGGCGGGTGTGCGCGTGGGCTGCCACAATCACCAGGTGGAGTTTAGGCCGATTGAGGGCCAACGCCCCATCGAAGTCCTAGCGAAGAATACCAAGCCGTCCATCATGCTCCAGCTCGACGTTGGTACATGCATCGAAGCTGGTTCTGATCCTGTTGCGTGGATACGGTCTAATCCCGGGCGCATTCACTCCATTCACTGCAAAGATTGGTCACCGAAGCCCGGGAAGGGCTATACGGTGTTATTTGGGGAAGGTTCCGCAGATTGGAAAGATATCTTCGAAGCCGCGGAAAGTGTCGGTGGAGTGGAGTACTATCTTGTCGAGCAAGAGGGAAGTCGGTTTTCCGAGCTCGACACGGCTCGAGCCTGCTTGAAAACCTTCCGGCGGAAGCATTCGGCTTAATCCTAGCGAGTCGGTGTGGCTGTTGCCCCGGCAGACGCCGGGGACTGAAGTTCTTCCTCCAGCCCCAAAGCCGGATCGGGCCCGCACGGTTCGTGGTCATGGGCGGCTAGGCGATGCCGCAATTCGCGCACTTCTTCCGCGAGCCGGATGATCACCTCGGACAGCGGATCGCTAATTTCTTTCGGGTCGGTGATGACCACGCGGTGCCCGTCTCGCAACACGATGTGGCCGGGGACCCCCACTACGGTGGAGTTATCGGGAATATCCCGCAAAACAACCGAGCCGGCGCCAACACGGCAATTTTCACCGATCGTAATATTTCCCAGAATGCGCGCTCCAGCACCAATGGTTACGTTGTTCTGGATGGTCGGATGGCGCTTGCCTTTTTCTTTGCCCGTGCCGCCCAGCGTGCAACCCTGGTAGATAGTGCAGTCGTCGCCTACGATGCTGGTCTCGCCAATCACTACACCCATTCCGTGATCGATAAAAAGGCGGCGGCCGATGGTGGCGCCGGGATGAATCTCCACACCCGTCCAAAATCGTACCCATTGGGACAGCAGGCGTGCCAGGAAATGCAGGCGGTGGGTCCACAACCAGTGATTCAGGTGGTGAGCCCACACGGCCTGCAGTCCCGGATAGCAGAGCAGCACTTCCAGCCACGAAGTCGCGGCAGGGTCCCGTTCAAATGTGCAGCGTACGTCTTCGCGGACGGACTGGAAAAATCCAGGCTGGGTTTCGGACATACGTCAGACCGCTACGGCGGTCATCTCCTGAGCTTCCTTGCGCAGTGCTTCGAACATGTAGGCAGTGAGGTAGCGTTCGCCCAAGTCGGGGAGAACAACGACGATCAGCTTGCCGGCATTTTCGGGCCGGCGTGCTACTTGCAGCGCAGCATGTGCGGCCGCGCCAGAGGAAATGCCCACCAGTAATCCCTCTTCGCGTGCCAGGCGTTGCGCCATGGTTACAGATTCATCCGCACTCACCTGGACAACCTCGCTGATGTAGTCGACACGGAGGATGTCAGGAACAAAGCCCGCCCCGATGCCCTGAATTTTGTGTGGACCCGGCTGTCCTCCGGAGAGTATGGGGCTTTCCTTAGGCTCGACTGCGATAGCCTTGAACGACGGCTTGCGAGAGCGAATGTATTCGGTGACGCCCGTGAGGGTGCCGCCCGTTCCAATTCCGGAGATAAGAATGTCCACTTGGCCGTCCGTGTCATTCCAGATCTCAGGGCCGGTGGTTTCGAAGTGAATTAGCGGATTCGCCGGATTGGCGAACTGCTGTAGGATGTAGCCGTTGGGCGTCTGGTCTCGAAGTTCTTCGGCTTTGGCGATTGCGCCCTTCATACCCTTGGGGCCGGGTGTGAGAACAATCTCAGCGCCGAAGGCACGCAGCAAAATGCGGCGTTCGAGACTCATGGTCTCGGGCATGGTGAGAATCAGGCGGTAGCCGCGCACAGCAGCCACAAAGGCGAGCGCAATTCCTGTATTGCCGCTGGTCGGCTCAATCAGGACGGTCTTGCCGGGCTGGATCTTGCCTTCGCGCTCGGCCACTTCGATCATGTTGTTGCCGATGCGGTCTTTCACGCTATTGCAGGGATTGAAGAACTCCAGCTTGGCGGCGACCTGCGCCTCACACCCTTCGGTGACACGATTCAAGAAAACAAGAGGCGTTTTGCCAATGAGTTCGGTAACGTCACGAGCGATTTTCATGGCTAAATCTCCTGAGAGCAAAGTCTAGTTTCGACGTAGACATTGTCCTACGAACAAGCGGCTTTGGGGAAGCCCCGTCGCCAGGAAAGAAGTCTTCCCGCCTGCATGAAGATTTAGACGCAAAAAACCGGCACAGGTCGCAAAACCTGTGCTTGGGAGGCGGGTGCCCCGGTCACAAGACATCCATCGCCTTTCTAGCGAGACTGGGCAGGAATCTCCGCCTTGTTCGCAAAGAACGCGAACAAGGACGGGGCACCCGGTTTGAGAAAAACCTACTGCTGTGGCGGCTGAGGCGTGGTGGCCGGCGGAGGCGCCATCTGTTCATAGTGCTCAATTACCCTGTCAAGATGGATGGTCCCCGGCACCGAAGGCATTTTGGTGACCTGGCCGCGCTCGGCGTCCGCCACGTCAATGCCATTGTGGACCAGTGTTTCCCCAGTTACGCGGTCGAGTTCCACGCGCGATTTTTCGTAAGCAGCCATGGCAGCGACCAGATTTGTGGCCGATTGCGTCAGGTCGCGCTGGGTCTGCAAAACTAGCGTATTCGTGGATGCGCCGAGGGCATATTTCTTTTGTTCAGCGTCGAGGGATTGCTTTGCCAGTTCGACACCGGCCTTGGCGGCATCGACGCGAGCGCGGTTCTGTTGCACCGAAAACTGTGCATTGCGCACCTCGATCCGCACTTGGTTTTCGAGCTGGTTCAGACGCATTTCCGCCTGGCGGTACTCGAGCTGCGAGCGGATTTGATCGGCCTGCGCGGCGCGATTGCGCAGCGGGATCGTGAGCTGAATGCCTGCGCCTTTGTCGGGCGCCGTGCTGTTGAACAGATTGCCAAACGTATGCCCATAGCTGGTCGGGCTAATACAGGCTGGCAGGGGAGACGCGCCGCATGCGCTGGCGGGATTTTGATCTCCCCCAAGCCCGGTGGCCCCATAAAATGCGAACAGATCGAGTGAAGGGAGCAACGCGTTCTTCGCAGCCTTGTTGTTAATGTCGCGGTTCGTCAAGTCGATGCGGGACTCGACCAATTCGGCACGATGGCTAAGGGCATCAGCGACCAGGTCTTGCGTGGGAACGACAGCTTCCTTCTCGGGTATCTCCATGGTATCCGTTGGAACGACTTCGGCATCCGCAAGATGGGCGTCTGTCAGGCTGCGGCTGATGGCGTTCTTCATCAGCAGTTGCTGCAGCTCCAAATTGGTTTGGGAAACAATCAAATCCTGCTGGCGGGTCGAGGCATCGCTCTGGGCGCGCACGATCTCGATAGGAGCGAGTGTGCCGATCTCCACCTGTTTCTTGTTGTCGGAAAGCGTTTTTTCCGCTAGCGCGACCGAGCGTTCCTTGACCTTCACGTCCTCATAGGCATTCACCAAGTCCCAGTAAATGTTCTGAATCTGATTGACGGTGGATATCACCTGAAGTCGAAATGCCACGTCCGAAATTTCACGGTTATTTTTTGCCACCCGGATGAAACGCTGGTTGGGAAGGAAACCAAATCCCTGCAGCAAGTGCTGGCTGAGAGTAAAACGAAAGTTGGAATTTAGAGTTGGACTCAACTTGCTCCCTGGACTCGTCGTCGTGGTTCGGGAGTTGTCGAAGCTGAGGTTCAAATTTGTTCCCGTCTGGAATCCTTGCTGGTAGCCCCAGTTCACGGTGCCGGAGTTTTGTCCGATCGTGGATGCGCCCCCGGAAGTAATGGTGTTCGAAAGAGGAAATATGGCATGTTCTAACTGGAACGTTCCCGTCACAATAGGATCAAAAGAACTCACCGTCGATCCGACGCCAGCCGTGGAGGTGACCAAGCCGGATGTGCCCGTTCCCGCTCCGCCCGTACCCGTTGAAGTTCCGCCAGCGCCTGATCCCGAAGTGCTCGATCCGATCGACCCGACACCGCCGCCAGGGGTATTTTGCACCACGCCAGTATTGACGCCGCGCGTGACTCCGCCGGAGCGGGCGCGGAGCAAATCTGTGTCCGCGATGCCCAGGTTGTAGCGCGCGATAGCGATGTCGAGATTATTTTCCAGCGCAAGCGCGATGGCATCATTCATGGACAGCATAAGCTTGCCATCCTTCATGAGCTGATCGATACGCGAGGTGTTGGTCAGATTCGGCTCCGGCACGACACGCTGCATGTAGGGCGCGAAGGGATTCGGAAAGTGGTACTGTGGCTTCGAATAATCCGGCTGTTGGGCCATGCCCGGCAGGGCAGTCGCCAAAGCCGCCACGCAGCCAAGAACGAACCGCGTGACTGGGATCCTACGCAAAAATTGCTGCATTTCGCTTCTCTCCATGGGATACAAACTACGGATCAAACTGCCCAAAACTCAAAAATTCGCAAAAAACCCGAGGCACACGGGGTAATACGCAAACTGCGTGGCCGGGGTTCCATTTGTCGGCTTCGCTGGGGCAAGTACTTTCTCACTCTCAGGCCAGAGGAAACAGTTAGTATATCCAACCGGCTGCTTCCCACACGCGCTAGGCAAGTCATTTGGATGACGCCACCTGCAGGAAAGGTTCGATCTTTACAATGTTTGACATAGTCAAGTTTGATGTAGCCAAGTTGGACCAAGGGTGGATCGATTATGCGCAACCTTAAACTCGTTCTGGCCTATGACGGAACCGAGTTCTCCGGCTGGCAAGTGCAGCCCGGGTTGCCAACCATTCAGGGCGCCTTGGCGTTCGCTATTGGACGGCTGACGGGGGAAAACGTCTTGCCTCAGGGTTCGGGGCGTACCGACGCTGGCGTGCATGCGCGGGCACAGGTGGCGACCTTTGCGACTGAGTCGCGGATTCCAGGGGAAAACTGGGTAAAGGCCCTCAACGACACGCTGCCTGCTGCAATGCGTGTGCTTTCGGTCGAAGAGGCCACGCCAGAGTTTCATGCGCGGAAATCAGCTCAAGCGAAAACCTACGAATACCGAATGTATCGTGACGTGATCTGTCCTCCGTTTGTGGCACGGTATGTATGGCACTATCCTTTCCCCTTGAATGAAGATGCAATGGTGCAAGCCGCGGACGTAGTCGTTGGTGAGCACGATTTCACGTCATTTGCGGCCGTTGATCCTGAGAAACGAATTGGGGATGACCGGGATGAGGCCCGGGAGACCGCAAGAGGATGCTCCGAAGACGAAGACCCCGAAGTACCGCGCTCGAACATCCGGCGAATTTATTCCTCCACCTGGGAGCGCCGTGGGGACGAGTTTATCTATACTGTGCGCGGTTCGGGCTTCCTGCACCATATGGTTCGGAACCTGGTGGGCACATTCGTGTTAGTGGGTAAGGGATCCATCGATCGCGAAGGCCTGCGGAGAATTCTCGAAGCGCGCAACCGTTCGGCGGCGGGCGCGACGGCCCCGGCCAGCGGGCTGTTTCTGATGGACGTGGAATATTAAGTGACCGCCCCCTGCTAGACTTGCGCTGATGCCTACCGGCCTCACCACCGAAGTGCGCCACTTTGCGTCACTCAACCCGGCTACGGGTGAAGTCCTGCGTGAATTTACATGCGCTTCGATGGACGATGTTCGCGCCTCTGTAGTCCGCGCTCGCGCTGCGCAACCTGCCTGGTGCGCCTCGGGAGTGCAGCGGCGCCGCAAAATTCTACGCGAGTTCCAGCGTCTGCTGCACGAACGCAAGTCGGAAGTTGCCCGGCTCATCACGGAGGAAGCGGGCAAGCCCTATGCGGAATCCCTGGTCGCCGAAATCATGGTTGTGCTCGACGCGGCACGCTTTTGCCTCGAAACAGCCTACGCGTTCCTGCGGCCGCAGCCGGTGCCACACGGCAATCCGGTGATGAAGGCGAAATCAGGGTTCCTGCTGCGCGAGCCCTTCGGTGTGATTGGAATTATCTCGCCGTGGAACTATCCGTTTTCAACTCCTGCGAGTGAGATTTTAGCCGCATTAGTTACGGGAAACGCAGTGGTGCTGAAGCCTTCGGAATTGACTCCACTGGTCGCACTGAAGCTGGAGGAGCTGTTGCACGCCGCAGGGGTTCCTCGAGACATTTTTCAGGTTGTGATCGGCGAGGGTGCTACAGGGGCGGCGTTGGTGGACTCGGAAGTCGACAAGATTGTGTTCACCGGTAGTGTGAATACGGGGCGGCGCATTGCCGAGGCGGCGGCCGCGCGATTTCTTCCGCTGGTTCTCGAACTCGGCGGCAAGGACCCCATGATCGTGCTGGAGGACGCCGACATCGACTCCACTTCCAGCGGCGCCGTCTGGGGAGCATTCATGAACGCGGGGCAGACGTGCCTCTCTATCGAACGCTGTTACGTGCAGCGCGGCTTGTATGCCCGTTTCATCGAAGCCTGCGTGGAGAAGACGCGTCAGCTTCATGTAGGCAACGGCATGGATTCCATGACCGAAATCGGACCCATGATTCACGAGCGTCAATTGCGGATAGTCGAGGCTCACGTGGAGGATGCGCGGGCGCGCGGGGCGCGTGTGCTTTGCGGGGGCGCGAAGCTTCCAGAGCTGGGTACGAATTTCTACGCTCCCACCGTACTTGCGGATGTCACGCACGATATGCGCGTCATGACCGAAGAGACTTTCGGCCCCGTTCTCCCCATCATGCCGTTCGATACTGACGAGGGGGCCATCCGTCTCGCCAATGACACCCTTTATGGCTTGGCCGCCAGCGTGTGGACGCGCGACCGGGTCCGCGGCGAATCGATTGCGCGCCGCATCCATGCTGGTACGGTGATGGTGAATGATGCTATCTCGGCTTTCGCCATCAGCGAAGCTCCGCATGGTGGTATGTTGCAGAGCGGGATAGGGCGCACCCACGGACGTCTCGGAATGGAGGAAATGGTGCGCGTGAAATACCTTGATTCGGACCGTTTGCCTGCGATGAAGAAACTCTGGTGGTATGGATACGGGCCGCAATTCTCCGCGCAGATGGAAGGCTTCTTGGATTTTCTTTTTGCCCGTAAGCTCCACCAGCGGCTTCTTGGCGGGCTGCGGTCGCTGGGCGCGCTCAAACGCAAGAGTCAGATCTAGTTATGCGCTGGCTCCTCCAATCCTCCGACCCTGCGCAGACCGCCGCGTTGGCTGTGCAACTTCGTGATCTCCCGGAGTTCCGCGCTGGTGGACCGGCCAGCGTCGAGACAGCGAAGATACTGGCCCAACTTCTGCTTGCGCGGGGCGTGACTACTGTGGAAGAGGCGGCCCGTTTACTGAATCCTTCGCTCGACCATCTGCACTCCCCTTACACCATGCTGGGAATGACGGTCGCCGTTGCCCGTCTCGACGCTGCCATCCAGCGCAAAGAAGACATCCTGATCTACGGCGATTACGATGTTGATGGCACGACCGCGATCGTCATCCTGAAAACTGCGATTGAGCTTCTCGGTGGAACTGCTGATTTTCACGTGCCACACCGGATCCGTGACGGCTACGGCATGAAGGACGACATCATCGAGCAGGCCGCTGCCGCAGGCGTACGGCTGATCATTAGTGTCGATACCGGCATTCGCGCATTTGCCGCCGCTGAGACTGCACGCCGCCTGGGGCTCGATCTGATCGTTACCGACCACCATCTGCCCGGTCCGGATGGCGTGCCCCGTGCCTATGCTGTTCTCAACCCAAATCAAGCTGGATGTTCCTACCCTACGAAGGAACTCTGTGGTGCGGGCGTGGCCTTCAAATTAGCGCAGGCTCTGCTGGAGAAGGAAGGCCGCGAGCGCTTGCTGCCATCGTTCCTGAAAATCGCCGCCATCGCCACGATCGCAGATGCGGTGCCGCTCACCGGAGAGAATCGCGTCTTTGCGAAGCTGGGACTGGCGGGACTACGGAACCCGGTGAACGCCGGCCTGAAGGCGCTCTTCGAAGTCGCGAAGCTTGATGGCAAACGTCCACTTACCGCTACCGACATTGCGTTTCGCATTGCGCCGCGTATCAATGCCGCTGGCCGCATGGATGTCGCTCGCAGCGTAATCGACCTCTTCGGCACGAAAGACGTTGTGCAGGCTCGTGAAATTGCTGGCCGCCTCGACCAACTCAACGGTGAGCGCCAGGACGCGGAACGCAAAGTCCTGGATGCCATCGAACAGCGTCTCGAAGAGGAGCCTGCGCTGCGCGATACGTATTGCATCGTCGTCGATGGAAACGGTTGGCATCGCGGAGTCATCGGGATTACTGCTACGCGGATTGTTGAACGCCACTTCCGTCCTACGTTGGTGATTTCTCTTGAGAATGGTGAAGCGCACGGCTCGGGCCGCTCCATTCGAGCATTTCACCTGCTGAACGGCATCGAATCTTGCGCCGAACTGTTTACCCGCTTCGGAGGGCATGCCCACGCTTGCGGATTCGCGCTTCCCGCCAGCCGCGTACCGGAACTTCGCCAGCGTCTCGATATCTATGCCCGCCAGCGTTTGACCGAGGCCGACTTCGAACCGATCGTGGATATCCACGCCGAACTGCCGCTCCAGTTCGTGACCGACGAACTCTTCCAGATTCTGCAGCGTCTCGAACCCTTCGGCATAGGCAATCCGGAGCCTGTGTTTGTGGCTCACGATGTAAGATTGGACGTCCCCCCGCGCATCATCAAGGAAAAGCACATCAGCCTAAAGCTGTCGTCCAGTGCCACAGGTAAGCGCTCCTACAAAGCCATGGGATGGCGTCTCGCGGAACGCACCGCGCAAGCCCAACTCCTTGCCGGTGACATACTGGGCGTTGCCTACACGCTAACTCACAACGACCACCCTGACTTTGGCGGCCTGGAACTCAGCTTGCGCGACTTCCACAAGATGAACAATTCGAGCAGCGTAGAATCGGTGGCATGAAAGCTGTTCTCGCACTGTTCCTCGCGGCCATCGGGGCGCACTGGCACACCGTTCCCGTACCCACCACCGCCAGCTTCCGTGGGCTCAGCGCGGTCAACGAGAGCATCGTTTGGGCGAGCGGAACGAACGGAACGGTCATTCGCACCACGGACAGCGGCAAGACCTGGAGTCTCCTGCCTGTTCCTGGCGCGACAGGGCTTGATTTTCGGGGCATCCACGCGTTCAGTGCAACAATCGCCCTCATTATGGGCTCCGGCCCCGCCGAAAAAGGCCAAGCTCGTCTTTATCGCACCACCGACGCTGGCCAGCACTGGAACCTGGTTCTCGAAGAAAAGACCCCAGGCGCATTTTTCGATGCCATCGCCTTCTGGGACACGAAGCACGGCATTCTCGTGGGTGATCCAGTCGACGGTCACTTCATGCTCTTCATCACGGACGATGGCGGCGCAACCTGGCAACGCATTCCACAGACGAAACTGCCTCCGGCGCTGCCCGGCGAAGGAGCATTCGCGGCCAGCAATTCCTGTCTCGCCGTGGAGGGCGGCGACAACGCTTGGTTCGCGACGGGTGGTGCGTCCGTCGCCCGGGTGTTTCGGTCCGCAGATCGTGGAAAAACGTGGGATGTGGCCAATACCCCCGCGCAGCCTCACAATGCGTCCACCGGCATTTTCTCCATTACATTTCGTGACGCGAAGCACGGCATCGCTGTTGGAGGCGACTATCAGCAGCCCGACGCCGCCTTTCCCAATCCCTTGGTCACCAGCGATGGAGGCAAGACTTGGCGGGCCGCCGGCGCAAGCGAGGTGAAAGGGCACTTTCTGTCCTCGGTCGTGTTGGTTCCCGATGCGAAAGGCTTCCCGAACTCAGCCATGGCGGCAGGTCCCAGCGGTATTTACAGCCTTACGCACGATGGCCGATGGGCACCCTTGAACGACACATACTTGAACGTCATCACCTTCCCGGGTTCGAAAGTAGGCTGGGCCGCCGGTCCCCAAGGAGCAATCGCACTCTGGAACATTGAGAGCACATCCATTGTCCATCACCATTAGCCACAATGTTTAGAAAAATCACGCAACATTTCCGGCCAACCCCGTTCCGTTCTTAGCATCAGACCCTGTCAGGGAGGAAACTCATGCCGCGCCAACTTGCTTCGATCTTGCTAACCATCTTGCTCAACATTGCGTTCACAACGGGACTTACTTTTAGCGCCCATGCCCAAACCCGCGATTCTGGCCGCCTGCCCGTCAAGCGTGTCGTGCTCTATAAGAATGGCGTCGGATATTTCGAGCATTCCGCGCACGTTCAAGGTACGCAGGAACTCAACATCGACTTCACCACCGCGCAGCTCAACGATGTGCTCAAGTCGCTGACCGTGGTCGATCTCGGCGAAGGGCGAATTTCCTCCGTACGCTACAACTCCATCGCGCCGCTGGGAGAGCGCCTCAAAACACTGCGCCTGCCCTTTGGCGAGGATGTGGGTCGAGATGACTTCCTTAGCGCTATGCGGGGCTCGCGTGTGGATGTGCGTAGTGGAACCACAAGCTCCACCGGCAAGCTCTTAAGCGTAGAGAAAGTGAAACATCAAAATGCGAAAGGCGAGGATCTTTATGAAACCACGGAATTCGCTATCGTCACCGACGCGGGCGAGATGCGCAGCTTTGTACTGAGCCCGGCGGTCTCCGTGCATCTGGTGGACCGTGAACTCACGGGCGAAGTCGGGCGCTATCTCGACCTCGTAGGATCGTCGCGCGCCCGCGATCTCCGGCAAATGACGATCACGGCTACAGGCACGGGTGAGCGCAATATTTTTGTCAGCTACATCAGTGAGGTTCCCATCTGGAAGAGCACGTACCGCATCATCCTGCCCGACGAAGCTTCGTCGAAACCCCATGGGAGCCCTCTGTTGCAAGGCTGGGCAATTGTGGATAACACCATTGGCGAAGACTGGAAGGACGTTCATCTTTCGCTAGTAGCGGGAGCGCCGCAGTCCTTTGTGCAGAACATATCGCAGCCGTTTTATGCGCGGCGGCCAGAGATTCCCCTGCCACAGTCCGTCCAACTCACTCCGCAGTCGCACGAGGCTACGGTGGAAGAAGGGAAGGGATTGGCAATGGTTGTGACTGCCAATGGAAACGGTCGTGGTATTGGTTCAGGTTCGGGAGGCGGTATCGCCGGCGGGATCGTAGCTTCAGCGCCTCCACCGGCCTCCCCTAGCGCTCAGAACGGCAGGAACACTGACAGCGCACTCCAAACAGTGGAAGTCGAGGCGACCGCCGAAGCGCAGCCCGTCGAAGTCGAAGGCAAATCCATCGGAGACTTCTTCGAGTACGACCTTAAGCAGCCGCTGACCATCGGGCAGAACCAGTCCGCGCTGGTGCCAATTGTGCAGGCTCATGTGGAAGCGGAGAAAGTCACGCTGTGGAACGCGGAGACAGTACCGCTGCTAGCTCTCTGGATCAAGAACACCAGCGGCCAGATTCTCGATTCCGGCAGCTTCAACATCATCGAGGGCAACACGTTCGCGGGCGAAGGAGTTCTGGAGGTACTGCATCCCGATGAGCGCCGGCTTCTGTCCTACGCGGGCGATTCCGCCATCCACGTCAAGACGCTCGACGACTCCAGTACCAGTCCGTACACAAGTGTGCGTATCGTGAAGGGCAACATGACGCTGATCCGGGAAGAGCGCAAGAACACGAAGTACGCCCTGCGCAACGCCGACTCCAAATCGCGCACCGTTATCGTGGAACACCCTTCCCAGGAGAGCGCGGGTTGGAAGCTCAGCGCCAACACGCCCAAGCCGGAAGAGACCACGGCTTCGTTCCACCGCTTTCGGGTCAACGTGGATGCAGGGAAGACCACTGAGCTTTCCGTCGAAGAGTCCCATTCCCTGGGCGCAACTACCGAACTCTCGGATCTGGAAGACGACCAAGTCAAGCTTCTTGTGGACCAGAACCGCCTGACGCCAGCTCTGAAGAAGGCGTTTGACGCCGTGCTAGCGCAAAAGGAAAAAGTCAGCGGTTTCGATGCGCAGATCAAGCAGCACAATGGGGAGATCAAACAGATCGGGGATGACCAAGCGCGGATCCGCGAAAACATGAAAGCCTTGAAAGGTAGTACCGAGGAAAAAGCGCTGCTCACCCGGTACACGCATCAACTCGATAGTCAGGAAGACCGGCTGGCAACGCTGCGCAAAGGGGTGGAAGACGTGCAGGCGCAACGCAATCAAGCGCAAGCAGAACTGGACCGGCTCATTGAGGGTATCGACTTGGACGAGCATTTTTAGCCGTCCCGTGTTGTGACATCGCAACTCGATTTGTCATTCCGAGCGCAGCGAGGAATCTGCAGTTTGCCGGCCACTGCCAGATGCAGATTTCTCGAGCTAAAGCGCGCTCGGAATGACAGCAATCTTGGTGGGTAGTGGTGCCGTTTGGATATTTCTACAAAATTGTCATTCCGAAGCGCGGCAGTAGCGCGCGAGGAATCAGCTCTTTTACTGCCAGGAGCAGTTTCCTCGCACGATAGACCTGGCTCAGAATGACAGTGCCAGAGGAATGTATTTACGAAACGGCACCACGACCTCCTGGTATTTGCTCTTCCCAACGATGTCTTCATGCGCTATATTCTTCGCCCATGAGCGATGCAACCGTTTTCTGCAATCAATGCGGCCAATCCGTCAATGCGGCTGCCAGTTTTTGTACACGCTGCGGCGGGGCCGTGGCCCCAGCAGGCGCTGTGGCGTCTTCCGTTTCCGTGCCCCCGTCTGCGGTCCTGGCAGGGGTTCCGGTCGCGACAACGTATGCGGGCTTCTGGATTCGCTTTCTCGCCGTGCTGATTGATGCAGTGATTCTTTTTGCGGTTATGACGCCGATCCGCTTGGTGATGGGTGCGCCGATGGGATTGATGGCCTCGCACAATAGCGGTTTGAGTCCGCTTATGATGCTGCCTTTTATTGGCATCAGTGCTCTCATCTCCGCGGTGTTGGGCTGGCTCTACGAGGCCTATTTCATCAGTTCAGAGCGCCAGGCCACTCTGGGGAAGATGGCGCTCGGGATCAGAGTTACCGATATGAGGGGCCAGCGTCTTTCCTTTGGGCAGGCCACGCTGCGCCATTTTGCCAAATGGCTGTCTGGCCTTACTTTGTTGATCGGCTACATCATTGCCGCCTTTACCGAGCGTAAACAAGCTTTACACGACTTGATTGCCGGGACTTTGGTTCTCCGGCGTTACTGACAGAGATTTGTGCAAGAAGAACCGTTGTCTAATCCCGGGACCCAGCAGGGAGTCTCCCCTGCTGCTTATGAATTCACTCTCGGTGGATATGCTTCTCCTCCGGTAGCTGGGTTGAGTTACGCCAGCTTCGGGCAGCGCTTCGCGGCGATGTTTCTTGATGGTGTTTTGATCGCGCTCGTCGCTTTTCCGGCTTCCTTCATGCTCGGCATTGCAGTGGGCATCGCTGGAACAATTGTCAAGATGCCGCACCGGGGAACCATTCTCGTGGCGCAGATCACCGGGGTTGTCCTTGTGATCCTGGTTCGCTGGTTCTACTTCGCCGGTTGCGAATCTTCGGCGTGGCAGGCAACATTGGGCAAGAAAGCGCTGAATATTCAGGTTACAGACGTTCAGGGACGCCGCATATCATTTGGCCGCGCCAGTAAGCGGTTTTTCAGCAAGTATCTCTCCAGTTTCTGTCTGGGATTTGGGTTTTGGAGCGTGCTCTGGAATCAACGTTCGCAAGGCTGGCATGACCGGATTGCGGATACTCTCGTTCTGAGTAAATAGATTCGTAAACAAGCAGGCTCCCGCCATGCCTCGAACAGGCCTTCCCTCCTTCCGTTACACTTTATAGATGCCTTCCGTGATATCGCACCTGCGGCGATGGATCGTGCTGGCCGCCGTTTTTCTGATGCTCGTGGTGGCGGGCTTCTTTTTCTACGCGCGCTGGCGAATCCACAATGCCGTGCAGGGCCTGCCCGCCAAGCTCACCAAGTTGGGAGTTGAAGTCAAGCGAACTGCCGATGGTTTTTCCGTATCAAAATCGGAACAAGGCCGTACAATTTTTACCGCCCGCGCCAGCAAGGTCTTCGAATATAAAGGGGACGGCCGCGCCGAGCTGCACAACGTCATCATTACCGTCTACGGCCGCGATTCTGCCCGTTACGACCAAATCTCCGGCGCCGATTTCGAATACGACCCTCACTCCGGCGATATTTCCGCTCGCGGCCCCGTCACCATCGACTTGGTTGCCAATCCCAAAGGCCTCCTGCACCCCGACCAGACCCCGCCGGAAGACCTGAAGGATCCTCTCCATATCCGCACCAGCGGCCTTGTCTTCAATCAGAAAACCGGCAACGGTTACACTCACGAAAAAGTTGAATTCAGCATTGCCACTGCCAGCGGCTGGGCCGACGGCGCCAGTTATGACTCGAAGTCCGGCGAGCTGACTCTGGAGCGTGCGGTTCGCATTACCACTACCGGTCCCAGTGCTGCGGATCTCACCGCCGCTCGTGGCCTCATCACGAAGGACCCGCCGCGCGTTTATCTCGACCGCGTGCATCTTACCCACGGTGCACAACAGGTGGAGGCGGGGAACGCCACGCTCTTCCTTACCGCAAAGAACACTATTGAACGCATCCTGGGGCAGGGCAACGTCGAGGTTACTGCGAACGGCGCGACCCATTTAGCACTCAACGCAGCTCAAGCGGAAATTTTCCTCACTGGACAAAAGGCCGAGCTGCGGCAAGCCGTGGTTTCCGGTGACGTTCATATTGTCACGACGGGAGCACAGAATACCGAGGGCAATGCCGATCGAGTCGTACTCGATTTCGCTGGAGGCACGTTGCTGTCCAAGGCTCGCGCGGAAGGCAACGTCAAGCTGCTCCAAAGAGGCGACGCTCAAAAAGCGGAAGCTCAACCACGAACCGCCGCCTCCAGCGCGCAACAAGTTCAAATCGCTGCCGCCGCCATGGACTTCTTCACCACGAAGGGACGTCTTTCCAAAGCGGAAACGTCCGGTCCGGCGGAAATCGTGCTGTCCCCGCTCAGCGGCATAGGCCAAGTTACGCACGTCACCGCCGACCAGTTCACGGCTCAATTCGATGACTTGCACCGCCTCCACTCGCTGCACGGAGCACCCGCAGCCAGCATCACCAGCGTGACGCCGGGACAGCCTGATCGCGTCAGTACCAGCACCTCGTTGGACGTTGCCTTCCGCCCGCAAGGAGGTATCGAGAGCATCGTGCAGCAGGGCGACCTTCGCTATCACGACGGCCAGCGCCAGGCCTTTGCTGCGCAGGGACGCTTCACTCCCGCTGACCACCTGATTGTTCTCACCGGCGCACCGCGCATCACCGGCCAGGGCCTCACCACCACGGCCGACATCTTGCGTCTGGACCGGGCATCCGGAGAAGCCATCGCGGAAGGCAACGTCAAGAGCACCTACAGCGAACTCAAGCCACAGCCGAATGGCGCATTACTGGCTTCCTCGGATCCCATCCACGTCACGGCGCGCAGCATGCAAGCACGGCGCGATTCTGGCGCTGCGTTGTACTCCGGCGATGCTCGCCTGTGGCAAGGTCCCAACATTGTGCAGGCAGCCACCATCAATTTCGACCGCGACCACCGGTCGATTGATGCGGAGGGAGATGCGGAGGGCGATGTGGAAGCGAAGTCGACAGGGGAGACTGCTCGATCTAAGCCGGTCACGGCCGTCCTTGTCCAAACGGGTGCCGACCACAAAACTACCCTCGTCACGATCACGGCACAACGCTTGACCTATACGGATCACGAGCGCCGCATCCACTTTGAGGGTGGGGTCACGATGCAAGGTGCGGATGCCACCGTCACCAGCCGGGAACTCGATGTTTTCCTGGCTCAGAGCAAACAAACGCCCTCGAATCAATCAGTTGCTACTCCCAGCCGCCTGGAACGAGCCGTTGCAAAGGGCGACATCGTAATCCAACAGCTTAACCGCCGAGCTACAGGCGAAAATCTCACTTATGAGGCTGTGGAGGACAAGTTCACGCTGGAGGGCGGATCGCCCAGCATTTTTGATGCCGAACGAGGCGAGATTCGGGGGGATTCGTTGACTTTCTTTAGACACGATGATAGGGTGCTCGTGGAAGGCAAGGCTAACTCCCCTGTTATCACGAAGACCCGAGTGGCACATTAAATGCATGTCCTGGCCACCGACGAGATCGGCAAGACCTACCGTGGCCGCCGGGTTGTCAATGGCGTAAGCCTTCGGGTAGAGCAGGGAGAGGTCGTGGGTTTACTGGGGCCTAACGGCGCTGGTAAGACCACAACCTTCTACTCCATTGTTGGTTTGATCCCCCCCGATACGGGCCGCGTTCTCTGGGATGACGCGGACATCACCGATGTCCCCATGTATCTCCGGGCACGCGAGTACGGCATCAGCTATCTCCCCCAGGAGCCTTCGATTTTTCGCAAACTCACGGTCGAGGAGAACATCCTCGCCGTGCTGGAAGCGCAGCCGATCTCCTGGCACGAACGGCGGGAGAAGCTGGAGCAGTTGATGGAGAAGTTGGGGCTCGAGCACGTGCGCAAGAGCCGTGGCTGGTCTTTGTCGGGCGGTGAGCGGCGACGCGTAGAGATTGGGCGCGCGCTTTGCATCAACCCGGCCTTCATTTTGCTGGATGAGCCGTTCTCGGGCATCGACCCGATTGCTGTGCTCGACCTGCAAAAGATTATTGGAGAGTTGAAAGCCGGAGGAATCGGGATTTTGATCACGGATCACAATGTGCGCGAAACGCTCTCCGTAACGGATCGTGCATACATCATCAACGAGGGACGTATTTTCCGCGCGGGGTCGCCGGAAGACTTGGGAAGCGACCCGGAAGTTCGGCGGGTGTACCTGGGAGAGAGCTTTACGCTGGTGTAGGACGGGGGCAAACCCGATTCACGACGGGGCCTGCACTCACAAGTAACTTGAGGTGCCGCTACTTTGGGCAGTGTCGTAAGGGCTGCGGATCAAGATATGCTGGTATTCGAGATTGCTGGGAAGTCATTGAACGAGAAAGGGATAACGGAACGCGATGGGTAGTCTGAAGCACAATCTGAGCCTGCGGGTCTCGCAACGGCAAATTCTTACCCCAGGCCTCGTGCAGATGGTCAGTGTGCTGGCGCTCAACAAGCTTGAGCTGAAGGACATGATCAACGCTGAGATTGTAGAGAACCCTGTCCTCGAAGAACTGGAAGATTCGGTTCCCTTGCTCGACCAAGCCACTGGCCGTGAGGAAGAGCGCGCCGCAGTTGCAGCGACCGAAACGGTCCCAGAAAAGAAAGACCCGTTCGATGAGATCGATTTCGGCTCGTACTTTCAGGATTACCTCGATCCCGGATATCGCAGCCGCGCGGAAATGGAAGAGATTGAGCGGCCCTCGTTCGAGGCATTCCTTTCCAAGGCTCCGAATCTTACAGACCACTTGATGTGGCAGGTTGGCTCGTTAAGCCTGAGCCGCCCAGTGCGGGAAGCGGCGGAAGCCGTGATCGGCAATTTGAATGAAGACGGCTACCTGCTGGCCAGCGACGAGGAGTTGCTGGGACTAGAGCAGGCGGAGTTTGAAATCGTTCCCGAGGAAAAGGTCAAAGGCGGTAAATCCCCTCTTGGCAATCCCTTCCTAAACGCCCCGGATGCCAGCGAAATTCCAGAGATGGCTGCCGCCGCGACGGCGTTTGATTATCTCTCCAACTATTCGGCTCAAAATTCCGCCGCTCAGAACCCAATCGATGTAGCCGTGGAATCTGCCGATGCCATTTTCCCGGGCGTGCTCGTCCCGGCGATTGATATGCGTTCCGCCGCAGGTACGGCGACGGCTCCAGCTCAGGAAGCCGCTGCTCCAGCAAAAAAGCCCTTCCAATCCGAGTTTCGCGTCAACTTCAATCGCGAGCAATTGCATGAAGCGATCGCTGCTGTGCAGCAGCTCGACCCACCGGGCGTGGGGGCGCGCGACCTGCGCGAGTGTCTCCTCGCACAAATTCACTTCCTGCAACAAGTCCGCGGTCAGCATAAGAACGGAGACTTCGCCGCCTACGCGCAGTTGCTGACCGACGCCGAAAACGTGGTGGACGTGCATCTGCACGCCATGCAGCTCAAGAACTACAAAGAGATTGCTCGCGCCCTGGGACGTCCCGCCGAAGCGATCACCCGCGTGCTCGAACTGATCCGCACGCTCGATCCCCGGCCCGGTCTTCGCTATAACGCCGTGAATGCCCGCCTCATCGAGCCCGATGTTGCATTTGTGAAACAAGGCGACGAGTGGCTGGTACTCTTCAATGATGACGACGTTCCGCAGTTACGTCTCAATCCCGGCTACAAGAAGCTGATGCAGCGCGACGCCGCCGAACGTGATGTCCGTAACTACGTCAAAGAACGTTACAAATCGGCCATCCAGCTCATCAAGAACATCGAGCAGCGCAAGCAGACCATTCTCAAAGTTTGCCTCTCAATTCTGGAGCGGCAGCACGAATTTCTCGACCTTGGCATCGATATGCTGAAGCCGATGATGATCAAGGAAGTCGCTGAGGAGATCGGTGTGCACCCTTCCACCGTGAGCCGCGCCGTAGCCAACAAATATGTGCACACGCCACAGGGTGTTTTCGAGCTCCGCTATTTCTTCTCGGAAAGCGTGCAGGGTCCCGAAGGTGGCGGCACCTCACTGCTCATCTTGAAGCGCCGCGTCAAAAAGCTGATCGAAGACGAAGATCCCGCCAGGCCATTGACTGACGAGCAGATCACGGCAATTTTGCAAGGCCAGGGGATTCAGGTGACGCGGCGGACGGTCGCGAAGTACCGCGAAGACATGAAAATCCCTAGTACGCACCAGCGTCGGGTGAAGAAGAAGTAGTGCTAGGGAAAATCCCCAATAACCCTAAATTTTGTCATCCTGAGCGTAGCGAAGGATCCCTGTACCGTTGATCTCCGCGGTATCCCTAATCCAGCTTTCTGGTCGCGAAGTTCCTAACCAGAACCGAGGCACTTGCCAGCACGCTTGGTGGGTTCTTCGCTGCGCTCCGAATGACAAAAAATCAGCATTATGACTATAATGACCATAATGACCTTTGGGGCAGGAGGATTCAACAATGGGAACGCAAAACTGGACCGTGGCCGAAGCCAAGGCAAAATTCAGTGAAATCATCGAGCGGGCCAGGTCCGAGGGACCGCAGACCATTACCCGGAATGGACACACGGCCGCCGTGGTGGTTGGCGCGGAGGAATGGCAGCGCAAGACCAAGCGCGTCGGTACCCTGACGGAATTCTTTGCGGCCTCTCCGCTGCGAGGATCGGGGCTGAAGCTGCCCCGGCGTAAAGATCGTCCCCGGAAGATTGATTTGTGAATTTCCTGCTGGATACCATCGCGGTTTCGGAATCGATGAAGCCGCGACCGAATCCGGGTCTCATCGGCTGGATGGACGCAACCGACGAAGACCGAATTTTCCTCAGCGTGGTTTCTCTGGCGGAACTGCGCTACGGGGTCGAGCGCATGGCTGCGGGAAAGCGCCGCAATCGTTTAGAGCAATGGCTGCAAGATGAATTACCGCTGCGATTTGAAAACAGGATTCTACCCGTTGACGCAGACGTGGCCAATGCTTGGGGTCGAACGGTTTCCCGTAACGACGCGGCGGGACATCCCATCAGCACGATGGACGCTTTTCTAGCGGCCACCGCGGAGACGCATCAGCTGACGCTCGTGACGCGGAACGTTTCGGATTTTTCGCTGCTGAAATTTGTGCTGAATCCCTGGACGTAGTGCTTGCTGTGTGATCTTGACAACACTGCAACCTATTTAGTGGTTACTTTCTTTGCCGACACCATGCGCGGCGCAGGAGAAGGTGCTGGGATTTCAGTCTTCAGCCCTACCCAAACATATTTTTTCCCGTGTGAGCTGATTCGACTAAGGTTTTGCGCCTTATAGAGTAGGCGAGAGAAGGTCTTGCTGTTGTGGCAAGTGTCTGTTACCAAGATTCGCTTTCTCACATAGCCAGAAATGGAGAAATAATGACTCTGCAACGGCTTCAAAATCTACCCCTACTCACCCTGGTACTGACCTTGGCTTTCGCCTCGCTGGGAATTTCTGGCGCTCACGCTCAAACCTACATCGACCTTCATGATTTCGCTACACCCAACTTGACTTCCCCTCAGTACCCAGGAATCCTGGCCCAGGGCCGGGACGGTAATCTTTACGGCACAGCTCCTGTAGGCGGAACCACTGGCCATGGCGGCGTTTTTCAGATCTCACCCGGCGGCGCATATTCCGAAATTTACAACTTTAGTGGTGGTGTACTGGGAGCAAATCCCTATAGCGGCCTCACGCTGGGTACGGACGGCAATTTTTACGGAACGACTTTTAACAACGGAGCCTTCATTTTTGGCACGGTTTTCCAGATCACTCCCAGTGGGATCGTGACGATACTCCATAGTTTTTCCTTGATCGAGGGAGCGGATCCCTATGCGCCACCGATTCAAGGGACAGACGGCAACTTTTATGGCACCACGACGATTGGTGGACTTGGGTATGGAGCCGTGTACAAAGTGAGCCCCACGGGCGCCTTCACCGTGCTCCATCAGTTCGACAACACCCACGGGTCGACACCGATTGCTCCGCTGATCCAAGGTAAGGACGGCAATTTTTATGGCACCACCAAGGTTGGCGGGACTACCGGTAATGGCACGGTCTTCAAAATGACTCCCGCCGGCACATTGACTGTGCTCTACAACTTTGACTCGACCCATGGGGCACAACCCTATTCTCCGCTGGTACAGGGCAGCGATGGGAATTTCTACGGAACGTCAAGGGATGGTGGAACCCTGAACGGTGGCGGAGTGGTCTTCAAGCTCACACCGGCGAAGAAGTTGACCGTCCTCTACAATTTCAATGCAACGGGCAGTACGCCGGATGGTACTCGACCCTATGCGGGTCTTATCCAAGCCAGCGACGGAAATTTCTATGGCGTAACTTCCGCGGGCGGGACGAACGCAGCGGGGACCCTGTATAGAATCACTGCGGCCGGCAGTTACTCGATTTTGTATAACTTTGTTCCGGCAACCGGTTCGCTTCCGTTCGCCACACTGCGACAACATACCAATGGGATATTCTATGGCGAGGCGACTGCGGGAGGCGCAACCGGTCACGGAGCACTCTTCAGCTTCGATGCAGGTCTTGCCGGTGTTGGATCCTTTCTCAGTTTGCAGCCCACATCAGGGGTAGTTTCCCAACCAGTCGGCATCCTGGGTCAAGGCTTAACGGGAACTGCAACTGTCAAATTCAATGGCAAGAGTGCCGCATTCACTGTCGTTTCTGACACCTACATCTCCACGAGCGTTCCATTTGGGGCTATTACGGGCTTCGTGAAGACTACGGGCACGAGTGGTAACAGAACGAGCAACCAGAAATTCCAGGTTACGCCTGCGATTCTGAGCTTCAGCCCGACCAGCGGACCGGTAGGCACCCCGGTAGTGATCACAGGGACTAGCTTCACGGGAGCCACGAAAGTGACTTTCGGCGGGAAAACCGCTGTCAAAGTGGTGAACTCCTATACGCAGATCACAGCCACGGTTCCGGCAGCAGCCGTTACTGGGAATATTCAAGTAACTACGCCAGGCGGTATTGCAACCAGCCCCGCGGTTTTCACAGTTAACTAAGAGCGAAACCGCAACACCGTCGAAAGAGAATGTCGAAAGAGAATTAGGATTCCGGCATCCCTTCGCATAACGTTAGGGACTCAAGCCGGGAGCCGTGTCGAATTCGTGGAAATCGGCACAGACGTGGTTGGAGGCGGGAACTACCCGCCTCGTGGGTACACGGGGTTTCGTTTGGAAGCAGAGCGCTCTCCTCAGAATGGCGAGAACCGGTCCCTCGATCCCCAGCACTCCACGTCGTCGCTCCAAAACACTGGGCCATCCTCGTTGGTCTGGACCGTGCGGGCGCCTTCGGCTGTCCTGAATTGGAGATAAGGCCACGTCCGGCTTGTCTTCTTGTGGTTCTTGAGCGCACCTATCGTCAGGTCGGTCCAAATCCTGCAATCGCGTCCGTTATGCGGATTAATTGCGTTGAGCGGGTCCTTCGCCTTCACGGTGAAGAAGTTGAAAATCTGGAGCCCCACCGGCTCGAGATTTCCATCCGAGTTCATGGTCTGCATCTCGATTACGAGCTGATACACATCAATGGGCTTCCCGGTGCCCACTTCTGTGTCATGATGAACCGCCAACAGAAAGGGGATACCATTCAATATGGACCAGAAGTCGCCGGTCGGCGGGGGAGGTGGTGTCGTCGATCTCGTCGCCGCCGCTGATAAAGCGGGGCGCCTTTCCTGTTTCAACTTCCGGGGCTGCGCGAACGCAGGCGATACCACCAATATTCCAACCAGCAAAACCAGAACGGCTTGGGCCCTTTTCTTCATTACCTTTTCTCCTCGATTACCCCTGGATTTTCTGCGGTAGTCAGGGAAACACCGCGCCCTGCCTGGGTTTCAGCGCAGCGCCCTGATTCGAAGGAATATAGCACAGCGGAAACACGGCCGAAGGTGCTGTGAAATGTGTGCAGGGAGCGCGTTTGTGCAACTGAGAGAAATGCTTGACTTTGCATATTCCTTACATTAAAGTAAGGAATAAGTAATTATGAAAGGCAAAAATGGCAGCCGCAACCCTGACCTCGAAAGGCCAAATTACGATTCCAGCCTCAGTTCGAGCTGAACTGGGACTCGAAGCTGGAACCCGAGTCGAGTTCGTGAAAATCGCTGAACGCAAGTATGCCATTATGCCGGCAACGATTTCCGTGAAGTCGCTGAAGGGGAGGTTTCGCCACCGAGGCAAGCCCATCACAATCGAGGAAATGAACCGCGTCATCGCAGAACGCGGAGGTTCGGCGCGGTGATTGGGATCGACACGAATATCCTGGTGCGCTATTTTACGCAGGATGAGCCGGGGCAGTCGGCGCGAGCGACCCGCTTGATCGCTTCCCTGTCGGCGGATAAGCCCGGCTTCATCCCGTTGGTCTCGATTGTCGAGCTGATCTGGGTTTTGCAGGGGCCTTACGGCGTGACAAAGGAAGAAACGATTGTGTTGCTGGACGACGTGCTGCACACAGAGGAGTTCCTAGTCGAAGACGCCGAAGTGGTTGCGCAGGCAGTGCGCGCCTATGCTGGCGCGAACGCCGATTTTGCGGATTGCATGATTGAACGATCTGCCCACCACGCTCACTGCACACACACCGTGACGCTGGATAGCAAGGCGGCGAAAACGGCTGGGATGGCTCTGCTGGATTCGTAGCATATCTTTTGCGAGGCCAGGACACGGCAATAGCACCTGTGTGCCTGCCGCGGCGCGAAAAAAGCGTGTACTCTACAGTTGTCACCGTGACGTGGCGATCCTGACTTGGCAACCATGATGTGGAAAACATGCTCTGGCGAAATGCTTGGGCAAAACATGCTTGGGTAAAACATGGAGGGCGCCGTGAACGTGGAATACACCGGCAGGCATTTTGCAATTACTCCTGCCATCAAGAAGAACGTCGAAACCGGTCTTCACAAAATCAAGAAGATTCTGGGCGGCGCATTCGAAGCCAGCGTCATTCTCGCGGTAGAAAAGCACCGCCACAAAGCGGAGATCACGATTACTCCGCGCAACGGAACCATCGTGGGACTCGCAGAATCCACCGACATGATCGTGGCAGTTGGCGAAGCCTTGGAGCACTTGGAAAAGCAAGCCCTCAAACACCGCACCCGTTCGCGGACCAAGAAGCGCCACCCCAAAAAGAAGTGGGACATTGCCCCGGAGGCCTCTTCTGGAGTTGCCGAGAACGGGTTGGCCGGAGTTTCACCCGTTGACCCAAGCGGTTCCAGGACTGCGGTGCCCATGGTGGTACATAGGTTTCCGGCGAAAACCGACTCCTCCGAAATCCACGTCGTGCGCTCCGGCGACTCCGTGGCTCTGCGCCCCATGACCCTGGAAGAAGCTGTCAAAGAAGCCCATTTCCGCGACCGTGACGTCTTCGTATTCCGCGACAAAAAGGGCAAAGTCAAAGTCCTGCACCGCACCCGCGACGGCAAAATGGAGTTAATTGAAACGCCGTAGAATTGAGGTACCGTCGAAGGAGTTATTTGCCCTCGTTGACCATTGACTGACAAACTGCGAGCGGCAAAAGTTTCGTCTACAGCTTCCAGGAGAATTCGATATGGCAACACCTTCCGTGAGTTCGCAAAAACCACCAAGAGGCGGTCGGCACAACATGAGTTTTGATGACGCTATTCAAACGCTTTCCCGCGATGATAGATTCCGGGCGACGATCTACGCCATGAATACCCTACTCCAGCAGAAGGGCATCTACTCGCCGGAAGAGTTCGAGTTTCAGTTTGTACAATTCGCGCAGAAAACCACACCCACAACGTAGCTACGCTCCCGCTTGCTCTCGCCCCATTTCGGCATGTGGCAGTCTGGAGATGTGCATCGTTCGTGCGCGCCGATGTCGCATTGCGAACATGTGCATTCGCAGGAGTAACTCATAGGAGTTTCCGGTTTGGGCGCTGTTGGCTTTTTCTTCTTCCGCGGCTTCTTCATCGTTGGCCCGCTTCCGTAATCGAAATTCCAAAAACCCACGATACTCCCTTGCCGACAATGGCTTAGGAGCAATTCCCAGTTTGGGAAATGAGGGGCCAAACGTGTCCCAATTTGGGCGTTAGCAATTCATGGGCCCTGTCCTATAGGACAGGGAGTAACACGACCCATAGTCGGGTGTAAGTGACTCTTCCTACGGCGGTTAACCACGATATCTAAGGTAACTTGTTGATTCTATTAGGTGACCTTTAGAGTGTCGACAAGTGATTCACTTCCTCTGGCCGACTTGTATTTTGCTCTAGGTTATTGGCGGAGTAGCACTTAGCTGGTTCTTGGATTCCCCTTAGGAGGTTTCATGAGATCGACAATCAAGCGCGGACTCCTGATTGTGGCAGTTATGACTTTGATGGCAGCACCGGCGGCAATGGCCAGCTCGGTCTCCTTCTATGACGTTTTTGGATTGCAAAATAACGGGTCCTCGTGGGTCTTTCTGCAGGGTAATCCTGGTGCTTCGTTGATCTCTGCTGGAAAGAATCACAACCTGGAATTCGGCGTGAAGTTGAGCGGGTTTGTGCCGAAAGGTGGCGACACGCTGGTGATCACTGCGGTCGTTATGGGCAGCACGTTGACACAAAGCGTTGTGTTCGCTCCGGGTCTCTATAGGCATACCGGACCGAGCTCCATCATCGCTCTGTTCGGGTTCAATATGCCGAAGGTGGCATACCACGGGACGCCAGTACAAATGGCCATGCAGTTGTTCGGGCCAACCGGCAAGCTGCTGGAGACGCGGAACATGCAGTTCAACTACATAACTCCCGTGCCGGAACCCGCGAGCCTGGCGTTGATGGGAATTGGGTTAGTGGGGATTAGCCTGACCCTCGTGCGGAGGTTTGCGAGAGCATAAGGAGCCAAGCCTGCGGAGCTTCGCTCCGCTGGGATGGCCGAAGGCGGCCGTGCAAAATGTAAGTTGGAACGATACAAAGGCACCTTTGTGGTGCCTTTGTTATTTTGCGGCAAATGCTAACATCGGACATGTCCCTGCGGAAAATTTCCGACCAACTGAAAAAGGAATTGGGGAGGGTACGGCCCCCGAGAGCGGTCGAACGCGTCCGGCACGAGGAGAGGCCCCCAGAAAAGGCCAAGCGGGCGACGGAGCTGGTGATTATTACGGGGATGAGTGGATCGGGGAAGGCGTCCGCGCTCAAGGCCTTTGAAGATCTGGGATACTACTGCTCCGACCATCTGCCGGTGGATTTGATCCCACAGTTTGCCAAGCTGGTACAGGAGTCGAAGGAGATTGAACGCGGGGCCCTGGTGGTCGATGTGCGCGAAGGGAACGCCCTGGAGAAGTTCCCCAAGATTCTTCGCGAGGTGCGGAAGCTGCTGCCGGTGCGGGTAGTGTATCTGGAGGCGAACGATGCTGTTCTGTTGCGGCGCTACAGCGAGACGCGGCGGCCACATCCGCTGGGGACGGACACGCCCGTACGGTCGTCGCTGAAGGCGGAACGGAAATGGCTGGGGCCGATCCGAAAGCTGGCGGATATTGTCATTGACACCTCGAAATTCAATGTGCACGAGCTGCGAGCGCACGTACTCGAGCAGTTCACAAAAAAGACGACGGGCAAGGGCATTCTAGTTTCGGTGGTGAGTTTTGGATTTAAACAGGGCGTGCCGGAGGATTCGGATCTGGTGTTCGATGTGCGTTTCCTGCCGAATCCACATTTTGTTCCGGAATTCAAGCCGTTTACAGGGCGGCATCCGAAGGTCGCGGCGTACATCCGGTCATTTCCGCAGACGCAGGAATTTTTGCGGCGAATTTCCGAGATGATGATCTATCTGCTGCCGCACTATGTGCGCGAGGGCAAAAGCTATCTGACGATCGCGATTGGTTGCACAGGCGGCCAACACCGCTCGGTGATGATGTCGGAGGAACTCGGGAAGTCTCTGCGCAAGGCGGGGTATCGAGTGAAGGTATCGCATCGGGATATGCCGAAGTAGCATGCTTACAGAACGCACGGGCGAGGACGCCCGCGACTCCAGCGTTCTCCGCTGAGCTCGAGACTTCTTACCGCAGCGGCGGCAAACCAATTCTGGCGAGCAACTGCTGGAAGGCGGGATCGTCGTGCAGGTTGTTGAAGGCGTAATCGGGTTCGATTCCAGAAAGGTCGTCGGCGTGCTTGGCGTAAGCAGCTTCCAAATACTGGAGTGCTTCCTGCCGGTTGCCAAGAAGAGAGCACGTCTGAGCGAGTAAGTATGGCGAAAATTGGCCGCGATCATAGAGCTTTTTCTGTTGCAGCCGTTGGGCCTCCAGCAGGCCTCTCCCACCACCGGCGGCGAAACCCTTCTCGGCGGCTTCTGCTACGACCAGGGCTGGTTGATCGTGCATCAAAACTGCTTGTTTCTTCGCCTCTACCAAATAATGAGGATAGTCTGCAGTTTGCAGGTAGATGAGCCGCAGATAGCGGTGAGAAGAAATAAAGTCGGGCTCGTTTTCTTCCATCTGTTTCAGCAGAGCAATAGCCTCGTGCTGCCGGCCAGCAAGGAATAGAAGAAGACCCTTATCGGCCAGGACGGATTTCGAATCCGGATCCAGTGCCTGGGCTCGTTCGATCTCTTCCACAGACTCGGGATAACGGCGGAGGGCAAGAAGGTACGTGGCATACCAGTGGTGAGCGGTGGAATTGTTGGGATTCAAAGCCAATGCGCGCCGGAATTCCCGATCGGCCGTTGATGCGTCCCACATACCGTAGAAAGAAACGAAGGCGAGAGAGGCGTGCGCTTCGGAAGACTGGTCGTCGAGTTCAACTGCTTTTTGCGCAGCGGCCAGCGCGCGTGGGTAGGCCTCCGAGGCGGGCATTACCGTGTACTCGCGCAGCAGATTGTAGCAATCCGCCAGTCCCACATATGCCGGCGCATAGTTGGGATCATGGACGATCGCCTGCGTAAAGAAATCCACAGCTTTAGTCAGGCTGTCCGGAGTTCGCTTGTTCCAGTAAAAGCGGCCTTTGAGATAGAAATCCTCGGCTTCGCGATTGGCGGGATGACGCGCTGAACTGGAACTCAACGGAGGCGCGTCGATTGGGTACGGCGGGGCGGGTGTCTTGAGGGTTCGATAGCTGAGTCTGAAAATTCGAGCTACGAAAAGCAAGGCAAAGACCAGCAGGACAACGCCCAATCCCCATTGCCAGTAACGAGCACGCGGAACGGTGGCCACATTTTCAGTCTCTACCTTGCTCTCGACTTCACGCGGTAACTCGGGAGTGTGCGTGGGCGCGATCCAGCGATAACCGCGGCGATCTACGGTTTCGATAAAGACGGGATTGTCTGCGGAGTCTCCGAGGGTGTCGCGCAGGCGGTTGATGGCGCTGCTAATGCCATGATCGAAATCGACGAAGACACCCTCCGGCCAGAGAGCCTGGCGAAATTCCTCCCGGCTGAAGACATGGTTGGGACGGCTGAGCAGGAGCTTCAATGCCCGGAAAGGAAGTTCCTGGATCTTGACCTTCGCGCCATTTTTACGCAACTCTCCGGAGCGCAAGTCTGCCTCGAACACACCAAAACGGATTACGGCATGAGAAGAGGCGGTTTCGTCCATATATAGGCTTGACGAACGGAGGGGCAGGAAATTAGTGTAGCACGGCGGACCGTCGATCCACGTGAGAACTCCTCGTATCATATTGTAAATAAATGAGTTATTGCGTGAACTATATTTGCGTGGGGCGTGAATTGACGGCCCGCATGCTTCCGGTGAAATTGGGGATCGTGCTCCAGCGTCATCGAGTTTGAAGACGCGGGCGGCTCAGGACAGTGTTCCACCTGGAACATATAAGTTCCTGCGCTCTTAGCAGACGGTGATCGATTCGCGGCATGAGCAGTTCATGGTTGCCGCTGTGGCGTTGTTTGTTACTCACCCTGTCCTTGGCCGGACTCGCAAGCCCGGCCAAGGGAGCAACCTTCACCGATCGCTACGCAGTTGTCGGCCTCGTAGAGCGTCCCGGTGACTCCGAGAGTGCATTTGAGGGGGATCTCTCGAGGTCACCGGAACTACCTGTTGGTGTAGTTCCTCATCTTCCCATCATCGCGCAACAGGTTGTCGAACGATCTAAGCTGCATTACGTCCACAGGCTTGTTCTCTAGTGGTGATATTGGATGATCAGGATTTTTGCGGGGGCCGCCGTGTGCCCACACAAGCCAACAAGCAAGCTGGTGAGAGTAGAATAAGTGCTTGCTCCCCTTGCTGGACAATTGCGGACGCGGCGGGTGTAACTGCGCATGAGGCAACGGACTCGCCTTCTTCGCTACTTGATCCCCTACTGGTGGCAACTGGTTCCGGGTTTGCTGCTGATGGCTGGAGTTGGACTGTTGGACGCATTTCGCGTCTTGCTGATGCGTCCAGTGTTTGACGGTGTGCTGAATCCCACCGAAGTCAGCCACACGATTCCCCTTTTCACCATGCCCTGGACTGGGCAGGTAATCCACCTGGAGCGCTTTGTTCCTTCACATTTTCAAAACGTATGGACCGTGGTGGCGTTTTCGCTGGTGGCGTCGACCGTTCTGAAGGCTCTGTTTGATTATGCGGGCACGTACCTGGTGAACTACGCAGGTTTTGGGATGATTACCGACCTGCGCGACGAGCTCTACAATGCCACGTTGAAACGGTCGGCAGCCTTTTTCCAGAAACACTCGACGGGGACGCTGTTGTCCGCTCTGATCAACGACATTGAGCGCGTGCAATTTGCGATGTCCAGTGTGCTTGCCGAATTTTTGCAACAATTTTTCACGTTCATTTTCCTGGCCGCCGTGGTGGTGATCACAGGCAAGAAACTGGCGTGGATCTTGGTCTTGTTCATTCCCATCATTTTGTACTCGGCGAAAAAAATTGGGCGGGAGGTCCGCACGACCACGCGGCGCGGGCAGGACAAACTGGCGGAGATCCAAAACATTCTGCACGAGACGATCACGGGGAACCGGATTGTTAAAGCGTTCAGCATGGAGAATTGGGAGATTGCGCGCTACCGGGAAGCCGCGAAACGGTTGTTCCGCGCCAACCTGCGGTCGGTGGCGGCGGCGGCGATTAGTTCGCCGCTGATGGATACCCTTGGAGCTATTGCCATCGCGCTGCTTCTGCTATTGGGACGCGACCAGATCCGGCGCCAGACTTTGAGCACGGGTCTTTTCATCGCGTTTATCATTGCGGTTTTCAAGATGTACGATCCGGTGCGTAAGTTTGCGACGCTCAACAATAACTTCCAACAAGCGGTAGGGGCGTCGGCATCGATCTTCCAATTCATGGACACCGAAGACGATGTGGAGGAGAAGCCGGGTGCGGCGAAACTGGGAGAATTCCGGGAGTCGATCCGTTTCGAGAACGTGGAATTTTCCTATAGCGCGGATGGCGACGGCGCTCGCGAAGTGTTGCATGGTATCAACCTGGAAGTGCGACGGGGAGAAGTTGTGGCGGTGGTGGGGTCGAGCGGAGCGGGCAAGAGCACGCTGGTGCATCTGATTCCTCGCTTCTTCGATGTGACCGGCGGGCGGCTGACCTTGGATGGACTGGATGTGCGCGATGTGACGCTGGCGTCCTTGCGGGCGCAGGTCGGGATTGTGACGCAGGAGACGGTGCTGTTCAACGACACCCTGCGTAACAATATCGCCTACGGGCAGCCGAATGTGCCCCAGGAGAGGGTAGAAGCGGCAGCGAAGGCGGCTCTGGCGCATGACTTTATTCAGGCGTTGCCGGCTGGATACGACACCGTAATCGGGGAGCGTGGAGTGCGCCTTTCAGGCGGCGAGCGTCAGCGCCTGGCAATTGCGCGCGCGCTGCTGAAGAATGCTCCGATCCTGATTCTGGATGAAGCGACCTCGGCCCTGGATACAGAATCGGAGTCGCTGGTACAGTCAGCGCTGCAGAACCTGATGACTGGCCGCACGGTGCTGGTGATCGCGCATAGGCTTTCGACGGTGCGGCGGGCCGACCGGATTGTGGTGCTCGAGGGTGGGACCATCAGCGATATCGGGGCGCACGAGGATTTGATGCAGAAGCTTGGGACGTACCGGCGGTTGTATGAGCTGCAGTTCGAGGAAGTGGCCAGTTCCTCATGAGTGGGCGGCCGTCGATTGCCGCAACTTCGCGTTTTGATCCAAGCAGGTGACAATGCCAATACGATCCATGACGGGATACGCGCGGGTGGTGGGGCAGATGGAGGGACGGCGGGGATTCACGCTGTCGCTGAAGTCGGTCAACCACCGCTTCCTGGATATGCAGTTTCGTTTGCCCTCGGAGAGCGACGGACTGGAGATGAAGCTGCGCCGCCTGCTGAAGGACAAGATTGCCCGTGGACACGTAGATGTGTCCGTAGCGCTCGACCGCGCTCCCGAGGAAGGCTTTGCGCTGAATAAGGAGATTGTGGGCGGATACGTGCAAGCGTTTCGGACGGCTGCCGAAGAATTCGGCGTGACGGGCGAACCGGACTTGAATGCGATTCTGCGCGTGCCCGGTGCGATGGAGGCGGGGGCTCAGCGCATAGGAGACAGCCTGGAACACGCTGTGCTGGCTTGCCTGCCGGAAGCGCTGGAGCGGTTGAATGCCATGCGCGAGGAGGAAGGCCAAGCCACCGAGCGGGAACTGCGCGAGCGGATGGGACGTTTGGCGGAAGCCGTCGCCGAGGTGCGAGCGCACCGCTCCGCTGTTCAGAAGAGTCATATCGAACGGCTGCAGACTCGTTTACAGGAGTTAATGGGGACACAGGCCGATCCGGCGCGCGTGCTACAAGAAGCCGCCGTGCTGGTCGATCGCAGCGATATTCAGGAAGAGCTGGTGCGGCTGGGCAATCACATCGAGCATTTTCTCGGCCGCTTGGAGGCAGGCGGAGAAGCGGGAAAGCAACTCGATTTTCTGTTGCAGGAGATGAATCGCGAGGCGAATACGCTGCTCTCGAAGACGTCGGGTCTGGCGGGCGAGGCGCTGAAGATTACGGAGGTAGGGCTGCTGATGAAGTCGGAGATCGAAAAATCGCGCGAGCAGGTGCAGAACCTGGAATGACGATTGTCTACATCATCTCAGCGCCCTCGGGGTCGGGAAAGTCGACGCTAGTGAACGAAGTCCGGCGGCTGGTGCCGAAACTGGACTTTTCCGTGTCGTATACAACGCGTCCGCCGCGGGGAAGCGAGCAGAACGGGCGCGAATATTTCTTCGTCAGCCGTGCGGATTTTACGGCGATGCTCCGCAAGGGTGAGTTCCTGGAGCATGCCGAGGTGTTTGGGAACTTTTATGGAACCTCGCGAAGGTTTCTGCGCGAGGCTGGGCAAAAGGGGAACGATCTGGTGCTGGATATCGATGTTCAAGGAGCGAAACAGATTCGGCAACAGCTGCCGGACGCAGTCAGCATCTTCATTCTGCCGCCCGACCGGAAAACCCTGGAATGGCGGCTGCGCAACCGGAGTCTGGATGCGGAAGAGGTGATTCAGCGCCGGTTGGTCACGGCCACTCGTGAGATTGCGAATTACAGCGAATACGACTATATACTGGTAAATGACCGGTTGGAGCAGGCGGCCGACGAATTGAAGGCGGTGGTTCTCGCCGAACGATTGCAGCGGTCGGGCAGGGCGCTGACCGGGGAAGAGCAACGGCTGGCGGCCATGGCGGAACGGTGCCGGTTGAGCAACGCGCGCAGCCGGGTGCAACCAATTCTGGACTCGTTTACAGATTCAGCAGGCTGAGAGGGCCAAACTACTTGATGGGAACGATGGGAAAAGACGGAGGCAACATGCGGTTGATGGATGGCTTCGACAGTAACTATCGCTTCATTCTGGTGGCGGCGCGGCGGGCGCGCCAGCTGCAATCGGGGGCTCCGACACTGATCGACACCAGCTCCCGAAAACCTTGCCGGATCGCGCAGGATGAAATCCGCGCGGGGAAGGTCCGCTGGGAGCTTACGCACGAAAAGAAGCACGCAGTGGAAGCGGAGCCCGTGGTGCTCGACGGAGTGTTGCCGGAGAGCTGAGTGCGAGCTCTTCGATACCCCAGTCATGAAAATTGCGCTCGGCGTTAGCGGCGGGATTGCAGCGTATAAGGCAGCGGAAATTGTGCGCCTCCTGCAGGACCGCGGAGTGCGAGTGCAAGTAATCATGACACAGGCAGCGCAGGAGTTTGTGCGGCCGCTGACCTTTGCCGCGCTCTCCGGCGAGAAAGTAATTACGGACTTGTTCGGCGCGGAAGGCTCAGGAGAAGCGCAGCCGAATCTCGATTCCGCGGTAGAACACATTGCCGTAGCACAGTCGATGGATGCCCTGGTGGTCGTCCCTGCAACTGCCGATGTTCTGGCCAAGTTCGCCAACGGCCTGGCAACTGATTTCCTCACAACAACTTTTCTTGCCACCAAAGCTCCCGTGGTTGTCGCACCCGCGATGAATGTGAATATGTGGGAGCATCCCGCGACGCAGGCGAATTTGGTTGCCCTGAGAGCACGCGGCGTTCGTATTGTGGAACCAGACAGCGGATACCTGGCGTGCGGCATGACCGGTCCGGGAAGGTTGGCAGCGAACGAAGCGATCGTCGCAGCTGTGCTGGAGACCCTGGGGGCGACGCAGGATTTTGCCGGACGGACGGTCTTGATTACGGCAGGGCCGACGCGCGAGAAGATTGATCCCGTGCGCTATCTGACGAACCGCTCGAGCGGACGCATGGGCTATGCTCTGGCAGAAGCGGCACAGCGGCGGGGCGCGCGGGTGTTGCTGGTTACGGGTCCGGTGGCGATTGCGCCACCCGCAGGCGCGGAAGTGACGCGTGTGGAAACCGCGGAGGAGATGAGGGAGGCAGCGCTACGGTTGCTGCCGGAAGCGCAGGTCGTGATCATGACGGCAGCGGTGGCGGATTACCGGGCGAAGGATCCATCGGAACAAAAAATCAAACGCAAAGGGCCGATGACGCTGGAGCTGGAACCGAATGGCGACATCCTGGTTGAGCTTGCTCAACGGAGAACGGGCCAGGTGATGATCGGTTTCGCTGCCGAGACCGAAAACGTGCTCGAGAACGCGCGCAAGAAGCTGGCGTCAAAGGCACTGGATGCGATCGTGGTCAATGATGTCTCGCGCGAAGGCATTGGATTCGATTCAGAGCGCAACGCAGTGACGATCCTGACGCACGCGGAAGTTGTGGAAATTCCGGAGATGTCGAAACGGGATGTGGCGCAACGCGTGCTAGACCAAGTTGTCAAACTGGGTCAACGAAGCGGTGTGGCGTCGCGCTAGGGGAATTCTCTTGAAAATTTTTCTTTGTGGAATCCTGCCACTCATTTTTTCAGGGCTCATCGTAGCGCAGCAGGCATCAACTCCAACGCCGGTTTCAGCGCCTGTGCCTGTCGAAGAGGAGCCGCATCACCACCTTCTGCTGAAGAATTCGTTTGTGGAGGTGATGCACGTGGTGGTACCTGCAGGCGAGAGCTCACTGTTCCACACGCATTTTCACGACGGAGCCGCAATTGCTCTGGTAAACAGCACGACTACGCAGCAAAAGCCCGGCGAACCTGAAGGGCCACAGCAACCCTTGAAACTTGGTGGATTCGCAGTGCGGACACTTGGGGATGGCCCATTTACGCACAGGGTTCACAACGTAGGGTCCGGTCCGTTTGACGTCTTGGATGTGGAGTTTCTCGAGCGCCCAAAGCAACCTTCTGAACCAGTTGCCCCCGTGGCGGCCGAGAATGCGAGTGCGCGCATCTACACCTGGATTCTTGCTCCTGGAGCCACAGTGGCGCAACACACGCATGTGCGTCCCTACCTGATTGTCGCGGTCACGCCGATCACACTCAAGATGACGGCGCCCGATGGGAAGTCATCTACTCACGAGGTCAAGCCGGGCGAATTCCACTGGGTCGATACCAAGGTCACGCATACCTTGGCGAACGATGGCACTGCCGAGGGGCAGATTGTTGAAATTGAGTTGAAGTAGCACGTACTCACTTCTCCCGAGCCAGCGTGCACGCTCTGCATTTGTTATCCTTATCCGCAATGCCCCACACGCTGAGCCCTGAACTTCAAAGCGCACTAGCAGCGCGACTCCACTACTACCGCGACATGGGGATCTACGATTTCTACCGCCGGGATGTTGGGTTGGATGTAAGTGCGGATGTCCTTGCTGCGAGCACGAACGAAGAGCAGATTCCTTCTGAACAGATTCCGTTCGAACAAATCCCAGTAGAACAATTTTCGCTTGAACAAAGAGACGACATGACAGCTCGGAGAGCAGTGGTTGCCCCGGTGGCGGCAGATTTGACGCTGGCGGTTGCAAAGGCGGAGGCAGACGTGAGCGATCCGGTGGCAGCGCTCAAGATGATCCGCGAAGATATCGGCGATTGCACCCGCTGCCAATTGCACAAGCAAGGACGGAAACAAATTGTGTTTGGCGTGGGCAATCCACGGGCGGAACTGATGTTTGTGGGAGAAGCGCCGGGCGCGGATGAAGATCGGCAGGGCGAACCGTTCGTGGGACGTGCGGGACAGCTGCTGAATAACATGATCAAGGCGATGGGGCTGGCGCGCGAGCAAGTCTATATCGCGAACGTGGTGAAGTGCCGTCCGCCGGGGAACCGCACGCCGGAGCGGGATGAGTGCGATACATGCTCTCCATTTTTGATGCGGCAGATTGCGGTGGTGAAGCCGAAGGTAATTGTGGCGCTGGGCGCGATCGCGGCAAAGAATCTGCTGGCGATCCAGTCGTCCATGATGGATCTGCGTGGAAAGTGGTATGAGTACCGGGGATGCAAACTGGCGGTGACGTACCATCCGGCGTTTTTGTTGCGCGATCCGCGGCAAAAAGCGGAAGCGTGGAAGGACTTGCAGATGGTGATGAAGGAGTTGGGCCTGAAGGTGCCGAAGGAGAGCGCAGAGTAGATCTACTCAATTCTTTGGTACGAAGCGCATTGAGCGAAAGTGTGGTTTATTCTTCCAAGACGTGGCCGAGAATCTCCAGGAAAAACTGACGCAGCAAACGCTGGTGCAAACGGAGTTCACAGAAGAGGCGAATCCTAAGAGATTTGCCTTCTGCGACGTGGCCTTGCCGGTGCCGCTGGACATGGTGTTCACCTATCGCGTTCCCAGAGAACTGGTGGGCGGACCCGCGCCCGTTGTCGGAGGACGCGTACTGGTGCCATTTCGGCAGCAGAGGCTCTCCGGCATCGTGGTGGAGCTGCATGATCGCCTGCCGTCAATGGCGGCGAAAAATGTCCTGAGTGTTCTCGACACAGCCCCCTTGCTGGAGGAATCGCTGCTCAAATTAGGGCGGTGGATTGCGGATTACTATCTAGCGCCGCCTGGGGAAGTCTTGCGCACTATGCTGCCGCTGAGTGCGGAATTTCAAAAGACGATAGCGTACCGGATCACGGACGAAGGGCGTTTGGCGCTGCATCTGGCGGGAATGTCGGGTTCCTCGAAGAGGGCGCAGAGGTCGCCAGAAGAGCAGATTGTTGAATTCCGCGTTTTGGATTATCTAGGAGCGCGGGATTGGGTGAAAGAGGCCCCTTTGCGCGGTGCAACTGGAACTCCGAGCAGATCGGCTCGCGGTCTGCTCGCTGGGATGGTGCGGAAGAAGTGGATTGAGCGGCAAGATTTCTCGGATGCGAAGGATGCAGCACGCGTGGTGCAGATTGCCGTCTTAAAGGGAAAAGAAGGTAAGCTGAACGCGAATCAGCGTGCTTTGATAGATGCTCTGTCCGAAGCGACTGGCCGTGTGCCGGTGGAAACCTTGCGGAGGTTGGATGTTCCTCGTTCCACACTGGGAACTTTGGTGCGGCGTGGTTTGGTTGAGCTGCTGGAAGAGCCAGCGGAGCGTGCGGCGCCCATGTTCAAGCCGCGCCGGTCTCCCTTCGATTTTCAATTGACGGCCACGCAGAGGGCCGCGGTCGGCACGATTCGCGCGGCAGTGGATTCGCGGGAATTCCGCGGAGTATTGCTGCATGGCGTGACCGGCTCCGGCAAGACGGCCGTGTATTTGACGGCCATGCATGCTGTGCTGCAAGCCGGGCGATCATCGATCCTGCTGGTGCCAGAGATTGGATTGACACCGGCAGTGGCGGCGGACTTGCACCAAATCTTCGGCGAAGAAGTTGCGATTCTGCATTCCGCGCTGACCGGCCCAGAGCGTGCGGAGCAATGGCATCGCATACGGCAGGGAGCGGCGCGTGTTGTCGTAGGAACGAGATCTGCTGTATTTGCCCCGGTACCGGACCTAGCGCTGATCCTCGTGGACGAAGAGCAAGATTCTTCCTACAAGCAAGAAGAGACGCCACGATATCACGCGCGAGATGTAGCCGTAATGCGGGCGAAGATGTTGGGCGCGACCGTGGTTTTGGGGTCGGCGACGCCGTCCCTGGAATCGTATTCGAATGCCTTACCCAAAAAGGGTGCACCTAGCAAATATGCGTTGATCGAACTGCCAGACAGGGTGGAGTCGCGCCCACTTCCGGAAGTAGAGATTCTGGACATGCGGCAGGAATTTCAAGAAACAGGGCAGGAGCAGGTCATCTCCCGCAAGCTGCGGTCCGAGATTGCCGAATGCCTCGAGCGCAACGAGCAGGTCATGGTGTTGCTGAACCGGCGTGGATATTCCCCGGTCGTGCTCTGCCGCACATGCGGGAAGAAGCTCGAATGCGTGAACTGTGCTATTGCGATGACGCACCACAAGCAAACGCACCGGATGGAATGTCACTACTGCGGGTATATGGCGAAAGTTCCTAAGGTGTGCGTACATTGCGGCAGCGAGTATGTATATTTCCTGGGCACAGGTTCAGAAAAACTGGAAGAACTGTTGCATGGACTGTTTCCTCAAGCTCGTATCGGTCGTCTGGATCGGGATACCGTACGCGGCCGCTACGACTTCGAACGCGTGCTGGGTGCGCTGAATGCAGGGGAACTCGATATTCTGGTGGGTACGCAGATGATCGCCAAGGGTCACGACATTCACGGAGTGACGCTGGTGGGTGTGGTGGGGGCGGATACGGCGCTGGGTTTGCCGGACTTCCGAGCGGCGGAGCGCACCTTTCAGTTGCTAACGCAAGTAGCGGGACGCGCGGGCCGGGGTGACAGTCCAGGAAAGGTTGTGCTGCAAACTTTTTTCCCAGACCATTACGCCGTGCAATACGCAGCGCGGCACGACTACAGTGGCTTCTATGAAAAAGAACTGCGTTTCCGAAGCTGGATGCATTATCCGCCATATAGTGCGCTGACGAATGTGCTGGTGCGTGCGGCCAAGCTCGATGATGCATTACGCTGGTCGGGCACACTGGGAAAGTGGTTCGAGAAAACGCGGCACGAAGGGGTTCGAGTGCTGGGTCCGGCTGCGGCTCCCCTCGTGCGCTTGAAGCAGGACTTCCGCTACCACTTCGTGCTGAAGTCGGAGAGCCGGGAGAAGATGCACCGGTTGCTGCGAGCGATGCTGGCGCATGCGGCGGTGGAGAAGATTCCACGCACCAATGTAATTGTTGACGTGGACGCACTTTGGTTGATGTAGAACGAAAGTCTCGGGCAACGGTGCAAGAGGTGCGTCTCCCGTAAAATTATGGAAACGCCAGATTTTCAAGCCCGCTGTCTGCGCTCGATCCGCCAACGGAGAGATGGATGAAATCGAAGCAAAACATTCCGGTGATTGCGTATTTCTCGATGGAGATTGCGCTCGATCCGAATATGCCAACGTATAGCGGCGGCTTAGGAATGCTGGCAGGGGATACGCTGCGCTCAGCCGCAGACTTAGCAGTACCACTGATTGCCTTCACGCTTGTGTACCGGCGCGGGTACTTCCGGCAGTATCTCGATGGGAACGGGCAGCAGACGGAGCAGCCGCAGCCTTGGGATCCGGACCACACACTGGAGGCGGTGGATGTACGCACCGAGGTGGAGATTGAAGGGCGACAAGTTACGGTGCGCGCCTGGAAGTACACGGTGCAGGGTGTGACGGGCGCGACCGTGCCGGTGTATTTGCTGGATACGGATTTGCCTGAGAATGCGCCCGCTGACCGCGAATTGACCAATTCGCTGTATGGCGGGGATTCGCATTACCGGTTATGTCAGGAAGCCGTGCTGGGGCTTGGCGGGCTGCAAGTCTTGCAACAGCTTGGGATCAATATTCAGCGCTACCACATGAATGAGGGGCACTCGTCACTACTGGCGCTGGGCCTGTTGGAGCGGCGGTTGAGCCAAAGTTTCGCGGGGCGTGTAAAGCAATTGGATGTGGACAGCGTACGCAGCCTTTGCATTTTTACCACGCACACGCCGGTGCCAGCGGGTCATGATGAATTTACCCGCGAGCTGGTGGAGCACGTTCTCGGTCCGGAACGATCCGCGCTCCTCAATGAGGCCAAGGTGTGGAAAGGCGACGTTCTGAACATGACCTACCTGGCGCTGCAGTTCTCCGGGTACGTGAACGGAGTCGCCATGCGGCATGGAGAGGTTTCGCGGGATATGTTCCCGGCATATGTGATCAATGCTATTACGAACGGCGTTCACGCGCTCACCTGGGCCGCGCCGTCTTTTAAGGAATTGTTTGACCGGTACATTCCGGCGTGGCGGACAGACAATAATTATTTGCGGTATGCCATCAGCATTCCGCTGGATGACATCAAGGAAGCGCACGTCCGGGCGAAGAAGCGGCTGTTCGGCGAGATCAAGGGCAGGATGGGTATCGACCTGGATCCCAATGTCTTCACCATCGGGTTTGCCAGACGAGCCAGTACCTACAAGCGCGCGGCATTGCTGTTTCAGGATCCGGAGCGGCTGCGGAAGCTGGCGAAGGACGTCGGCCCGGTTCAACTCGTGTATGGCGGCAAGGCGCATCCGCGCGATGAAGGCGGAAAGAAATTGATTCGCGATGTGTTTGGCGGGGCATCGTCCGTGCGAGATGTGATTCGTACAGTGTATGTGGAGAACTACGACATGTACTGGGGCAGCCTGATTACGGCGGGTGTGGATGTCTGGCTGAATAATCCAATGCGCCCACAGGAAGCATCCGGCACCAGCGGCATGAAATCGGCGCTGAATGGCGTGCCCAGCTTCAGTGTGCGCGACGGCTGGTGGATCGAAGGACACATCGAGGGCGTAACAGGCTGGTCGGTGGGGAACGCGGAGGATGAAGAGGATCACGAGTCGGAAGTCAACTCCCTCTATACCAAACTGGCGACCGATATCGTCCCTATGTACTATCAGCAACCGGAGCGCTACACGAACGTGATGCGCATGTCCATTGCGCTGAATGCGTCGTTTTTCAACACGCAGCGTATGGTGCAGCAGTATGTGTCGAATGCATACATGCTGCGCCGGGAAGCAAGGCCGGCGGTACCGCGCGGCAAGGCGGACGCCGAATAGAAGTCATTCCGCAACTCGGATTTCACTCGCTTCGCAACCTGGACTCGGATCCAGGTTTTTCTTGCTTGAGTTACAGCGCGTCCGTTGAAGTGCTTTGGCAAAGATAACGGGTCAATCTATTGACCGAAGGCCGCATGGATTGGGATCGCCGTCACCGTCAATAGAAAAAGCACGAGCGCTAGCAGCGCAAGCAACCTGCGTTTGCCATCGAGAGGGGGCCATCGGGGGACGGGGGGATGCTGCCATCCGGTAGCGAGCAGTAAGGCGGCCCAGACCCACCAGCCACGAAAATGGAACCCAAGCGGAAGTAAGATGCCGACCGTGAGCACGGTAATGAACCGATGGGCGCGGGGAAAAACTGCATAGACGATGTGGCCCCCATCGAGTTGGCCGCCGGGAAGAAGATTCAATGAGGTAGCGAACATCCCGACCCAGGCCGCGACGGCAATGGGGTGGAGGTAAACGCGTTCCAGCGGCAAGAGATGGACGGAAGAATGGGTGAGTACCGCGAGAACGTGTTGTGCGACCCCAAAGATGAGGGGATGGCCGAACTCGATATCCGGTGTGATCAGGAAGGCTGGCGGCGCGGGTTTGGACAGAGCCAATCCCAGAAAAAGGACAGCCAGTGCGGGAACAAATCCAGCGATAGGTCCCGCAATTCCAATATCGAAAAGAGCGGCGCGAGAACGGATAGCGCTGCGGATACGAATAAATGCGCCCATAGTTCCAGCGAGGCTGGGGAACGGGATGAAATAGGGCAATGTAGCCCAAACGCGATAGCGCCGGCAGTAGAGATAGTGCCCCATTTCGTGGCAGAGCAAGATCAGCAGCAAAGCGGCTGAGAAAGGAACTCCCAACAGAAGCCGCGCAGGTTGGTGGAGCACCCACTCCAATGGGAAGAAGGGAAGAAAAGCGTCTTGGTCTGCGGAGTAAAGGGCGAGATTATTCTGAAAACTAAACTGCATACCCGCGCCGACGACCAGCGTGGTGAAAGTAGTGGCCAATAACAGTAGTGCGTGCAGCCAGTAACGATCGCGCTGCGGATGCACGACAACCACCTCAATAGCGGACGGCATGGACGTCGCGGACCCGGACGTTGAATCGGTCGTGGGGTCAGGCAACGGATCGGGCGTGGAATTGGAGGCTGGCTCGGACATCGGGCTTGGCAGTTGGTCGATAGGAGTCCGGCGCGTCCGGTGTTCCTAAGAACACTCTAATGGAGAGTGGGAGCTGTGCGCCAGCCGGAGAGCTGCAGAAATTTAGATACCGGGAATTTGGAGGCGGTCGCGAACCGCGTCAAGAATTTTCGCGTGGGTTTCAATCGGAGTGCCGCGGGCATCGATAACGGCAACTCGTTTTAGTTCACGTTTGGCAATGGCCAGGAAAGTATCATGCACGCGACTAAAAAAAGCGCGATTCTCTTGCTCAAAGCGGTTTTCATCCGCACGTCCAGCGGCATTTGTAACCAGGTTGCGATGTTTAGCCCGGGCCAGGCTCAAGCTCAGGTCACAGTCAAGCAGAATCGTCAGGTCCGGCTGAATGTCATCGCAAAGAACGCGGTGCAATGCGAGCACGGGTTCGCTGCCTAACTCGCGGCCTCCGCCTTGGTAGGCCTCGGTCGAATCGGTAAAGCGATCACAAAGGACGTAGTGGCCTGCGGCCAGCGCAGGGACGATCACCTCTTGCAGGTGTTGCGCACGGGCGGCGAACATGAGTGCCATCTCCGTACGCGCGGAGATGCCAGAGGTGGCGGAGTCAAGCAGCGCCTCGCGGATGGCTTCCCCGATGGGAGTGCCGCCGGGTTCACGAGTGAGCACGACATCGAAATGCAGTTGGCGGAGAGCGTCTGCGAGCTTTTCGATTTGCGTGCTCTTGCCGGAGCCGTCCGTGCCTTCAAAGGTGATGAACCGTCCGCGCGTGCTCACGGCGTCATGGTAGCAGAAATGCGCGCTAGCCCAGCTTCGAGCGTGGGTGCTTTTCGCACAGCAGGATTGAGGACTGATATATTCATAAGTTCTGCAAACGCAGTCAATCCTGTCCGCGAGGTGCTTGGAAGATGAGATTGTCCCGGTTGTGCGCAGTAGGTTGTTGGTTGGCGCTCTCTGCTATGGCTGTGGCGCAATCGAAGGCTGTAGCCACGAAGGTCGCGCCCACAGTGACTATCGCGCTGGATGCGGCAGAAGCGCCGCGTAAGATTCTTCACGCCAAACTGACGATTCCAAGCAAGCCTGGTTCGCTGACTCTGTATTACCCCAAGTGGATTCCGGGTGAGCATGAACCCTCGGGACCGATTGCAAATTTGACCGGGTTGCACTTCAAAGCCAATGGCCAGGAGCTTACGTGGCGGCGCGATTTGCTGGACGCCTGGACGTTCCACGTAGACGTGCCTGCTGGCGCCAGCAGCGTGGATGCAGCACTCGACTACCTTTATCCGGCGGTGTTGGAGGGTGGATTCAGCTCGGGCTCTTCGGCGACGGAGAAGATGGCGGTGATCAGTTGGAACCAGGTGTTGCTGTATCCGGCTGGGTGGACCTCTGATGAACTGAAGTACGAAGCCTCTGTGCGCTTACCAGCAGGCTGGAAATTTGCGTCTCCGTTGCCCGTGGCTTCGCAAGCGGCAGGGGAAGTTCGATTTGTTTCGGCTTCGTTGACCACCCTTGTGGATTCTCCAATGCTCACCGGAGAGTACATGCGTATGGAGCCCACCGGAGAGAATCCACATCACGAGCTTGATCTGGCCGCGGACAGTGCCGCGGCCCTCGATGGGCCAGCGGATTTCTTTGAGCATCAGCGGAACCTGGCAACTCAGGCGCTGAAGCTGTTTGGAGCTTACCACTACCCTAACTACCACTTCCTTTACAGTTTGAGCGATCATGTGGCGCACTTTGGGCTTGAGCACCACGCGTCCGACGACAGCCGTGTTGATGAGCGCGGTATTGTCGACAACAATCTCCGCAAGCTGCATGCTGGGCTATTGCCGCATGAGTTCGTGCATTCCTGGAATGGAAAATTTCGGCGGCCCGCGGATTTAGCAACGTCTAATTACGAAAAACCAATGCTGACGGATTTGCTCTGGGTGTACGAAGGGTTGACTTCTTATCTAGGAGATTTGTTGAGCGCCCGTAGCGGAATCCGCACGCCGGAAGAGGCGCGCGACAATCTGGCGGCAATCGCGGCCGAGCTGGAATACCGTCCGGGCCGCACCTGGCGCAATCTGCAGGATACGGCGGACGCAGTGCCCGCGATGGAGGATTTCACCGACACGTGGCAGTCCTGGCGGCGCGGACTTGACTACTACGACGAAGACGTTTTGAACTGGCTCTGGGTGGACGTGCTGCTGCGGCAGCAGAGTAGTGGCAAGAAATCCATGGACGATTTTTGCCACGCGTTCCATGGAGGCGCAAGCGGTACCGCCGAAGTGAAGACGTACACTTTCGACGATGTCGTCAGCACATTAAACAGCGTGGCCCCGTACGACTGGCGGAAGTTCTGGATAGAACGGCTTACGAGTCACGGCCCGGGAGCGCCGCTGACCGGATTGGAGGATAGCGGGTGGAAACTCGTTTTCAGCGACTCACCCTCGGAGTTGACGCATGCATATGAAGACGCTCGCGAAATGATCGACTCAAGATTCTCGCTCGGGCTGCATCTGCGCGCGGATGGCGGCATTGAGGACACGATTGAAGGGCTGCCGGCAGCGAAGGCGGGTATCGGACCGGGGATGAAAGTGCTCGCGGTCAACGGCCGTAAGTTTTCTAGGAATGTGCTGCGCGATGCTTTGAAGGCGGCTAAGAATAGTGCTGATCCTATCGAATTGCTGGTGGAGAATACGGATTACTTCCGCACGTTCAAGATTGATTACCACGGCGGCGAGAAGTTCCCGCATCTGGAGCGGGACGCTTCAAAGCCGGATATGCTCAGTGACATCTACGCGGCGAAGTAAGGAACAAAGAATAGAAGAACGACCAGAAAAACAGCAGATTCCTCAGGGCTGAAGCCCTTCGGAATGACAAATCGAGAGGTCTTTTCAACAAAGCTCTTAGACGCCAAAGCTTCTAGACGCCTACGGACTGGTATTCCGCGTAGACGCCCTTGAAGTCAGTGATTTTGTGGTCGCTTTCGAAGTGCCAAATGCGGGTAGCAACTTCGTCGATCAAGTCGTGGTCGTGCGTGACGATCAGCACCGTTCCCGGGTAGCGCTGTAGCGCGATGTTGAGCGCGTTGATGGCTTCGAGATCGAGGTGGTTGGTTGGCTCGTCGAGAACCAGGATGTTCGGTTTCTGCAACATGAGTTTGCAAAACAGGAGCCGTGCCGCTTCACCGCCGGAAAGAGCTTCCGTTTTCTTGTTGCCTTCTTCCTTTTGGAAAAGCATTTGGCCGAGCAGCCCACGAATCTCTTCGGTGGATGCTCCGGGTTCCCATTGATGGAGCCAGTCGAAAACGTTGGAGCCTTTCTGAATCAGTTGCTTGTGATCCTGCGCAAAATAGCCGACGGAGGCCTCGTGACCCCAGGTTACTTTGCCCGCAGTGAGGAAAGGGCCATCGTAGCCGCTGGTCTGGCGTAACTCCGCTTCCGGAATCGTCGGCGAATTCGCCAACAGTGCATTGAGGAGAGTCGTTTTGCCCGCGCCGTTTCGCCCGATGAGTGCGATCTTTTCGCCCCGGAGTACACTCGCCGTAAACCCCTTCAGAACTTCCGTTTCCCCGTAAGATTTCGCAATCGCCTCGAATTCCAGGACATGCTTTCCGGAAGGACGTTTCTGCTCAAACTTGATGTAAGGGCGTTGAATATTCGAGCGGGCCAGTTCAGTGACTTGCAGGCGCTCGACTTCTTTCCGGCGGGACTGCACCTGGCTGGATCTTGTTCCCGCGGAGAAACGAGCGATGAATTCATTAAGCTGGGAAATCTTCTTCTCGCGCTGGGCGTTTTGCGATTCGATCTGTGAACGAATCTGTGTTTTCGCCACGACCATGTCATCGTAAGTGCCCGTGTAGGTGATGATGGTTTCGTAATCAATGTCGGCGATGTGGGTGCAAACGCTGTTCAGGAAGTGGCGATCGTGGGAGATCACGATGAGTACGCCGTCATAGTCGTTCAGGAAACCCTGCAACCAGTGGATGGAGTCGAGATCCAAGTGGTTGGTAGGCTCGTCGAGCAACAGCGCCTGCGGGTGCCCGAACAGAGCTTGCGCCAGTAGCACACGAACTTTTTGTCCGCCCTGAATCTCGCCCATCTTGCGTTCATGCAGGTCGTCGGTAATGTCGAGGCCTTGCAGGAGAATTGCGGCATCGGCTTCGGCGGAGTAACCGTCTTCTTCACCGACAATGCCTTCGAGTTCACCTACGCGCATGCCGTCTTCATCGGACATTTCGGGTTTGGAGTAAATCTTTTCGCGCTCTTCGAGAGCGGCCCACAAGCGCTTATTGCCCATGATCACGGTATCGACCACGCGGTACGCGTCAAAGGCAAACTGGTCCTGGCTCAACACGCCGAACTTGCGCGGCCGGACCACGGTGCCCTTTTGCGGGTCGAGTTCACCCGTCAGAAGCTTCATGAACGTGGACTTACCGGAGCCGTTCGGGCCGGTCAGGCCGTAGCGCTTTCCGGGCGTAAAGGCTGTGGACACATCTTCGAACAAGACTTTGGCGCCGTAGCGCATGGAAACATTGCTGACAGAAATCATGAGGTTACAGGGAGCTTCAGGGATGTTGCTGGCGACGCGGGATCGCAACGATCCCTCTAAGAATACCATGCCAAGCGTGCATTTTTCGCCGTAAATCAACACACGGGAACACGAGGCCATGTTAGCCTTTGTGTTCTTAATTGCGTGTCGGAGTCGCTTACGCGAGCTTATGAATAACTACCCTTCCCACGTTGATCTGCAGGCCATGGCGAAGCAAGTCATGCTGCAGAACGGTTTCGAACCGGAATTTCCGGCAAAGGCACAACAGCAGTTAATGCAGTTGCAAGCGAAGCCTCCACAACTTGTTGCGGGCGGCGCGATTCGTGATCTGCGCGAGCTGCTGTGGTCGTCGATCGATAATGATACCTCGCGCGATCTCGACCAGATCGAAGTCGCGGAACGGCTGCCGAGCGGCGAAACCAAGGTGCTCGTTGGGATTGCGGATGTGGACGCCTATGTTCCCAAGAACTCTCCTATCGACCAACATGCCGCCAAGGAAACCACAACCGTGTACACCGGAGTGCGAAATTTCGCCATGCTGCCGGAGGAGCTTTCGACTGGATTGACCTCGCTGCTGGAAGGCGCCGACAAGCTTTGCATCGTGATTGAATTCGTGGTCGGCACGGATGGCCACATTAGTTCCAGTGATCTCTATCAGGCGCTGGTCCGCAATAAGGCGCAGCTCACATACAACGCCGTGGGGGCTTGGCTGGAAAATCGAGGCGCCGCTCCGCCGAAGGTGGCGGCTTCGCTGGACTTGCAAGCACAGTTGAAACTGCAGGACGAAGTCGCCCAGGCATTGCGGGATCAGCGCTACCGCCACGGTGCCTTGAACATCGAGACCAACGAAGTGCGTCCGGTTCTGCTCAATCAGCAAGTCATCGATGTACAGAAGCAGGAGAAGAATCACGCCACCGACTTGATTGAGGATTTCATGGTCGCAGCGAATGAGATTGTGGCGCGAAAGCTGGGAGCTGTCTGTTCCTTGCGCCGTATTGTGAAGACTCCTGAGCGTTGGGACCGCATTGTTCAACTAGCGGCAACGCAAGGCGGGAAATTACCCACACAACCGGACTCGAAGGCTCTCAATGATTTCCTGTTACAGCGTAAGGCTGCGGACCCCGATCATTTTCCGGATCTGTCACTCGCCGTCATCAAGTTGATGGGACCCGGCGAATATGTTCTAGAGCGGCCCGGAGAGCCCGAGGCTGGACATTTCGGTTTAGCGGTGCAGGATTACACGCATTCCACAGCACCCAACAGGAGGTTCGCGGATTTGGTGACACAGCGCATCATCAAAGCGCTGTTAACGAAGCAAGCGGACGCATATACCGATGATGAGCTTTCCGCCATCGCCGCGAACTGCACCGCGAAGGAAAATGCCGCACGCAAAGTTGAGCGCGAGATGACGAAACGAATGTCCGCCGTGGCTATGAGCAGCCGCATCGGGCAGGTATTCGACGCCATCGTGACAGGTGTGAACGTGCACGGAACCTTCGTTCGTGTGCTGACGCCGCACGTGGAGGGAATGCTAGTACGCGGGCAACAGGGAGTTGATGTAGGAGACAAGCTGAGCGTACGGCTGGTTCGCACCGACGTGAACCATGGATATATCGATTTCGAGCGGGAATAGTAGATCGTGTAGCGGCAGGTGCCCTCGCCTGCTGGCCGTGCGAAGCGCACTACTTCAGCTTGCCTTCGAGTTCCGCCCAACGCGCGTAAAGCGTATCGACCACTTCCTGAGCAGCATCCATCTCGGCATGCGCCTGAAGCAGTTTCGGCGCGTCAATGACGATGGCAGGGTCTTCCAGCGCTTCGCGTTTAGTTTGCAACGCGAGTTCCGCGTCCACAACACGGTGTTCGATGGTGGCGTAGTCACGGGCATCCATGTAAGAGAGCTTCTTCGCGGCCCTCGATTCGTCGGGGGTGGGCGCTGGGGCGCCGTTTTTCCCTGAACCCACGGATTTCTTATCTTCTTGCGTCGACTCACGCCGCCAGGTCTCCCATTGCGAGTAATCGGCAAACCCTTCGGCACTACCCTGGCCATCCAAACCTAAAACAACAGTAGAGACACGGTCGAGCAGGTAACGGTCGTGCGTGACCAGCACGAGTGCGCCGCGGTATTCGAGAAGGCTTTCCTCGAGAATTTCCAGCGTTGGGATATCGAGGTCGTTGGTTGGTTCATCCAGCAGCAGAACATCAGCGGGCTGCAACATGAGCTGTGCGATGAGCACGCGGGCGCGCTCGCCTCCTGAAAGCCGTGAAACAGGCTGGTTGAGCTGTTCGCTCGTGAACAGAAAGCGCGCAGCCCAGGAGGCAACGTGCACCACCCGGTCCTGGTAGATCACGGAATCGCTGTCCGGCGCGAGCGCTCGCCGCAACGTGCCCTCGAAATCGAGTTGGCGGGTCTGGTCGAAGTAGACGATGCGGAGAACATTCGCGCGGTGAATCTCGCCGGACGCGGGCGCGATCTCGCCCCGCAGCAGCCGCAGCAACGTCGTCTTGCCGCTGCCGTTGGGGCCGACCAGCCCTACGCGCATCCCAGCCGTGATCGTAAAGCTGAGATCGCTCAACAACGTCCGGCCTGGGATTTCATAGCTCACATCCTCGAGCTCAATCAACCGCTTGGTCTGCCGGCCAGTAGCGGAGAAATCGATCCCGGCGCCCGTCGTCTTGGTTCTCGCATTCAGATTCGCGAGTTCGCCGATCAGTTCGTGGGCTCTATCAATCCGTGCCTTGGATTTCGAGGTGCGAGCCTTGGGACCGCGGCGCAGCCACTCAATCTCGGTGTGAACACGATTCTCCAGTGCCTCCTGGCGCTTCGATTGTGCGTGAAGAAATTCTTCCTTCTTGATCAGGAACGTGCTGTAGTTTCCGTGGACCCGCAACATCCCATCGGGGTATGCGCGGTTGAGCTCCGCCATTTCCGTGGCCACGTTCTCCAGAAAGTAGCGATCGTGGCTGACGGCTACACAGGCGAACGCGGCGCCTTCGAGCAGTGCTTCGAGCCACTGAATCCCCGCCAAGTCCAGGTGGTTCGTAGGTTCATCGAGCAGCAGGATATCGGGCCGTTGCACGAGCGCCTCCACCAGCGCGAGGCGCTTCTGCCAGCCGCCCGAGAGAGTTGACGCCTTGGCTTCGAGGTTCTCGAAACCGGCACGGCCTAGACTTTCCGCGAAGAGAGTGCCGCGTTCGCCGTCTGGTATGGAGGCCGCTTCCATCGCTTTTTGCACGACGGAGCGAGCCGTCGCCTCGGGCGGGAAATACGAGTCCTGTGCCACATAGCTCAGGCGAGCGCGTTTCCGCCGGGCGATCTCGCCGCTATCCGGATCGACCTGCCCCGCCAAAATTTTCAAAAGAGTGGACTTACCCGACCCGTTGGGGCCAATCAATCCGACGCGATCGCTTTCGGAGAGAGTGAACGAAACATTTTGGAAAAGCGGAACGGCTCCGAACCGTTTCGAAAGACTCTGAGCGTTGATGATGGGCGGCAATGGACTATCGGATCTCCAGCGTGGGCATAGCTTTCCGAGGTGAACAGCAGAAATTGTGCAAACGCGTGACAGTCTCCTGACAATCGGCGAAAGGCCTACAAGCTAGCATTGATCTCAAGCAGGTTAGAAAGTTCCTCGTCGAACAACACATCGGCAAGTCACCTACCTAACCTTACGTTAAAGGAGAATACCTATGCAACGCACTACAATCGCTCTCACATTCAGTCTCGGGCTCCTGCTGATGTTTGGTTCCACAGCAGCCCAGGCGCAGTATAAACTCACCAACTTGGCTTCCAATCAAGTCGGATGGTCACACCACACGGATCCGATGCAAGTGAATGGCTGGGGACTGGCTTACGGCCCCGGCGGTCCAATCTGGGTTAGCGACAATGGCTCAGGCTGGTCCACGCTCTACGACGGAGCCGGAGTCAAGCAGGGGTTGCAGGTGGAGATCCCTTCCGTGAACGACGTCGGCACGGGCACGCCCACTGGAATCGTCTTTAACGGGTCCCCAGATTTCCAGGTCAAAGGATGGTCGTCGATCTTCATTTTCGCAACGCTGGACGGGACCATCAGCGGGTGGGCACCGCAGTCCGACCGCAACAACGCTATCATCGCTGTGACAAATCCGGGTGCCGTCTATACAGGATTGGCTGTTACTAGCAAGCCTTCGGGAAACTTTCTCTTTGCCGCCGACGCCGCGAACAACAAAGTAGATATGTATGACGGTAGCTTCGCGTGGGTAAAATCCTTTACCGATACAACGCTTCCCGCCGGCTTTGCGCCGTTCGGTATCCAGGATATTAACGGCCTGGTCTACGTTGCGTTTGCCGATGGGGCGGGTGGTCCGGGTGGTTTCATTGACATCTTCAGTGAGGATGGAACGTTCGTGAAGCGGTTCGCACAGGGCGCGCACCTGAACCAGCCTTGGGGTATGACTCCGGCGCCCAGCAACTTTGGACCGCTCAGCAACACCCTGTTGATCTCCAACAACACCAACCACGGCACTATCAACGCCTTCAATGCCTCGACCGGAGCCTTCGTGGGTACGCTCAAGGACACCAAAGGCAAGGTGATCCTAATCGACCAGCTTTGGGGAATTGAATTCGGTGGCGGATCACCAAGAAACGGTCAGACGAACGAGCTCTTCTTCACTGCTGGTCCGAGTAATAATCTCGCCGGCACGTTCGGGTCGATTAAATTCTAATAGCCCAATCGACTATTTCTTCATACGAGTACGTACACAAAGGCCGCCTCCCGACAAGGCGGCCTTTGTATTGAAATACGCATGGCGACTCCATGCTCTGTGAAAACATAGGGGAATGTGCGTCGTCCACCACGGCCTCTTTTTGATATCGCAATTTGCGATATCAAAGATTCAGTCTCCTCGCATGACAGCTGCAACATGAAATCCTCATGGAGCCGTGAATTCGCAGGTGTCAGGCGGATGCGATCACAATATCGCCCGCGATATCGTCGAAGTCGTCGGGGAAATCAAACTCTTCCTGCGAGTTACGGACTGGCGCGAAGGTCATCCGGTGGAGCGGTGTGGGGCCGTGTTCGAGAAGAGCGGCGCGGTGTGCTGGTGTGCCGTATCCCTTGTTGGAGGCAAGCGCGTATTGCGGGTAGGTGGCATCCAGTTCACGCATCATGCGGTCGCGCTCGACTTTTGCGATGATCGACGCTGCAGCAATCGAGGCCGATAGTGCATCGCCGTGAATAATTGCGCGTTGCGCGCAGGTGTGGTCAAGGTGAATGGCATCGACCAGCAGAAAATCAGGCTCAGGTTGCAGCTGCAGAACAGCATTTCGCATGGCCAGGCGTGAGGCCTGCAGAATATTGATGACATCGATTTGTGCCGCATCGACCGAGGCAAACGCCCAGCAGATCGCGCGCTTCCGAATTTGCGCGGCAAGGTGGTCGCGCGTTTCTTCGGGCAGAAGCTTGGAGTCGCGCAAGCCGCGAATGCGATCCTCGGGATTCAAGATAACGGCTGCTGCCACCACAGGCCCAAAGAGGCAGCCGCGACCAGCCTCGTCCACTCCCCCCACCAGGCGAGCGCCGTTCCGCCAAGCCTCTTTTTCATAGCGTAGCGTACACCGCAGGCTTTTGAGAAACCGCAACTTCACAGCCGCTGGCGAAAGCCCGGTCGGAACAAGCGGCATCTGCGAACCGGATTGCGATGTGCGAGGCACAAGGGATGGATGTCATCATCGCCCGCGCGGTGGGCATTCGCAAGCTGTGGAAAACAAAAGCTGTGTGGAAGAAAGGTACCGGAAGGTGCCTCACACGCAGGTAACCACCCGTCCGTTGTAGTGCCGGTTACGGCGGTAAATTGCTGATAGGAAAAACACTTGTTAGTTTTGCACATAGTGCTTCGGGGACAAAATGAAGTCAGTCAAAATGGTCATGCCTCCTGTAAGGCAGAAACCCAAAAACGTAGCCCATTCTCCAGAGCGGTATGACAAGAGGGTGCAGTTGGCCATACCCTTGCGCGTCATAACATGGGATGAGCAGAAGCGTCCGCAACTCGACATGGCATGCACGCTGGATGTCTCGTTGCACGGTGCCCGCTTGTGTGGCCTGCGCCCGACGCTTACCGTTGGAGAAGTGGTCACGGTGGAGCGCGGTCGCAACAAGTTCTTTTGCCGTGTGATCTGGATTGGCGCGCCGGACAGCGAACAAAAGGGTCAAATTGGCGTGCAGGCGGTCGAAGCCGGCCGATCGCTCTGGGAGACGGACGTTCGAGAGGCGGCTGACCAGTTCGGCCCTATCACTCCCGATCCGTCCCTGCGCGCAGCGGCAGGAGAAAAGAAGCGCAAGTCCCAGCGTGTCGAGGCGAGCGTGCAAGCTCGCGTGCTTGAGCAACAGGGAGAGCGCGACGGCATGCGGATGGAAGGCCACATTAAGAACATCTCCGAGACCGGTTGTCTCCTCTCCAGTTCCGTTCAGCTGGAAGTTGGCGCTAGCGTCCAAGTCGTGGTCGATCTGCCAAATACCGACGTGGCCCTTCGTGGGCGCGTACGGCACTCGGGTCCGGAAGGCTTGGGGATTGAGTTTCGTGAGATTCGCAAGTGTGACCGGCAGTTGTTGCGGTACTGGCTTCACCAGATGGCGGTGCCCACCGAAAAGGTGACTGCGGGAGCTTCCTAACTTCATCGTGCGGCGCCGGTCTTCCGGCACTCTGTCATGAAACCGCACGAAAAATGAACAAGGGCATGGTTTTACTGTGCCCTTGTTTCATTTGGAGCCTACATCGTTCCCCTTCTAAGGGCAAACCCTGGTGCTCAAGACGAAGGGTGGCTGCGGCGTTTGGTTGAAATCAAAGCTGTCCGTCAAATTGTTAGCCGCTGCGTCGCGGCTGGTAAGCGCCTTGAGCCCGAAGCGTGCCTCCAGAAATGCGAGGAACGAGGAAAACTCATATTGTGTATGGCTGATGAAACCCTGTTTGGCATACGGGGAGATGATGAGCAACGGTACCCGCGGACCCAGGCCAAACTGATCGATTCCTGGAGGCGGCACGTGGTCATAGAAGCCGCCGAAATCGTCCCAGGTGACAAAGATCGCAGTTGAATCCCAATCCGGACCCTGCATGATGGCATTGATCTGCTGCACCGTCCAGTCCTCGCCAGCGCAGGTGCTATCGGGGGGATGCTCGCTGGTTGCGCCCGAGATCAGCCAGCTTACGGCGGGCAGGCTGCCATTTTGAGCGTCCAGGGCGAATTGCGTCTCAGCCACGACATTCGTCGACCATAGAGAGCCGTTGCGGATGTGTCGAATCGCGTCGAGCGCCGACCAGTTGTATCCGTGCTGACCGAACCCGGGAGCGTAGTACTTCCAACTGATACCGGCACTCTGCAGGCTGTCGGCAATCGTCTTAAAATCAAAACACGGGGGCTGCGGGGTGATGTGGCCGGAGCTATCCATCACGTCGACCGTAGCGGTATCGTCAGAATCGCATCCCCAAGCTCCATTCGTGACGTTGAGCAGATTTCCAATGGCTCCCCCCGATTGTGCAGCCACGGTGTAAAGGTGGTTGGGAAAGCTTGGGCCATCCAGCGAAGAAAACATGCGGTCCGCCAGCACGAACTGGTGCGCGTACGCGAAGTAGTTGGGAATATCGCTCTGCTGCATCTGCGTATATGGCGTTAGATCGGATCCCATGGCTACCAGGTCGAACTGATCCATTTTGCCGCCATCCACTGCTTTGTGGGCGTCATCCCATCCGTGGCCGAGGTCGTGTGTTTTATCGGAGGCGTGAGCCAGCGAGATCGTTTTTCCGCTGGACGTTTTCCCACTGATAGCGCCATCGGCTCCAGGGAAGGTACCGAAATAGTGATCGAAGCTCCGGTTCTCTTTGATCATGAAAACAATGTGCTTGATCTTGCCCAGGCCCGAAGGCGGTGGTGGTGGCGGATTCATGCTTGCGCTGTTACTGCAGGCGAACCACACGCCAAAGAACATGGCTAGAGCGAACAAGACAAGTAGCGAGAAAACCTTGGGGAAGGCTTTCATAAAAGTGACTCCGGAAGAGGAAATCAGACGAGCAAAGTCCAGTGTCCCACTTAGGAAGGATGCAGGATAGCGAATAGCGGTTGGCGGAACAAGGAATTGCGGAAATGAGAAGTGCAGGTGGCAACAGGAAAAAAGCAAAGAAAAGACGAATAGGCCGCGTACGCCAAGGCGCTCACGGCCCATCCCGAAAATTATTCGACTTCGCGCAGCCGGGCGGCTTTGCCACGCAACGAGCGCAGATAGTAAAGCTTGGCGCGGCGTACCTTGAACGACCGCACAACTTCCACCTTATCTACGACTTTGCAACGATAGGGGAAAATACGTTCGACGCCCTGGCCGAAGCTCATCTTGCGGACCACAAATGATCCTTGTTGGCCAGCTCTCTTGGAGATGACGAGGCCTTCGAAGACCTGAACGCGCTCTTTGTCGCCTTCTTTAATCTTGACGTGGACGCGGACGGTATCTCCCGGGTTGAAAGCGGGTAGGTCGGTCCGCTGCGATTTTTCTAGAAGCTTATCGATAATTAGGTTGGACATGGAAATAATCTTTCTAAGTATAGAGTATAGCGAAAGTTAGGGTTCTGTGGCGAATGAGCGGCTGTTAGCTTTCGGCTGTCAGCTTCGGCCTTCCTCGGATGCTTTGATCTCGGATTGAATCTCATCAAGCACTTTGCGATCTTCTTTCCCGAGCGAAATGCGCTCCAGCAAATCGGGGCGGTTTCGCAGCGTTTTTTCCAGGGCGGATCGTCGCCGCCAGCGCCGGATTCGTTCGTGGTCGCCCGAAACCAGCACATCCGGCACGGGTATTCCCCGAAACTCCGCTGGCCGCGTGTAATGCGGATAGTCGAGCAAACCGCCGGAGGCGCAAGTGGAATCCGCTCCGTCGGGCTCTTGTGCCTGAACTTCTGCCTGAACTCTCGCCGCCGTAAATGACTCCTGTAGCGCCGAGGCTTCATTGCCGAGCGCTCCGGGAATGAGGCGCGTGACCGTATCCAGGATCACCGCCGCCCCGAGTTCGCCGCCACTCAGCACGTAGTCGCCGATGGAGATCTCCCGGTCAGCCAACGCCGTATTCACCCGCTCGTCTACGCCCTCATAGCGGCCGCAGATGAGGGCAATTTGATCGAGGCCCGCAAGTTCCGCTGCCGTTTGCTGATCAAAGCGCCGACCTTGCGCCGAAAGCAAAATTACCGACTGCTTTGTGCTCCCTGCCACACGTGCCGCGCGCGGAGCGAAGTCCAGCGAATCCAAACATGCAAAAACCGGTTCTGGCTTGAACACCATGCCTTCACCGCCGCCGAAGGGGCGGTCATCCACGGTGAGGTGCTTGTCACTGGCAAATGACCGCAAGTCGTGGATATGGATTTCTACCAGGCTCGCCTCGCACGCCCGGCGAACGATGCCATAATCCAGGGGCCCGCGGAAGAAGTCCGGGAAAATCGTAATGATGTGGAATTTCATTCTTGTTCTTTTGACGACAGTGGCGCGTTAATCTCCAGCATCCCGTTGGGAAGGCGCATGTGAATCTGCTTGCGCTCTACGTCAAGCGCAGTCCCAATCTTTCCCGCAGGAGTTTTCAGGAATTCCTCCGCCAGCGGCAGAAGGTGTTCTTGTGCTCCGTCTTGCACCACCAATAGCGGGGCTTCCCCGGCTCCAAATTGGACCGCCGTCACGGTGCCAATCCTACGTCCGTTGTCGATTACTTCGCATCCGACCAAATCGCTGATGTATGCCGCGCCGGGTTCGAGTTGTGCCCGTTCTGCGAGAGGTATCTGCAACTCGCAGCGCAGGAGCGCTTCCGCGTCACTGATGGAATCGATGCCTTTCAGCTTCAACACCAAGTGGCTTTTGTGGGGCCAAAATTCTTCCAGTTCAACCTCGCGCCGCGTATCGTCTTTCCCCAGCGCAAACAGGCGCATGCCGGGAGTAAAGCGGTCAGGATGGCTGGTATGCAACTCGACCGCGATCTCGCCGTGACGGCCTTGCGTTTTTAGAACGCGGGCAATGCTGATGAAATCGTCGCCGATGGCGGTCTCCTTGCCTCAGGGGTCGCTAGGTTGAGACCTCGCGGGCGAGGGCGCCCGCGCCACACAAACCTGATCTTCCAGAGCTTAGTCTTCCACAATTTCGAGGGCGTAGTCGCGGTCCTGCTTGTCGCCGACGGCGCGCACCAGACTCCGCATCGCACGCACCACCGAACCTTGCCGCCCGATGACCTTGCCCACGTCAGTAGGCGCGACTTCGAGTTCGAGAACGATCTCGCCGTTGTCGTCAAACTGATCGACCACGACGGCCTGCGGAGCATCCACCAGAGCGCGAGCGATGTGTTCGACCATCGCTTTGGCGTTCGAATTCGGGGCAGCACCCCGAGTATCTCCGTGAGAAGAATTCATGCGAAAGCTCCTTCAGAGGTGTGCAGGAGGCTCAGATGGCTACGCAGTTGCGGCAACGGGGCTCGCTGCTGGTGCGTGCTTCACGATCTTGCCCACGCGCTCGGACATCTGCGCGCCCTTCGATACCCAGTAATCCACGCGGTCGCGCTTGAGCTCGATGGTGCCGGGGTTGGTACGGGGGTTGTAGGTCCCGACCACCTCAACAGGCAGGCCATTGCGTGCCCGTTCTTTTTCGATGACGACGATACGATACAGCGGTTGCTTACGCGCACCCGTGCGCGACAGACGAATCATTAACACAGAGAATATTCCTCGAAGAACTGATTACTGGATGATCCTTACCGGAAGACCCAGCGGTGTTCAGACAAACTCTTATTATGCCTGAGGTTAGGGGGGATTTCAAGCTGGATTGCGATCCGGTAGTGTCCTATTACTGCGTTGCACTAAAAGGACACTACCTGCGATCCGGCAGTGGTGCCGTTTCGTAAATACACTGCTCTGGCTTTGTCATTCCGAGCCAGGTCGATCGGCGAGGAATCTGCTCCTGGCAGTAAAAGAGCAGATTCCTCGCGCGCTACTGCCGCGCTTCGGAATGACAATTTTGTAGAAATATCCAAACTGCACCACTACCGTGCGATCCCCCTCGGAGATTCAGCGACTACCGCGCGACCGGCGGAGAGCCAGTTTCAATCGGAGGCAAGGTCTGCAACAGAGGCGCGTCGAAGAGTGCCATCTCCTCCGGAGTCGGTGCTTGGAACATTTCGAACCACTGGGACAAAGCATCTCGTTCTATCGGTGGATTTTCCCGACCCCGGCGATGAATCCTCTCGAAGAGGACATCCACAGGCGCAGGGAGATAATGCAACTCCACGGCAGCGCCAAGGGCTCGCGCTCCGAGCCGCAAGGTATCCCGCTCGGGCCTTCCCCAAGTGCCCCACTCGATGATTACCGTGAGGCCGAGCGCGAGGAGTTCCTGACCGAACTTCCATTGCAGCGCCTCGATCTTTCCGCGCTTTTCTTCATCGTAGAGGTTTAGCGAAAGAGCATCCATCCACTCGTCGGGTGAAAAACGAATCGCGCAGAGCCTGCTTTCAAGCGCCCTGGCAAGTGTGGTCTTACCCGAAGCCGGCAACCCGCACACGATGATCAGTCTCGGTCCAGTACCAGATCTTTCCATAAGCAGATTATCCCTGATGGATGGTCTCCTTAGTGTTGGGAGTTTTCACACCGGAAAGGTGACCTGATTTCAAACAGACCTGCTACCGTGCGACCAACCCGACTATCGCAGAGCCACCAAAATTTCCTCCGGCTCCGGCCGCTCGGTGTAGTCGGGGTTGGCGGAGGCGTAGAGGATGGTGGCATCGCGATCGAGGATGTAGGTGGCGGGGATGGGCAGCTCCCAACTCGGGTCTCCGTTGGTGTTGGGGAGGTTGATGAAGACGCGGCGGTAGATTTCCTGCTGGTCGGTGGACGGGGTGTTGGGGACGCGATAAACCAGTCCGAACTGACGCGCTACCTGGTTGCCCGTGTCGCTGAGCAAAGGGAAGCGCGGTTTGTGCTGGTCGTGCATGAAGAAAGAATGCTTGACCGTCTGTGGGGAGATGAAGGCGACGCTGGCTCCGGCTTGCTCGAAGCGAGGGAGGTAGTCGCGCATGGCTTCGAGCTGGCCGCAGCAAAAGGGGTCCCAACGTCCGCGGATGAAGCAGAGAATGAGGCGGCTGCGGGAAAGAAGTTCGGTCGAGGTAACGCGTTTTCCGTTGTGATCGGGAAGGTCAAAAGCCGGCGCTTTTGCGCCGAGTTGCAGAGTGCGCTCGACAATTCCGGAGCGTTGCAGATCTTCGACTACCTGCCGGTGAACCGCCTGCGTCGCGGCGGGGGCGAGCTTTTCGATTAGCGCTTTGCGCTCGGCGAACTGGTCGCGGAGTGAGCGCGTGTCGGGAGCTAGCGTCGATTCTTCGAGAGAGCGCCATTTCATAAGTGTTTCGCTGAATGCTTCTTAGAAGAGCTACATTTCATTTTCACAAATTTATTACGCTGTCATCCTGAGCGCAGCGAAGGACCCTACCCCGGCTTGCTGCCTAACACATTTCACGAGATTTTCTCTCGTACAGCTTCTTGGTGGAAACCTTCGAACTCCTCAGTAGTTTCCGTCGTCGCAGGGGTCCTTCGACTCCGCATGAACCTTCGCTCGCGAAGGTCCATGCTCCGCTCAGGATGACAGAGCGACTGTTCAACGAGCGGCATTTACATCCCCGGCATCTTCATCCCAGCCATCCGCCGGGCGAAGCTGGGTTTGCCCATTTGCTTGAACATTTTTTTCATCTGAGCATATTGGCGGAGGAGGTTGTTCACTTCCTGCACGCTGGTGCCGCTGCCTCGGGCGATGCGCTTGCGGCGATTGCCGTTGATGACTTCGTGGTGATCGCGTTCGTGGGCCGTCATGGAGCCGATGATGGCTTCGACGCGGGTGATCTGTTTCTCATCGATTTTGTCAGCGTGCTTCTGCATGCCGGCGAATGGGCCCACGCTGGGCAACATGCCGATCAGGCTCTGTAGCGACCCCATCTTTTTGACTTGGCGCAACTGTTCGCGGAAATCTCCGAGCGAGAAACCGTCGCCGCTGAGGGCTTTGGTGGCGAGCGCCTGAGCTTTTTCTTTGTCGACACTCGACTCGGCTCTTTCGATGAGCGTCTGAAGATCGCCCATGCCAAGGATGCGCGAAACAATGCGGTCTGGGT
>CAZUCC010000021.1:0-69691 GCA_964619065.1 uncultured Acidobacteriaceae bacterium | reverse complement strand
CTTCCACGGTGACTTACACGTTCACACTCAACTCGGGGCAGACGCTAGGTGTGGGAAGTAACTGGACCTTTGCCGCGCAGACCAGCGGTACGGGAACAGCGCATCCGACGGCCGGGGACACCTACATCGTGACCTACACGACGGGTGGAAGTAATTTCAGCCAGAACGGGCATTTCTAGATCAATCCACCGGTGCAGCCGCCGATTCTCCGGAATCGGCGGCTGCCTCCATGGAATAGCACGCTCCAAAGCAATTTCATAACAGCTTACGGAGATCTCCCATGCAAATGGCAACGCACCCCTTCAGGTCGACACACAGGCAATTGGCCAGCGTGGTGGTTGTTATTCTCGCCCTGACGCTGGGGGCAACCGGTGCTGCCGCTCAGGGAGCTGGATATTGGCACACCAACGGCAATCAAATACTCGACTCCAACAATTTGCCCGTCCGTATCGGAGCCATCAACTGGTACGGATTTGAAACAACAGATCAGATTGCGCACGGCCTTTGGGCGCAGGACTATCACTTTGTCCTCAATGAGATTAAGAGCAACGGCTACAACACCGTTCGTCTGCCCTTTTCGAATCAGATGGTGGAGACGCCGATCATTCCGCAGAATTTCAGTCAGAACAATGGCCAGCCCATCAACCTGGATTTGGTGGGGCTGAATGCGTTGCAAGTGATGGACAAGATCGTTGCAGCAGCGGGAGCGATTGGGTTAAGGGTGATTCTGGACAATCACCGGTCGAACGCCGGTAACAGCGCAGCGGAAAATGGACTTTGGTATCTAAGTGGCAGCTTTCCTGAGTCGGCATGGATCAACGACTGGGTTACGTTGACTAACCGCTACTCAGCGTTACGAACGCCGGATGGTAACCCGGTTGTCATTGGAATGGACTTACGTAACGAGCCGCACTTGAATGCCAACGGCGGCGCCACGGGCGCATGCTGGACGGGAGACACCGCCACCGGCGGCTGCCCAACTACAAATACGGCGCAAAACTGGCCGGCTGCGGCGAACCGCGCTGGAAATGCCGTTCTAGCCGCGAATCCCAATCTGCTCATCATCGTGGAAGGCGCTGAATGCTACAACGGCGACTGCGATTGGTGGGGCGGAAACCTCGAGGGAGTTGCCAGCAACCCAGTCGTACTGAATACTGCCAACCGGCTGGTTTACTCACCGCACGACTACGGACCCGTACTGTTTCAGCAGAGTTGGTTCAATAGCAGCACAACATTTGCCAGCCTATCGTCGGTGTGGAACAAATTTTGGGGATATATTGCCACCAATAACATTGCTCCCGTATGGTTGGGCGAATTTGGCACGGGAAACAATGCCACCGATCTGCAAAGTTCAACACCAGGATCGCAGGGACAATGGTTTCAGAGCCTGATCGCTTTCCTGCAAAACAATTCGAATCTTAATTGGGCGTATTGGGCCTTTAATGGGGAGGACAGCTTTGCGCTGATCAATAACCAGTATAACGCGGTTGCGAACGCACAGAAGCAGAGCCTGCTGGCCACGATTCAGTTTCCCCTGGGGGGTGGAGGAGGCGCCTGCACAACCGTTCCTGGCGCTCCAACTGGCCTGGCTGCAACCGCCGTTTCTTCCAGCCAAATCAATTTATCCTGGAATGCAGTTGCACCCCCTGCAAACTGCGCAGTCACCTATTCGGTGTTCCGCAGTACGGCTAACGGCTTCACGCCCTCTGGCGCCAATCAAATAGCGAGCGGACTGACATCGGCGGTTTTCCAGAACACTGGCCTGGCGGCATCCACTACGTTTTTCTATCGCGTGGAAGCCTTGGACGCGGCTGGTGCTTCAGCTCCGTCCGCTCAGGTAAGCGCTACTACGCAGGCCGGTGCTTCTTGTACGGCTGTGCCGTCAGCGCCCGCTGGATTGGCCGCATCGGCAATCTCTTCCAGCCAAATCAATTTGACTTGGACAGCCGTTACACCACCCGCGAATTGCACGGTGACTTATACGGTCTTTCGCAGCATGACCAGCGGGTTTACACCCTCACCAGCGAATCAGGTTGCTATTGGGCTTACTGTGGCTGCGTTCTCCAACACCGGCTTAGCCGCGTCGACGGCTTACTTCTTCCGAGTGCAGGCCGTGGACGCGGCCGGAGCCTCGGCATCTTCGGCGCAGGCAACGGCTACGACACAATCCGGAGGAGGCACGGGAGGAGTAACGGTTACACCCGTGGTCGCTTCGAGCAGTCCTTGGTTCAATGAAGAAGACATACGGATTGCGAACACGGCTCCCCTGACGGCGTTGTCGGTCACGATAGTTGTGCAGCGGACGACGGGGATCAGCTTCAGCGGGCAGTACAACACGATCGGGGGCCAGATCACGCAGGGGAATAGCAGTACGGCTTCCACGGTGACTTACACGTTCACACTCAACTCGGGGCAGACGCTAGGTGTGGGGAGTAACTGGACCTTTGCCGCGCAGACCAGCGGTACGGGAACAGCGCATCCCACGGCCGGGGACACCTACATCGTGACCTACACGACGGGTGGAAACTCCTTTTCGCAAACCAGTCATTTCTAAAGGCCCAAAAGCAGCCGCCACCCACGACGCTGGCGGCTGCAAAGACCTGGACGTCAAAGGACCACGATGTCAGCGAATGCTTCACGCAACCCGCATCACGTGCGATCTCTCAATTTGCCGGTATTGCAAATCGACTTGCATTCTCGCGTAGTGATCCACACTCAAAATCAGCAGAAAAAAAGTTCATGCCGAACGAAGTTCGGACGATTGAGGAGACCATTTATGCAGCATCTCTTATGTTTTATCAACCAGCGTGCAAGACAGAGCTGGCAAACGATGAGCGCACTTTCGGCGTTGTTTTTCTTGTTGTTCACTGCGATGCCGAGCGCATTCTCCCAAACCCACGTCGCAAACCCGTTCAGTGGAGCGACCTGGTACACAAGTCCGGACTATGCGAACGAGATCAACATTTCGATCGGCCAGGAAACTGACCCCATTCTCATCCAGAAAATGCAGACAGTGAAGACGTATCCGACGGCTGTCTGGATGGATCGCATTGCAGCGATTAACGGAACCGGCGGCCGGTTGGGTCTGAACGGGCACCTCAATGCCGCGTTGCAGCAGCAGCAGGGAAGCACGCCAATTGTCGTAAAAGTCGTTATCTACGACCTTCCTGGTCGTGATTGTGCGGCATTGGCTTCGAACGGCGAACTCAGCATCAACGCAAATCCGCCGACACAGCCACTCAGCGGCCTGGACACTTACAAGACGCAGTACATCGATCCGATTGTAAGCATTCTTTCCAATCCGGCGTATGCCAACATTCGCATTGTTGCAGTGATTGAGCCGGATTCTGTGCCGAATCTGGTTACGAATGCCGGGGGCGGCACTACTACGATTCAGGCATGCGTGGACGCAAAGAACTCCGGTGTCTACGTGCAGGGCATTCAATATGCGATCACGCGCTTACACACGATACCGAATGTCTACCAGTATTTGGACATCGGGCACTCTGGCTGGTTAGGCTGGCCGAATAACTTCTCGGGCGCTATTCAACAGTACACGACACTTGTTACCGGTACGCCCGCCGGCGTGAACACGATTGATGGCTTCGTCACCGATACAGCTAACACTCTCCCTACGAGGGAGCCTTTCATGAACGCGAGTATGACGATCGGGGGGCAGCAGCTGATCGGCGCCATGTTTTACGAGTTCAATCCTTTCATCGATGAAGCGAGTTATGCCCAAGCGCTGTACCAGAATTTTGTGAGCGCAGGGTTCCCCTCCACGATTGGGATGATCATCGACACCTCCCGGAACGGTTGGGGCGGAGCGGCACGTCCCACGGGACCGAGCACGAGCACGGATCTCAACACTTTTGTAAACGCCACTAAGATCGACCGTCGCGCGCACCGAGGTTTGTGGTGTAACCCTGTGGGCGCGGGAATTGGTACTCCGCCGCAAGCCAACCCGGCGGGATTCTTCCCGCAGCTTCAGGCATTCGTGTGGATCAAACCGCCGGGAGAGTCGGACGGCACCTATCTAGCCAGTTTGACGCCGCATCCGGATCCGAACTGCGATCCTTCCAAGACCAATCCGCTAGCCGGGAATACTCCAACTGGCGCATATCCGAACTCACCGACAGCTGGGACATTTTTCCCTGTGCAGTTTCACGATCTGGTCAACAATGCTTTCCCGCCGATTCCGACCAATACGAATCCCGATTTTTCGCTATCCAGCACGAGCGCGAGCATGATGCAGGGCGCGACGGGAACCAGCACCATCACTGTAAGTCCTATTAATAGCTTCAGCAGCTCGGTAGCGCTGAGCGTGAGCGGACTACCGAGCGGGGTGACCGCGAGCTTTGCACCCACCTCGGTTGCGGGTGGCAACGGTGTCAGCACACTGACATTCACCGCCGCAGGCAACGCCACCGTAGGTCCGGCAACCGTGACCGTCACGGGAACCAGCGGGACGTTGACACACACGACCGCCGTCAACCTAACTGTAATAGGACGGCCGGACTTCTCCCTCTCGCTGTCCCCCACCTCTGTCACAGTGCCTCTTGGAGGGGCGGCGACGAGCACCATTACAGTCGGCGCGCTCTTCGGCTTTAGTGCTAATGTGAATCTATCGATCACCGCTCCACCAGCTGGGGTGACCGCAGGGTTCAATCCTTCCGCCACCAACGGCGCTGGTACGAGCACGTTAACTTTCAATGCGCAGCCAACAGCTACGGGCGGCACTTCGACACTCACGATCACCGGTACTAGCGGCGCCCTCACACATACCGTGACGCTGACCCTTACGGTGCCCGGTGCATCTGACTTCTCACTGTCACCCACGCCGGCCAGCCTGAGCGTTGCACAGGGCGCGAGTGGCACGAGCACAATCACCATCACACGCACCGGTGGTTTTGCCAGCGCAGTTTCCTTCACGGCGAGTGGAATGCCGGCAGGCGTCACCGCCAGCTTTAATCCTCAGACCACAACTACGACCGGAACAAGCAGCATACTTACGCTAAGCGCTTCGGCAACCGCAACGCCTGGTCTAGCCACGGTGACCATTACCGGCACCGGAGGAGGCGTCACGCATACAACAAGTGTGACGCTCACGGTGACGAATACCACGCCGGATTTCTCACTCGCAGCGAGCCCGAGCACACTGAGCGTCAACCAGGGCGCGAGTGGCACGAGCACAATTACCATTACACGGACCAACGGTTTCGCCAGCGCAGTTTCCTTCACGGCGAGTGGAATGCCGACGGGTGTCACCGCCAGCTTTAGTCCTCAGACCACAACTACGACCGGGACAAGCAGCGTGCTCACGCTAAGCGCTTCGGCAACCGCAACGCCTGGTCTAGCCACGGTGACCATCACGGGAACCGGAGGAGGCGTCACGCACACAACAAGTGTGGCGCTCACGGTGACGAATACCACGCCGGATTTCTCACTCGCAGCGAGCCCGAGCACACTGAGCGTCAACCAGGGCGCGAGTGGCACGAGCACAATTACCATTACACGGACCAACGGTTTCGCCAGCGCAGTTTCCTTCACGGCGAGTGGAATGCCGGCAGGCGTCACCGCCAGCTTTAATCCTCAGACCACAACTACGACCGGAACAAGCAGCGTGCTCACGCTCGCTGCTTCCGGCACGGCGACGTTAGGAGCCGCAACCGTGACCATCACTGGGACTGGTGGCGGTCTCACGCACACGGTCACCATAGGCCTCACCGTTGCCAGCACCGGAGGAACTGGTGGGGTAACCATCACGCCGGTGGTAAGTTCAAGCAGTCCATGGTTCAACGAAGAGCAAGTGCGATTGGCGAATACTGGTTCGCTGACCGCACTGTCGATCACGATTGTGGTGCAGCGCACAACGGGGATCAGCTTCAGCGGGCAGTACAATACCGTTGGTGGCCAGATCACGCAAGCCAATAGCAGCACGGCTTCGACGGCGACGTACACTTACACGCTCGCACCAGGCCAGACTTTGAACCCTGGATCGGGCTACATCTTCGCCGCACAAACGAGTGGAACCGGGACGGCGCATCCTACGGCTGGGGACACTTACATGGTGACCTATACGACGGGTGGGCAGAATTTCACACAATCAAGCCACTTCTAGGAAATTTGGTGCAGCCGCCAGCCAAAATCTGGCAGCTGTGTCCAATGCATATTTCAGGAGAGTTTAGGCACTGAAGTTTTTGTCTTACGAATCTCGTTAGAACTCGAAGTATCCCCCGGCGCGCAATGAATGAGGGCTGTCATCGGTTCCCGTGGCAGGCAGTAAGTCGACGACGCCTCGCAGGTTTTCCCATGCCGCCTCGGTCAGGGCTGGATCAGCGCCGACGAGGTCGCGAATCATCTGCCAAGCGGCAATGTTAAGGGCGCCTTCCGGCGCCGGCCCCATCGCCAGAGAGACAGAGCATTGTGGGCAGAAACAAATCCGGCGGGCCGCCGATTTTTGGCGGGGTCTGACCCCCACGGTCTGCGCGAACATGTAGACGGCGACGGATTTTTGTCCCGCCTCAAGTTCCCGGCTACAGCGCAGACAGAACAAGTTATCCAAAAGTCCCTCCCTACAGGGTTTAAGCCAAAAATGCATACTGTCTCGAAGCGTGCTGGGGCGCAAGTATGCAGAAGGATTCCCGCAGGCGGGGAATGCGTGCGTGCCCTTCTCAATTTCTTCGAAATTGACTGGAGAACCAAGCTGTACTCTATCCACTGCGGATTGCATCGTGCACTCTAATGCCATGGGTGCTGGAAAGTCTCGTCCGCCGACAAGTGGGTCACCGGCTCCGCCTTCGCGGCCATCGGCCAAGTTCTTTCGACTATCACAAGTCCGCAAACTGCGGGAATGTGAACAGGTTGCCGCCGTTTGCTATCGGGTCCGCCGCGGCCTCGTTGAGTTTTTGTTGGTCCGGACCGGCAGTGAGCACTGGACTTTTCCCAAGGGAGGCGTCGAACCTGGGCTAACCCACGCTCAAGCGGCCGCTCTTGAGGCTTTTGAAGAAGCGGGAGTTCATGGCCGGATCGAGGAAACTTCGTTTGCCCGGTACGTTCGTCGCAAGCGCGGCAATGCACGGAATTCTAGCGTGAAGTCTGCTGGGAGATCCGCGGAAAGAGAGATTGTGATCAGTGCTCATCTTTGTGAGGTGCTGCGGCTCGGCCCCCCGCAAGAGGCCAACCGAAATCCAACCTGGTTTTCTGCCGAGAAGGCGAAGCGGCATTTAAGGAAGGACCGGGGACCTGATTTCGGAGCCGAGCTTGCTCGCGTCGTCGACCGCGCGGTAGCTCGCATCCACGGGTGGCAGAGTGCGACGAGCAGCGAAACCGATGCCCTTCAGAAAGTGCGGTTCGAGGCCTCGGAAAATGTAGGAGCAGGTGGGCGAATCATGGAAACATCCATGGCACGGTACATTCGTCAACAGCCTGACTATTTGGGACCTTCCAAGGCAACAACCGCCAGCGGTCATCGTAAGAACTTGCAACTCGGTCCGATGCTCGTAGTTAATGCGACCTCAACGCGGACCAGGAAACTGTCGAACGAAGCTACCCCTGCGGACAAAAAAAGGTAGTCCCAAGAATCCACACTAGGCTCACTTAGATTTAGAACGCCACTCAGTTAACCCTTTATTCTTTTTCCGTCCTGCGGTAAACTCCCGGGCCATGCCGGATAATCCTTACGTTTCAGCTTCCAAAAAGTGCGACATTGTCATGAAGGGCGGTATCACTTCAGGCATTGTCTATCCGCGCGCCGTTACCCGTTTGGCGCAGGAGTACCGCTTTCAATCCATTGGGGGGACCTCCGCCGGTGCCATCGCGGCAGCGATTACTGCAGCCGCCGAATATCGGCGGCGCAACGGGGAAATCGTCTTCGAACAGATGAACGAAATTCCCGATTGGCTGGGGGCGAAGTCTGCCGCTGGGGATGGGTCGAATCTCTTTCACTTGTTCCAGCCACAGAAGACCATGGCAGGGTTGTTCCGAGTGGCTTCAGCCTTTCTGGCGTATTCGGGTTTGCGACGCTGGTGGACGCTGGCGAGCACGCTCTGGCTGGATGCGACAATCGGAGTATTGCCGGGCGTGGTTGTGCTGCTGCTTTTGTGGCAAGGCCACCCGGTTGCGGCTCTCGTGCTTGGCGTTTTGATTGGCGCGACAGGCAAACTGCTGGGTGCGGCAATTGGAGTCGCGCTGCGGGCGTTGCGCTTGCCCAAGAATCATTTCGGCTTATGTCCAGGTTATGCGGAGCCGGTTCCCGGCCAACCCATCACCCTCATCGAATGGCTCAACAATACGATCAATTCTTTGGCGGGACATCCCCCGGAGAAGCCTTTGACGTTCGGAGATTTGCGCCGCGCCGGTATCACGCTGAAGATGATTAGCACCTGCCTCACCCTGGGGCGTCCGTATGCGCTGCCTGCTGACGTGAACGAATTCTATTTTTCGCCGGAAGAGATGCGGCTGTATTTTCCGAAACAAGTGGTGGACTGGATGGTGCAGCATCCTGCAGAGATTTCCGAACATCATGAGAAAGTCGACAGAAGTGGGTTCGTTCCGTTGCCGGTGGCGGATGACCTGCCCATCATCGTAGCCGCACGAATGAGCTTGAGTTTTCCTTTTTTATTTTGCGCGGTTCCGCTGTATATGGTGGATTGGTCACGTCGACGGCGAGCCGTCGACGAGGCGCCTGCCAATAACCGGGTTCCCGGCGATGCGCTCAACCACGAGGAACTCCGTCGTCCCGAGGTTGCCTGGTTTTCCGATGGCGGCATCTGCAGCAATTTTCCCATACATCTGTTCGATTCGCCGCTGCCGCGTTGGCCCACATTTGGACTGGACCTTCGCGACGAGCGCGCGGATCATCCCGGCAGCCATCTCTGGATGCCGACGAGTAATCTAGGCGGGATCGCTCTGGAGTGGAAGCGCTGGTCCAGCACGGCCACGGCTGCTCTCAGTTTTGCGGGGTCCATCGTCGACGCGGCCCGCAACTGGACCGACAACCTCCAAGCCATGGTGCCGGGATATCGCGACCGCATTGTTCACATTTACTTGACAAAGAATGAGGGCGGACTCAATCTCAACATGCCCAGCGAGGTCGTCCACGGAATCGCGGGGTATGGCCAAGCGGCGGCGGAGAAGATCGCGGATCACTTTCTGCGCGGCATCGACGAAGGCAACCCGACACCCATGACCTGGGATAACCATCGCTGGATTCGCTACCGTTCGACGATGGAAGTACTCGCGGACTTTTTGTCGCAATTCGCGGGTTCTCTTGAAAAACCCGAACCGGGCGACCGTCCTTATACTGAGCTGCTCAAGCGCGAAGCGGGCGATCCTCCGAGCAGTTACCGCTTCACCGAGGAGCAGCGGGAGTGCGCCAGGGATCTTACGCGGCAGGTGAGAGATCTAGGCCAGGAAATGGGAGACTGCGATCTAGCCGAAGGCGCGCCACGTCCCAAGCCTGGATTACGCGTGCGGCCGCAGTTCTAAGCGGAGAGTTATCGTGCCCGGGCGAGCACGAGCGTGACGTCGTCGGGCTGCTCATTGGCGCCGATCCATTCGTAGACTGCGTCAGTGACCAGTGCGCTGAGGCGGTCGAGCGGGAGATGGCGGTTGGTGCGGACGAGGTCGATCAGCCGGTCTTCGCCGAATTCTCCGTAGTCGTTTTCCGGTTCGGTAACACCATCGCTATAGGCGAGAAAGATTTCTCCTGCACTTAGGCCCACGGTACTTTCCTCGTACTGCATGTTATCGAAGAGTCCGACTACGGTTCCACCCGTTTCCAGGCGGCGAATACTGCCGCCTTCGCCCACGAGGATCGGCGGGAGATGGCCGGCGTTGGTGTAGGTTAGTCGGCGTGCGCTGCCGTCGTAGAGCCCCAGAAAAAGCGTTGCGTACTTCTCCATCGGTGTAGTGCTGTAAAGCTGGCGGTTCAGCAGGTACATCAACATCGACGGTGAGATTCCGGCGCCGTGGGGAAGGCCATTTCCTTTCCCCGCGCCGGCTGGCAACGGGATCTGGGTGGGTACGCTTTCCAGCAGGTAGGCGCGCACGGCCGAGTGGATCGTTGCCATCAGCAGCGCAGCGGAAATTCCTTTTCCGGAAATATCGCCCACGGCTAGGCCGAGCCGATTGGCGGTAGCTGGAAGAAAATCATAGTAGTCGCCACTCACCGTCCGCGCGGGCTTGCAGAAGCCGTGCACTTCGAGCGATTCGAGATGGGAGAATTTGCGCGGGAAGAGTTGCTCCTGAACCTCGTGTGCGATAGTGAGCTCATTTTCCAGGCGTTGCTTTTCACGCTGCTCGGACATCAGCTTCTCTAAGGAAGCGGCCATGGAATTAAAGGAGGTTTGCAGAGCCGCGAGCTGGTCGCGTTCGCGAACTTCGATACGGTAGCCAAACTCCCCGCGGTTCAGGTGCTGGGTGGCTGTGTAAAGGTTAGCGACCGAGCGGGTCATGGTGCGCGTGAGGCGCCAACCGATGATGAGAGCCAGGAGAACGATGAACGCAAACAAGATTGCGAAGCCAAACAAGGCGCCTTCCGCACCGGTTGCGGACTTATCGAGTACCGCGAACAATCTTCCATAGAGCAGGGAAGGCCGCGTTTGAACTCGCATTAGAGCGCGGATTTCGCGCGTACCTTTTTCCCAGTCGAGAACCGAGGGTGTGGAGCCGAAGTTAATTTCATCGTCCCAACGGCTGGCCGTATCTGGCAGCACCCCGGCCGTCAGGAGTGGATGTTGAAAGTCCGGCACCAACGTGAATTCATGGTCATTGTCAGTGATGGTGATGCCTTCCTTGCGAGGGGTGCCGACGGAAGGAGCTGAACTCCCAGGCTCCCCTGGAAACACCAACGGATTCTTGGAGGGATCGTTGGCAGCGCTAGTACTCGAGATTCTTAGAGGGTACAGAGTAATTCTGCCCAGACCTCCCGAGACCCGCTCCAGCAGTGTCCGATCGAGGGGTGAAGACGCTATCACACGTAGTTTTCCACCCGCCGCATTGATCGTAGTTCCAGCGCGCAAGTGTAGTCTGCCGTGGTCCATCACAAGTTCGCGGAATTGAGCGGGCAGGAATTCTGGTACTTGCAAGGAACATGCGGAAGCCGGGGATATTACGAGCGGCTTCCCACCGTACCAGGCGCAAACTTCCTGCAGCGTGGAAGCTTGGTCCGTAGTCCGCAAATCGTCCAGCAAAGTGAAGGGGCTGGCGTCTTTCCTGCGCAGGCGATTCGCCAGACTATGGGCCACGGTTAAGTTCGCCGTTTCAAGGTTCTTGAGTTCGGCGTTGATGTCCGAGGTCACGACGAAATTGGCAAATTGCCCAGCGAAGAGGTAGGCCGCGAGCGAGGTCATTAGCACCAGCAGAAGTGCAGGAATGACGCCGATAAACACGTAGGTGACGATGAGCCGGTTGCGCAGGCGCCATAGAAGCTTCTGGCGCACCCAGCCGAATCCGGCGAGCGCAAACAACAGAAGTGCGATCACCGCGACCGAAATCACGGCGGATTGCAGCAACCCACTCCCGGGCAGATGCAGAACGAGAGTGAGAACTTGGAGAACCAGAAGGACGAGCGCATACTTGACGTTAGACACTCCCCAGCGCACAAATCGGTTTTGGGGAGGCCATCCCCACCGCATGAGCCGATAGCGCCAGGATTTTGGGAGTACCACTGCCATGGTCGTCCTCATTATAGGGCGCGGGTTTCGCGGCGAGTGGCGTTAAATTTCCGGGTAAAAGTCGAAAAATGCTTCCACACTGGTCCGCAACTGCTTCTCGATTTCCTCTTTCGAGCCTTCGAGAACGTGCATGGTGACGTGCGCTTTGCGGTCATTTTTCAACTGGAGAGTGGCTTCGCCGACCTTCTCGAGCTCATCGGCGGGCAACAGACGCATTCCGTACACAAGGGTTAGGTTTGCCATACCTCCTTATTATATGGCTGGCCGGGTGCTGGGAAGGGCTAAGCCGGAACCGCGAAGTGCATACCGCGCAGGGATATCCTCGGGTAAAATGCGGTCGTGCTCACCCGAATTATTCTCGCGGCATGTATCGGCGGACTGAGCCTGGCGGCATGGGCTCAGGATCAGCCTCAGACAGGCCAGTCTCAGGCAGCCCAATCTCAGTCGGGTCAGCCTAAAGTGAAAGTCAACATGCTGAACGTGTGCGCCCCCTCAGCGGAGGAGCAAAAAGAAATCGCCACAGCGTTGGCCCACATTCCCAGGCAGCCGCTTTTCAGTGAAGACTTCGAGATTTCGCGTGGACGAACCACCCTCACCGACAAACCGGGCTTTGTGGAAGCCGGGCAGAGTGCGCGCTTCTCGGCCGAGCCGTCGACAGCCCTGTGGGTGCGCGTGCGGCGTGAGTTCTCCGTGCAGGCGACCTTCTCAACGGTGCAGTACTCCTTTAGCGTCGACCGCCAGTTGATGGTGGAGACTCTCGTATTGCGAGTGCGCGACCCGAAAGACCTCATGCAGATTGCCATCGAGGACAATGCCTCTGCCGTGACGAGCCCCGCATCGATGTTGGCAATGGACACGCCGCCGACCCGTATCAAGCTGGAGCGGTTTGGCAAGTCGTCCGTAGTGCTTGCCCGGTGTCCGGGAGATCCCGCGTCCGGCCAACCTGCTCCCGATCAAAGCGCGTATGACCCGCTATTTCGCAGTGGAGCGGCCATCTTGAGCGCCTATCGCGGCATACTCGGTGTGCGGCATATCGTGCCGGAGGAACTCGCGCACATGCATCCAGCACCTGCAGCCATGAGGCCCAAACCCACAACGAAGCCGGTGAAGAAACAGCCCGCTGCAAATTAGAGCATGTTTCATTTTATTAAGACCGGCTCTAGCACGCGAGCGTCTCAATAAACACACATCGAGACCCACGTTTCTCCGGACTGTATCCATTACCTCCGTTACCTGTGATTTCATCAGGGGTGCGGCCTACAATCTCTTACCGTGATCCGACTACGCATCATTCCGGTATTCGTGTGGGTAGCGCTGCTCTCGTGCGTTGCTCAGGCCAAACAACTCGCCATTGTCGTGGACAAGGCCAACACCACCAACAGCGTTAAAGCTTCCGATCTGGCAAATATCCTCAATGGCAAGACTCGGAACTGGGCAGATGGCAAGACTATCAAGATCATCCTGCGCGATCCTTCTTCCCCGGATATGGAGCTCGTATTCCGCCGGGTCCTGAACATGACACCAGACCAGGTCCATGCCCTAGTCCAAGCCCACCCAGGTCAGATCGTGATCGCCGATTCCGACGATGCCGTTCTTCGATACGTTTCAGCCACACGTGGAGCCGTCGGAATCATTGACCTGTATTCACTGACCAAGGATGTCACCGTTATCAAAATTGACGGCAAACTGCCCTTCGACGTGGGCTATCTATTGAAGGGAAACTAACTATGCTCGCTACCACAGTGATCAACAGAATTATGATTCGCAGAATTTCCGTGGCGCTCGTTGGCCTTAGTTTGGTATTCACCGCGTTCGCCGCCATGGGCGAAACAAAATCCTCGCGGCCTGCTGCTACTTTCCCGCTGACCACCAAATCCGCGGAAGCACGTCGCTTGGTCAATCAGGCCCTGGTACTATACATCGATCACGTGGAGCAGCCCGGTGCGATCGGAATTCTCCGGAAGGCAGTCAAGATTGATCCTCAATTCGCGATGGGACATGAGTTGCTGGCGCAGATCAGTCTCGATTCCGCGGAGCAGGTGAGCGAGCAGAAAAAAGCATTTTCCACCCGTCATAAAGCCAGCCCGTCCGAGCGAACGGTGATCGAGTGGTACCAGGATGCTGCGGACCATAAACTCCTTTCCGCCATCATCAAAATGAATGATGCAGTCAGTCAGTACCCGCACGACAAACTTGTGGTGTGGATGACCACATGGTGGCTCATGACTCAGTTGCAATTCGAGCGCGCGCTTGCCATCTACGAACATTCAGGAATCACTGATTCTCCTGGCCTCCTGAACAACATGGCCTACAATCATGCTGCACTCCGGCAATTTAACCAGGCCATTCTGCTCATGCGTAAATACGCAATCTCTTTGCCCGGCGACCCCAACCCGGAAGATTCCTATGCGGAAATTCTGCGATTGGCGGGACATTTTGATGAATCAATCGGGCACTACCGGGCGGCCCTGGCCATTGATCCGCACTACTATTCTTCGCAGTTTGGCATTGCGGATACGTATTCGCTGATGGGCGATCAGGTCCGAGCGCGCAAAGAGTACCAGATTGGTTTCGAGAAGTTTCCCTTGGAGGAGTTGCAGCAGGTCATGTGGCGGACAAGAGAAGCAGTTACTTTTGTTCGTGAGGGCGATTTCAAGGGCGCCGACAGCGCATTCCAATCCCTTGCCAGTTCTGCGCACGACAAGCACATTAGCCAGGTAGAGGCCGACACTTACCGGCAAATGGCAATTTACCAGCCCGACGCGAAACAAGCCTTGCTGCTCTTGGACAAAGCCGATGCTGCCTTGCAAGAAGGCAAGAATGCCACCAAAGCGTCGATCCTGCAGGAGTCGGCGCAAATTCTACGCGCGCGTGTGGAGCTTGCTGTACGAATCGGGCGCAAAGAAATCACAGATTCCTGCTTGGCACGGCTCGACCAAATGTCGCAAAGCGCGCAGGACCGATTGATTGAAAGCTCTTATCACGGGGCGGCAGCCGCACTTTTTTATTCAGAAGGAAACTACGACCGGGCTATTGAACACCTGGAAGAGGACACGGACAATCCGCTGTCGCTGGAGCTGCTCGCTGATGCCTATCAGAAAGTTGGGGATACCGCGGCTGCTCAACGCACGGCCGATACGCTTGCCAGCATGAACGAGGCTACGCTGGAACAGGCATTAGTCGTGCCGGTGTTTCGCAAGTGCTACCAGGATTCGTCCTGCGGCGGCAATCTGAAGAACGTCAACCTGAAGCAATAGACATCCTCCATTTTTAACCTCATCCGCTTTCTCCAGAGGACTTTTGTCAAATCGCCCGAGAATGCGAACCTCCTTCGCACGGATTGGTCGGGTGTCCCCTCCATTTTTAAGACAGCCTCGAATCTTGTAAGATGACGGGTGGTTGAAACTAACCAGCGTGCGATTCATCTAATCGTCGAGTATCGAAAATCCTCCACCCCATGAGCGAAAACATTCGGAATGTCATTATTTTGGGCTCGGGCTGCTCCGGGCACACCGCCGCGCTGTATACGGCGCGCGCAAACCTGAAGCCGCTCGTCCTCGAAGGCCACGAGCCCGGCGGGCAGCTCTCCATGACCACACTGGTCGAGAATTTTCCGGGCTTTCCTGACGGGATTCAGGGACCGGAGCTGATCGAGAACATGAAGAAGCAAGCGGCGCGCTTTGGCGCCGAGTATAAGACTGGCCACATTGTCAGCGCGGATCTGAGCCAGCGTCCGTTTTCCGTCAGTCTGGGAAAAGAGACGCTACGAGCGCGATCTCTCATCATCGCCACCGGTGCTTCTGCGCGCTGGCTGGGGCTGCCGAATGAGCTGGCGCTGATCGGGCATGGCGTCTCTTCCTGTGCGACTTGTGATGGATTCTTTTTCTCCGGCAAGCCGATCACGGTGATTGGCGGAGGCGATACGGCTATGGAAGAAGCCACGTTTCTGACACGCTTTGCCAGCAAGGTGACCATCATTCACCGCCGCGGAGAGTTCCGTGCTTCCAAAATCATGATCGAACGTGCCCAGAAGAATCCCAAAATTGAGTTCTTAATGGATACAGTAGTGGATGACGTTTTTGATGTCTCCCAGAAAGAAGTCACGGGCCTTAAGCTACGCAACGTCAAGACCGGCCGTGTTTGGGATTTTCCCACTACCGCGATGTTCCTTGGTATCGGCCACGACCCGAACGCCAAAATGTTTCAAGGTCAATTGGACGCGGATGCGGATGGATATCTGGTAACGCACAAGTTCGTGCACACCCGCGTGCCGGGCGTGTTCGCATCGGGCGACGTAATGGACCGGCGTTATCGTCAGGCGATTACCGCCGCGGGTACCGGCTGCATGGCCGCGCTCGAAGTGGAAAAGTTTCTGGAAGCGGAAAGCCACTAAGGATTTATCAATCGTGAATTTACGAATTTACGAATGGTCGAAGGTTGAGTGCTCCGTCGTTGCTTCGCTAAGCTTGCGGTTCGGCAATCCGGCAAATCGGCAATCCGAAAATTCGACAATCGCTCCGAGAGAGTCCGCGTGCTGAGGTCCTTCTTTGTGCGCCTCTCGGAGAACCGGCCGATCCGCGGCTTCGCGGAACGCTCGTCCGTGGGCAAGCGATTGTCCAGCCGGTTCGTAGCCGGCACCTCAATTCAAGAGGCGGTTACAGCCACGCAGACCGTGAACCACCTCGGCATGCATGTTTCGCTCGATAACCTGGGCGAAAACGTGACCAATGCGGAAGAAGCACGCGAGAGCGCGGAGCTCTACAACCAAATCCTCGGCGAGATTGGTGCTCGCAAGCTCGATGCCAACGTGAGCGTGAAGTTGACGCATATGGGATTCGACGTCGACGAAAAGCTAGCGCGGGATATTGTGAGTGGCCTAGTGGCTAAAGCCGCCGCCATGCAGCCCAAGAACTTCGTCCGCGTGGACATGGAAGGTTCGCCTTACACGCAGCGGACGCTCGACTTGGTCCACGAATTGCATCGGCAACCGGGACACCAAGGCTGCGTGGGCGCGGTCATTCAGGCCTATTTGTTCCGCAGTCAAAGCGACATCGAAAAACTGCTGGCAGAGGGGATCCGGATCCGTTTGTGCAAAGGCGCCTACAAAGAAGCCGGCGATATTGCTTTCCAGCAGAAATCGGATGTCGATGAGAACTATGTGAAGCTCATGAAGCTTCTGATGAAGAGCGGGGTCTACCACGGCCTTGCCACTCATGATGAGAGCATCATCCTGCAGGCCATTGCTTTTGCCAAAGCCGCAAAAATCCCTCCCGAAGCCTTCGAGTTTCAAATGCTGCACGGGATTCGCCGCGATCTACAACAGAAGTTGGTGCGGGAAGGTTGGAATATGCGGGTCTACATCCCATTCGGTACGGAGTGGTATCCCTACTTCATGCGTCGCTTGGGGGAACGTCCCGCCAACGCGCTCTTTGTTGTGAAGAATCTGTTCCGCTAGTCAGGCAAATCTATTCTGGCTCTCGGCCCTGCCCACTGTCCGGAGCGGCCAGCGGAAGCTGCGTAACCCCATTCAGCATCTCCCGTTCCCTGGGAGAAAACATGCTGCGGAAGCGCGGAGAGTTCAACACTTGTTCGCGCTGCTCGGGCGGCATCTGCCGTAAGTCGCGGACCGCTGCCGCCATGGTGGCGCGACGCTCCGCTGGAAGCTCTCGCATGTTTTGATAAAGATCACGGGCATGCTTTTGCTGCTGGGGTGTCAGGTGTTCCCAGGTTTCCATGCGTTGCAACACGCGTTCCCGCTGTTCCGGAGGCAGGCCGTCAAACCGTTGTAAGCGCCCACGCAACTGCTCCTGCTGCTTGGGGGGGAGATGCTTGAATTGCGGATCGTTTTGTAGCGCACGCTCCTGTTGCTCCGGAGACAGGCCCTGGTTATGGCGGAGCCAGTCGCCAGCATGAGGGCCGGGCCGCCGAGGCGGCGGAGCCGGGACATATCTCCTCTCCTGACTGTGCGGCGCTTCTTGTCTCTCGGCCCTTCGTTCCTGCCGTTCTTCTTGGCGCTGCGGGCGCGGTTGCGGCTGGCGTTGTTCCTGCCGCTGCTCATGACGCTCTGCGCGGCGCTCCTCACGGCGTTCACGACGTTGCTCGCGTTTCTCCTGAGCGTGCGCGGGCATTTGTGCAGCAACCAGCAGAAATCCGCAGGCTACCGCAGCACCCAGCCCCCACTTCGTGATGGAACGCACCATGCGCACGCTTTCAAATCTCCTTAATTCTCCACCTGATCACTGTTCCCGTACTGGTTTGTGGTCGAATTCTGCTGGCTGTCAAGATCATCCAGCACGTCAAAATTGGCGTACAAATCGTCATCGTTATCCAGCGTCTGCAAATCGCCCACAGCCGTACCGCGTTGTACGGAGGGATTCCCTGCCGCAGATGATGTATTCACCGCCACGTCGCCCGCTCCAGAAACAGGCCGGTGCATGCTGACAATCCCCACTCCAACTGCCACCAGCAGCGCAGCCATGGCTGTCAGAGCCGGGCGCGGCAACCAGCCAAACCAGCCACGTGCCCGAGCGCTCTCGGACGCTTTTTCTTCACGCAGGCGCGCTTGCAGCCGCGTATCAAAATACACTGACGGTTCCGGTGCTTCCCACTCATCGAGCAGAGCCATGGTCTGCCGAAACTCCTGCAACTGCGCCGTGCAAGGCGCACATACCTGCAAGTGCTCCTGCATTTCAGCTGGAAGTTCGAGCGACCCGGCATCCAGGCTGAGCATCATTTCCCGTACTTCATCGCACTTCATAGTAGACCTCACACAAATTCCTTTAATTCTTGTCGCAGTGTTTCATATGCGCGGAACAACAATGACTTGGTCGCGGATTCACTCAGTTTCAGTATCTCCGCGATCTGCTTGTAATCCATTGCCTGATACTTGTGCATCAGCACGGCCGTCCTCTGCTTATCCGGGAGCGCCAGCACGCGCTCTCGAATTGCCATCAACCGCTCCCGCCGCAGCAAATTCTGTTCCACCGTCAGCGAACTGTCGGCCACATCGAAACCGAGCCCGGTCTCTTCATTCTTCGCGTCCACGCTTACCGTGTTCTCGGGACGCTCGTGCTTCGTGTCGCGCGTGTGATTCATCGCGAGATTGGTCGCAATGCGATAGAGCCAAGTCGTAAACTTCGCACTCGCTTCATAACTCTGCCGCGAGCGGTACACGCGAAGAAACACTTCCTGCGCCAAGTCTTCCGCAACAGCCACTGTGCGCGTCGTCCGATACATAAAGTGCATCATCGGACGCCGGTACTTCTGCACCAGATAATCAAACGCGTCGTCATCGCCCGCCTTCACGCGCAGCATGACCTCAGCGTCGCTGCCGGCGTCCGCCGCACTCGACGGCAAGCTTTCGGGGCTAGACTTTGAGATCGCCGCAGCTCCCGCCAGGAGGCTCCGGTCCGTGGTGCCGCCCAAAGCCCCATTCAACGCAACACTGCTCACACTTGTAGAAACCCCGTTCCCCCGCGAAAGTTGCACGGCGGGAGCGCTGGTCCCACTCTGGGACGCACCCTTGATTTGGGGCGGACGGATTGTCGATTTGTCGCCAGACATGAGCTGAAACCCTCAGCAAAACAACAACTTACGAGCAGCCGGTCGAGGCCGGACCGAGTTCAGGCTACCATGCCTGCGGCGGGTCTTGGAAACGTTACTTTGGTATAATCGCGACACTGCCAGTGGGCGCTTAACTCAGCGGTAGAGTGCCACCTTCACACGGTGGAAGTCGTAGGTTCAAATCCTACAGCGCCCACCATTTTGTGCCACCCGCAGGCGAGGAACTTAGCCGCCGCCCTCTAATACTGACTGCATTTGTAACTCCAACTCCCATAAATTCAACGGGAAAGGGCAGCGTTTAAAGATTCTTTGATCGCCCGATGGAAAGTTACTCCCCCCAAATGCGGAAAAAACATAAGGAAAAGATTCTTGCGCAATCTCGGCTGCCGGGGACGAGATATTGACGTGGAGTCCGAATGGGAACGAAAAAAAGGGGATCGCCATACCCAGGTTTTGTTGCAGGTCTTCCCGCGATCCCTGAATCTCGCTGCGCAAGAAATCAAGATCGGTCGAGCCGCAATCGGCATGATTTCGCGTGTGACTCCCGATTTCAATCCCGCTTTGTTGAAGACCGCGTATTTGCTCCCAGGTGCAGGGTACAAATCCAGCTTGGTTCACTCGGCGGTCGTGAAAAAATTCCTCGCCATTCGAAATGTATTGGGTTGAGATGAAAAAGCATACAGGCACATCCTCCGCTTCCGTTACCGCCCGAAGGTTGATGTAATTATCAGCGTATCCATCATCAAATGTGATTGCGACCGTTGGAATACGAATGGGACCACTCTTCGCGAGTTGTACGGCCTCGGCTAGACTCACGACGCGATAGTGTCGCTTAAGGTAATCCACCTGCCGCAGAAAATAGTCTGTGGCGACGCCCATGCGGTGCGGGCGGTCACTTACTAAATGATGAAATAAGATCATCACGGGGAATTCTCCGCGCAGTCGTCTCCCCCAGTTACGAACGGTGAGAGGGAGCGCGAAGAGCATTGACTTGAGAAACAACTTCCAAAGCGGCCGGCCGTACACAGGCTGGAACGGAGAACGCATAGCTGCAAGACGCTTTTCGTATTCCAGCATGGCTTCTGGCGCGGGCCGTCGGTAAGTTTTCCCTGGGCCGGTCTGCGGTTTTTCCTGAACGGTTCCGTTCGCAAAGTCACGCACAGCCGCAACGATCAAATCATTTCCTACAACGTCGGCTTTCAACGCGAGGCTTTCGAGACTGTCGTAAGGGTCGATGGAAATCGTCGCCTCCCGGATCACGCTGCCGACGTCAACTTTCGCTTCCACACGATGAACGGTAACCCCAATCTCCTTTTGGCTGTCGAGCATCTCCCATAATCCAATAGGCCCGCCGCCCCGGTAATCCGGGACCTTACGTTTATGAATATTGATCGAATCCTGTTTCGGAATGGTAAAAAGCTCGGGCTTGAGAATTCCCGTGCCATACACAAGACCCAAGTCAGCGCCCAGGTCTCGCACAAAAGCGAGCGCCTCGGCGGAATGTATATCCGGCGTAACCAGCACTTGGATTCCAGTCTGTTTGCCTTGCTCCTGCAGGAGATTCAGGCTGTCTCCTGGCGCTCCATTCGGATAGCGGGGCGCTGCATGCATGAACCGCAAGAGCGCCTCTCCAAGGGAGAACAACTGCTCACGAACGATGCCTCGAACACGGTGTAACGCATATCGCCAGTAACCAGGCTGACTTAGTTTTTTCCTCCACATCTTGATTCGCTGTGCCCTTGTCTTTGCGGGTCGGCGCTCATAGAGGACTCCGCAAACCAAGGCGGGTGAGGCTTCGCGCTGAATCCGGGAAATGATCTGAGCGATCTTCCGCGGAGAACTTCCTGAAAAAATCACCACCTTGAACCCAGTATCTGCCATAAGATTTCGTCAGCTCCGGACTACGCAGCCGCTGAACGCGGGGCGCTGCTCACACTTGAGCCGGATCAATTCAGGCTAACACGCCCGCAGTAACCCTTGAAATTCCGTGGTGTTGATCCAACATGTTCTAGGGGTTTGTTGAAGGCTCCTATCTGTGTTTTCATCCCGACCCTGAGCCAACGAAAGAGGAGGGATCTGCAAAATTGAGAATTTCAAGGTCGTAAGGTTCTTAGAGGTGGAGCTCTAGTGTGCTCTCTGGTTCGGAACACATCTGGTGAGAGCGATCAACGACTTTCGGCTATCGATCAGCGGCCGCAAATAGCCCTGCAATAGCGGGGTGGTCGGCCGCTAGCAGGCCAACTGATTCCGCGACAACTTCAACCCATTCAAATTTCCCAGCACCGTGACCGCGATGGCCTCACCCTGGAAGAACTCTCGTGCTTGCGTCAGCAGCTCCTCGGAAGTTACTTTCTCGATCAGACCAATCAGGTCATCGATCCCGTAGAAGCGGTCGAAGTACATCTCCTGGCGCGCCAGGTTGGACATGCAGGACATGCTCGATTCCAAGCTTAGAACCAGGCTGCCCTTGAGCTGATCTTTCGCTCGCCGCAACTCGTCGGCGGGGACCGGCTCTGTCTTGAGCTTGCGGAATTCCGCTACCACCGACTCGACCAGCTTTACCGCCGATTCCCGCGACGTGCCTGCATACACCGACAGGCAGCCCGTGTCGCGGTAGGGATTCAGATCGCTATAGATGGAATACGCCAGCCCCTGCTTCTCGCGAATGTTTTGAAAGAGCCGAGAACTCATTCCGCCGCCCAGCACCGTGTTCAACACGTAGCAGACGAAACGCTTCTCATGCGCGATGGGATACGCCGGCACGCCCACGCAGAGCTGCACCTGTTCTAACGCCTTCTTGTTGCGCATGGTGATGCGCGGCACAATCTTGGGTGCGGTGCTCACATGCCCATTGCTGCCGGGCTTCATGTCCTGGAAGTGCTTGCGAATCATGTCCAGAAATTGTTTGTGCTTCAAATTTCCCGCGGCGGCAACGATCATGTTGCCGGGATAAAATCGCTGCCCATAAAACTCTGATACCACGGGCTGTTCAAAACGCTTTACCGTTTCCTTGGTTCCCAGAATCGGCTTGCCCAGCGGGTGATCTTTCCAAAAACTTTGTGTGAAGATCTCATGCACGAGGTAGTCCGGGTTGTCTTCGTCCATCTTGATCTCTTCGAGGATGACGCCGCGCTCGCGGTTGATGTCTTTTGCTTCGAACAGCGGGTTCAACACCAGGTCACTGAGGATGTCCATCGCCCCCGACAAATGCTCATCCAGCACCTTGGCGGTGAAGCAAATGCATTCCTTGGCGGTGAAGGCGTCCATGTTGCCGCCGAGCGAATCCACCTGCCGCGCAATGTCTTCGGCCGTACGGTGCTTGGTTCCTTTGAAGAGCATGTGCTCAATGAAGTGCGAGATGCCGTTCTGCTGCGCCTCTTCGTCGCGCGACCCCGTCTTCACCCAGATGCCCACGGAGATCGAGCGCACGTGTTGCATCTCTTCCGTGATAACAGTGAGCCCGTTCGGAAGCACTTCACGACGAATGTTGCGTGGTCCGTCAGTCATAACAGTTTGTAAAATCCTTCAGAGGCGGGAGCTGGGAGGCCTATTCCATTGTACACAGGCGAGCTACTTAGCAAGTGGAGATACGTCCTGTGTTTTCAATGTGTTAGAGATACGCCTCGAAAATCGCCAAGAATCGCACATGGCGCGCTGTCTAGTGGTCTGATGTAGTCTAGAATCAGCAGGATGCAGTCTTTCACCGCATGACTTCAAAATTGCCACTCACGCTCTTAGGCCTTGATTTTCAAGAGCTTAGCCAGCTTGTGAAGCAGGCCGGAGAACCCGCCTACCGGGCTCGCCAACTCTTCCAGGCGCTTTACGGGGAGCGTGTAGAAAGCGTGGAGGACTTCACAACCCTGCCGCTTGCATTTCGTCAGGCGCTTGGCGCGGACGGACTCGTGGTGGGGATGCCTAAAATTGAAAACAAGTTTGTCTCCAGGGATGGCACGGTGCGTTATTTGATGAGCTTCCCGGATGCCCAGAGCGTGGAAACGGTGTGGATGCCGGAAGGTGATGGCGGCGAGGAAGGCGATGGGAGCGTGACCGAGGATCCTCCGGTCGACGATGCCGTACTGCCGCAAAACCATTCGTGGCGGCGAGCTTCGATTTGTGTTTCGAGTCAGGTTGGGTGTGCGGTCGATTGCCAGTTTTGTCTTACGGCGCTGCTCGGGGTAAAACGGAATCTGACGGCGGGCGAAATTATCGGGCAGGTATGCGCGGTGCTCAAGGACAATCAGGCTGTGCCGCGGCGGGATCGTATCAATCTTGTTTTCATGGGAATGGGCGAGCCGTTTCTCAACTACGACAACTTCATCAAAGCGGTGCGGCTGCTGGTGGAGGGCGTGGGCATTCCCGCTTCGCGCATGACGGTGTCCACGGCGGGAATTGTGCCGCGTATTCAAGATTTCGCGGGAGAGCCGGTGCGCCCGAGGCTGGCGATTTCACTCAACGCGCCCAACGATGAGATTCGCTCACGCATCATGCCCATCAATCGCAAGTGGAATCTTGGGCTGCTCATGCAAGCGGCGCGCGAGTTTCCTCTGCGCTCGCGGGACGTAGTGACATTTGAGTATGTGCTCCTGAGCGGCGTGAATGATTCCATGGAGAACGCCCGCGAAGTTTTGCAGCTGATTCGCGGTATCCGCGCCAAAGTGAATCTGATTGCCTGGAACCCGGGACCTGAGATTCCGTTTCAGACCCCGGAGCCGAGTCAAGTGCTGGCATTCCAAAAAACTCTCATTGAAGGCGGAGTTCCAACGTTCATTCGCCGGCCGAGAGGACGGGATATTTTCGCGGCTTGCGGGCAGTTGAAGCGAACGGTGTCGGCCTCGTGACAGGGCTAAAGTTCAGTTCATTTCGAAACGCTAACATTATGGAGTTTCGGCGGAGCAAGCTGCGCCGCCCCACGTTCTGATTCTTCTTGACCGGGAGACCCATGGTCTTCCCAAAACTGACGACTGGCAAGCCCTCCCCAGACCTCGCGGACAAGAGTGTCCGCGCCACATATTTCTGCGATATATCCTGGGGTCCACCTTCCCGCGCCACACTCCCTTGGCCCGGGAGATGGCATAATAGTGCCCGGGGATCGGGGCTGGTTACATGATGCGGGTGCTCGGGGCGCTTCGGCGTCAAAAGAATTTCTGGCATAGGCGCGCGCCGACGAGTCCGGAAGAGCGGAGGCGCATTGAGCGCTGGCTCGCCACTTCCCGTGTGTTTCTTGCGATTGCGGCCCTGTTCGCGATGTGGTTTCGCTCGGGCGATGCGGGATACCACTCGACGAATGCTTATTTGCTGGTGACCGTCTACCTGGCCTTCTCGGTGACGGTTATGTTGTTGTTCCGGTATCGCCGGGATTCCTCGGATTCGTTCGTGTTTCTGGTGCACGCCGCCGATACTATTTGGCCGGCGCTGATCGCCGCTTTTTCCACTTCTCGCACCAGCCCATTTTTCTTGTTCTTCTTTTTCTCGATACTGGCAGCAGCTTACCGCTGGGGTCTGTGGGAGACGCTGGCCACCGCCCTGGTTGCGGTCATCCTGCCTGGGGCAGAGGCGTATTTGCTCATCCATCTTCACCTGGTGACGAATGTGCCGCCGGAGCTGGACACCAGCCGTTTTTTTGAGCGCCTGGTAGCATTGCCCGTTATGGCTTTGCTGTTGGGGTATCTGGGCGAGCAGCAGAAACAGCTGCGCGCGGAAAAAACCGTGATCACCACCATGCTGAGCAAGGCCCGGGTCGAGGCGGGCATGACCGCCACGCTGCAAGCGGTGCTGCGGGACATCGGCCATCTTTATCGCGCGCGTAGCGTGCGGATCGCAGCGTTGGAGAATAAGGGCTTCCGGATGTTCGCCGGTGTACTGGAGGCCGAGCGTCCGTTCCAATGGGAAAGCGCAACCGTGCTGGATCGCGAGAAATACCTGTTTGAAACCCCGGCGGTTGTCTGGTACGCGGAGCCAAGCCACGGCCTTTGGTCCGCCGCTGGACTGGATCGCAAGGGTAACCGGCTTCGCAGCTTGCCGTGCGCCTATGCCACCCAGCTTGCCGGCGAGACCGATGTGAGATCCATTGCCGGGGTGGACTTTGCTTTTGGGGAAGAATGGACGGGCCGGATTTTTTTGCATGACCCGGAGAACTTTGCCGGAAGCGAAGAGGAATTACGGTTTCTGCGGGAGCTGCTGGACCAAGTGGGCCCCGCCGTCTACAACGTTTTCCTGTTGCGGCGCTTGCGCCAGCGTGCCGGGGCCGTCGAGCGCGCGCGCGTGGCACGGGAACTCCATGACGGCGCAGTGCAATCGCTGATTGCCATGGAGATGCAAGTCGATATCCTGCGCCGCCAGGCCGAGAGTCAGACGAACTCCTTTGCTGGCGAGCTCGGACGCATTCAGGGGCTGCTGCGCGAGGAAGTGCTCAAGCTGCGCGAGCTCATGCAACAGATGAAGTCGCTAGATGTCGACGGGAAACGTCTTCCCGGCTTCCTCGCCGATACTGTGGAACGCTTTCAGCGCGAGACTGGAATTCAAGCCCGCTTTCTGACCGAAGTGGACGATGCGGGCCAACCGCCGCGTGTGTGCCGCGAACTGGCGCGCATCACGCAGGAAGCTCTCGTCAACGTCCGCAAGCACAGCCAGGCCAAACATGTTCTGGTACGCCTGGGAGCGATCAACGGCTCCTGCAAGCTCACCGTCGAAGACGACGGCAAAGGCTTTGATTTTTCGGGACGAATGTCTCAAAACGAGATGGAAGCGGTTCGCAAGGGCCCAGTAGTAATTAAGGAGCGAGTACGTTTCATTGCCGGGGAACTCACGATAGAATCGAATCCGGGCCAAGGCGCGCGTCTCGAAGTCAGTGTTTCCACCAAGCCGGAATCCTCCTATGAATCCTAGCACCCAAGAAATTCGCATTCTGTTAGCCGATGATCATCCTATTTTTCGCGATGGTCTCAAGCGCCTGCTCGAAGCCGAACCCGGCTTTAAGGTGATTGCTGAAGCCTCTAACGGCAATGAGGCTGTTAAGCTTGTGAAACAACACAAGCCCGACTTGCTGCTTCTCGATCTCTCCATGCCGCAGCAAACGGGGATCGAGGCAATCCGTGAGCTGGGTTCGCTGGGCGCATCCATCCGCATTATTCTGCTGACTGCGGCGGCGGAAAAGAGCCAGATCGTGGAAGCCCTGCAACTTGGCGCCCGCGGGGTGGTGCTGAAAGACTCGGCTACGCAACTGCTGATTCAAGCGATCCGCGTGGTGATGAACGGCGAGTATTGGGTGGGCAGAGAGCAAGTCTCCAACTTAGTGCAATACCTGCGTACGCTCATGCAGACTACGGCGCAGGAAGCCCGGCAACGCAAGTTCGGGCTGACACCCCGTGAGCTGGAGATTGTTTCCGCCGTCGTTGCGGGCTTCGCCAACAAGGAAATCGCCGAGCATTTTAAAATCAGCGAAGATACGGTCAAGCACCACTTGAGCAACATTTTCGACAAGCTAGGTGTCTCGACGCGCCTCGAGTTGGCACTGTTTGCGGTCAACCAATCGCTCCCGCTGATTGCCATACAATAGATGTAAGCCATTTAAAATGAACAAGTTATGAGATGTTTCAGCTATGGCACAATTGGGCCATGGTCTTGTTACGACACTGTGAATAAGATTGCAGACAGAGTTTTAGAAACTTGAAGTCTGGGTCCCCTCGGCGCATTGGGGCGCTAGCTCGATGAAAGAAAGAAAATTAGGGTCCGCAAGCGGCGCCCTTCAAGGAGAAACACAGTGAGTCAATTTTTTCAGAAGCTTTGGAAGGATGAACAGGGCCAGGATATCGCGGAATACGCAGTCATGCTGGCCGTGATCCTGGTAATCGTGATCGGCACCGTGCGCTTGATCGGCACCAACGCCAACACCGTGTTTTCACAGGTTGGCAGCGCGATCGGATAAGGGAGTCGCGTCAGTCCGCGCGGAAAATTCAGGGATTATCTTCTGGCCGGAGGCTGGGGCAAGCGCCCTCAGCGCCGGCCTGATGCTTTGTGGCGGTTATTTCTAACAGGTACATTAACTCGTGCCGGATTCAGGGCTCGTGTAGGGCGGACATTCCTGTCCGCTATCTAGTCTGAATCCACCGCTAGTTGCCCGGTGCCGCAGCGACCTTTTCTGGCGCCGCCGTCGTGCCAAAACGAGTGAGATACGGAAAGAATGGCGTGACTTCGAACGGCATTTTCTCCGCCGGGGACATCAACGCGACAGGCTTGGACTTCAAGAGTTCCACCTTGTTGGTCCAGGCGTCCACCTTAATGCGTCCGCCCAGCGGTAGAGCCGCGATCTGATCCAACTTCTTGAAATCCAGCGCTGGGGCAGACTGCGCCAACGCCTCCATGCGATAGCCGCCCTGGTGCAAGCTGTTTCCCAGGTGGGAGCGGATCAACTGCTGCAGATTCGGCGCGCGCAGTTGTACCATCCGCAGGAAAAGGCCGGGCACGGCAAGCTTGTCCTTGTAGGGCGAGTTGTTGAGCAGCTCAATGGCTTTTTTGTCCGCCGCTTCTTCGTCCTGCAGATTCCGGGTGAATTCCATGGTCTGGAAGGTTTTTTCGTCGGGGAAGAACATGCGGTCGTTGAAGGCCATCTTGGTGTCGAGCTTGTGGCCCAGCACTACGTGGCTCAGTTCGTGAGAGAGCACCATGGCGAGCGAAGCCTCGTCCGGCAAGACATCCAGCAGGCCCCGGCTGATGACAATGGTGCGCCCAATGGTGAACGATTCGAGAGGTGTGGTCAACAAGACCCGGCAACTGACTTCCGGCTGCAAGTCAATGTTGTTGGTGACTTCCAGGTTATTCACAACCGTCGCCAGTACCTTCTCAACCTCTCCTGGAGGCGCCAGAAGCCCGATCTTCTGCAGCCGCTCGACCACGTTACGCTCCGCCTGACGCTCCCATTCCCGCTGGCTTTCCGTGGGAGAAGCATCCTGGCGGACTTCGCTCTTATCGCGAACGTCCTGATCGGCGGACTCGACCATAATCTCGGAGAACTCGGAGTTGCTGTCCAAGGCGGATGTGTCGTAGCCCCACAGGCGAGTCTGCGATTTGAATTTCAATTTCTGGCCAAAGCGGTATTTCAAATCCGATTCTTCGCTGTAGATGTACGTGGGCAGCCAGAAGCCGGGGCGAATGTTCAAGCGCCAACTATCAAAATGCAAGTAGAAGGCGAAGTGCGTAGAGGGACCGTAAGTGCCATTGAAACGAACAATGTTGAAGTCCTGGTCTTCCACCCAGATGCGGCCCAGGAATTTTCCGGGTCCCGCTTTCTCCTTCGGTTGAACGTCAATTACAAGGCAGCGGATTTCGCCAAGGAACTCCCGGCGCACAAACTTGAAGTCGTAATCCCGGCGGTCAAAATTGGTATCCAGCATCACCATCTGGGCGAAGCCGAGGGGCAGGAACTTCATCGCATAAATGCTGGTGAGCCTGTCGAGCGAGCGGTGAAACAAGTTGGGGCGGGTATTGAAGGAAATGTCCTTGGTTTGGCCCGCGCTTAGGTCAAGGCGGCCCAGGAAATACTCATCATCCACGGGCACGCTATTGAGCTCGGGATCGGCCTTCATATTCTGAATGTAGGTCTCGACCAGGGGATGCATCTTCTCCATTTGCGTGACGAAGCGGTTCTCGCGGTCAACGACCAGATCCAGCACCTGATCAAAGGACGGAGGCGGACCGCTGCGTGTTGCGACTGGAGGAGGAGCAGGCACTGCCGCAGGAGCTGCTGCGGGTGGAGTTACGGACTGTGGCACCGCGTCCGTGGGAGTCGTACTGGGCGGAGGAGCTGGCGCCGTGGTCGCAGCCGGTGTCTGGGCGGCAGGCGCCGTCGTTGTTTGTGCCGGGACCGTGTTCTGCTGCGGAGCAGTCTGCGTGACAGCTGCTGTTGCCGGGACAGAAGGAGACGGCTTTGCGGCCGGCGGCGCAGTCTGCCCCATGACCAAGGCCGCAGCCAGGAGCGCAGTTCCGAAACTCAAAATGACAAAACGAATTCTTCGCATGTTGTTCCTAGAGATACTAACGTCTTTCTATGCTAGCTGGAAAATGATGTGCAAAACGGCCGCGGAATCCGCGGGCTGACCGTCGCGGGTCGCCGGCTTGAAACGGATTTGTTCCGCAGCGTGAACAGCAGCCTCGTCCAAGCCATGTCCGAGTCCGCGCACAACTCGAACAACCCGGACTTTCCCGGCTGCTTCGAAGGAAACCTCGAGCAATACTTCACCCTCGATCTTGAGTTTGCGTCCTTCTTCTGTATACACCGGAGTAGGCTTGGAAAGCACTTCTACAGGAGTGGTATGAGGCGCAACCGCAGTCTGGGTCTTCGGCGCAGTACGAGCTGCCACCTCGGTGTCGCCGAAACCGCCCTGCCGGACCGCGCCCACTCGGGAAGCGGAGACCTTTCCGCTGCCATCTCCCTGGGCGACGCCATTGCCAAAACCAGAACTGGCGACAACGCCTTTTACCCCGTGTTCGCCGCCGGTACCGTTTCCGGAACCGCCGCCGTTAGGCAGATCAAACGATCCCAATTTAGCGATATTGGTGGCCTTACCCTTGGCGTCCTGTGCCGGCAGTCCGTTTGGATCTCCGAACCCGCCCGTCTGCACCTTGTCCGGAGCGCGAGCGATGGTGGGAGTGGCCGAGCTTCCGGTTGTGAATACGTTCGTCTTGACCAATAACTTCAACTTCGGAATCTTTGGAGCGGGTATGTCAATGACCGGCTTGTTGGAGGCAATCTGAACCTTAGGCGCCGTGATTTCCTCTTCTATCTTTGGCTTGACCGGTACCGGTGCTGGGAGTTTGATCGCTGCCTTGAACTCTTCGACGGGCGGCGGAGTGAGCTTGCGAATCGGTTGCGGCTGTTGGGGCACGGGCGGAGGTGGTTCCACCAGCGTGATCGGCAGCAACACCTTTTTCGCATCCACATTCCCGACTGGGCTGATCATTACGAGCAAAGCGATCAGCAGAGCCACCGCCACTTCTGTCCCCATGCTGAAAAGCATCTTCCACCACGGAGGGCGGGTGTCGGGGAGCAGAGAGAAAGAGGGTTGACGCGGTACAGCAGACATATGAATTCTCAGATGCTGAAGTTGTACTCCGTGATGCGTGTAAAAAAGGTTATCCCTATGGAACCGGACCTTTGGATCGGGCAAACAAAGTGTTTACCAACCAAGAATACACTTTCGTCCACCCTCTTTAGTGCACGATTGCGGCCATTCGGCCCCCTGAAAAACAGAGGTTAACCCACTGATTTTAAGGCAGTTGAGACTTTGTATTACGTATCGTATCAAAGCTGGCGGCAGGGAAGGGAAAATTTTCACACTAGTTAGGCTGCAAACCTTTGAGAGCGCGCCAGGCAGGCACGGAAGAGGGAGCTTCTCAGCATACACAATTTAATACCGCAAAATTCCTAGCAGCGTACGATCTTCGGCGAATGAATGCTTTTTGTCGCGTTGCGCGTGTCGACCACCAATTGCGCTTCGTCCACAATTTTTTTGTAGTCGTAATCGGTGTGGTCGGTCACGATCAGCACGCAATCGTACTGTCCCAGATTTGTTAGAGGTGTGCACTTCATCTGCAGGTCGTATTTGCGGCCTCGTCCGACCGTCGGAAAGTAAGGATCGTTGTAGCAAACGTCTGCGCCTTCCGCTTGCAACAGCTCGATAATCGTGAGGGCGGGGGACTCGCGCAGATCGTCGATATCCTTCTTGTAGGCCATGCCCAGCATGAGCACTTTAGAACCGTTCAGAGCTTTCTTGTGCTGATTGAGCGCGGTCACGACGGACCCAATCACGTGATACGGCATCCCCACGTTGATTTCGCCAGCGAGCTCAATGAATTTGGTGCGGAAGTCGAACTCTTTTGCTTTCCAGGAGAGATAGAACGGATCCACCGGAATGCAGTGTCCGCCAAGACCCGGCCCGGGATAGAAAGGATGGAACCCAAACGGTTTGGTCGCGGCCGCGTCGATGACTTCCCAGATATCGATCCCCATGCGCATGCTGAGGAGCTTGAGTTCGTTGACCAGCGCGATGTTCACGCAACGATAGATGTTCTCCAGCAGCTTCGTCATTTCCGCCGCTGCCGGGGTAGAAACCCGCACCACGCGCCGGAAGATGGCGTTGTACATCGCTCCAGCTAGTTCAGCGGCATTCGCATCCAGACCGCCCACAACCTTGGGAATATCCTTGCGCGCCACACTGGTGTTGCCGGGATCTTCGCGCTCGGGCGAAAACGTAAGGAAGAAAACCTTATCCATGCCAGCGCCGTCCCGTGCGGCTTTAAGACCGAATTTGTTGCCCTTTTCCAGGATGGGCAGCAGCACTTCTTCTGTCGTACCGGGGTAGGTTGTGCTCTCCAGCACCACCAGATGGTTCGGCTGCAAGTTCGGCGCGATCGCTTCGCCGGTCGCCGTAATGTAGCTTAGATCCGGTTCGTGGTACTCGTTCAGCGGCGTGGGGACGGCGATGATGATGGTATCGACTTCCTTCAATCGCGTGTAGTCGGAGGTCGCCGAAAAGCCCTTCTCCCGAGCGTTTTGAATCTCGGCCGGCAGAATGCGGTGGATGTACGATTCCCCGTTGTTCAGGGTATTGACCTTGGAGGAGTCGATATCGAATCCCAGGACCTGAAACTTTTCCTCGCTAAAGAGGAGGCCCAGCGGCAAGCCCACGTAGCCTAGTCCGATAATTCCAATCCGGGCTTGGCGGGTCTTAATCTTGGTGAGAAGCTCAGAGGCAGGCGTAATCTGTTGCGTTGACATAGATAGTTTGTTTTAGGGCTGAAGACAAATTTTAGCACACGAGGAAATTGTTACTTGGTCTGCGTGTGACTGTAGTTTCTTGCACTTAGGCTTCCAGGTGCTCCGTGCTAATCTGCTCAAAGTGCGCTCTTTGCGTAGCCCAGGCAGTCCCGAGAAGCATGGATGTGCAAGAAACTGCACAGCCTTGCCTGCTGTGGGATACCCTTGTTTTCTCTGGGCGGGGCGGTTCGGAATCGGGAGGCTTTGATGTCGAGGTCGCGAGGCAACCGCCTTCGTTGGCTTGTACTACTAACCGTCCTTTTAGTATTTCTCGGCCGGCGGGCAGGATCATGGCTCGTGGTGGATAATCCGCAGAAAGCCGATCTGATCGTGGTCCTCGCGGGCGAGACCGAGCAGCGTCCCGCGCGAGCGTTGCAGTTACTCGCCCAGGGCTTTGCGCCCAGAATGCTGCTGGACGCTCCCGCCGCCACACACATCTACCGCTGGAATCAATTGGAACTCGCCCAAGAATATCTCAGCGGTCTGCCCGCATCTCCGGTGCTCGCGGCTTGCCCCATCCCCGGATTGTCCACCAAAGAGGAGGCTCACGATGTCGTGCGCTGCATGGCTTCCTCTCCAGCTCTCTCTGGAGTTCACCGCGTTCTTCTTGTGACATCGGACTTTCACAGCCGCCGCGCATTAAGCACCTTTCGCCATGAGATTCCCGGCGTGGAGTTCAGTGTTGCCGCCGCCTCCGAGCCCACCCAGTTTGGGATGAAATGGTGGCAACACCGTCAGTGGGCCAAGACGTTTTTTGAGGAATGCGTGAAGGTGGTGTGGTGGAACGCGGTGGACCGCTGGCGCGGATAAGATCCCCAGATTACTTTCCTATTAGCGGTATATGGCTGGCGGCACTTCTCGGTAAATCTCCCGTCAGCCGGGGATCATTGGAAACCTCGATAGCGCGCTTGTACGGGATGAATCCAGCTCTTACATAAAACGGTAAAGCCCGCGGATGGTCCAAAGTACAGGTATGCAGCCATACACGCTGCGGCGAATGCGACCATGCGGCTTCCAGAGCCTGCGTCATCAGATATTGACCTGCGCCTTGTCCCACGCGATCGAGCGTGATACCGAAACTGGAAATTTCAACATCCGGCAAGGCGCGACGGTCGAGCTCCAGCAAACCTGTGTCCATGCCCGCATGAGATAGAGCGAACAAATCCACCTGCGGATCATGAATGGTGCGTGTCAGTTCGCTGTCGGTCATGCGCAGGCGGCTAAACCAAAGCCAATCCTGACCAACGGCGCGATAGAGGTCCCGGTACCAGCCCAGGTCGGGCTTTTGCACCTTGCGCACAGAAAGGTCTGCTGGAGCCGGAACCGTGCGGGTTACGGGGCGCTCCCGCATTTCGAGATAGGTGACTACGGAGGCAATTTTGCCAGGCGGAAGGTCGGTATAGCGGTCGGAAAGTGTCATGGGTTCGTCAACGGAAGAGAGATTTTCCCGGTCGCGAAGAATTTATCATGCTTCGTGACAGAAGACGGTGTTCTCAACGGCGCTTTGCGTTCTTGCGAGTCAAAGCGATTTTCTTGCGGGCCGATTTCTTCGGCAGCTTGGCTGTGACCAGTTCGTAGGATTTCGCAATCAAGTTTTTCAGTTCACCCACGGCGAGCGTGTCGAGCGCTTCCAGTCCGACCCATTTGTAGCGGCCAACATAGGGAGCAGGAGCCATGCCCTCCCGCTCGATCAGTTCCGCGAAAATTTCCGGAGTGCATTTGAAACAAAGCCGCGGGGTGGAATCGACGTCTAGCGCCGCGACGCAGAACATCTTGCCCATCACTTTGAAGCAGAGGTCATCGCCCCACTGGAGATTCTCGGTGGCTTGAGGGAACGAGAGGCAATAGGCGCGAAGAGCTTCAATGTTCATGATTCAATGTCCGCAATCCGACATGTCTCACGTTCGTAGGCTGCGGCCACACGCAGCACCGTTGCTTCCGCTCCGGGCGCGCCTGTGATCTGCATGCCAATGGGCAAGCCCGCACTCGTGCAGCCACAAGGTAGCGAAATTGTGGGCAAACCGAGCAGATTCCACGGCCGTGTATTGCGCAATGTAATCTGTTCTCTGCCGCGGAGCTTGTCAGGCTCGGCAACAAGCTCGGAAATTCTAAATGGAGGCACCGCCACCGTCGGCGTGACCAAAACATCGACTGTTTCAAATACACGGAGAACCGAGCTCCAAGCTCGATTCATCTCGCGGAGGGCTTCACTGTAGGCCGCTGCGCTGACCTCCGCTCCAGTACTGATTCTTCTTAGGGTCTCCGGTTGGTACAATTCCGGACTTCGAGCAACGTGCTCCCGGTGATAGGCATAGGCCTCCACTTTCGTAAGGAGAACACCGGTGGCGTTGTTGGCCGATGGATCGATATTCCCAGATAATTCCACCTGCTCCCGGCTCTTCGTAAGTTTCTCCAATACCTGTACAGCGGTCTCCATGGCCGCCTCAATCTCGGGATGGAGACTGTCGTAATAATGCGTATTCGGTATGCCGATTCGCAATGACGACACCTTGTCCGCGAGTGCGGCGATGTAATCGGGAACTGGAGCGTTTATGCTGGTTCGGTCCTTCGCGTCGTATCCTGCGAGGACCTGCAGCAGGAGAGCTGCATCCGCGACGGTGCGTGCCATGGGACCGACATGGTCGATGGACACGGACAGAGGTACTACACCCCGCGTGCTCACCAGGCCATACGTCGGCTTGAAGCCAACGATGCCGCAATAGGCTGCGGGCTGGCGGATGGACCCGCCGGTATCGGAACCGACGGCTGCATAACAGAGTTCCGCCGCTACGGCTGCCGCGGATCCAGAAGAAGAACCTCCAGCCATGTACTCGGGGTTCCTGGGATTTCGCACCGGACCAAACGCGCTAACTACCGAACTGGCACCGTAAGCAAACTCGTGCATGTTGAGCTTGCCTAAGAGTACGGCCCCGCTAGCTTTCAAACGCCGAACAACCTCCGCGTCTTCTGTCGGGGCACGACTCTTGAATAGCTCGCTGGCTGCCGTGGTGCGCACGCCCGCTGTATCAATCAAGTCCTTGAGGGCGATCGGGATACCATGCAGCGGGCCTTTCCAATGGCCCCGTTGGATGTCCGCTTCCGCCTTCCGAGCCTGCGCGAGGGCAGAGTCGGCAGTGACGGTAATAAATGCATTCAGGCGGGGATTGAACTCTTCGATGCGGCTCAAACATGCTTGCGTCAATTCAACAGGTGAAATTTTCTTACTTCGGACGAACTGGGAAGCCTCCGTGAGGCTCAGCTTAGTCGCGCTCGAAGACCCCGAATTACTCTCACGATGGCCCACAGCGCTACTTATGGTCTTCTCCATTCCGGCAATTATGACACGGACTCAAGAAAGAACGGTGCGCAGAAAATCGTTCTTCCTGAAGCCTTATTGAATCGGCTGAATTGGCTTCCGTAGTTGGCGGACTTTTGGTTCTTGTGTTGAGATTACATCCACGATGTGGTTCTGGCAGAGCAAGCCGATATGCTGCAACGGGCCAGGGTGCTCATGCGTCGCGAACGTCGCGCTAGCAACGTATTCCAAGAAGCGAGATTTCGCATACACGCACGCGAGCCTACCCGACTCAATTTCTTCGGACCTGTCGAGAGCCACGAACGACTCATTCCTCACAGAATAGGCGATATACAAATCCCACTGGACCTCAAACAGGCGACTCCGGTCGGTGGATTCGATTGAGTGCAAATCTGTGAACTCAACGCCTGCAACTTCGCGAGACGTTACGGCTGGTGCTGCCGCTGCTTCTTCAATGAGTAGTCGAAGTTGGTTATCTGAGGGCTCGGAGATTTCCCGAAGGTAGAGGTATTCGCATAAATTAAGATCGTGGAGTAAGTGTGGGGTAGTCTTCATGCGCACTCAATTTATCACGCAAGCAACACTGATCCTTGAATCCAGTGTGCTGATGACGCATGAGACCGCTTGAGCACGGATGCCTCCGCCGCGTATGATTCCGGTTGAGTTTTGCCGCAGTGGCGGAGACCCCATCGATGGCCCCAATTAACGAACCGAGCGTTCGCGATATTCTCTTCTCTTACAATGACCGCGCCCCTCTGGCGGAAGCGCAGACAATTCCCGCGTCCTGGTATATCGACGACCGCATTGCCGAGTTGGAGAGCAAGACGGTCTTCAGTCGGACATGGCAGGTAGTGGGTCGCGTTGACCAAGTCACAAAGCCTGGCGACTATCTGACTGCGAACGTCGCGGGCGAGCCCATCGTTGTTGTACGAGGCCAGGAGGGCTTGCTACGAGCATTCTTCAACGTCTGCCGCCACCATGCTGCCGCCGTCATGACCGAGCCCTGCGGCCATGCCAGCATTCTGCGCTGCCCCTATCACGGCTGGAGCTACGGTCTGGACGGCGCGCTGAAAGGCGTGCCCGAGTTCGGTGGTGTGCAGAACTTCGATCCGGCAAAAAACGGACTGGTCCCGGTCACCGTCGATACGTGGGAAAGCTTCGTCTTCGTGCATCTCGACCCGCATCCCCTGCCGCTCGCGGAGTTCCTGGGATCGATGGCGCCGCGGCTGGCTCCGCTCGAGGTTTCCAAACTTGGCTTTTTTCAACGCAAGACCTACAAGCTCAACTGCAACTGGAAAGTCTTTGTCGACAATTACCTTGATGGTGGCTACCACGTGCCGCATTTACACAAGGGGCTGAGCAGCGTTCTCGACTACACGCAGTACACCATCGAGAGCGACGTCCGTTATTGCCTGCAATCGAGCCCCATGGTGTCGTCCAGCGAAGATGCCGCAACCTCTGCTACCCGCACCGGGGACCGCGCTTACTACTACTGGCTCTATCCCAACTTCATGATCAATTGCTATGCCGGCTACATGGATACGAACCTGGTGCTGCCGGTCGATACCGATCACTGCCTGATCATTTTCGATTTCTACTTCGCCGACGTAAGCGATGCGGCCAAGGCATACAACGCCCAGAGCGTGGCCGTAGGGGACCGCGTGCAGGATGAAGACGAGGGCATCTGCGAATCCGTGCAGCGTGGGCTGAAGTCCCGGGCTTACGGAGCGGGCCGACTCTCAGTCCGCCGGGAAAGCGGGGAGTATCTCTTCCACCGCCTGCTGGCTCAAGACCTAAAAACAGGTCTCCAAGCCGGACTCGATCAGGCTGCTCGCGCTGCCGACTAATGCCGCCGCGCTCGCCATCACGTTAATCGTGCCGTTCCCCTGGTCCAGGTCTTTGTAGGGATCGTAATCAGCGTCGGGATACCACTCGCCGCGAAATAACGCATCCTGACGTGCCACGCTGCACCGCTGCACGTGCACGGCGTCGAACAACTTATGCGGCTGGCCTGGCGTGCCCCAGTCTCCGCCCCAAATCAGCTGGTGGCGCCGGGCAATGGTCCTGAGGAACGAAAAGTCCCCGTCCCACGAGGGTGCTCCCGCAACATCTCGCACTAAATCGCAGGCCAAACCATAGTGGTGGACTCCCACCGTATGCAATTGCGATTTGCCTTGTTGGAACAGATCCAATTGGCGTTCCTGGCTGCGGTACGTCTCGAACACCATCAGAGCAATGCCGAGTGTCGCTGCCTCTTCGAGCACCTGCTGCACCAAAGAGCGCGTAACCGGCTCCAGTAAGTCCATGTCGTGGATTGATTTACAGGAATGAAAGCGTGGGTCTTGCTCAATAACATCCGTGAAAAAGTTGCCCAAGGCGTCACCTCCGGGAGAGTTGCAAGCGTCAAGGGCCCAACTACACAGCTGCGGGATTCACTGCCTGGAACAATTCTCGAAGCAGGACTGCGTTAAGTAAAGCGAAATGTTTAGAACGGGCGGAACCGATCTGAAATAGAAACAACTGTCTTTGTTTCCATAGAGAAGCGAGCAACTTTCCAGGGACGGTAAGTTTCTCGATGCAAGTTTCAGTTGTTACCGTTTTCAGTTATTCCCTAAGACCGCCCAGCTCTCCGCACGAAATTGCTGCGTGCGCTCGGTGCCATGGCTGGCATACCAGTTCCGCCAGGTGGCTGGGTCGTTCGGCAGGGAGACATCGGTGATTTCGCGCAGCGCCTGATAGATCCAACCCCGTGTGGTTGCGTCCAACGAGGGATCGTCCGTGAGTTCCAGAAGTCCAGGAACAGCGTGCATGCGCTGTTCCCGGGTGAGCATGCCGGACTTGGCCAGACTGCAGCCCGCGCGCTCGCGGACCTCAAGCGACGGATCATTGCGAAAGACATCAAGAAAGTTCTTGATGGTTTCGTCCGTCCCCATGTGAGCTAATCCTTCGACGGCCCAGAAGCGCGTCTGCTGGTTGGTGTCATGAATCCAGGTGGCCAGGAGCTCGTGGATGCGCTCCTTTTGCACGCCGCGATTCGCAAGCATGCCGAGTTCCCAGGCTGCGTAAGGGCGGTTGCTGGATTGCTTTTCGGCAGACTGGATTAATCCGAGTGCAGCGTCGTCTGTTTTTGCTAAATTTCTGACCGCCAGATTGATCTCGATCGCCGCCGCCCGCACGCGCAAATCGCTGGAGTAGAGTGCCGAATCCTGTAGTACCTCCCAACGCGGAGTGGCGTGCAGTTTGCCATGCCAGTCGTCGACCAATTTCTCGATCAAATTTGTAGCGCCCTTTTGGTGATTGATCGCGGACTGCAGCAGAAATTCTGCCTGCACCTGAGGCGGCTGCGTCTGCAGCCACTCAATGTTGTGTTCGGAAAGTTTCGAATAATCCGCGGGCACGGATTTGCCGGGTAAGGGGAGCTCTTCACCAGATTGCGGTTTCTGGGCGGCCAGAGACCCACTCAGGAGGGCAATCGCAAGCACAAGCCTATGGCAACGCGCGGAAAGATTGCACATAGAGCCAGTTTAGGGTAGTGGTGCCGTTTGCTTTGCACAGGGCTGGCTAGAGAATCGGACGTGTGCGAGACTGTGGTTATGCCGAAACGGGCCATCCGCATTGTCAAGCACATCGGTTCTACTCCAGTCCTGGCGGTCTGTATTGCGTGTAGCCAGCAGTTCAAGGCTCCCACCACTTCTCTCAATAGCGTTAAAGAATGCACCGACGCGATCCAAAAGCAGTTTGATGCTCACAAGTGCCAACCGATGGACTCAAGCCAAAATGCCTTGCGAATCGTGCGCGAGGCGACCGAAGATAAATAGCCTATTCCTCATCGGGCATCTTTGCCTGCATCGCTAGAAAGTGCTCATATTTGAGCAGCACTGCCAGTGGTTTATCGTTATCCTGAATCACGAGCGTCTTGTCTAATGCCCGCAGTTGAGCTACGTTTAGCGCTCGCAAGCGGCTGATGCCAACATGCTGCACGCTTGGGTCTAAATACGGAATCGAAACCTGATTTGCTTTTGCCATAAATCCCCTTATGCTCGATTGAGTGCTTGTAAAACTAGTGCTTTGTCCGCCTTCGCGTTCGGCTTTTTCTCAGGCAGCAAGCTAACCAGTTCCTCCAAAGTCCACACGTGATCTGTTAGCCCCGCTTCCATTGCTGGCGTAACCCGAAGGCTCTTGTGTATCCGACAGAAGTTGTAATGAAAAAAATAGAGCGCGACTTGGTGCGCGTGGTTCTCAAACTTCTTGCTGAAACCATTAGTTAAGCGCGTGAAGCGGCGCATTCCCATCCTCATCGAAAGGTTTTGCCGCTCTACGAACGAGGTGCTGATATGGTCCGGGTTTGGACTGCCAGCAAGAACTCCAGTGCGGCATCCAATGCAGGTAGCAGGGCTATAGCGTGACTCTGGGTTGTCGTTGGATGCGCCGTAAATCTTAACCAGCATCGCGTAATCCACATTGGCTCCAAAAGCCTCCTCTACGGCCTCTGCATAGACCCGGTGCCCGTCTGTGGTGATCTGGACGCGAGTCGAGATGCGGCTAGCAACATCCTGCATGAATGCCTTCGCAACACTCAAGCCGCGATGCCCCAGCATGTAGGACACGATTAGCTTAGTGTCGGCATCAATTGCCGTCCAGGTCCAAACATCTCCGGCACCTTGTTCCATTTGCTCTGCCGTTACGTTCTTTTGCTTGGCATAGACGAAGGCCCAAATTTCATCGCACTGCACGCGCTTGCTATTCAGGCCGCGAACCATCACATCGTGATAGGCAGCGCAGGCGCATCCGGCATCTTCCAGCAACCGTAGCACGGTATGTTTTCCGACTCCAAGCATTCGGCACGTCGCGTTAATCGAATTTCCCTCGACTAGAGCCGCTATGATCTGTGCCCGTTTTGCTGTGCTTAATTGGTTCATTGCCGCTTCACCTAGGCACAATATAGGCAATATAACGGCAAATGTCAAGCGTTATATTAACATTTATTTACCCTTAAACCGCCTGATTGCTATAATCAGCACGGCAATTGCTTGGATCGCAAAACCGATAGCACCCATGAGGCTGTAGGGAGATATGGAATATTTCTTCTCACTATTTTCCCTGTCAAAGGTGGCCACCAGCTCTGCCCTGAATTGGTCAGAATTGGTGCTATTCATATTCGGCATCATTCTCGTTGTTGGTCTCGTAGGCGAATACAAAACGCCCGATCCACATAGCCGACGAATGAAGATTTGCGAAATGCTTGTGATTGTCGGCGTGCTAGGTGAACTCGTTGGAGACGGTGGAATCTTTCTGTTCTCGCACCAACTCCAAGTCATATCGGACAGTGAAATTTCCGACGCTAACAAACGTGCCCTCGATGCCAAGACATCTGCTACCGAAGCAGCGGGGGCAGCGAAAGGCGCGAAAGAGCAATCGGACAAAGCGACATCTTCCTCCTCAAATGCTTTGACTCTAGCGAAAGGGGCTAGAAAAGAAGCCGATACCTTTGAGTCCGACATTGTGTCCGCTAAAACGCAAGCCGCATCTGCGGCGTCGCACTTAGCTGACGCCCTGCAACAAGCAGCAAATGCAAAAGAGGAAGTTCTTAGGGTCAGTAGAGAATTAGCAAGGCTGAAAACACCGCGAAGTCTCAGCGAATCACAGCAAGAGCAAATTGCTTCCAAGATCAAACCATTTCCAGGAGTACCTTTCGATTTGTGGGTAAGCAGCGACTCGGATTCAACAGCCCTTATGCAATTGATGGACATGATGCTTCGCTCGAACGGCTGGATATTCCATAAGCCTGAAGTCGAAAATGTTGGGGTCATGTCGTTTAATGACGAAGCCGGAATTGTTGCTTCCTCCGGCATTGCGATCCGCATCCCAGAGGAACATTTAAAGGAATGGTTGCCAGCAGTACTGGCTCTTAGAAAGGAGCTTAACGATGAGGGTCTCCCGACGTTGGTTGGGAGGGATACGAAAGACAGCGATAAGGTCAGGAAAAGAGACAGAATCCATATAACGATTGGCAGCAAACCACTCGATTGATCCTGTGGACGCGAAACGGCACCACTACCCAGTTTAGGAGGAGGTGGCGCGAAAGCAAGTTACGGGTGTCATCGAATGTAACCGGCACAGTGCCAGCGGCCGGGCGGGCTATTGGAATACGACCGTCTTGTTCCCATAGAGAAGCACGCGATTCTCCAGGTGCCAGCGCACGCCGCGCGAGAGTACAACCTTCTCCAAGTCGCGGCCCTTTTGCAGCAGGTCGTCCAGGGCGTCGCGGTGCGAAATACGGACCACATCTTGCTCGATGATGGGGCCGTCGTCCAGAACTTCCGTGACGTAATGACTGGTCGCGCCGATGAGTTTCACGCCGCGTTCGAACGCCTGATGATAGGGCTTGGCGCCGATGAAGGCCGGCAGAAACGAGTGGTGAATGTTGATGATGCGGCTGGGATACTCGCGGATAAATTCGGGGCTCAATACTTGCATGTACCGTGCCAGAACAACGAGGTCAATGCGGTGCTCGCGCAGCAAACGCAACTGTTGCGCCTCAGCTTGCGGCTTGTTCTCTTTGGTGACCGGAATTACGACAAAGGGAATTCCGTAAAAGCCGGCAAGTTTCTGGCAGTCGTCGTGGTTGCTCAGAATCAATGGAATTTCACAGGCGAGTTCGCCACTCTGCTGGCGATACAGCAGGTCGGCCATGCAGTGGTCGTATTTCGAGACGAAGATCGCCATACGTAACCGGTCGGCGCAGTTCGCTACGCGCCACTGCATCTCGAACCGTTCCGCTATGGGAGCAAAGATGCGCGGGAAATCGGGCAGAGGGAGATCGAATCCGTCGAGGTTCCATTCCACCCGCATCAGGAAGCGCTCGAATTCGGCATCTGTATGCTCGTCGGTGTGAACGATATTGCCGTTGTGTTTGAAGATGAAATCGGAAACGGTGGCAACCAAGCCTTTGCGGTCGGGACAGGAAATTAATAGGACGACGTTATTTTTCATAACTTACATGGCAGGCGAGGGCCCGCCCCACACGAACTTCATGCAAGCTCACTTCTTTAGGTCTTTTAGTATCTCTCGCGCGGCATTGACGCCTGATCCGCCTGTTAAGCCATCGCCCGGATGCGTGCCGGAGCCGCATAAGTACAGGTTGCGTAACGGTGTCCGGTAACGCCCCCAGTTGAGCAGCGGGCGCATGGTGAAGAACTGATCGAGCGAGAGTTCCCCGTGAAAGATGTGGCCGCCTGTCATTCCGTAAGTGTCCTCCAAATCCTGCGGCGTGATGATCTGGTGCGTCAAAATTTGCGACGGCAGAGTTGGCGCGTATTGCGCCAGCGTCTTGACTACCGTGTCGGCGAGTGCGACACGCTGATTGTCCCAGGTGTCGCCCTTCAGCTTGTAAGGAGCGTACTGCATGTAAACCGACATGACGTGTTTCCCCGCAGGCGCCAGCGAAGGATCGGTCAGCGAGGGGATGATGATATCGAGATACGGCTGTTTGGAGAAATTGCCATACTTCGATTCGTCATACGCGCGTTCGATGTAGTCGATGCCCGGGCCAATGTGAATGCGGCCGTTCAGAGCTGCGGAGTCGGCGGAAGCTAGCGCGGTGAAGCTAGGCGCCCCTGCTAACGCGAGGTTGACCTTCGCTACTGTGCCCAAAGACCGGTAGTTGCGCAGCTTCTCCAGAAAGCTCGGGTCAAGATGCATGGGGTCTACGAGTTTGAGCAGGGTGCGCTTGGGATCGGCGTTGGAAATAATGGTGCGGGCGGCAATCTCTTCTCCGGTGCTGAGGACCACGCTCGTGGCGGAGCTGTCCTTCACACGAATCTCAATGACTTCAACGCCTGTGCGAATCTCTGCACCGGCAGCTTGCGCAGCTTTCGCCATCGCCTGAGTAATGGTCCCCGTGCCACCTTGGGCGAGCCAGGCTGATCCTGCCGGATGCGGATCACCCGCCGAGCGCAGCAGCAAAACCAGTGTGCTGCCTGCAGACCACGGTCCCAGCGATGTTCCGAAAACGCCACGCGCGGCCACAGTGGCGCGGAGCAGGTCGGTCTCAAACCACTCGCTGACGAAGTCCGCAACCGCCATCGGGCCCCAGCGCAGCAGACGATACATGTCTTTCTTGCCCAGACCCTTAAGCGCCTTGCCGGTTTTCAACAGCGCCCAGAGGTCATTGGAGCCAGGGTGGTCGATGTCGGGTGGAGTGAGCGCGAGTGCTTGTTGCAGCACCTTGCCCAGTTTTTCCATCGTGGCACGCAATTCGGAATACTTCGCCGCATCTTTTTGTGAAAACTTAGCTACTTCCTGCGCCGCGCGCTGTACGTCGTTGAAGAGTGGCAGCGCCTGACCCTCCGGCGACAGCGCTGTGACGCCAACGTCGGGGCGGATCATCTTCAGCCCGTGGGCTTCGAGATTCATGTCGCGCGCAATCTCGGCGCGTAACGGACCGGCCGCGTGGGCTAAAGTGGAGCAGCGGAATCCAGGATGGAATTCCTCGGTAATGGCGGCGCCTCCCACCTGCGGACGGCGTTCGATGACCAGTGGTTTGCAGCCCGCTTTCGCCAGATAAAATGCGGTGACAAGGCCGTTGTGGCCGCCTCCGAGAATGAGTGTGTCGCGGGTTTCGGGCATGGTGTCCTTGTTGCGAGCTATTTTTCAGCACGCCAGATGGCGCGCCCTAGTGCAAAACCTTACCTCGGCGGCTAAAGCCGCTGTATTCCTCAACATACCCACCTATCGCAAAGAACGCGACAAGGGCGGGGCGCCCGGCAGGAATTGTTAATCTATCACGCGCACATCAGCAACCTCCTCAACGCTTTTGCTGTTTTGGTTCTTCCTTGCCTTTCGCGCGGCCCTTCGTTTTGCGGGTCCTGCTACCAGTCACATAGTTGAACCCATATTCACTCTGCACCAGACCGCCGCTATAGGTGCGCGTGGCAACGTGTTTTAATTTGATGTCATGCAGCAAAGGCCCAAACAATGGAACACCTTGACCAATAAGAACTGGAACGCGTGTGACTACCATTCGGTCAATGAGTTTCGCAGCCAGGAATCGCTGAATCGTGACGCCACCGTCGATATACGCATGTTTGCAGCCGCGTGCTTGGAGAAGTTTTACGATCTCGGCAGGGTCACCGGACCTCCGCTCGACCACGCCGTTCTTGATCCATGAAAAATCCAGATGTCGGGTGCTCAGCACGACAACAGGCTTCTTGCCATACACCCAACTACCGTACCGAACAACGAATTCGTAGGTCTTGCGCCCGATCACAACAACATCCACGCTTTTGATGAATTCCTCGTAGCCGTGCGGCACGTGTTCGCCGGTGTCGAGGAAGTCCACTGAATCGTCTGGCCGAGCCAAAAATCCATCAACACTCACACCACAAAAGACCGATAGCTTCACGGAGCCCTCCCGAACCCGTCCCTTTTAGTTTTCGCGGGCAGGAATGCCCGCGCTACACGGACTCATGCGACTTTTCCGGGGGAATCTTTTAGTACTTCTACTGCGGCGAGGCGACCGGGGGCGCCCATGATGCCGCCGCCGGGGTGCGCCGCCGAACCGCAGATATACAGATTCTTGATAGGAGTGCGGAACTGCGCCCAGCCGGGGACGGGGCGGAGGAAAAACAGTTGCTCTAAAGAGAGTTCTCCCTGAAAAATATTGCCTTCGCTCAATCCCCATTCGCGCTCGAGATCGAGCGGCGTAACGATTTGGCGGTGCAGGATGATGTCTTTGATATTTGGAGCGTGTTCAGCCAGCGTATTGATGACGGTGTCGCCGAATTTTTCCTTTTCTGTGTCCCAATGAAGGCCGGGAGCCAGCTTGTAGGGTGCGTACTGCACAAAACACGACATTACATGCTTTCCCGGAGGCGCGAGGGACGGGTCGGTCAAGCTTGGGATGACGCAATCGATGTAGGGCTTGCGGGAGAAATTACCGTATTTCGCGTCATCGTAAGCGCGTTCCATATATTCAACACTCGGGGAAATGGAAATTGCGCCGCGCAGGTGTAAGCCTTCGCCCGGTAGACACTTGAAGTTCGGGAGCGCGTCGAGCGCTAAATTTACTTTGCCCGAAGACCCGCGAAACTTATAGCGGTTCACGTCTTCCAGAAAATCGCTGGGCAGTTCGGAAGGTTCCAGAAACTTAGTGAACGTCAGCCGCGGGTCGACGCTCGATGAAATTACATCCGCATAAATCTCGTCGCCGTTGGCCAATACTACGCCGTTGGCTTTGCCATTTTTGACGAGAATCTTTGAAATGCCTGCCTTGCAACGGATTTCGACGCCCAGTTCGCGGGCCGCATCGGCGATGGCGTTAGAAATGGCTCCGGTGCCGCCGCGGGCAAATCCCCAGGCGCGGAAGGCTCCGTCAATTTCTCCCATGTAGTGATGCAGCAGTACGTAGGCAGTTCCGGGCGAGCGCACACCGAGAAACGTGCCGATGATGCCGGAAGCCGACATGGTTGCCTTGAGCACATCGGTCTCGAACCACTGGTCGAGGAAGTCGATGGCGCTCATGGTCATGAGCTGGACCTGGTCGTACTTGGCTTGGCCGTCGAGTCCCTGGAAGCGCCGTCCGAGAAAGAGCAGCTTCATGAGTTCGCGCGGATTCAGCGAGGTGGGATCCGGCGGTACCATGCTGAGGATGGGCTTCACAAAGCGGCACATGGCCTGCATGGCTTTGCCGAATTCCTCGTAGGCCTCGGCATCGAGCTTGGAGTGCCGCGCAATCTCGCGCCGCGATTTGCCGTGGTCGTTCACGCGCCACAGGTAGTCTCCGTTGAGCATGGGCGTAAAAGTGCCGTCGAGGGGCAGAATTTCAAGACCATGCCGGGGCAAATCCAGATCGCGAATGATCTCCGGCCGCAGCAGTGAGACCACGTAAGAACATACCGAAAACTTGAAGCCGGGAAAAACCTCTTCCGTGACGGCGGCGCCGCCGACGATATGCCGCCGCTCCAGGACCAGCACTTTTTTGCCGCCCCGCGCGAGGTATGCGGCGTGCGTTAGCCCGTTGTGGCCGCCGCCGATCACAATTGCGTCGTATTTCTGATTGGGACTTGCCATAGTTTTCCCGAGTTTCTTGTCAGGCGAAGCTCGCGTAGGGCAGGCGCCCTCGCCTGCCCAGCCGTTGGCTGGAATCTTGCCGTCGAGCGGAACTAGCCATTCTAGCGGGGAGTGAGGGTTTTGTCTTGCGGTGAATGAATCCGGTAGTGGTGCAGTTTGGATATTTCAACAAAGTTGTCATTCCGAAGCGCGGCAATATCGCGCGAGGAATCTGCTCTTTTACTGCCAGGAGCAGGTTCCTCGCCGATAGACCTGGCTCGGAATGACAGACTCAGAGGAGTGTATTTACGAAACTGCGCCACGACCATGAATCCTTAGCAAGCATCAGGAGTCCAGATCCCGACCAAGATTTTCGCCGATGACAAGTACTGCGGGACAGCGCGGTGCATTCCTTCGCCCGCCCCATATGACCGAGCCACCTTATGGGGTTAGATTTTTTGCACCGCTCGCTTCCCCCGATATCAGTGCCTCACGTTTGCGATCCCAGCTCCTTGACCAGACGTCGGCAGCGCAAAGGCGACGTAGGCTCCGCCCGAACCAGATCTGAGATCCTTACCGCCTCCCGCAGCGATCACAACAAGCTGACGGCCATTGACTTCATACGTGACAGGAGTTGCGTTGCCGCCAAAGGGCAGGGTTGTTTCCCATAGCATTGCGCCCGTGGATTTATCGAATGCCCGAAATTTTCTATCGAAGCTGGTGGCGCCGATGAATACCAGGCCTCCTGCGGTCACGATCGGCCCTCCGTAGTTTTCCGTGCCTGTGTTGTTCTGTCCTTTCGCGGCCAGCTCGGGATACTCTCCCAGGGGAATCTTCCAGGCATATTCGCCGGAGTTGAGATTAATGGCATTCAGCGTACCCCAGGGCGGCAGGACGGCCGGGTATCCCTGCGGATCCAAAAATTTGCGATATCCGGTGAAGCGATATTTCATGGCTAACGGAAGTGGGCCGCCGCTGGTGAGTTCCTTACTCTCACCGCTGTAGAGATACTGCACCAGCGCGAACAACCGGTCGTCCGAAAGGTTGGGAAACCCGGGCATCCTTCCCTTTCCGTTCTTGATGGTGGCCACAATCTGCATGGGATTTAAATGATCTCTGACTCTTGCGAGCGAAGGGATAGCCGGTGGCGACCCCGTCATCTTTTCGCCGTGGCAGACACTGCATTGGCTCAGGTAAATGCCGCGGCCGCTGTTCTCCGGGGTGTTGGGTATCAAGGAGCTGGTCCATGCCGCGTCGTTCGAATTCACGTAAAGGACTCCCGTTTCCGGATCGACCGCCGCGCCACCCCACTCAGCACCGCCGTCAAAGCCGGGAAAAACCACGGTATCTTTTCCGACGCTGAAGGGAATGAATTGCCCATTACTTTCGAACTTGCGGAATCTTTCCAACGCCCACTGATGGGCCTCAGGCGTTCGGTTAGTCAGAAGGTCCTCAGTGAGAAGCTGGCGAGCGTAAGGCGCGGGGCGGGAGGGAAGAGGCTGTTCGGAAGCGGTAACTTCGCCGGGCACGGTGCTGGCAGGATATTTGTGGTACTCGATGGGGAAAAGAGGAGTCCCATTGGTTCGATCAAAGAGATACACAAAACCGAGTTTGGAGGTTTGTGCCACTGCGTCCACGTCTTTCCCGTCGCGCTTCACAGTGAGGAGGACGGGCGGCGCGGGAAAATCCCGGTCCCAAATATCGTGACGGACTCCCTGAAAATGCCAGATTCTCTCGCCGGTCTGGGCATTCAGAGCAATCAGGCAATTGGCAAAGAGATCGTCGCCAACGCGATCCGCGCCATAGAAATCAAACGCGGCGGACCCGGTGGGAACATAGACAATTCCGCGTTTGGGGTCGAGCGCCATACCCGCCCAATTATTAGCGCCGCCGCTAGTCTTCCAGGCCTCCTTAGGCCATGTTTCGTATCCCGCTTCTCCCGGGTGAGGGATGGTATGGAACGCCCAGCGCAGCTTTCCGGTGCGCACATCGAAAGCGCGAACGTCACCCGGCGGCGCAGGAAGAGTTTCCGGATTTCGGCCACCTACGATCAGCAAGTCCTTATAAACGATCCCTGGACTCGTCAAGTAAACCGATTGCGCAGCAACCGGCTCGCGGCCGAGATTCTCGCGCAAATCAATGCGACCATGGTTCCCGAAGCTTGCGATGGGACGGCCGGTGAGCGCATCCAGCGCATACACAAAATTCATCACTCCGACCAGGATTCGTTTGCTTTCTTTTTTTGCACCATCGGGTTCCGCGGCATCGGTCCAATACGCGAGTCCGCGGTTCGCTTGGGTCCCCCGTACGCCAGAGTCAAATTTCCAGAAGAGTTTACCCGTCGCCGCATCCAGAGCAAAAATTTTCTGTGTCGGCGTGATGCCGTAAAGTACGCCCTCGACCACAATGGGACTCGTCTGTAGGCCGCCTTCTTCCTGCGAATCGAAAGTCCATGCCACCGCGAGTTGCTTTACGTTGCTTCGATTGATCTGCGCCAAAGGGGAGTAATGATTGTTCTCTGCAGCCCCGCCGTATATGGGCCAGTCGCGCTGCTCTTGTTCCGGATTCCGGCTCACCTGCGCTTTCCCAGGCACCGGTGCCGGCACAGATTTCGCGGCAATGGTTTTTGCATGCTGAATGGAGCTCTGAGGTTCGCCGCCTAACCCGTGCGCCGCTAACGCGATGGCAAGCACGCCGGCTGTCGTCAATCCCAGGATCTTGAATCCCTGGATATTGCTCCGAACAATTGATCCCATCGACGGACAACTCTGAGCAGACAGCCGTTCCACCGTTTTTGGAGACACTTTTCTTGAAGACATGGATAACCCACGATCCGGCGGTGCGCCAAGCGGGAATCCCGACACTGAGTATCGATTCACTCGGCCTCCACAATTTACGTTGCGCTCGGCCAGCAAAGGATAACATCCATCAACCTCGTGGCCCAGTTCATCACGAGCACTATCGTCTATTGGGGAAAGTTTAAGGAGGCGTCCTCGGACAACAACACAAGTCTTTATTGACATGTATAGTAATTTTCGCAGTCGGGTCGTAGAATCTCGTGATCCTGAAAGGGGCCAATATGATCTTCGGTATGACAACAGCGACATTTACTTTGGTGCACGTTGTGCTGAGCTTAATAGGGATCGTCTCGGGGTTGATTGTTGTCTATGGGCTGCTCAATGCAAAGCGGCTCGACAAATGGACGGCGCTGTTTCTGGTCACCACGGTAGCGACCAGCGTGACGGGGTTCGGCTTTCCGTTCGATCACCTTTTGCCGTCGCACAAGGTCGGGATCATTTCGCTGGTGCTTTTGGCGATTGCGATTCTGGCGCGTTACGCGATGCATCTCGCCGGAGCTTGGCGTTGGATTTACGTAGTCGGCGCGGTGATGAGCCTCTATTTGAATGTCTTTGTCTTGGTCGTGCAGTTCTTCCTGAAAGTACCGGCTTTGCATGCGATGGCGCCGACGGGATCTGAGCCGCCATTTCTGGTCGCGCAGCTTGTTGTTTTGGTGCTTTTCGTCGTGCTTGGTATTGCCGCAGTAAAAAAGTTTCGCAACGTGATTGCTTAACATCTAACCGGTGTGTTCTCCCTTCTGTTCCCACTACGGCTCCCACACATCCGTGTGCCCAGGTCTTTGCGTGTTAGGCTTTTTGAGCCTTCTTTGATTGTTAGCCAGGAGAAGTTCTGTTGATCCACAGGGTTTTCAAAGCATTCCAATACCGCGATTTTCGTCTGATGTGGATCGGCGCGTGTACATCCAGCATTGGCACGTGGATGCAAATCGTGGCGCAAGGCTGGCTGATCTACCGCCTGAGCCACTCGGCCTTCCTACTCGCCTTGGATCAGTTTCTCGGGGGTATTCCCATCTTCTTGTTTTCGCTGATAGGCGGAGTGGTGGCGGATCGCGTCGAGCGACACCGGATTCTGCTGACCTCGCAGTACGTGCAGATGGCGAGTGCAAGTCTGCTCACGATTCTTGTGGCTACGGGCCGGGTACATGTTTGGCACATCCTCTGTCTCTCGTTCGTCTCCGGCTTGGCACAGGCGTTTGGCGGGCCGGCTTACCAGGCGCTGATTCCTACGCTGGTGAAGAAGGAAGATATGCCGAACGCCATCGCGCTGAATTCGATTCAGTTCAACGTTGCCGTGATGGTGGGGCCGGCGTTAGCCGGGCAGGCTCTGGCGAAGCTGGGGGAAAAGTGGTGTTTCGGCCTGAACGCGCTTTCGTTCCTGGCTCCGATCGTCTCGCTGTCCATTATTACTACGCGCTTCCTGCCGCAGAGGACGACGGATTCGATGCTCAGCAGTTTGAAACAGGGCATTCAGTTTGTTCGCAAGCAGACATCGATGGAAGCGCTGGTCGTGCTGGCTTTCTGCATGACCGGCTTGAGCATGCCCTTGCGTACGTACCTTCCTGTTTTTGTGAAAGACATCTTCCATCGCGGCCCGGAGGCTTACGGCAATCTGCTAGCCCTGATGGGGCTCGGATCGATCTGCGGCTCGTTGACCGCCGCCGGTGTGGGCCATGTAGGAAAAAGGGGGCGGATGGCTTTGGGTGCACTCATCTGCCTGGGTGCGGGAGTTTCCGGGTTTGCTCTTTCGCGCTCATTACCGCTGAGTGGCGCGATGCTTGTGCTAGTTGGCGCGTCCATGATGACGGCATTCGCCATGGTGAGCTCACTGGTGCAATTGATTACCACGGACTAAATGCGCGGGCGCGTAATGAGTGTGTACAACGTCGCCTTCCGCGGCGGGATGCCGATGGGGAATCTGCTGTCGGGATGGCTGGTGCCGTCCTTTACAGCGCCGGTGGTGTTGAGCTTGAATGGATCGGTGTTGATTTTGGTGGCACTGTATTTCCTGCTGGTGCAGCGGCGGGTGGCAGCGCTTTGAGTGGTGCACTTGGAATAACTGTCCTAACAGTGACAGAATGTCCAGCCATGAAGCGCTAACATCTTTCACGTGGATTCCCGGGGCAAAGACCGACGCTCGCTTGTCGAATACCTGGATGACTTTTGGCTGCGCGGGGAAGAGTGTGCCTATGTGCAACGTCGTGGTTATCGTACCGAGCGCTGGAGCTACCGCCGGGTAGCTGAGACCGCTTTCCGATTTGCCCGCGAGTTGGAAGTGCGAGGCATCGGGAAGGGCGAGCGGGTTCTGGTTTGGGGGGCGAATTCTGCCGAATGGGTTGCCACGTTCTTTGGCTGCGCGCTGCGCGGTGTGATTGTCGTTCCCATTGACGATGTTGCCACTCCGGAATTCGCATTGCGCGTGCATCAGCAGGTGGGTGCCCGGTTGCTGGTGTGTTCCCGCGAACATGCACAAGCTGCGATACCCACGCTGCTTCTGGAAGAATTCTTAGAGATTCTGACGAAGCACTCGTCTGGTGCTTATGCGGCGGTGGAACTCGCTTCTTCGAAGCTCGAACCCAAAGACACGTTGGAAATTGTTTTCACCTCCGGCACGACTGCCGAGCCGAAAGGCGTTGTGATCTCCCACGGCAACGTGCTGGCCAACATGGCTCCGCTGGAAACAGAGATTCGGAAATACTTGAAGTACGAAAGATTCGTCCACCCGGTGCGGTTTCTGAATCTGCTGCCGCTGAGCCACGTCTTCGGACAATTCCTCGGAATCTTTCTGCCCCAGCTCATGGGCGGCACAGTGATTTTTCAAGACGCGCTCAAGCCGGCCGAGGTGATCCGCACCATACGCCGCGAGCGAGTTTCGGTACTGGTAGCGGTACCGCGCATGCTGCAATCGCTCAAAGAGAAAATCGAGCGCGATTTTGAGGAAGATGGCCGCCTGGAAGATTTTCGTCAACGCTTTCGAACCTCGGAAGGGAAGCACTTCCTGCGGCGTTGGTGGATCTTCCGCCGCGTGCGGCGCAAGTTTGGCTGGAAGTTCTGGGCATTCATTTGCGGCGGGGCGGCGCTCGACAGTGTGACCGAAGACTTCTGGCAGCGGCTTGGCTACGCCGCTATTCAGGGCTATGGCCTGACGGAGACTACTTCCGTTGTCAGCGTAAATCATCCGTTCCGGTTGGGCAGGGGATCGATCGGCAAGGTGCTGCCGGGACGCGAGGTCAAGCTCGCCTCCGACGGCGAGATTCTGGTTCGCGGTGGTGGCGTGACCAGCGGCTACTGGAATCGCGAAGTGCAATCAGCGCCTCAAGGTGTTCCAGAAGAAGCCGGCTGGTACCGAACCGGAGACATTGGAGAGCTGGACGCCGATGGGAATCTCTATTTCAAGGGAAGAAAGAAAGACGTGATCGTCACGCCCGCGGGAATGAATATTTATCCCGAGGATCTCGAAGTTGCGCTACGTGCTCAGCCGCAGGTGAAGGACTGTGCCGTGATTGCATTGCCGCGGGACGGGAATGCGGAGCCGTGCGCTGTTTTAATTCTGCGAGACGGAGAAGGGGTCGCCGATGCCGTGGTGCAGCGGGCGAATGAGTCGCTGGCTGAATATCAGAGGATGCATGCCTGGTTTGTGTGGCCGGAGGAGGATTTTCCGCGAACTTCTACACAGAAACCGCGGACCAGCGTGATCCGGGAAGTTGTCCAGGCGAAACTCGGACAGAAGTCCGGCACGACGCACAACGGCGGGCTGCCGTCGAGCCCGTTGGCCGAGCTGATCACTCGCGTTACTGGACGGACGCCAGCTTCTTTGGACGGAGGGAAAAATCTGGATGCGGATCTGGGGCTCAGCTCGCTCGATCGTGTCGAACTGCTCAGCGCTCTCGAAGATCGTTATCAGGTTGATTTGAGTGAGACGCGGTTTGCCGCAGTGAATACGGTGGGCGATCTGGAGCGCATGCTGCGCGGGCAACTGCCTCGGCAGACGGGCTTTCACAGGGCGAGCTATCACTACCCGCGCTGGACGCAACGATGGCCGGTGACCTGGATTCGGCTGGTCGCGGACTATCTATTGCTTCTTCCCGCTGTATTTGTTCTGGGCTGGCCACGCATTGAGGGACGCGAGAATCTGCGCGGCGTGCAGGGACCGGTGCTGGTGATCTGCAACCACATCGGCGATGTGGACGGGGGCTTGGTGAAGGCTGCGTTGCCGGCGCGTTTGCGGCACAGGCTGGCCATTGCTACGGGAGGTGAGCCGCTGGAAATTCTGCGCACGCCGCCTGCTGCCCGGAATCCATTGCTTCGCTTTTATGATCGGGTGAAGTGGACGCTGGGCGTTTCGTTGCTCAACCTATTTCCTTTGCCGCGCGAGGCGGGATTTCGTGAGAGCTTTGCCTTTGCCGGGGAGACCGTCGATCGAGGCTACAGCGTTCTATTATTTCCCGAGGGTCGGCACACGGAAGATGGAACGATGCGTCCCTTTCGCGCAGGGATCGGCTTGCTGGCGAATAGTCTTCGTATCCCAGTCGTACCCATGCGCATTGATGGGCTCTTCGAATTGAAGCGGGCAGGGAAAAAATTTGCCCGGCCGCTCGCCATAGGCATCAAGATTGGTGTACCGGTACAGTTCAAGCAGGAGAGCGATCCGCGATGGATTGCTCGGGAGTTGCAGAAGAAGGTGGAAGAGTTGTGACATCGGCTTGACCCGGCTCTACCAGCCCACCGCTGCGCGTATGGCGGGTTCCAGGTCGCGGGCCATCGCGGCATGTTGGTCAGCGGTGGGGTGGGCGTCGGTGGGATCGCCGGGATAGTGACGGGATGTGAAAAGGTGAACGCGGGGATCAGTCATGCGGGTAGCGATTTCCTGAAGATAGCTGTTGAGAACGGTCTTCTGCGGACGAGTGGGGTCGTTGTCGTTGACGAGGGATCCGTCAGTGAGAAGGATTTGGGCGTCGGGGTAGGCGGCGCGGATGGCGTTGACGAAGCGGACGTAGGCGGCGACCCATTCCTCGCGCTCAGGGAAGGCGGCGATGCCAAGGGTGAAGTCGTTGGTGCCAAGGGAGACGACGACTACATCGGGAATGTAGGCAGAGTGACGCCAGGCGGGGGCGCTAGTCTCGTCGGGGACGGCGAGGTCGAAGAATTGCGGGGCGTTGAGGACGTCGCGGCGGTTACGGTAGTCGCGGAGGAGTCCGCGGCCTCCGTAGCAAACGAGCTGGACTTGGGCGTCGAAGGTGCGAGCAAGGCGCATGCCATAAGAGTTGTAAGCGTTCCAGGAAGTGGGACGGTCTTTCTTCCAGGTGGCAGGATCGGCTGTTCCAGATACGGTTCGATCGTCTGGTGAACGATCCATAGCTTCAGCGCAAGTGACGGAATCTCCTATGAACATCATGCGGCGTCGAGGCCAGGGGTTGGGAGTTAGCAGCTTGGCGTCTGGGGCCAGGCGGAAGCCGAAGATGGTGGCGACACCGAGCCAGGTTTCAGTTTGGCGAACGATGTCGATGGTGTGCTCGCCAGGAGGCAGGGCGTCAGCCAGTGCGATTTCAGTTTCTCCGGCGGGGAAGCGGACAGGGCGGGGTGCGGCGCCGTCGACAAGCACTACGAAGATGTTGTTAGGCGTATCGGTACTGACGTACATGGCGAGCGAAGTGCCTTCGAAGCGCAGGCGGATTGTGACGCCGGGGTAGCCGAGCCGGATGCGAGTGGGAGTTGTAGCGTCCGCATTCTTTAGTTCAAAGCGGCCCATGATAGCGATGTGGGGATCATTGGGCGGGACGAGGCTGGACTTTGGGACGCTGACGGGCGACTGGGCGAAGACGGATTCTAATGAGATCGCGACGATGATAACGAGCTCTGCGATGAGATGTCGGTTCAGACCAGCCTCCATGGTGTTGCACAGGGACGGCCAGAATAACATTTGCGCAGTGGCGCTCCCATTGCCCCCATGCCGCCGCTCTCCATATAATTCTGCGTTCGGTCACTTCGCACTTTTTAGGACGGCGCCTTGCCTATTGGAACCGCATTTCACGAGAGAACTTTGCCGCTCTGCTACAGCCTGAGCTACCGCGAGTGGTCGGGCTACTACACTCCCAGCGTTTATGAAGTGCATCACGAGCACGAATACAACGCCATTCGCAACGCGGTGGCCGTCATCGATATTTCTCCGCTGTACAAGTACCGGATTACCGGCAAGGATGCGACCAAGTTGGTGAACCGCGTGATTACGCGCGACGTGAACAAGGTGAAGGTGGGGCAGGTGATTTACTGCTGCTGGTGCGACGAGCAGGGCAAAGTGATCGACGATGGGACCATCTCACGCCTGGCGGAGAATACCTATCGCTGGACTGCCGCTGATGCCAGCCTGCGCTGGTTCCGCCAGAATGCGATTGGCATGGATGTTCACATTGAAGACATTTCCGAAAAGACAGCGGCGCTGGCTTTGCAGGGGCCGACGTCGGCGAGTTTGCTCAAGGCCGTGGCTCAGGCTGATATTGCCAATTTGAAGTATTTCCGTGTGACCAGCGGCACGATTGCGGGCGTTCCCGTGGACATTTCCCGGACAGGCTACACGGGTGACCTCGGCTACGAACTGTGGATTCCGTGGAATGATGCTGTCAAGGTGTGGGACGCGTTCATGGCCAAGGGAAAGGCGTTCGATTTGCATCCGGCGGGCATGTTGGCGCTGGATGTGGCGCGCGTGGAAGCGGGGCTGCTGCTGATCGAGGTGGACTACACCAGCTCGAAGAAGGCGCTGAACGAGGCGCAGAAATTTTCTCCGTATGAGCTCGGCTTCGGCAAGATGGTTCATCTGGAGAAGGAAAACTTTATTGGGCGCACGGCACTGGTCCGAGATAAGAAGGAAGGCGTGCCGCGCCAGTTGGTGGGACTCGAAGTGAGTTGGACTGACGTGGAGAAGCTCTTCGACGATGCCGGCTTGGCTCCGCAAATCCCCGCGACGGCCTCGCGCGTGCCGGTGCCTCTCTATTACGGCGGGAAGCAAGTGGGGAAGGCAACGACGACGTCGTGGTCTCCACTGCTGAAGAAGATGCTGGCGCTGGGCAGCGTCAAGACTGATTGCGCGCAGCCAGGAACCAAGCTACAGATGGAGCTGACGGTAGAAGCTGTGCGGCATACAGTCACGGCTACTGTGGTGCCGATGCCATTTTATAATCCTGCGCGAAAGACAGCTGTACCGGTGTAGTTATCTATTGGGGAAATTCTGATTTTGGCGGCATTCCCTATCATCCTGAGCGCAGCGAAGGATACCCAGAATGCTGGCGGTGGAAGAGGCGATCACAAGCTTTCTTACTTGGTAGCGGCACGGCAAGAAAGCTGGGAAGAGTGCGACGATATCAAGGGGGTAGGGGTCCTTCGCTACGCTCAGGATGACAGGGTAGAGGGGAGTGTTACCGATGAAGATGGCTTTGCGCACTCTCGCGTTCCTGGTTTTGGTAGTCTCTGCGACCTCCGCGGAGGTTACGGTTATCAAAGCTGGACATCTTGTGGATGTAGATGCCGGCGCTCTGCTGGCTGATCAGACGATCGTCATCCGCGACGGCAAGATCGAAGCTGTGGGCAAGGGTCTCGCGATTCCTGCCGGAGCGAACGTCATTGATCTTTCCTCCATGACAGTTTTGCCGGGCTTGATCGATTGCCACACGCATCTTGCCGATGGCGCGCGCGAGACGGACCCGCTCTACCAGATCAGGAAGAGCGCCACGCAGGTTGCGCTGGAATCCATACCGAACGCGCGGGTAACGCTGGAGTCGGGATTTACCACCGTGCGCGACGTGGGTGTTTACCGCGCGCTGAACGATGTTGCGCTGCGCGACGCCATCAACAAAGGCTACGTGGCAGGACCGCGTATGTTTGTGGCGGGCGCGTACATCACCATTACAGGCGGAGCGGGTGCGATGACGGGTCTGGCTCCCGATGTCCAGTTGCCTCTGGATATGCGCCTGGGGGAAGCGAATAGCCCGTGGGAAGTGCGGCAGAAAGTGCGGTTGCTCTACCATAGTGGAGCGGACCACATCAAAATACTAACCACCGGAGCTGTGCTCACGCACGACAGCAATCCGAACACCGTGGAATTTACTCCGGAGGAAATTACCGCCGCCGTCGAGGAAGCTCGAAGCTTCGGGCTGCGGGTCGAGGCTCACGCTCACGCTGCCGAGGGGATTAAGAACGCCATCCGTGCCGGGGTTGCGTCTATCGAACACGCTACGCTCATCGACGATGAAGGCATTGCGCTGGCGAAGGAACACGGCACTTATCTCGACATGGATATCTATGACGAGGAGTGCATTGAGGTGGACGGGAAGACCAACAGCATTCCGAAAGATTTCCTCGAGCATGATGCCGAGCTCGGCGCAGCGCAACGCAAAAACTTTACCAAAGCTGTGAAAGCCGGTGTGAAGATGTCGTTTGGCACGGACGCGGGGGTGTGTCCTTACGACGCTGCTCCGAAGCAGTTCGCTTTCATGGTGAAGTACGGCATGACCCCGATGCAGGCGATTCAGTCTGCCACGCGCAATGCCGCCGATCTGCTGGGCAAGTCCGCTGTGCTGGGATCACTCAAATCGGGCAAATACGCTGACGTGGTCGCCGTGTCGGGCAATCCGCTGGATGACATCAGCGTGCTCGAGCATGTGAAGTTTGTGATGAAGGACGGGAGGGTTTACAAGCAGTAATCTCAGGCTGCCGTTTTTCGACTACTCCGCTTCCAATACCAATACCCCGGTACTCCCACCAGCACAATCAGTGTCCCTGCCAACGACTCTTTAGGGCGCTGCACGATGGTATTAATGGTCCAGACTGTTCCGATCAGGATATACAACGCCGGGAGCCACGGGTAGCCAGTACACTTGTAAGGGCGTTCCATCCGCGGATGTTTCCAGCGCAAAATGAACAAGCAGCCGACGCCAAGCGTGTACGACAGCACCATCATAAACATCACGTAGGTGTAGAGCTGGTCGTAGCGCCCGCTGAGAGTCAATACTCCGGCCCATATGCCCTGGCCAATCAAGCTGAACGCGGGCGTCCGCCAGCGGGGATGCACTTCCCCCATCTTGGGGAAAAACGCTCCATCCTTCGCCATGGCGTAATAAACGCGTGCGCCGGAGAGGGCGCAACTAGCCATCGCGCCGAAACACGAAACGGCTATCAACGCGGAAAGCCATGTCGCCGCTCTCGGGGAAAACAATACCGTCGCCGCCGCATGCGCGATGGTCTCGTGCTTCGCAATTTCGGTGATCGGCAGCGCGTACACGTATGTCATGTTCATGGCCACGTAGATCAGCCCGACGGCGATCACACCCAGCAGCATTCCGCGCGGGATATTGCGTTGCGGGTCTTTTACCTCGCCCGAGACCCACGTGATGTAGATCCAACCGTCATAGGCCCAGAACACGGCGATCAGCGCCACGCCAAACGCCGAGACGAGTTGCTCTGCGGAGAGACCAACCATCAAACCAGCGCTCGTGCCCGATCCGGCCGACGTAAAGTGTGACCAACTTCCTTTGCCGATGGTGAATCCCAGCGCAATAAACGCTGCCATCGCCGCGAACTTAGCCCAGGTGGCGATATTCTGTAGAACCGCGCCTTCCCGCAGTCCCACGACATTGACCCAGGTCACGAAGGCAATGGAAACCAGCGCAACCACATGCACGCGCGTCAACGCGAACCAACCGACGTTGAAAATAACGTGGTCGGCCGAGAGGGCAGGGAATACCGCTCCCAGATAATTCGCCGAAGCCACAGAGAGCGCTGCGATGGTGCCGCCGTTCGAGACAGTGAAAATCATCCAGCCATAAAGGAAGCCGACTAGATCGCCGTAGGCCTCGCGCATGTAAACGTATTGCCCGCCGGAATCCGGAAACATCGCGCCCAGTTCCGCGAAGGCGAAGCACGCGCACAGCGAAATCAGTCCGCCAAGAACCCACACCCCCAGGAACAGCAACGGATGTGGCAGCGGTCCGGCGATGTCTTTAGCAGTGAGAAAAATCGACGACCCAATAATTCCGCCCACCAACAGAAGTACGCAGTCGACGAGAGAGAGACCGCGAACGAGTCCGGATTTGGCATCTACACTGTTGGTCGCGGCAGAAGTTGACGGAAGGGTGGCCATGTCTTATCCAATCCTGATTTATCCAATACCTAAATCGTCGGAGGATTCCAGGGGCGTGCCGCACTGGCGGCATATGACGGAGAGGCAATCCCCACAGGTGAGCGGGTCGGAAACTTCGCGTGCACACTGCGGGCAATAGAGCAGGCCTTGCCCGGGCTTCGCTTCGCTCCGGAGACCCGGGCTCGGAAGATCGGGGCTGGGGGCTTCAGGGTTTGGAGCCATGTGGATGCCAAATGTAGCATAGAAGGGCCCTTTGAGGACATTATGACGAACAATCCGACCTTGACGCCTGACGAAAAGCTGCAACTTGAATTCAACCGCTGGGCCGAAGCTGGCGAAGGCGAGAAGATGGAGCAGCACCATTTGGATATCACGCGGAAAACGTTGCGCTTGATGGACTTGCGTCCGGGTCAACGCGTGCTCGATCTCGGCTGCGGTGGTGGATGGGCCACGCGCTTGCTCGCGGGTGCGGTTCTGGATGAGTCAGGAAGTGTTGCGGGAAATGAAGCTCAGGTTGTGGGTCTTGATATTTCGGATGAGATGATCCGCCTGGCGCGGGAGACTTCGCAGGGATTCCGCAATGTTAGTTATATTGTTGGATCGGCCTCGCAGATTCCGTGGCAGGGTAACTTTTTCGATCGCGTTCTCTCTGTGGAATCTTTCTACTACTATCCCGATCAGGGTCGAGCACTCGATGAGGTTTTCCGTGTGATGGCGCCGGGAAGCCGCCTGTTCATTCTCATCAACCTCTACGCCGACAACGAATATTCTCTGCAATGGGTGGACAAGCTAAAGGTTCCCGTACACGTCCACTCCGCCGCTGAATATATCGAAATGCTCAAGCAGCACGGCTTCGAAAATACCGAATGGCGCCAGATTCCCGATGACACTCCCACTCCGGACGACTACAAAACCAAGTCGTTCCGCAGTCTCGATGATCTGCGTGCCTTCAAGCGAACAGGCGCATTGTTACTGATGGCGTCCAAACCGCTACGGTAATCGCCGGAAAATCAAATATCAGATTTCTCCGTCGTCATCGTCGTCCTTGTCTTTCCGGCTGCTACCTGAGACCGGGCTCATCGTCTTTCCGTCGTTCGCACGCCGCAGCTCAACTCTTCCATTCACATTGGAGAGCTCAATATTTGTTCCGCCGCTCCCGAGGCGTCCGTCGAGATTGTGTCCCACCCAGGATTGTTTGCGTACGTTGAAGCCAAAATCAGTTTGGATTCCGCCCGACACCGTGCTCGCGTGTACGTCCGCGTTGGCATCGGAAGGGATCGTAATCATCACCGTGCCATTTACCGAGGAAGCCTTAATATGCGACTTCGGCAATTGCCGGAACGCGGCTTCAGTCGGGCCATTCACTGTGGAAAGATCCGTTCGTCCAGCAAGGTCTTTCGCCACCACCCGCCCATTGACCGAAGAGGCGTGGACGTCCCCGGACACGTCCTGAATATCGAGTTCTCCGTTGACGAGATCCACCTGGTCAAGTCGCGCGTGCCGCGGAATGTGTAATGTGTACTCCACGCTGGCCGGGTTGTTCTCGTCGCCCCAGTTGAAAGTGTTGTTGTGGTGCGGATACTCCGTGTGAATCGAGATCGCATTAGCGTGCGAGTCAACAACGATTTTTGCCTCGTCAAGCCGCTCTTGCCGGTGGGCACGCTTGACCGCGTCCACTTGGACCTCATTGCGATCCCAGCCCGTGATGTGCACGGCGCCGTTGATGTTCTCCAGAGACACCTGCCCGTCCGCGTTCAGGGCATACGTTTGGTGAAATTCCTGCGTAAGGGGCTCGCTGGCCCACGCCCGTCCAGCCAGCAAGACTGCGCATGCTGTTCCAATGAGGATTCCAATCCACGTCGCTAACCGCCGCTGTTTCTGCATAGTCGCTCCTAAGAAAATGCCCTTCGCAGCTCTTAGACGGTAGATACGTAATTTCGTTAGGTGGAGTTCCGGGCAAAAAACGATCTTCCGGAAACAAATTGGCACCCTTGGAAGGGAGGACCGCCGAGGAAACAAAGACCAGCACCCAGCCAGAACACCGATGACGTTAGGATAGAGTGTCGGAGACGGGGCATTCGTCCCGGGCTCTTGCTACGAACGCCGGTTCCTAAGGATGGTGTCGCGCCGTGGACTTTCCTCTCACCGATGCCGAAGTGCGTGTACTGGGTTCGCTGGTGGAAAAAGATGCCACCACGCCGGATTATTACCCGTTGTCCTTAAACGCGCTCATCAACGCGTGCAATCAAAAATCGAATCGCGATCCGTTTATGGAGTTGAATGAGGATGCGGTGCGGCAGGCCTTGTCCTCCTTGCAAGAGAAGCGGTTGGCGGGGCCGGTGAACAGCGCGGATAGCCGGGTTACGAAGTACGAACACCGCCTGCAGGAGGTCTACAATTTCAGCCGCGGCGAGAATGCAATTTTGTGCGTGCTCTTGCTGCGGGGACCGCAAACTCCGGGTGAGCTGCGCGGCCGTGCCGAGCGAATCCATCGTTTTGAAGATCTGGATGAGGTGCAGTCCGCGCTGCAGCGCTTGATGCAACGAGAGCCGCCTCTGGCGAGAGTGCTGCCGCGGCAGCCGGGCACAAAGGAATCGCGTTACATCCACTTATTTTCGGGTGACGTAGAAATTTCCGCGCAGTCCGAGTCACTGAGCGAGGCGCGCGCGAGCCGTGCGGACAGTTCCGAGCGTGTTGAGCAGCTTGAAGAGACAGTCAGGACTCTTCAGAGAGAAGTCGAAGATTTGAAGCAGCAGTTCGCCGGTTTTCGCAAACAATTCGAGTGAGAGATCCCAAATTATGTCCGAATTCGTCAAGCTCGCGCCGCTATCCCAAATGCCCGCCGAGGGTGAAGCCAAAGAATTCTTAGTTGGGTGGAACGCCGTTTGCGTGGCGCGGCTCAACGACGAGCTGTGTGCAATAAACAATGAATGCATCCATCAGGGCGGCCCGCTGTCGCAAGGGAAGATTGAAGAGGGGAAGATCGTCTGCCCCTGGCATGGCTGGGAGTTCAATCTGAAGACCGGCCAGGCTACTTATCCCACCGCAGCTAAAGCGAAGGTGTATCAGCTCAAGTTCGAGGGGGACGAAGTTTGGATTGAGATGTGAGGGTAGTTTCTTGCGCTCTTGCCTACGTCAGGTAACTGCGTTCATGACTCATCTTGTGCTGAAGCATTGCCGCGAGTTGGTCCACATCCGTTGGCGCCAGACTGTTCGCCAGGCTGCCGTCGAGCAGGGGCACGCGGCCGCTTCCGGTAGCGTCGCGGCGAATTTGCAGCAGCAGAGCCTGTAACACTTCCGCATCAAACTTCGTGGGCGCTAACCGGATAAGCTCATGCAATGTCATGCCCAGCGGCATCCGTTCGCGATAAGGGCGCTCGCTGGTCATTGCGTCGAAGGTGTCGGCCAGGGCGACGATGCGCACTGGCAGGGAGAGTTCGTCCTGGCGCAGGCCATCGGGATATCCGGAACCGTCGCCGCGTTCGTGGTGCCCGCGCACGATTTCCGCAACTTGTGGCCAGGGGAACTGAACGTCTTTCACGATGGAATAACCGACTAGCGTGTGATCGGCCATCTCGCGAAATTCGTCCGCATCGAGCGCGCTGGCTTTGCCGAAAAGATGCTTGTCGACAGCCACCTTGCCAATGTCATGCAGATAACCCGCCGACCGGAGAGCGACGATCTCCGAAGAGTCCAGGCCCAGACCTTCGGCAATGCTGGCGGCATAGCGGCCCACGCGCAGGGAGTGGCCATGCACGTTCACGTGCTTCACATCAATGGCGGTGGCGAACGCCTCCAGAGCGCTGTCATGAAAACCGTGGAGAGATGCCAGCAGCTTAAGGTTCTCGTTGACGCGTTGCGCCAGGTTTCGCGAGAGGTTGTGATTCTGCACAGCGAGCGCCACGTAGTTGGTCAGCAGACCGAGAGCTTCCAGGTCGTCTTCGTCGTAGAGCCCTTCTGCTACCCGGCGGCCGAGAGCGACCACGCCCACGAGTTCGCGCCCTACGCGCAGCGGCGCCAGACACTTGAACATTTCCGGCGCAACATTTCCGTTCTGGCTTAGGAACGAATCGTAACTCCCACTCTGCAACAAAACCGCACCGCGCGCTACCAGCAGAGCGTGCGCATGTTTGGGGAGCAGGGGAATCACGGCAGGTTCAGGAAGCAGCACAAAACCCTGCGACACGACCGAGGTCAGCAGGGAAGGTTTGTCGCTGAAAATAAAAAGAGCGCCTTCCCGCGCACCGCCCGCCTCGACCATGGCGGCGAGCATGGAACGCGCAATCTCAGCGAACTCGTGTTCGGCGGTCATTTGCGGGCCAAGGTCGGAGAGCGCCTCAACCGTGCGCAAAACGCGCCGCAGATTATCCTTGTTCACCCCTACCCCGTGAAGCGGACAAGCAGATCATATCGAGCGTACCATGTGAAGATTTTTCACGAGGTGGCCCGTATTGGTTAGTTTGATCCACACCGAAGTGCCATGGCGGCCGCTTTAGAAGTATGAACGCAATGTGGAAAACTGGTCGAGCACGAGCAGGCGGCGGTTGGCGGCGGGTTTGCCAACTTCCTCGTGCTCCAGAATCCACGTATTGTCGTGCGGCACAAACACGGCGTTGAGACCTGCGGCCAGTGAAGGATTGATGTCCGATTTTGGACTGTTGCCGACCATCCAGGTGATATCCGGAAGCAAATCATGCTTGGTGGCTACGGTGTGATAGGTCGGTGTGTCTTTTTCAGCGACGATCTCGACCGCCGCGAAATACCTCCCGAGACCTGAGCGTTCGATTTTTTCGCTTTGCTCTACGGTCGCGCCTTTCGTCATCAGGATCAAGCGATGGCGGCCTGCGAGATAGTCCAGCGTTTCGGGAACTCCACGCAGAACCTCCAGCGGTTGTTCGGCAATGACACTAGCAAAGCCTTGAATAGTCGCATGCAAGGCGGGTGTGATGGGCTCCACGGCCAGTCGTTCGAATGTGTCCACGAGTGCGTAGGAAAAGCTATGCAATCCGTACCCATGTCGAAGAATGCACTCGAGCTCCACCTGATTTAGCACCTTACGTACCTGTTCTGGAGAATGTTCTTGATGATCGAGAAAAGAAATGAACTGCGCGATGGCGCGTTCGAAGTAGACATTATTCTCCCAGAGCGTGTCGTCCGCATCGATGAGGAGAGTTTGGGCGAGCAGGATTTGGTCGTGAGTTTCTTGAGGGATCATCATGGCAACCGCGCCATGCTGGGTGGCAAGGTGACCCCGGCGCTCTTGCAACAGTACCCTCCATTTTACCACCCTAGAAGACATATCCGACGGCCTGCTCGGGTGAAATCGCTCGCCAGGACTCTCAATTCATCGCGCCCTCCCCGTTTTTCCTCAGCCTGCGTTGACCATCGAAAAATGCGCATGATACGGTTATTAGTTCACATCCCAGCCCTGCTTACCGATCGAGGTCGTTTTGTCTGTTGTTGAGGCGAGCACGTCAACTATCCGCAAAACTGCGCTGAACACCGTCCATCGCCAAATGGGCGCCAAGATGGTGGATTTTAACGGCTGGGATATGCCGGTGGAATATCCAGCCACGGGCGGTCTGATTGCCGAGCATATGGCTGTGCGCACGGGTGCCGGCATTTTCGACGTCAGCCACATGGGCGACATTCGCCTGGTTGGCCCGCAGGCGCTGGCCGCCGTGCAGCATGTCAGCATGAACGACGCCTCGCGGCTGGTCATCGGACAAGCGCAATATTCCGCGCTGCTGTACCCGCAAGGGACCTTCGTGGATGACGTCATCGTGCACCGCCTCGGCGAAGACGACTACCTGCTGGTGATCAATGCTGGCACCCGCGAGAAGGATTTCAACTGGGTGCGCGACAATACGCGCCAGTTCAATTGCCGCGTTACCGACCTTAGCGACGACTACACGCAGATTGCGATTCAAGGCCCGAAGGCGCATCTTGTTCTGAGGAAACTGACCGATGCGAATCTTGCGGCGGTGAAGGGATATTGGTTCACGCACGGTACCGTGTGCGGATTGAAGAACGTTCTAATCAGCCGGACGGGCTACACCGGCGAAGACGGTTTCGAGATCTACGTTCCTTCCGACGAAAGCACGAGCGTCATGGTCTGGCGCGCAGTGTTGGAAGCGGGCAAAGAGTTTGCCGCGCTCGCTTGCGGGCTGGGGGCACGCAACACGTTGCGTCTCGAAGCCAAGATGCCACTCTACACGCACGAAATCTCGGACACGATCAACGTATGGGAGGCAGGACTGGACCGCTTCTGCAAAATGGAGAAGCCGGAGTTTATCGGCCGTGCCGCATTGGAAAAGGAAAAAGAGAAGGCGAAAGCAACGGGTCTGACCAGGACGCTCGCAGGTCTCGAAATGACAGGCCGCGGCATTGCCCGTGACGGTTATTGCGTGCTGGACATGGAAGGAGCGGCGATCGGCCATGTGACCAGTGGATCTCCTGCCCCGTTCCTGAAAAAGAACATTGCACTGGCTTACATTCCTCCCAAGTTTGCCGTGTTGGGAACCGCCTTACAGGTGGAAGTGCGCGGCCAGGGTGTGGCGGCACAGGTGGTGGCAACTCCGTTTTACAAGAGGCCAAAGATTTAGTTCGACGGGCATACGCTCGATCTCTCCCGGAAGGTACTATCGAGGGCAGGCAGATGGCATATCCAAACGATCGCAAATACACCAAAGAGCACGAGTGGATCATGGCGGAGGGCGCTTCCGCGTCCATTGGCATCACGCACTACGCCCAAGAATCGCTGGGCGACATTGTTTTTGTCGATCTGCCCAAGGCCGGATCAGACATCGTCGCCGGGAAGATCTTTGGCTCGGTGGAATCGGTGAAGGCGGTTTCGGATCTGTTCGCGCCGGCGTCGGGAACCGTGACTGCGGCCAATGAGGAGCTTGCTACGGCGCCGGAAAAAGTCAATCAAGACGCGCACGCAAATTGGATGCTCAAAGTGACCCTGACCAACGTGGGCGAACTCAACGGCCTGCTCTCAGCGGCGGACTACGAAAAATTCGTGGCCGAAGAGGCAGGGAAGTAGAGATCGTCTAAACTAACAACATGCGCTATCTTCCCAAGTCTCCCGGTGACCGTGAAGCGATGTTGCGTACTATCGGCGTCGGATCTATCGACGATCTTTTTGCCCCCATTCCCGCCGAGTACCGGCTGCAGCGCGAATTAAATATTCCTCGCCAATTGGCGGAGTCCGAAATCGTGGAGTGGTTCCAGCATCGCGCGCGAGAAAACGGCGAGGGTTATACCGTCTTTCTCGGCGCTGGAGCCTATAACCACTATCGCCCGGTCATCATTGACGCGCTGGTTTCGCGCGGCGAGTTTCTCACCTCGTACACGCCCTACCAGGCGGAAATTTCGCAGGGTACGCTGCAGGCGATTTTTGAATTCCAGACCATGATCTGCGAACTGACCGGCATGGAAGTGGCCAACGCTTCCATGTATGACGGTTCCACGGCAGCGGCGGAAGCCATCATGATGGCGGTGCGGATCACGGGCCGAAGTTCGGCGGTGGTGGCGCGCAGCGTCCATCCCGAGTACCAGCAAGTCATTAAGACCTATGCCACGCACCAGGGCCTTCCTCTCAGCACGGTGAATTTTGGAGCGAGTGGCCGCGTCGATCTGCAAGCGCTCGAACATGCCATTACCAGCGATACCGCGTGCGTGCTCATCCAGTCTCCCAATTTTTTCGGAACGATTGAGGATGTAGCGGCCATTGCGGATCTTGCCCATAGCAGAGGCGCTTTACTGGTTGTTTCGATTGCGGAGGCGATTTCACTCGGCATTGTCCGGCCGCCGTCGGAGGCGGACATCGTCGCCATGGAGGCGCAGTCGTTTGTCGTGCCCCTGGGCTTTGGCGGTACCTACTGTGGTGTGCTTGCGACGAGTGAGAAGTTGGTTCGCCAGTTGCCGGGGCGGGCCCTCACCAGTGTCTCGAACGTGCTCGGGGGGGCTCTCGGGACGTCTTTCGCCAACGGGCGCCCCGTGACCGCGGTGATCGGCGAGCGGCTTCCCGCCACCCTGCTGCTCGTCTCGACCGCTTTGGCGCTGTCGAGCGCGGTCGGCGTCTGGCTCGGAGCCCTGGCGGCCCGCCACGGCCGACGTCTGCCGGATGTGACCCTCAACATCGCGACCCTGCTGGGGCACGCCACGCCATCGTTCTGGCTCGGCCAGTTGGCCGTGCTCGCCCTCGCGGTGGGGACCGGGTTCTTTCCGGTCCAGGGGATGACGGATGCCCGAAACCCGGGGACGGGCGTCCGCTACCTGCTGGACGTCCTCCACCACCTCGCTCTTCCGGCCCTGGTCCTGGCCGCGAACGAGCTGGCCCTCACGACGCGGCTGGTTCGGACCGGCCTGATCGAGGCCTTCGGCACAGACTACGTGCGGGCCGCGCGGGCCAAGGGATTGCCGGAAGGGCTGGTCATTCGGCACGCGCTCCGGAACGTGATGCTGCCGGTCGTCACGGTCATCGGAAGCCGGGCCGGCATGTTCCTGTCGGGTGCCGTGCTCGTCGAGGTGGTCTTCGCATGGCCCGGCCTCGGGCGGCTTCTGCTGTCCTCGCTGCTGGCCCGTGACTACCCGGTCCTGCTCGGTATGTTCCTCTTCATCTCCCTCGGAGTCATCCTGGCCAACCTGATCACCGACGTCGCGTATGCCTGGCTCGATCCCCGGATTCGATATCAGTAGTGAGCCGGTGGCGGCCACGTGGCCACGCGGACCGGCGACCGGCTTCGGGTTCTTCCGTATCCTCCGAAGCGGCGCTGGGCTGGCCGGCGTCGTCCTCATGTGCGGTCTGTTGGCGGTCGCGTTGCTCGCCGGCCGGATCGCCCCGTCCGACCCCTTTGCTTCGGTGGGACCGGCCTTGAGCGCCCCGACGCTCGGCCATCCGATGGGCACGGATGATCTCGGCCGAGACCTGCTCTCCGGGGTGGCGCACGGAACCCGGACGTCGCTCGTACTGGCTCTGATGGTCAGCATCCTTACCGGCCTGATCGGGGTCATCGTGGGCGCACTGGCGGGATGGGAAGGCGGTAGGCTCGACGGTGCTCTCATGCGACTCACCGAGTTCGTCCAGGTGGTGCCACGCTTCTTTCTCGCGGTCATCGTGATCGCGTTGTTCGGCGCGGGGCTCGATCGATTGGCGCTCGTGCTGGCACTGACCTCGTGGCCATGGATCGCCCGGGTCGTTCGCGCCGAGGTGCTGTCGCTCAAGCAGCGAGAGTTCGTGGAAGCCGCCCGCTCGCTGGGCGCCGGGAGGGCCCGGGTCCTGCTTCGCGAGGTCTTGCCGAATGCGTTGCCGCCCGTGGTGGTGGCAGTATCCCTCAGCGCGGCCAGCGTGATCCTGATCGAGGCGGGGCTGTCCTTCCTGGGCCTCGGAGATCCGGACGTCGTCAGCCTGGGTTATCTGGCCAACAACGCGCAGCGGTTCCTGCGGGTCGCGTGGTGGATGGCGGTCTTCCCCGGCGCTGCGATCGCCCTTGCGGTCCTGGGCTTGAACCTGCTCGGTGACGGGCTCAACGAGGTGCTGAATCCGCGCGGGACGCCCCTTGAGCGGCGGCGGTGGACTATGCGCCGGTGGTCAGAAGCTGGTCGGCGAGTCGGCGAATAGCTACGACGCTTGTTGCATCGGGTCGCTGGTCCATGACGGCGGTCCCGCGCTCGTCGGCCTCGAGCACCGCCGGGTCGAACGGAATCACCCCCACGATCTTGACGGAGTGCCGTCCCGCGAACTCGCGTACGGTCTCCTCGTCCCGCGGCGAGCGGATCTTGTTGGCGACCATGTATATCTGGCCGATTCCAAGGTCCGTGGCCAGGGCGAACGAGCGCTGCGCCGCCTCCAGCGACTTGAAGTACGGCTCCGCAATGAGAAGGAGGGTGTCGACGTGGCGAGCGGTACCACGACTCAAGTGCTCGAGCCCGGCTTCCAGATCAACGACCGTCATGCGAGAGGTCGTCGAGACCAGACCGCGAAGCACGCCACGCACGGTGGCGTGTGCTCGGCAGAGTCAGCCGGAGCCCCCGTGGCTGGGCTGACCCATGACCAGGAGCGTGAGGTTTTGCCCTGCGGGCTGACCAAACCGGTCGATGAACTTCTCGGCCGGCACCTTCAGCTCGAGTTGAGTACCGCCTTCCCCGTCGGGCTTCTCCTCCAGCCAATCGCGTGGGATTGCCGGCAGAGACGCAGCCTCGCCATGGGGGAGGCCGAGAGTTACCGCGAGGTTGGGGTTGCTATCGTCGTCGAGGGCCACAACCCGCTGACCACGTTCGGCC
>CAZUCC010000020.1:0-70149 GCA_964619065.1 uncultured Acidobacteriaceae bacterium | reverse complement strand
GAACGTGAACCGCTGGTCGCAGTCGTTGTACTCCTCCAGCGCCATCATGTTCACAGGACCCATATTCTCAAGGCGGGTGCGCATCTGGCGGTAAAGTTCGTCTTCTTGCGCAAGTTGCTCGCCGCTCACGCGGACCAAGTCAGCGTCAGCCATCAAGTCTTCGTGCAGTGTATTCAGTTCCTGCAGGCACGTTTCGGCCATGTGCTGCGAATCGGATTCGAGTTTGGCAGCGACTGCGGCCAGCTCGCCTCGCCGGTCGCGTGCGGTATCGAGCGCCAGCCGCGTCGTGCGAATGACTTCTTCCAGCTCCGCGATCCGGGCGCGCACCTGTGCTGACTCCTCTTGCAGTCCGTTAACCCGCTCTTCGGAAGAAATTTTTTCCGCCGCCAGAGTGACCAACTGCTCTGCGAGGAGCACGTTCTCGGCCTCGCGCTGCTGCTTCTCGGCGGCGGCAGAGTCCACCTGCGTGCGCAGAGCCGTGCACCGGCTCGCCATCTCGGCAACCATGGACTCGATGCGCTCCAAGACGGCTGTCGCCGAACGGTGGCGCTCTTCGAGCGAAGCCACGCGCGCCATCTTCTGCGAAACGTTGTGGATGGCGCGGTCGCGTGTTTCCTTCAACGCGGCGAGCACTTCGAGCGCCGACGCCATTTCCTGCTCCAGCTTGCCACGATGTTCTTCCATGGCAGAGAGCTGATAGCGGCGGTCTTCAATTGTGGCGGCCTGTGCGGCGCGTTCCTGCGCGAGCCGTGCCGTTTCTTTTTCGCACGTTCCCAGGCGTTCCCGTGTGCGCGCCAGCTCACTATCGAGTTGCCGCAGCATGTGGCCCGAGGTCATGGCCTGCTTTTCAGCCTCTCGGCATTCGGTGTCCAGGCGTTCCAGCAGTCCGGAGAGTTCTTTGATCTCCTTCGCTAGCAAGATCACGCGGCCCTCTTCCGTGCGGAGCGTGTGTTCGAGTTCCGAAATTTGCCGCAGGAGATCACGGAGTTCACGCTTCATGGAGAGCGGGCCTTCGGTGCGTTGGCGGCCCCCGGTAACGGTGACATTGTGGAAGCACTCGCCGCTTTGGGACAGGAAAAACGCGTCGGGATTGCTGAGCGCGAGATCGCGAGCCTGCGCCGGCTCTGGCACTATAAAGCCGTTGCCCAGCTTGGGCAGAACTACTTCCAGCGATTTGCCGAACCCGTTCAGAACCCGAATGCAATTCTTCAGAGGCACCACCGTGTGATTGGCAGGTTCACGCCGCGTGGTTTCATCCACCACGAACGAGAACTTGGCCTGCGAGTCGTTGGGATGGACCATAAACGTAGCGCGTCCATCCACATCGGAGCGCAACAACCGCATGCCTTCATTGGCGGTATCCCACGACTTGACGACGATGTAATTCAGTTCATCGCGCAGGAAGTCTTCCACAACGCGTTCGTAGCGCGGATCGACTTCCAGGAAGTCGGCGAGCACGCCTGCCGGCGCGTGGTCCCCCTGCATGGCGCCCGACTGGAACAGGTTGCGGACAGATTCGGTCGAATAGCCGTGCTCGGCGATGAGCGCCTCGAGCGAACTCTTGCGTCCGAGCGCAGTCGCGTATTCCGCGCGCAGGGAATCGAGGCGAACCTTCGAGCTCGTCTCCGCGGAACGCTTCTGTTCGAGCAGCAGCCGCACTTGGCCGATTTCGTGCGTGAGACCCTGGACTTTCTGTGTGACCGATTCAAAGGTGATGGAGGTTTGCCCGCGCTGTCCGCCGAATGCCGTGAGGTGCTCATTCGAGGTCATGATTTCCGTCTGAATTCGGTTGCTTTCGCGATCGAGCGCGGCAATACGCTCCTCGGCCTGCGTCATCTGATTGCGCAGGTTGGAGACGGCCGAAGCTGCTTCCAGCATGGCAACGCGGCATTCCTCGCGGCGATGCTCGAGTGCCGTGAGTTCCGCCACCGCTTGCCCGGCCGTGGCTTGGCTATCCGTATGTTCTTGTTGCGCAATCGCCAGCTCGCTGGATGCAGACTCTAGAATCTGACGGTTGGAGTCGCGCTCTGCGGCGAGTGCCGCGAAGCGGTAGTCTGCTTCTGTAAGCTCTGTTGCTGCTGCAGCCGCGCGCGCTATGAGTTCCTGGCAGCGTTCTTCGTTGGTCCGCTGGCGGGCCTGGGCGCGGTCCATCTCCATGGAAATCGACGCCAAGCGATCGCGCGTTTGCCGGGCTTCATCTTCCAGCGCATACCCGCGTTGAGTGCGCTCCGTCTGCTCGGTCTCCATCCCGTGCAGCGCTTCCGTTCCGGCGCGCATTTCCTCGGCCAGCGCCGTCATCTGCGCCTGGAGTTCGCGGCTTTCTTCCTCAATCAAGGCAAATTTGCTGGCCAGCACCACACGCAACTTGATGCGCATCTCGTCGCGTAGCTTGCCGTAGCGCTCGGCCTTGGCAGCCTGGCGCTTCAGCGAATTCATCTGCCGAGTGACTTCTTCGAAAATGTCGTTGATGCGCGCCAGGTTCAGCTTGGATTCCTCCAAGCGCGCTTCTGCGAGGCGTTTCTTCGTCTTGAACCCGGTGATTCCGGCAGCCTCTTCAATAATGGCGCGGCGGTCGTGCGGACGGCTGCTAAGAATCTGTCCGATGCGGCCCTGCTCAATGAGCGCATAGGATTCCGGCCCCAGGCCGGTGCCCATGAAGAGCTCCTGGATATCACGCAAGCGGCAGGATTTGCCGTTTAGCAGGTATTCGCTGTCACCACTGCGGAACAAACGCCGCGTCACTGCAATCTCGCCACGATGAAATGTTTGCGGCTTAAGCTTGCGGCGGCGAATCTTGAGAACCACCAGCGGTGCGATGCCTTTCGTTTCCGATACCTGCGCCTCTGGCTGGCCTTCGGCAACGGCTACTTGAGTCTCATTAGGAGTGCCTGCGGACTCCAACTCCCCTACGGGATTCAGGACCTTTCCCGGTTGCAAGTCATCAGCCGCTTGCTCGGCCTCATCGTGAGCCTGTTGGCGCTCCGCAGCCTCATCCCAGTCGCTCTCGGGAAGCTCGTTCTCGATCTCAATCTCCGGATCGGCAACGGCCGGACCGTCGTAGACTTCCGGGTCGATCAGCGTGAGCGAGACTTCCGCCATCCCCAGGGCCTTGCGTTCACGCGTACCCGCGAAGATCACGTCTTCCATGCGCGCTCCACGCAGCGTCTTGGCAGACTGCTCGCCCAAGACCCAGGCGATGGCGTCGGAGATATTCGACTTCCCGCATCCGTTCGGCCCGACAATGGCCGCCAGGCCGTCGCCGTGGAACTTGAGTTCCGTGCGGTCACAGAAAGACTTGAATCCGAAGATTTGCAGCTTCTTCAGTTTGAGCAACTTGGGCTCCTCAATTCTCGGCATAAACAAGTTCCGGTTGGCTGGGGAGCCGACCGTTACCTTTCAGATGCCTGTCTGCCGAAGCAGGTGATGCGTTGCAATTTTAGGCCTCGGCTGGGAGGGAGAACGTGAATTCAATGTAAAGGTGGAAGGGGCGCTGGTCAAGAAGGAAACACCACAGATTGTGGCCACTTTTCCTCAGCCCCGCCATCTTGCACATCAAACACAGCAATCCGCCAGAATTGGCCTGAGGAAACCGGGAGGACGGGAGAATCGCGAGAGCTAACTAAGCCTAGCGCACACCACGGAGGCGATGCAAGAAGATGTCCAAAAGTGTGTTTGCCATATGGCATTATAAATATGACAAAGTGGCCAAGGTTATGATAGGCTAGTTTTGTGAGTGGGGTTCGTTAGGGAGGGTTAAGTGTATGGGACACGCTAGTTTTATGCCGTTGAATGTTCCCGTCCCAGAGGCACCTTTGCGCCGCAGGAGGCAGGCGGGCGAGCGAGGGGCCGTACTCGGGCTGGCTGCCGCCAGTACAGCAGAACTCATCCAGCAAGTGGAGCGCGGGTTCTCCTTCAAGACTTTGCATGCGCTGGAATCCAAGAGCGGAATACCCAGTTCGTCACTAGCGAGTATGGCGGGAATTCCTGAGCGCACGTTGGCGCGGCGCAAGACGGCGGGAAAGTTCACACCGGAGGAATCGGAGCGGCTGCTGCGGCTTTCCACAGTGTTCGAACTCGCGGTCGACATGTTCGAAGGCGATAACGCTGCGGCGTTGCGCTGGCTGACCGCGCCGCGGAAAGCACTGGAAGGGAACACACCCCTGGCCTATGCGCGAACCGAGGTCGGTGCGCGTGAAGTCGAAGACCTTATCGGCAGACTGGAAGAGGGAGTCTTTTCTTGAGTGTGTGGTCTTGAGCGTAACAGCCTGGCGCATCGTCAAGCAGAAGAAGCCACCTCGAAAAGCGTTTGATGGCGAGGGCGCGCGTCTATGGGGGGGGCGTTGGAACTCGCCGGGTACGGCCATGGTGTACACAGCAGGGTCGCAATCGCTGGCGGCGCTGGAAATGTTGGTGCATCTGGACACTTCAGATTTGTTGAGCAAGTACGTATTCTTCGAAGTCACCATCGAAGAGTCGATGATCCGCGCTCTAGCGGAAGAGGACTTGCCACGGAACTGGCGCTCGGACCCTCCCCCATCGAAGTTGCGGCGGATGGGAGACGCTTGGGCGGCTTCCGCAGTGTCCGTTGCGTTGTGCGTGCCGAGTGCAGTGATCCCCACAGAGCAAAATTTTCTTTTGAATCCGAAACACCCGGATTTTGCCAGGCTGCGCTTTGGCAAGGCTGTTCCGTTCCACTACGATGCGCGGCTGGCGGAAAGAGTGTAGTCACGAGAGCAATTACAACTACACCTTCACCGGTACCGCCCGCTTAGGCAATAGTTCTCCAATGCGCCGGATTTGTGCACCCACGCCTTTCAACTTCTCTTCAATCTGCTCGTAGCCGCGATCGATGTGGTAGACGCGGTCGATAATGGTTTCGCCGTCAGCGACGAGTGCCGCAATCACCAGCGACGCCGAAGCGCGAAGGTCGGACGCCAGTACGGCGGCGCCGCTCAGAGGAGTTCTACCACGGACGACAGCACGACGGCCTTCGATCTTGATGTTCGCGCCCATGCGCACGATCTCCTGCGCATGCATGAACCGGTTCTCGAAAATATTCTCCGTAATGGTGGAAGTGCCTTCGGCCTGCGTGGCCAACGTCATAAACTGAGCCTGCATATCGGTAGGGAAGCCGGGATACTCCTCGGTCACAATATCGGTGGCCTTAAGCGGGCCGTCGCCCTCCACGCGGACGCCGTCGCCGGTTGCGGTGACGCGTACACCGGCTTCTTTAAGCTTCTCGATCACTACCGTGAGATGGCTGGGGTCGCATCCGGCGATGTGCAAGTCGCCGCCTGTCAACGCTCCGGCAACGATGAACGTACCCGCCTCGATTCGGTCGGGAATGATGCGGTGCTTAGCGCCATGCAGCTTGGCTACACCGTGCACGCGAATCGTGGAGGTGCCCGCGCCGTCAATCTTCGCGCCCATTTTGATGAGCAGGTTCGCGAGGTCGACCACTTCCGGTTCGCGTGCGCAGTTCTGCATGACGGTTTCACCATCAGCAAGCGTGGCGGCCATAAGCAGATCCTCGGTGCCGGTGACAGTGATCTTGTCGAAGACGATTTCGCCGCCGTGCAGGCGGTTCGCTTTGGCTTCGACATAACCGTGCTCGACGGTCATGGTCGCGCCTAAGGATTCCAATCCCTTAATGTGCAGATCAATGGGGCGAGCGCCGATGGCACAGCCTCCGGGCAGAGACACACGCGCACGCCCGAAGCGGGCGACCAGAGGGCCGAGCACGAGTGTGGAAGCCCGCATCGTTTTGACCAAATCGTACGAAGCCTCGGGGCTGAGAATCTTGTCACACTGAATAATGGTGCGGTGCTGCGCGCGTCCGTAGCCGAGTTCCACATGCGCGCCCATGGCAGCGAGCAAGTTGCGCTCCGTCTGAATGTCGCGGACCTGAGGAATATTTTCGAGAATGACCTGCTCGTCGGTAAGGAGGGCGGCGGCCATGGCGGGCAGCGCGGAATTCTTGGCTCCGCTGACGCGAATTGTGCCTAGCAGCGGATTGCCGCCGCGGATTACGAGTTTATCCATTTCCGGATCAGTCCTTTGCAGTTGCAGTCGAGACGAGGCCCACATGCGGAGTCCTTCCCGTGGCGCTCCAGACATTCTAGCGGTGATTCGGTGCGCTGGGTGGGTCTTGCAAGGAATTTGTACTGGTGATTTTGAACCGAAGTAATGCCTGCCGGGGGCCATCGGCTATCAGCCGTCGGTTTGGAGCTACCGAATCGTGCCTGGGTCTTTTAACGATTAGCCGAAGGCCTATTTCCCTTCGATGACCAAGCGAGCATTCCCGCCATGTGCTTTCAGTTGACGTCGAGCTTGAGCCGCGCTGAGCTTGGTTTTCAGCATTACCAAAGCCACGGGAACGCTCCTGCCGGAGTCCTCCAGAGCACGCATGGCGGCGGCTCGGTCGATTCCGGCGGCATCTTGCAGGATGCGAATAGCGCGGTCAATGAGCTTGCTATTGCTGGGGTGGACGTTGATCATCAGGTTGCCATACACGTAGCCGAGCCGGGTCATGGCGCCCGTAGTGAGCATATTCAAGACCATCTTCTGCGCCGTACCGGCTTTCATGCGGCTGGACCCCGAGACGACTTCCGGACCGACGGGGGTGACGATCGCAAACTGTGCCGCCTTTTCGAGCGCAGAGTCAGCATTGCAACTGACGGCAATGGTAGCGGCACCTCGCTGGCGCGCGTATTCGATGGCAGCCACGGTATACGGCGTGCGACCACTAGCCGCGATCCCGGCGACAACGTCCTTCTTGCCAAGCTTGAGCTTCGCCATCTCGCGTATCCCGAGTTCCCGGGAATCTTCGTTGGACTCGACGGCGGCGCCCAGGGCTTTGCGGCCTCCCGCAATCACGAATTGCACCTGACGCGGATCGGTGCCGAAGGTGGGCGGACATTCTGAGGCATCCAGCGCAGCGATGCGTCCGCTCGTGCCGGCGCCGACGTAGATCAAGCGGCCACCCTGGCGGAGGTGACTGGTGATGATGTCCACAGCTTCGGCGATTTGCGGCAGAGCGCGACGAACGGCGGCAGCAACTTTGGCATCTTCGCGGTTGATGATGCGCACCAAGTCCAGCGTCGATTCCTGATCGAGATGGGCGGAGGCGTGGTTGCGCTGTTCGGTGTGGAGATGGCCGAGTGCGGCAGCGGATGGAGATTTTCGCTTCATAGGCTGGTTTTTTGGAGGAATCGGCTCTTCTTAAGAAATCTTACAGCCCAAGCTCTCCATTACGGCGTCATGTAATCTGGGCCGCACTTGTTGGATGGTTTTGCTCTTTCCATCCGGCCAGGTACGGTTTGTGAGTAAGGTTATCGAAATCTGCCGCTCCGGGTCGATCCACAACGAGGTTCCCGTGTAGCCGAGGTGACCGAAGGATGTTGGCGAGAAATACTGTCCGGCTTGGGAAGGCGACGAAGGTGTGTCCCAACCCAAAGCTCGAGAGGTTCCAGGGGGAAGGGGTTCCCGGCGCGCGAAGAGGGCAAGGTTTTCCGGACGCAGAACGGGTGCACCTCCATTCAGCATGGCTTGCGCGAAGAGGGCAACGTCTTCGGCGGGAGCAAAAAGGCCAGCGTGGCCGGCGACTCCTCCCATGATGCTTGCGTTTTCGTCGTTGACTTCGCCCTGGACCACGCGATGGCGGAAGTTCTGGTCGTTGACGGTCGGCGGAATCGACGGCCGTTGTTCGAGCAGCGGATTGAACCCGGTGCGCGCCATGCCCAGCGGTCCAAAGATTTCGCGCTGGCAGAAGGTGTCAAGATCCTCATCAGCAAGCCGGGTCAGCGCTTCGCCAAGAACGATAAACCCGATGTCGCTGTAGGCCGCACACATTCCAGGATCGTCTGTAAGGGGAGTCTTCGAAGCCAGGAGAACGAGTTCCTCGCGGGTGCGGGCACGTTCATAGAGCGGCAGGTGCGCTGGCAGTCCGGAAGAATGCGCGAGCAACATGCGGAACGTAATCTCGCCGCGGCGCGGGTCGTGTCCTGAATCATCGCTTGCGAACTCAGGTACCACTCCGATCACCGGCATCTCAAGGTCTAGCAAACCGCGCTGGTAAAGCAATATAGCCATAGTCGTCGCCGCCATAACTTTGGAGACCGACGCGAGATCAAAAATCGTGTCCGCCTGAGCGGTAGGCGCACCGGCATCATAGGTAAAGCGCCCGAAAGCCTTCAGTGCGACAAGCCCTCCGCTATAAGTGACGGCGGCCGCTGCGCACGGGAAGGCGCGATCTGCAATGGCCTGTTGCAGAATGGCAAACGCGTGCGAGAAGACTTCGTCCTGGTTATTGAAGTCGGATGTGAGTGAAGGCGTCAGAATTGCGTCTCGGATACCAGTTACGCTCTTCGGTTTATAGCAAAGCGGGGCGGAGCGGTAAAGTGATCGACCGGGGGACCCGCATTGTCACGCCTCTCACGCTTTGGAATCGGATAACATCGACTCGGTGAATTTGGGGAGGCCCATGAAACTCCATACGGCTATCGCTTGGTTTCTGCTTTTTTCGTGTTTGGCTTTCGCTCAAGGCCAGAGTAATCCTCAACAGCCTGCCGGACAACCAGCGGCACACCAAACTGTGCCGGCCCCCGCTGCTTCTCCGGAACATTCGAAAATTGATCCAGCCAAGGAGGCCGACATTCGCCGGTTACTTGAGCTCGCAGGCACCAAAGCCCTGGCCGTGCAAACGATGGATAACATGGAAAAGAGCATCAAGCCTCTCATGGTTAGCGCCTTTCAACCCGGAGAATATCGCGAGAAGCTCATTGATCTTTTCTTTGAAAAATTCCATTCGAAATCTAACCCGCAAGTACTTCTCGACTTGGCTGTGCCCCTCTATGACCAACACTTCTCTCATGAGGAGGTCAAAGGCTTGATAAAGTTTTACGAGACGCCGCTGGGTCAAAAGATGATTGAGACGCTTCCCAAGTTGTCGGCGGAGCTGCAGGAAGCGGGCAGAAAATGGGGTGAGGCACTCGGAGGTGAATCGATGCGTGAGGTTCTTGCCGAGCATCCTGATCTGGCCAAGGCAGTGGAGGACGCGAACAAACCTGCACAACCCAAGTGATCGTCTGTTGCGCGGCACCATTGCGCCTATTTTCCGTCGCTCCTAAGTTGGTTCCTGTAGGATTCTTGGAATCATTCCTGCCATTGAGAGGAAGCTATGACGATATTCGATAAAGAGCCGGGTTCCCGGCGGCCTGAAATTCTCAACCGGTTTGGACAGAGCTTTAGCTCGCGATCGACAGGGCGGCTCATATTTTTCGGCGTGATGATATTGATTGCCCTGTTGCTCATCGGCAACTTTGTTTTGAGTCTGACCCGCATCGAAGCTGGGTACACGGGCATTGAAGTCAACCTGGCTGGAAGCCAGCGCGGCGCCTCGGAGATTCCAATCCGCACTGGGTGGGTGTTATTCAGTCCGCTGACCACACAAATCATTGAATTCCCCACATTCGTACAGACAGTGAAATGGACCAAGGACATAAGCGAAGGCCATCCCCTCAACGAAGAAATGGGGTTCAACAGCAAAGAGGGAATGGAAGTCTTCGTGGATACTTCTCTTTCCTATGCCATTGAATCCGCCAAGGTTCCCGACTTCTACGTGAAGTATCGCGTTAACAACCTGGAGTTGTTCACGCATGGAATCCTGCGCGATATCGTGCGAAACTCGCTCAACGAAGTGGCGTCCACCTATACCGTGGAGGACATCTACGGGGAAAAGAAGGCGCAGTTTTTGCGTCAGGTCGAGCAGCAGATTCAGGACAAAGTGACGAACGTCGGAGTCGGTGTTCAGCAGTTCGGATTCATCGGAGCCCCGCGCGTTCCCGCCGTAATAGCTACCGCCATCACCGCCAAGGCGCAAGCTATTCAAGAATCGGAACGAGCCAAGAATGAGCTGGCCACCACACAGGCCGAAGCTGCCAAGAAAATCGCCGAAGCCGAAGGCGATGCCAAGTCCCTAGTCACGCGCGCCCAAGGCGAGGCCGACGCCAACCGAATCCGCCAAAGCTCCATCAGTCCGCAATTGCTGGAGTTGCGGCGCCTGGAAAACCAGAGAGCCTACATCGATAAGTGGAATGGCCAATTGCCGAGTGTGGAAGCTGGGCAGGGTGCGGGCTTATTGTTGCAACTGCCGAAGGGGCAATAAACGGTCGGGAGACCAGAAAACTGCACGAATGGTCATCCAGAGCGTAGCGAGGGATCGGCGGTGATCCAATTTTTCTTCACCGGCGGGAACGCCCTCACGGTGAAGCCGGCACCCTCCGCTGTCTCAGAAATAGGAATCATTGATCCGGTTCCGTTTTGGGACAAAAACGATGCAAAGAAAGGCTGAGATCCCCCCACATATATGGCACAATACGGGAAACGGAGCCTAATACGATGTCTGATGAGAGCCACAATTCAGATGTCCCTTACTATCCGGAACGAAGGCGGTATCCTCGCTCCAAAACCCGAGTTCAGATCGAGATGCATGCCCAGGGAGTCTCAGCTCCTTTTCGCACAGCTACTGAAGAAATAAGCCATGGCGGCTGCTATGTTGAGACCATGTTTACATTTCCAGTTGGGACGAAACTGACGATGACGCTTTGGCTGAATAACGAACAGGTGAGTGCCACAGGTGTTGTCGCAACCTGCTATCCGCAAGTGGGCAATGGGATCGAGTTTGCGGACATGAGCGCGGAAGACATAAACAAAATGGAACAATTCCTCGCCGAGCACTCCGACACAGAGAAGAATGCATAGGCCCGGATGCTCTCGATTCGGGCTTGAAGATCAAGCCATCTGATCTAAATCTTTTGGGAAAGAACGCTTTTTCCGCAGCCTGCCAGGTGCGCTCATATTTCCTGCCAAATTACGATTCATACTCTATTAACCTGTTTCAACGCAGCCCCCACATGGAGCGTCCTATAATGAACAGCAATAAGATTTGGGGGTAGGTTCCATGACATCTTTAGCGACAGGACTCTCCTCACAGTACGGTGTTTCCCTTCAACCCCTCAGCCCAGAAGAGTTGCGCAAGATTGATGCCTACTGGCGCGCGGCCAATTATCTTTCCGTCGGCCAGATCTATCTCTATGCGAATCCGCTTTTGCGCGAACCGCTGAAAATCGAGCACATCAAGCCGCGGCTCCTGGGACATTTTGGAACTACGCCTGGCCTGAACTTCATCTACGTCCATTGCAATCGCCTGATCAGAGAATACGACTTGAATGCTATCTACATTGCTGGACCCGGCCATGGTGGACCCGGGATGGTCGCGAATACGTACTTGGAAGGTACTTACAGCGAGGTTTATCCGAACATCCCTCAAAACGAAGAGGGTTTGCGGAAACTATTCAAACAATTTTCCTTCCCTGGAGGAATTCCGAGCCACGCTGCGCCCGAAACTCCGGGCTCCATTCACGAAGGTGGAGAATTGGGCTACTCGATCATGCACGCAGGCGGCGCTGTGTTCGACAATCCAGACCTGCTTGCCTGTTGCGTGGTGGGAGACGGCGAAGCGGAAACCGGACCACTGGCCACCAGCTGGCATTGCAATAAATTTCTGAATCCGGCGCGGGACGGTGCCGTGCTACCCATTCTCCATCTCAACGGCTACAAAATCGCGAATCCAACCGTGCTGGGCCGGATGAAGGATGAGGAACTCACCCAACTTTTCACCGGCTACGGTTGGAAGCCCTACTTCGTCGAGGGGCACGAACCCGAGAAGATGCATCAGCTCATGGCCGGAACTTTGGACATGATCGTGAAGGAAATTCAGTCCATTCAAAACAACGCTCGCAGTCAGAACGCTGCCAGCAAAAACGGCGCAGAGCGGCCCATTTGGCCGATGTTGATCTTGCGCAGTCCGAAAGGCTGGACGGGGCCGAAAACTGTAGACGGCAAGCAAATTGAGGGCACATGGCGCGCCCATCAAGTGCCGGTCGCGGACCTGCAGTCCAAACCGGAACATGTGAAGATCCTCGAAGACTGGCTACGAAGTTATCGACCCGAGGAATTGTTTGACGAGAATGGCAAGTTGATTCCCGAACTCGCGGAATTGCCACCCAAGGGCGATCGCAGGATGGGAGCCAACCCGCACGCCAATGGCGGACTGTTGTTGCGCGACCTGGTTATGCCGGACTTTCGAAAGTATGCAGTCAGCGTTTCCAAACCCGGTACGGAAAACGCAGAAGCGACGCGCGTACTCGGTGGATTGTTGCGCGATGTGATGAAGCTCAACGCGGACACAAAGAACTTCCGCGTTTTCGGTCCTGATGAAACGGCCTCCAACCGGCTAGAGGCTCTTTTTGCGGCGACTGACAAGCAATGGATGGAACCAGTCCTTCCTGTGGACGAACATCTTTCGCAGCACGGTCGAGTGCTGGAGATGCTCAGTGAACACATGTGTCAAGGCTGGCTGGAAGGATACTTGCTCACGGGGCGGCATGGTTTTTTCTCCTGCTACGAGGCGTTTATCCACATTATTGATTCCATGTTCAATCAGCATGCCAAGTGGCTGAAGGTCACGCGCCATATCGAGTGGCGGCGCCCGATTGCATCGCTCAACTACTTGCTGACTTCTCACGTATGGCGTCAGGATCACAACGGATTCACGCATCAAGATCCAGGATTTATCGATCATGTTGTGAACAAGAAGTCGGACATCGTTCGTGTTTACCTTCCACCCGACGCCAATTCCCTGCTTTCGGTCGCCGATCATTGTCTGCGAAGCCGCCACTATGTGAATGTGATCGTTGCTGGCAAGCAGCCGGCTTTGCAATGGCTCAATATGGAGTCGGCCATCGAACACTGCACAACAGGTATTGGCATTTGGGAATGGGCCAGTACAGATAATGGCGCCGAACCCGATGTCGTGATGGCCTGCGCCGGGGACATACCCACGCTAGAAACCTTGGCGGCGGTCGATCTTCTGCGACAACATTTCCCCGACATCAAGATCCGCGTGGTGAACGTTGTCGATCTCATGGCCATTCAACCGCCAGGCGAGCATCCGCACGGTCTCTCCGATGCCGATTTCGATTCCCTATTCACAGTGGATAAGCCGGTTATCTTTGCCTATCACGGCTATCCTTGGCTGATTCATCGTCTCACCTATCGCCGGCACAACCATGACAATCTCCATGTGCGTGGCTATAAAGAAGAGGGCACGACGACAACGCCGTTTGATATGACGGTTCTCAACGATCTCGACCGTTTTCACTTGGCGGGAGATGTTGTGGACCGTGTTCCCAGGCTGCAGAGCATCGGAGGTCACTTCAAACAGTTCCTGCGCAACAAGCTCGTCGAACACAGACAATACATTTGCGAGCATGGGGATGACATGCCGGAAATCCGCGACTGGACCTGGCCTTATTGATGAAGGTGCTGGTTCTCAACTCCGGCTCCAGCAGCCAGAAGAGCTGCCTCTACGAAATTGGAGAGACTGTTCCCAACGACCCACCCAGCCCCATTTGGGAGGGAAAGATCGAGTGGGCTGGCGATACCGCTGCATGCTCGATCAAGACCTCGCGCGGAGTTTCCCGCGAAGAAAGTATCTCTACGGGTCCTCGTCGTGAAGCCATCAAACGCTTGCTCCAGACAATGTGGAGCGGTGAGACACAAGTAATTTCCGGCCCTTCTGCAATTCATGTTACGGGTCACCGGGTAGTCCACGGTGGTCCACACTGTTTCGAGCCTGCCTTCGTTACCGCTGAGATCAAGTCGGCGATCGAAAACGTTTCTGCTTTTGCGCCGCTCCACAATCAGGCGGAACTGGAAGGGATGGAGATCGTTTCGAAATTGTTGGGCCAAGTGCCGCAGGTCGCCGTCTTCGACACCGGCTTCCATCGCACGATGCCTTTAGCGGCGGCAACGTACCCCGGCCCTTACGAGTGGTTCGTGCAAGGGATTCGCCGCTATGGATTTCATGGGATCAATCATCAATATTGCGCCCAGCGTGCCGCGCAGTTGCTCGGCAAGAATCTGGATTCTCTGAAATTTGTAACTTGTCATCTTGGAAATGGTTGCTCTTTGGCAGCAATTCGCGACGGTCAAAGCGTGGATACAACAATGGGCTTTACCCCGCTAGAGGGTCTGATGATGGGGACCCGCTCGGGCTCCGTCGATCCGGGCATTCTTACCTATTTAGTGCGAGAGAAGCAGCTTTCCGGTCAGGAACTGGACGAGATCTTGAACCAGAAGTCGGGACTGCTCGGAATATCTGGAATTTCCAGCGACATGCGGGAAATTCTTGCTGCCAGCAAGCGCGGCCATGAACAGGCAAAACTCGCTTTGGAGATTTATATCCATCGCCTGCGATCGGGAATCGGTTCCATGGTTGCCGTGCTCGGCGGAATAGATGCTCTCGTATTCACCGCAGGAGTCGGTGAAAACTCCCCCACAGTGCGCGCCGCGGTATGTGACAATCTTGCGTTCCTCGGCGTAAAGCTCGATCCGGAGAAAAATGTCTCGTCGTCGACGGACGAGGATATTTCCGCTTCCAATGCGACCGTCCGCGTTCTGGTGATTCACGCCGAGGAGGACTGGATGATTGCCCGGGAATGCTGGAATCTTCTCCAGACATCTACAGCAACCACGGGCCAAGCGCCTGGATAAATGGACGCCCGCCGATTCGGTGCTTGCGTGACCCGGCAGGTGAATGACCGAGGCTTAGCTTCCGATATCAAGTCGAGGGCGGCTCCAGAACCAACTCGGTCCACGGTCCACGACCTGTCTCTTGCTATGCTTTCTTAGCGTGAACCAACGAAAAAGAATTATGGTGTTGGTGCTGGCGGGGCTGCTTCTCGGCTGCATGTCCAGCGCGGGGAGCGAAGCCACCAAGCCTCCGTCCAAATCCTCTCCCCAATCAAAGTCTAGAGTGGGGGTATCTTCCGGGGCACTCTCCGTTGTCGATCCCATCATTCAAGACGCCATCCACGACGGGAAGATCCCGGGAGCGGTGCTGCTGGTGGGACATGGCGGCAAGGTGGTTTATCGCAAGGCGTACGGATCGCGCGCGCTGGAACCTCGCCGCGAAGCTATGACTGCCGACACAATCTTCGATCTGGCTTCGCTGACCAAGGTGATTGCTACCACCACCTGTGTGATGCGCCTGTTCGAGCAGGGCAAGATCAAGCTCAACGATCCGGTGGCGCGCTATCTGCCCGAGTTTGCGCAGAACGGCAAGGACGACATCACGGTGCGCCAGTTGCTGGTGCACTACTCCGGCCTCCGTGAAGACCTCGATCTGACGGACAAAGATTCCGAAGGTAAGCAGCAAGCCAAGTGGGAGGGCAAAGACACCGCCTACCGCATGGCCTTCGCCGAGAAGCCAGTCTTTCCTACGGGATCGCGATTCCTCTATAGCGATATCAACTTTATTACTCTGGGCGCGCTGGTGGAACGCGTTTCCGGCGAGTCGCTCGACGCCTATGCCGCGAAGACTGTCTTCCAGCCTTTGGGGATGACGCACACGCGCTATCGTCCGCCTCCAGCATGGAAATCCAGGACCGCTCCCACGGAGTTTGACGATGACCACGTGATGCTGCGCGGCGTAGTGCATGATCCGACGGCACGCCGCATGTGGGGTGTGGCGGGACATGCCGGAGTATTTTCAACCGCCGATGATCTGGCGAAGTTCGCGCAGGCGCTGCTGAAGGGCGGAGGGCGGGTGCTCGCGCCGATCACCGTCGAGAAGATGACGACTCCACAACAGCCTCCGAATGCCACCGCCGTCCGCGGGTTTGGCTGGGACCTCGATTCTCCTTTTTCCAGCAATCGTGGTGAGCTGTTGCCTGTGGGTTCATTCGGGCATACCGGGTTTACAGGGACATCGTTGTGGATCGACCCAACGACAGACACCTACATCATCCTTCTGACCAATGCCGTGCACATCAAGGGCGGCAGTGCGATTGCGTTGCGAACGAAAGTGGGCTCGGCCGTGGCGGCAGCGTTGCATCTGACTTTGAGCGAACAGGAACGGCTGCGCTTGGCCAAGATTACCGGCTACAACGAGAGCATGACAGCGGCGCGCCGCGTGAACGAGCGCAACGGCACTGTGAAAACAGGAATCGACACACTGGAGGAGAGCAATTTCTCTCTGCTTCTTGGGGATGCGCCTAAAAAGCGTGTGGGCCTCCTGACTAACCAAACGGGCATCGATAGCCAGGGACGCCGCACTATCGATGTTCTGGCTAATACGCCGAGAGTGTCACTCGACGCAATTTTCAGCCCCGAACATGGCGTCGCGGGCACACAAGATACAACCAACATCGGCGACACAAAAGATGCGACCACGGGGACGCCTGTCTTCAGCGTATACGGCGGAACGGATGTGGCGCGGCGGCCATCGCTCGAAGTGCTCCACAACCTGGATGTTCTGGTGATCGATCTGCAAAACGTCGGCGTGCGCTTTTATACCTACGAGACCACATTGGGCTATTTCCTGGAAGCGGCGGCCAAGGCAGAGATTCCCGTGCTGTTGTTAGACCGTCCCAATCCAATTACAGGCTCCGTTGTGCAGGGTCCCGTCGCCGATGCTGGCAACGAGAGCTTCACCAACTACTTTCCCCTGCCAGTACGGCACGGGATGACGATGGGCGAACTGGCGCAACTTTTCAACGCGGAGCGCGGCATCCATGCCCAGCTTTCCGTGTCTCCCATGCAGGGATGGATGCGCGGCGATTGGTATGACGAAACGGGCCTGGCCTGGGTCGATCCTTCGCCAAACCTGCGCAACCTGACCGAGGCGGCGCTTTATCCCGGCGTGGCACTGGTGGAAGGGACGAACGTTTCCGTGGGGCGAGGTACGGATACGCCGTTCGAGGTCGTCGGCGCGCCTTGGGTGAACGCGCGGGAGTTGGCACAGTATCTTAACGAGCGAGGCATCGCCGGGGTGCGGTTCGTACCGGTGACCTTTACGCCCTTCGCCAGCAATTACGCGGGAAAGGCTTGCCACGGGGTCAACCTGGTGTTGCTCGACCGGAATGCTCTGGACGCGCCGGAGCTAGGGATTGAGCTGGCGGCGGCGTTGGAGAAGCTCTATCCGAAGGATTTTGTGCTGGAACGAATGAAGGGTCTGTTGGTGAGCGCAGCCGCCTTCGAAGCGCTGGCCGCCGGCACCGACCCCCGCCGCATTGCCGCCGACTGGCGGGAAGGGAACGAGGCGTTTCAGCAGATGCGAGAGAAGTATCTGCTGTATAAGTAAACTGTCTGGTCAACCTGGAATTAGCAGGCTGCATCCAATCGTGCAAAGCGATTGCTGGGTTTTTCTGGAGGATTTATGTACGCATGGACCAAGAGTTTACTGGCCGCCGGCCTCGGTTCCGCAATGGCAGCAACGGGTGTGGCACAGCAGGATGACCACCCGAAGCTCGTCGAGCATCCTAAGAATACGGAAGCCAAGATCTCAGTCCCGGCAGGGGCACAAGTTCTGGTGACGCTCCAGCACGCCATTACCACCAAGAGCGCCAAGGTCGGCGATCCGGTTTATGCGGTCACATCGTTTCCGTACGCTCAGGATGGCCAGATGCTGATTCCCGCGGGGACCTATGTGCAGGGGCGGATCAGCGCCATCAAACGGCCGGGCCGGATAAAGGGACGGGCGGAACTTCTCTTCCACTTCACTACACTGATTTATCCGAATGGATACACGGTGATGCTGCCGGGAGCGGTGGACAACGTGCCGGGAATGGACCATTCAACCATGAAAGATGGCGAGGGCACGATCCGGCAAGATGGGCAAAAGGCTCACGATGTGGGCACCATAGCGGGTGCGGCGGCTACTGGCGGGCTGATCGGCGCGGCAGCGAACGGAGGCAAAGGCGCCGCCATTGGCGGGGCCGGAGGCGCCGTGGTGGGCACGGCGATCGCGCTGTTCTCGCGTGGGAACGATCTGCGGCTGGAATCGGGGACCTCGATACAGATGATCATTCAGCGTCCCATCGATCTCGATGCGGATCGCATTTCGGAAATGTCGAACACTCGACCGCTGCACAGTGGTTTCCGTCGAACGATTCCGCAGTAAGTGCCTATGGTGCACCTCGGAATGACAATCGGATTGAAGGGCCCGCCATTTTGCAACTCTCAACAAGATAGCTGAAAGGCGTTACTCTTAGGGAAAGCGTTGGTTGAGTCCGGGTGGGAACGGAAATACCCAAAAGAGCAAGGCACAAGCCCAGGAGTTCTCGTGCCCTGCCTTTCGTCGAATATCCGGCTTGGAACAACGGGCCGGACAGCGAAAATTCAGCGCCTGGAAATCTGCAGCGGGCGGTCGAGACGAATCTCGACGATTGTGCCCTTCTCCAACCGGACGCTGTGATCCGAGAAAAATCTTGCTACCCCGGTGACGCGAGACCAAGGCGAAGGTGGTTCGTCGCTGAGTGGCTTGGATTGTGAGGCTGCCTCGATGGCTCCGTCCTCGTTTTCTTTCACGCCGTGTTCGCCGGGGACGCTAGTGACGGATGCGATGAGGGGCGCCCACCCATGTTGCGTGTCAATTTCGTTGAAGCTCAGCAGCAGACGCGGATGCATGCCCTGTGACGCGCGGCTGATGTGGCCACGGACGTGGCTCCCGCGCGGAATTACAACTCCATTCGGAGCAATCAGATCCTGCGCCAAAGCTGCCTTGAAGCGCTGTCCCGGCCGCGCAGTTTGGGTTTCGAGTCGCTGTCCCAGGCGGATCAAAAGCGTCGTTCCTTCGGGAATTTCATAGGGCCGGAACGATGGGGGGACAGACATCGGGGCGCCCGGTAGGGTTTGAGCCGGAAGCAGCGCGAAGCCAAGCATCAGCGTAACCAAGCAAAACCATGCGGCGCGAAAGTTTGCCATACCTTCGTTGGATGGATGGAAAGGGAAAAACGCTGCCTGGGTTTGTTCGGGATTGCGAAGAAGGATTATCCGCCGAGGCTGGCCGTCGTGCTGTATCCGAATTTATCGAGTTGATTGTCGATTTCCTTACGCAGGTCGTCCCAGATGTGATCGGGCATGGCAAGGAAGACTTCCACGACCTCGGGATCGAACTGGCGGCCGGAAAAGCGCCTGATTTCTTCTTTGGCGGCGTGCAAAGATTGAGCTGGGCGGTAGGGGCGGTCGGAGGTGATGGCATCCAGCGTATCCGCCACCGAGAAAATACGTGATCCCAAGGGAATAGCTGTCCCGCGCAAACCACGGGGATAGCCCGTGCCATCCCACTTTTCCTGATGCGAATAGACGATGTCCGAGGCTTCCGCCAGGAAAGGGATCTTTCGGAGCATCTGGTAGCCGTGGTAACAATGTTCGCGCATGATGCTGACTTCTTCCGGCGTGAGTGCACCTGGTTTGCGGAGAATGGCATCCGGAATCGCCATCTTGCCGATATCGTGCAGGAAGGCTCCGCGGGCGATCACGCGAATCTCATCGTTGGAAAGGCCCTTGGCACGCGCCATGGCGATTGTGAAGGCCGTTACACGCTTGGAATGTCCTTCGGTTTCGGCATCCTTCAAATCCAGCGCGTCGCCCAGAGCTTCGAGGGTGATGTCATAAGAGCGCTCAAGTCCCGTGATGGCAGCGCGCAACTGCTTGGTGCGGGCGTCGATTAGGGATTCGAGATTGGTCTGGTAGGTCCGGTTCTCTAGCTTCAAGCGGCGGTTTTCCAGGGCGCGCCGCACCGTGGCCAGCAACTGCTCGCGTTCAAATGGCTTGAGCAAGTAGTCGTAAGCGCCGTTGCGAATGGCCGCCAGGGCTACAGAAATATCGTGGACCGCCGTCACCATGACGACTGGCATTTCGGGATACTTTTCCTTGGTTCGTTCCAGAAGACCGATGCCGTCCATGTCGGCCATCATCAAATCGGAGAGCACCAGCTCGAAGCCCTCGCCGGAGTTTAACAGAGCGAGCGCCTGCAAACCGGAGGCTGCCTGCTGGCACTGGTAGCCGCTCGATTGCAGCATGGCGGAGACGATTTCGCGAATGGCGTCTTCGTCGTCCACCACTAAGATACGTTCGGCTGGCATAGGGAAAGACGTCCTCATTCTACCCTAGAGGGCCACACCGGAACCTACCCGAAGGTAACCTACACTTCAGGGCGGTAACGGCTAAGAACGCGACGTTTCATGGTATACCCATTCTAGCCCTCCCCTTGGAATACCGGAACAGAACAAGAACCCATGCCCTACACGCAAATGCGTGCCTGGCTTACAGGCCTGGAACTCATGGTGCCTCAGCTGACGCCTTCGGCGTTTGCTGCTCTCATTATGCTTGCGGCCAGCTTGTTGGTGTTCCGCACGTTCCGGGAGCGGTACCTCCTGGTTTGGATTGTGGGATGGATCGTGTACCTGGGGGCGCGCTCCGCGAGTTCCGGGACGATTCCCGGCCTGGGACCTAGATACGCCGAAGCGATTGGAGAAACTGGGTTCATCCTGGCTGTTTCCATTTTTGCGGCTGCTGTTTTGCTTTCAGTAAACGCGCGGCGGGCCTTACTCGTCGTGTTGTTTGTTGGGTCCCTGGCGGTGAGCGCGGCGGCGGTACAGGCTGTGTTTTGGCCCGGTCAAGTGATCATTCGTGCGGCGCTGGAAATTCTCTACCGCGTGATCACATTTGGCGCAGCTCTGTATCTGCTGGCTTCGATCCGCGGAAAATGGCGTGGTGGGCCCGTGGTCCTGGCGATCACGCTCATGGCCCTGCACTTGGATTGGGGACCACTCGCGAACCACCCCGCGCCCGGAGCGGATCTTTTCATCGATCTCCTTTTTGGTTTGAGCATGTTGATGGTGGTGCTCGACCAGTATCGTGACCGCACGCTTCGGCTCGCAGTGGTTACCGCGCTGACGACCTCCATTGCCCGGGCTCAGCAACCGGGGGCCATGCTGCAATCCACGCTCGAGGAACTGGTCCGGCTGATGAGTGCCAAGGCAGGATGGTTCCGGCTGCTCGAAGACGGCAGTTTGCGCATGGTGCAGCACGTCGGCGTTTCGGACCAATTTGTGCAGAGCAGCCAGATCATCACGCTGGACGAGGCCACGGAGAAGATTCTTCACACCGGGTGGCCAGTCGTCCAAAGAGTGAATGCTCTGCATCCGAGCCTGCGCGCGTCCGTGCAAGTGGAGGGTTTCCACCACATCCTTCTGGTCCCGATACGAGGAAAGAAAACCATATTGGGTACACTCTCTTTGGGGAGCTCTCGTCCGCGCTCGTATAGCCGGGAGGAGCTGGAGTTCCTTTCCAGCAGCGCTAATCAGCTCGGCATTGCAGCCGAAAACCTGCGCTTGCGCGAACAGATCGTCCGCTCCCAGAGACAATGGATTAATACCTTCGACTCCATCGAAGACATGATCCTGCTGCACGACGCGAACCACAAAATTCTGAAAGTCAATCGCGCTTTGATGCGCCGCCTGAAGTTGCGGCCCGCCGAAATGGTGGGGCGCACCTGCGAAGAGGTTTTGCCTAAGCATTCCGAGTGGAAGGACTGCCCCTATTGTTTGCAGGAAGAAGCGGGGCTGGCGGAGCATGCCGATCCTTGTCTCGGTGGAGTCTCGCTGGTTTCGACATCCTCCTACCGCGAGCACGGCCAGGAGCGCCGTGGAACCATTCACGTGATCCGCGACACCTCGGCGCGTCGCGCGGCCGAAGAAAAATACCGCATGCTGTTCGAACAGGCCCAAGAGGGCGTATTCGTTGCCGATCCGCAGGGTAAGTTGTTGGACTGCAACGATGCTTTTGTCCGGATGCTGGGTTACGCCAGTCGCGACGAGCTCATGGCGCTCGACATGGACAACGGTGTCTATACCTCGGCGGAGCAGCGCGAGTCCGTGCGCCGCGAGTTGGAAGCAAACAGCCGCGTACGCAATTTCGAGGTAGCACTGCGGCGCAGGGACGGCACGGTCCTGAACGCCGTCGAAAGCAGCTTTGCGACGCGCGACAGCGAAGGACGCGTCGAACGCTACCAGGGATTTCTACTCGATATTTCCGAGAAGCGCCGGGCGGACGAAGAAATTCGCCGCCGCAATCGCGAGTTGAATGCTCTCAACGCCATCGCCACCATTTCCACGCAATCGTTCGATCTCGACGAAATTCTGAACTTGACCCTGCGCCAGGTGGTAAGCCTATTTTCCTCCGAGACCGGGTCGATCTATCTCGCCGACAAGGTCGGACAAGTGCTGCGCCGCCGCGCCGGCTGGGGACATCGCAGCGAGGGTCGGGCGCGCTTCTCCGAATTGCGTTTGCCGGACGGCTTTGGCGAACTGATCACACGCTCGCGCACCGAGGTGATCACGCCGGAATATCTACCGCATGTCCCGCCTGTCGTTGCTGATTTTGTTAAAGCGGATGGGCTGCGCTCCTGGGTGTGGGTGATTTTGTGGGGTAAGGATGGGCCAGCGGGTGTGATTGGCGTGGGCAGCCGTGAGGCGCGCGAATTTACCACCAGCGACGAAAGTCTGCTGGTCGCCATCAGCCGCCAGCTTGCCGCCACGCTCGAGAAAGTCCGTCTCTACGAAGAGAGCTGCCGCGCCTACGAGGATCTCCGTCTGGCCCAGGAACAACTCCTGCAAAGCGAGAAGATGTCCGCTGTGGGCCAGCTTATTTCCGGCGTCGCGCACGAACTCAACAACCCCCTGACCGCCATTCTGGGTTACGCGCAATTACTCGAGGGCGAAGGCCTCAACCAGCGGGCGCAGGATTTTGTCAGCAAGCTCTTCAAGCAGGCGCAGCGCACGCATCGCGTGGTGCAGAATCTGCTGTCGTTCGCCCGCCAACGTAAACCACAAAAATCGGAAGTCGATATCCGTCGCGTGCTCGACGAGGCTCTCGCGTTGCGCGACTACGATTTCAAGGTGAACAATATTCGCGTCGAGCGTGAGATTGATGAGACTCTGCCTGCGGTCATCGCCGATCCTCATCAGGTTGAACAGGTTTTCCTCAATGTCATTAACAACGCACTCGATGCGATGCTGGAAACCGAAAACAAGGGTGTTCTGAAGGTCCGCGCTTTTGCCAGCGATGGCCAGGTTTGGGCTGAGTTCCACGATAGCGGCCCGGGCATTCAGGACGCCAAAAAGATCTTCGATCCGTTTTACACCACGAAAGCCGTGGGCAAGGGCACGGGTCTTGGCCTCAGCATCTGCTACGGCATTGTGAAGGAGCACGGAGGCGAAATCACCGCCAGCAACAGTCCCGACGGCGGCGCTGTCCTGCAATTGCGCTTGCCGGCGGTAGGACGTGTGGCGTCCGTGGAAGCCGGAAGCGCCACCCCTGCCCGGCACGATGGCGCAATTCAAGGAAGGCTGCTGTTTGTGGAAGACGAGGAAGCAATTTTAGAGTTCGCCTCCGCCGTACTCACCGGAGCGGGTGCGGAGGTTGTTGGCGTGAGCAACACGGAAGAAGCGCAAATCCGCTTGCAGAAAGAATCTTTCGATGGCGTCATCATGAGCGGGCGTATGCCCGGCGGGATGACCGTAGCTGAGATGCATGCATGGCTGGCGCAGACGCGCCCCGAGCTCGAACATAAAATCTTATTCACGTTCGCTCATGTGGCGGACGAGGAAACACGTTCGTTCCTGGAAAAGAACAATATTTCTTCACTCCTGAAGCCGTTCGAGATTGCAGATTTGATCGTCCACACACGGAGCCTGTTGCGCAAGGCGCACGCCGCCGCTTCCGTCTAGAAATTGCTTCGGGCGAGAGCCCGACGCTTCTTCAGACCAGGACTAACCCTGCTTCTTCACAATGGAATTGTATCCCGCCCCCACAAGCTTAACGCGCAGATTCTCCGCGTCCTTTGGATTGCTGAAGGGGCCAATCTGTACGTGGAACAGTTTGTCGGCTGGCATATTGTTGGTGGAGAACACGGCATAGTCCTTCTTGCGTAATGACGCCACCAGCGCCTCCGCGTCTTCTTGTTTTCTCACCGCGGCGATTTGGACAAAGTAGACGCCGCTGCCCGCCGCGTGCGTTTCCGCCGCTTCCGCCGCTTCCGCGGCAACAACCGGAGCGGCTGGCGTTGGGGCATCTGGCTTGAGCGCGTCGGGTTTTGGCGTGTCGAGGGTGGCTGCCGCCGGACTCTTGGCGAGAGCTCGTTGCCCCATAACCACGATCGCCGGAATCGAGTTACCGTTTGTATTGCCAGCGCTGGCGGACGCGCCCTTGCCCATCCCGTAACCAAAACCGAAGAACAAAGCGCACACAACCACTAAAACCACAAAGAGGCCCACCATCTTACCGGTGGTGACCGTAATTTCAGAATCGTTAGCCATAACGTTGATCAGTCTCCGCTGATTTCAAAATGCGGCCCAGTATTAACTCCCAAAATCAATCGCCGGAAGGCTTTGCCGGAGCATCCTTCGCAGCCGTTTGCGCCAGCAGCTTATGCATGCCGGAGAACAAATCCATTGGCACCGGGAAGATCACGGTTGTGTTTTTCTCCACGCCAATTTCCGTCAAGGTTTGCAAGTACCGCAATTGCACGCTGACGGGCTCAGTGGCCAACAAGGAGGCAGCATCCACCAGGCGTTGCGCCGCTGAAAACTCACCTTCCGCGTGGATGATCTTCGACCGCCGCTCACGTTCCGCCTCCGCTTGCTTGGCCATCGCGCGCAGCATAGTTTCCGGCATATCCACTTGTTTGACTTCGACATTCGCCACTTTCACGCCCCACGGAGCCGTATGCTGGTCAAGAATCGTTTGCAGGCGGAGATTGATTTTCTCGCGGTGGGCCAGAAGCTCATCGAGTTCCACTTCACCAAGAACGGACCGGAGCGTGGTCTGGGCAAATTGCGAAGTCTGATAAATATAGTTGGAAACTTCGTTGATCGCCTTGCGTGGCTCAATGGCGCGTAGAAAAATCACGGCATTGACTTTCAGCGTGACGTTGTCGCGCGTGATGATGTCCTGTGGCGGAACTTCCAACGCCTCCTGCCGGAGCGACACCCGCACCATGCGATCCAGTGGAGCGAAAACAAAAATCAGCCCCGGACCTTTTGGCTCTGGCAGCAAGTGGCCCAGACGGAAAATCACTGCTCTTTCATATTCCGCAAGAATCTTGATAGAACTGAGGAAATAAAGGGCGACAATGATGGTGATGATTCCGTATCCCATGGTACCCCTCCCAAGCGCAAACTACTTCCAGCCGAATTTTATCCCAATGCGAGTGTCTATCTTTAGATTTTTGCTCATACCAAGCCGTATTCAGCATGGTTCAGCGATAGAAGACCGCGTAGGAATAGTCATGTGAGATAGGGTTACGTGGCGATGACCGCCACCGGCCCTCCGCAGAGCGATACTTGGCTCATTCAGGTTTCGCCGGATCGACCTGCAAGCGCAGCCCGCTCACCTGTTTCACCGTAATCTCAGCCCCTTGCGCCACAGGCGAAGAGGCCACCGCATCCCAAATCTCCCCATGCACAAAAACCTTGCCGTTAGGAGCCAGCGGAGTTTGCGCCGTGCCCGTCTCGCCCACCATTCCTTCCACGCCGCTAGCACGCTTCCCCGCGCGGGCTTTCAGCGCGATAGTCATGAGGAAAACCGTAATAGCGCCGAGCGGAATACTCACAGCCAGTGCCGTGGAAAGATGCACTCGCATTTCCGGAATCGGACCGTCAACTAGAAACAAACCACCCAGCGTGAGCGCGACCACCCCTCCAATTCCCAACACTCCATGCGAAGCAATTTTGGCTTCCAGGGCAAAAAGAACGAATGCTGTTGCGATCAACCCCAGAGCGGCATAGCGCACCGGGAGCAAGTTCAATGCGAATCCCGCCAGCACAATGGCAATCACCCCCACTGTTCCCGGCAGGACAGTGCCAGGATTGTTCAGCTCAACGTAAATACAGAACATGCCCAACGCCACCAGCCCGAACGCAAGATTGGGATCCATCAGGATGGCGAAGATCCGCTGCTTCAGGGTCATCTCAAATGGCCGGATGGGTTCGCCCGTAAGATCCAGCGTAAGAGTTTGCCCATCGAAGCGCTTGATCGGCTTGCCGCGTAGCTGTTGGAAGAGGTCTTGCTCGCTGGAAGCAACATAATCGATGAGATTCTTCGAGAGCGCTTCTTGCTCGGTGAATGACTTCGATTCGCGCACCGTGCTTTCCGCGACATCCACATTACGGCCCCGCTTGGAGACGACGGAACGCATCAGAGCGGCCGCATCGTTCTCTAGCTTTTGCTTCATGACGTCTTCGAGTTTTATGCCGGGCACGACCGGATGGGCCGCTCCGGTGTTCGTTCCCGGAGCCATGGCGGCGACATCAGCAGCTTGCAGAATGAAGAAACCAGCGGAGGCCGCCCGGCTCCCGCTCGGCGTCACGTAAATAATCACAGGCACGGGCGAAGCGAGTATCTTTTCCATGATCTCGCGCATGGGATCGAGTAGGCCGCCAGGAGTGCTGATCTCAATCAGGACGGCCTTGGCGTTCTCTTGTTGGGCTTGTGCCAGCGCGCGCTCCACATACTCAAGCGTCATCGGATGGATCGTGTCATTGATGACGATTTTCAAAACTTCAGCTTGCGCCGGTGCCACGAAGAGACACGCAGCCAGCAAAACAGCAATACGCGAGAAAGCGGAGCAGCATAGGTCTCTCAATACCTTCTGGAACATCTCGTTGCGGAACATCATGGCCTGGGCAGTGGCTGCGCTTTCTCCGCGAGCTTGGCTGCAAGAGTGCGTTTAAGTTGAGAGCAGAGGCGTTGGCCGGCTCTAGTTGCAGCGCCCGCGCTATATTGCCATCGGCACCACATACGATTATAGCGAGAGGTTTTGTACAGTGCGCTCTGCGAGCAACCTAGGGGCTATCTGAATAGGCCTGCGTTGCCGCTGAAAACTATGCTCCGTTCCCCACACAACCACTGTCATCCTGAGCGCAGCGAAGGACCCCTAGGATGATGGCGGCGGCATGGTGCTCGCAGGCTTTCGCAAGAATTAAGGTTGCATGGGAGGAATTCGCTGGGATAGTGGAGTGGAACGGACGGTGTAGGGGTCCTTCGCTGCGCTCAGGATGACAATGAACAAGACTTGCAAGATTTGGTACTCGCTCTAAACAGTCTTCATCTCCTCAAGTGCCCGATCGAAGTGGCGCTTCACGGGTCTCAGAATCATCCTGTGAGTCGGTCCCAACCAGTGCCGGCGGCGGAGCGTGCCGCCACCCAGGAAGTCCACCCTCCCCAGTGATGAGCCGCGCACCGCGTTCGTAGGTGATGTACGACCATGCCCACTGGATCATCACCATCAAGCGGTTGCGGAACCCGATCAGGAACAAGATGTGAATGAAGAGCCACGCGAGCCACGCCAGAAATCCCGAGAGTCGCACTTTGCCGAAATCCGCGATGGCGGCGGCGCGTCCAATCGTAGCCATGCTGCCTTTGTCGTGGTAGCGGAAAGGCAATGTGGCCTCGTCTTGCATGAGCCGCGCGATGTTTTTCCCGGCGGCAACGCCTTGCTGCATGGCGACGGGAGCCACGCCCGGAAGCGGTGTCCCCTTCTCGTCTGTGAGCGCCGCCAAGTCGCCAATGACGAACACCTCACGATGTTCCGGAAGCGAAAGGTCAGTCTGCACCCGCACCCGGCCAGCACGGTCCGTGGAGGCGCCGAGCAGTTTGCCGAGCGGGGAAGCCGTCACTCCTGCCGCCCAAAGGGTTACGGCTGCGGGAATCCAGGTGTCTCCCGTGCGTACGATTCCAGGCTCGATGCCCGTCACAGCGGTTGAGGTTCGTACTTCCACCCCGAGCTTGACCAACTGCCGTTCCGCACTCTGCGAGAGACTTTCCGGATAGCTGGGGAGAATTCGCGGGCCACCCTCAAGCAACAGAATGCGCGTATGCTTCGGGTCGATAGTATGAAACTCATTGGCCAGCACGTTGCGCGCGATCTCCGCCAAGGTTCCCGCCAGCTCAACGCCGGTCGGTCCGCCGCCCACAACGACAAAATTAAGTGCATGGCCATTTTGTCCGCGTGCCGCTTCACGCTCGGCCAATTCGAAGGCCAGAAAAATACGACGGCGAATCTCGGTCGCATCTTCAATCGTCTTGAGTCCGGGAGCCAGTGCTTCCCAGTTGTCGTGCCCGAAGTATCCGTGGCGAACGCCTGCAGCCACAATAAGGTAGTCGTACGGAACCTCGTCGTCCCCCATTTGGATGGTCTTGCGTTGCAGATCGAAGCCAGTCACTTCGCCGAGGAGCACTTCTACGTTCTTCTGCGAGCGAAGAATCCAGCGAATGGGCGCGGCAATTTCTCCGGGCGAGAGCCCCGCCGTCGCCACCTGATACAACAGAGGCTGGAAGGTATGGTGATTTTTCCGATCGATCAGAGTGATGCGAACGGGAGAGTTGCGCAATTGCCGGGCAGCCTTGAGGCCGCCGAACCCGCCTCCAACGATCACCACACGAGGCATGCGAGCATCTGATTTGGTCGCCACATATATTAGATTCCAAACGGTATCGCGGGACGCAAGAAAACTCGCGGGAATCCGAGGTCCATGTAGGGGCAGGCGCCCTCGGCCTGCCCTAGTGGAGCAACGCTCCGCAGCGTGTTCATTCAGGAACTCCCCAAAATTTCTCCTTTCCAATCAAGTACTATTCCGGGGAGGAGAACGTGACCCCCTCATCCAACCCGGCCCGCCGCCTCGCGTCGTATCTTTTGCCGTCGCTGGTGGACATCTTATTTATCAGCCTGCTGCTCGCGCTCGCCTACGGCACGCCCAGCCTGCGCCTCCTCAACGACCCCGGCATTGGATGGCACATCCGCACCGGCGAATGGATTCTGCAAAATCATGCCGTCCCTCACACCGACCTGTTCTCGAACGTAACCAGTCGACCATGGTTTGCCTGGGAGTGGCTATTCGATGTTGCGGTTGCGAAAATCCACGCGTGGTGGGGCCTGAACGGAGTGCTGGCCAGCGGTGCATTCGTAATTGCTCTGACCTTCGCGCTGCTGTTCCGCCTGACCCTACAGCGGGGAGCTTCGCTGTTGACGGCGCTGTTGTTTGTTGTGCTCGCAGTGTTGGCCTCGACCATCCACTACCTGGCGCGGCCGCACTTGTTCACCTGGCTTTTCGCGCTGTTGTGCTGGCATCTGCTCGAAGAGAAACGCGCCACGAGTTGGGTTTGGGCGATTCCTGTCATTGTGCTGGTATGGGTGAACGTGCACGGAGGATTCCTGGTCGCCTTTGCGATGCTCGGTCTGAGCTTGCTGGGAGAGTTCTGGACGGTGATGTTCGGCGGGGATCAGAGCCGGGAGGCGCGGTGGTGCTGCGTGCGGCTCGGTCGAGTGCTTGGCGTGTCGTTGCTGGCGAGCATGATCAATCCTTATGGTGCCCAGTTGTACGTGCATATCTATCGATACCTGGGTGATTCGTTCTTGATGCACCATATCCAGGAAATGCAGTCGCCGGATTTCCATTCCTTTGGAGCCAAATGTTTTGCTGTGCTGTTGTTCCTGGCGGCGTGCGTCGCGGTGACGAAGCGGCATCTGCTGCGCCCCGGGCAGATTCTCGCGCTGATCGTCTTTGCCTGGGCAGGTCTGTATGCGGTGCGCAACATTCCTATCGCCTGCATCGTTCTGACGCTGACCGTAGCCCCGCTGGTGACGGCGCGCGACAGCGGCTTCTCCTATCGCATGGGTGCGATGGAGTTGCGCAGCCGTGGGCATGTTTGGGCGATCGTTTTCGTGGTGGCAACGTTGATGGCGTGCGCCAACGGCGGGCAGTTCTTTGGACAGCAGGTCATCCACGCGAACTTCAATGCGGACCGCTTTCCGCTCCGGGCGGTTGAGTTTCTGGCGCAACATCCGCCGCCGGGGCCTTTGTTCACGACCGATGCCTGGAGTGGGTACGTTATCTACCGCGAGTGGCCGCAGCTGCGCGTGGTGGTGGATGACCGGCACGACATGTACGGCTCGGAGTACATGAAACGTTACCTGAAGATCGTGAATGGCGAGCCGGATTGGAGCGCACAGTTGCAGGCGACGGGAGCGCGGTCGGTGCTGGTGTCGTCCACCAGCGCTCTGGGAAGCCTGCTGCGCCTGACCCCGGACTGGAAGCTGGTTTACGAAGACGGACAGGCGGTAGTGTTTGCGAGCGTCCCACGAGGGAACTGACTGGGTTCCGGGGGGCGGTGAAAAATTGTTCCCCGTGGAACAATTTGTAAATTTCCCGCGAAGCGGCTCATTCGACAGGGGTTAGAAGATATTTTGAACTTGTTCAAAAGTGTGCTCCGCCAACTTCGCGAACTTTATTTTCGGGGGATTCCCATTTTGGGAATGAGTCGGTGCCGGTATTTGGGCGGGGCGAACGAGCCGTTGCGCTAGCGTCATCATTTCCCACCCTTAAAAAGCCAAGGGTGGGGCACCCCTTGTCTAGGTTACCGAAGCGAGATCAAAAGCCTGGGGCCACCCACCTACAGCCATGAGGCGCTTCCAAGCCCTGGCCAGCTGAATACTCTTCCGTGGGCCGATTACGTCTGACGCCCGCCGTTTCCGCTAATAGAGGGTAAGGGAGGCAACAGGCTCTCCCGGAACGTCAAGTCAAAGGAGATTCCATTCTATGTTTGTCAAAAGCGCAGTCCTGATCGCAATTCTGTCATTTTCGTCGCTGCTCTGGAGTCAGCAGGAAGGGTCGGCGAACAATGCTCCCGCCGCAACTGCCTGTTCCTTCACGTACAGTTCCGGGCCTGTGGCCACATTCACGCAATACTGCTTGTCAACAAACGGAAACATCGTCGAGTTTGCGAGTCCTTTGGGCGAGGAGTACATCGCCGGTGTGCACATCCATGAAGGCTATGGATTCTGTGATTTCAACGGCAGCGGCGGACCGGTCGCCTATTTCGATTATGCCGACACCGACAGCGGAAACTGGGGAGCGACCACGGTTACGGCCCCGAACGTTACTACTCGGAAATTCGTGCGCACGACCAGCGACGGGAACTGGCAGCTGACCCAGACCATGAAGCAGATCAAAGCAACCGCCACGACCATGGGGTCCGTGCAGATCACGATGGCGCTCAAGAATCTCACCAGCACAAGCCGCCCTTCAGTCTATTTCGTGCGCGTAGCCAATGTGGATGTCACTGGGGCGAGCGACCATTTTGATAACACGATGACCTCGGCCACGGGCGAGCAAGTGCGCCAGGCCGGCTTGAACCTGGCGACCAACACTTTTTCGTTCTCCCATATTGGCTATACCCAGAATGTCTTTTCGGGTCCCGACCCATGCGATCCCTTCAAGAACGTCAACACGGGAGCATTTACCGGCGACGGCTCCATCGGACACTGGTTCAACTTTCCCGTGTCGGCTGGCGGAACGCAAACCGTAATTCTGACTTATAAACCCATCTGATTGCGAACTGAGAAGTTGTTGGGCGGGTGGTCCAGCCTTGCTCTTGATCTCGGCCAGCACCACCCGCTCAAACAGTAGAGTGGGCTCGACTGCACTCAACCGCTCACGAAGCGGTGCGTCAAAAAAAGGAGAACAGCCCACACCAGCACAAATACGACAGAAATGGCAAACGGAGCCCGGGATCCCAGGAAATGGGCCAGCGGGTTTCCACCACCGATCAGCCCCGGCAACAGTGTTCCATGCGTGTCGCGTTTGCCAGGGCACTTTTCGTATTCTTGATTCTCTTTGTGCCACTTTCTTTGCACTTCCTCGATCCCCAGATACGCAGCAAACACTCCCGCGAAGACGAACGCGCTAACTACAAACCCCAGTCCCCCAAGCAGGTAAGCGACGAACCGCAGGAAACCACGGAAGTGTTGCAGCTCCGCAAGCTCAGGAAGGCCCTTCGCTGCGAGAGTATCTTTCACATCATCAACTTTCTGTACGACAACGAAATACGCCGCGAACAGAAGCCCTTGGATGGTGAGATTCCAGCTAAGGCGGTTGTTGATGAGAGTGTCCTCATGCTTCACGTAGTCTCGAAAGATTTGGTAGAGCTTCAGGTGCCCCTCCAAACCATCCATGTATTTTTCTTGAATAGGGATACTTCTGTCCTTCTGCAACATGATCGATCTCCGCTCCGGTTAGTTCCGCGATCCAGCCATCTGTAAGATTTCTTGATTCCGAACAGCGCCCCGAGATCATAACCAAAAAGACCATTTCGCTCCAGCGATTATCGCGTTTTCTTTCATAACGAGGCCGGGAGGCTCGACTTCCCACACTCACTTGTCATGCCGACGCTAAGAAACCGAAGGGAAGGGATTGCAAGGAGGGTGGCCCATCAAAGTGCGCGAAGCATGGGGCACCCTTTGTGTTGGTGGTGCCAACGAAGATCAAGAACAAGTCTGGGCCACCCGCCTGGAGGATAGTCATTCTGATCCCTATCGAGCTTGAAGCCGACCTTCACCATTTCTTGCTTCTCGTTTGTGTCCACCTGAGTATCCTCACAGACCGCTTATTGCTGATCGGGCATCTTGTCGCTCTTTTGGAGATTGCATGTCCTGAGGGGCGCCCCACCCTTGGTTTTTTCAAGGGTGGGAGTCAAGGGTGTGCTACCCGCCGACGGGCGGAATTGGACTCACACATAAATACATGCTGATAACGCCTGACATTACTACATAAACGAATAACTCCAAGGTCGCGATACCTTCTGAGGCTAACCTCGCTAACTCACTATCTTCGTTCGCTTGTGAATTCTTGCGTATCTGTACCGCAAAGCCAACGCCCGATATTAGAGGCACAGCTACCATGAATGGCAATGACGACAAGCGAACGAATGAGAGTTCTTTCAGTTGCCCACGTATGGAAAGAACAACTAAGCACTCCACGATTAGGAAAGAGATCACAGCGCCGATCCACATTCCCGAAATCAACGTGCGTGAATAAGGCCTGCTCATAGATTACGATCCTCGTTTCAGTTTGGGCTGCAAGCGATATTGCACTTTATCACGTGCTCCTGTTCCCGAAGAAGGCTGAGACTGCTCCTGGATGAAATTAGGACGGTTGGTGGGAACGAAGGTTGGGAGAAAGATTTCGTTTTGAGTTGACCTCTACGGCACGAGTTGTTCGGTCAGGCGATGCGTCAGCGCCAGTATCGGTCCGTAGTTCAAAGCAAGGCCCAAGAGAATTGTGCCAGCCAGAAAAATAGCGTAGCGTCTACGGCCGCCTGCGCGATGGGCATGCCACGCCAGCAAGTGTTCTACCCTCATACTGACTGACCCTGAAACGCTCAGCAAGCCGGTCGTAAATGCGGGCACAGCCTTCAGCGAATGCGACCGTGCAAGCTTGATCAAGGCGGCCGCGAGGTCGAGGGCTTCTTTCCGGCTCGAGACTGCGGCGCGGTCCGCTGCCAATTCTGCCGCTTCCTGCCACGCGGTTTCCAGGCCCGCCATTCCAGGGAAAGGAGTGCAACTGAACCCAACTTTCTTGAGGTTATCCCGCGATCGCAGATGCTCGACCTCATGCCGAACTGCAACCCGCAGCTCGTCATGGCTGAGCAGCGCGGCCGCAATATCGGAAACCAACACTCTCGGTGTGCGGATCCCCACCAGCGCCAGCGGAGGTGCGCCACGGCTGGCTCTCGTCGTTGCAGTTTCGCCGGCATCCGCCGTGCCCGCACCCGCCAGCCAGTGAGAGACGGCGCGCGTTGTCTTCGCCTGAGTTTTCACCACCCGTAACAAGCCTGCGCCAAGGATCAAGAGAGAACTCAGACCCAAAACAAACGTCCCGAGGTCCTCATCGAGGAAGGGTTTTTCCAACATGAAGAATGAGGGAACGGTGAAGAAAACAGTGAACCCAGCCGATACGGCAAAGGGAAAGAGCCGTAATCCGAACAATACGTTGGCTGAAACGGCGGGGGCGGGAACGGCGTAATATGAGCGAAGAAACAGGTTCGCGCTCCGCCATAGAATCACCACCAGCAACGACAGAAGGCAATACACCACACTGAAGAACGCCAGCGAAACCATAATCCCGCGCGCTGCAAATATCACTTCTGCTCTCCCTTCTTCAATTCTGTCTTCTTCAATTCCGTGCGCTGCCGTTCGACCAGAGCCTGTAACTCATCCAGCAGGCGTCCATCCTGCGCGCTGGCCGCCTCCACTAAGTACGACAGGTGCAGCGACGCATACTCAGACCCCAGAAGCTGCCGGATGCCGTTAGCAGCCGCCACTCGCTCCAGTTCTTCTGAGCTATAGCGCGCAGAGTAGCGAAACGCCCGCCCATCGGGAACACGTTCGAGGAATCCTTTTTTGAACAGACGATCCATGGTCGTCATGATCGTGGTATAGGTTTGCCAAACCTTGCCATCCTCGCGCAGTTCGCGAACGGTGGCAGTTCCTCGCGCCCACACGGCCTTGAGCACCTGCCGCTCGAGCGGTCCCAACTGCGTTCCGGGGATTGCTTCGAAGAATGACCGAGTCTTGTCCATTTCACCCATGGTGCCGACCGCGTTTTTCTGACACTCTGCAATTTCCCGCAACTCTAAGGTCTGGAGCTTGCCCAGTCAATGACTCGCACGAGTTTTAACAGGAATTCAACAATGACCGCAAAATAGTACACATGGGAGGAACAGAGTCGTGATGGAGAAAGCCGCGCCTGTTCTGATGCCGGCCATGCGCGCCGCACCCCGACCCGGCCGGGTGCCCGCTCTCCGATTTTGAAGGGTGGAAGCACTCTAGGCCGGGAGGCATGAGCAGAGCTTACGCCCCCGCTGGCGACGTTGGAATTCCCAGGTTAGTGCACGTAAAACCTGCGGTCGCGAACACGGAGCACCCGGCGTAACTCTGACTTATAAACCCATCTGATAGGCGGGTGGCCCATCCTCAGGTTTTAACCTGGAACTACCACACCTCAGGGTGCCCCATCCGCAGTTCCGTTAGGGGAAGATTTCTGTGAAAAGCTGGGCCACCCGCCGTTTGTGTTTCTTCGCGTGCTCGTAAGTGCTTGAAATTCCAGATCAAGGTGCTCTGTCACGGTAGCGTTCTTCTTTCGCCGCTCGCGCCTAAGAAGAAACGGGAAGCGAGAATTCGGTGGTGCGAACGGCGCTAATGTCCTCCTGGACAAAGCTGTTTGCTCGTTGAGAAGCCTTATTGGAGCAAGTGTTTCGCCGGGTGTTTAGTTGGTGCGCGAGAATCGCAGTCGAAATATAGTGACGGAGCAATCTTCCGCCCACTGCCGTCAAGTCAGCATACTCCGCGAAACACATTCCGCGTAACTCATCCACGCACAAGAAAAGGAAAAGACTAGTTGATAAGAAGCATTGGATCGAATGGCAGCGATTCAGGGCCTCAGCAAGGTCCTCTGAGAGTTGGTGAACCGACCTTATGCCAAACACAAAACCTCCCGTTTCGTCATCAAGTGACGCTTCGGATTGATTTATCACATAATGTTGGGTCAGTCTGATTATTCGGTTCGCATTTTGAATCAGAACGCGGGGCAGCAAAATATCTTTGACGCTGGGTTGATGTACTTCTGGACTCCATTTGCGAAGACGTAGTTCGGTTGTTTCAGCTTTCATTTCTCGCAAGCGTTTGCGCGCCCATTTCCGTATCTCCTCATGACTGTCCGCGTAGAGAATAAGATTGAGTGCTCCATGCCTATCGAATGCCATCATCTCCCTGGCCAACGCAGTGACCAGTTGCTCGTCTCCTATATGGGACCCAAAAACGCAACGCGAACTGAGTCTCTTTAGTTCTTCAATGTCCGGGGCACATGTCACCGATGCATACCACTCGTCCATACGCGTCTTCGTCATCGTCATTGATTCCTGCGGAATTAGGGTCGTCCCGCCGAGGCCGCCCATCACCTCGCTGATCTTCGAGTTGATCGCACCACTAGCTTCCGCCAACGTCCTGATGAACTCTTCAGACGTGTTTCCAAATGGAACTCCGAAAAGATATCGATCAAGATCGCTTAATAGCGTCGGCTTCGTCGAGCCAAAGAAGCAGTCGGTGGATTCTGACCACAAACGGAACGCAACCGTGATGGAACTTCGGACCGAGCCTGCCTTGCTGCCATACCGATGATGCACAAGAGATCCGGCCGAAAACAGGATCGTCATAGGTCTATCTCGACTTTGAACCTCGACCACGACCGGGGTGTCAGAACCATATTGAAGGCGTTGAAAGTCAAATAACCTCTGAACACTCTCCTCATCCGTAAATACTGAATTGTCTTCGAACGAACACTCCCGGTGGTCCGTCGATCGCCAAATGGGGCGGACACCCAAATGGGTACCGGGTAGATAGACAAAGCTCTGCCCTTTTGCGTCACTAGACCGGGTCTTTTGCCACGCGAAGATTATTTTGAACTCTTCCTCAAAAGGTGTGTGATCAACGTGAAGCATACCATCTCGGATTCGTGTATCAGCACAAGAAGCATCCTTGCATCGCGCGTCTACGACATGCACGGGCCCACCCATCCTGTAGGCAATCAAGGCGACCATGAGCGGGTGGAGAAACCCTTCTGTGTATCTCTGGTTAAGGATGAATTCGGGATGCTCGGAGAGATCCAAATACTGATGAAGTAAGCCAGGACTAGCATGACTCTGCATTAAGTTGTCGTATGCAGCGACTAAGCCGCCAAAGCTCTCTTCCCTAAGAGAATCTCCCAGGACCAGTGCTCCGTGCTTGGCAACAATCCGGCTCAATGTTGCGAATCCGAACGCCGCCTCCGTTGCACTGGCTCGGCCTGATTCTCTTGTCCATTCGGTGACCAGTCGTTGGAGAAGAGCGCGGCGAAATGAGGCGAGCTTAATCGCTCCCTTTGGAGGTCTCGTAGCGTCTTCCTTGCGGGCGCTAATCAGTTGTCCATTCAACTTGACTCCGCGGATCCGTCGCGCGACGAGCTGCTTCAGCATTTTCGGAGGAATCTTGAGTTCCATTTTCAGCACCCCTTGTATTCCTCCTGCCCTCTGTAGATCAAGAGAGAGTCATCTCCCAATCTTCAAAATCTTTTGTAGCAGCGTCTTCTTCAAACGAGTAACGGCATACTCCAGAAGAAATCCCACCGAGAAACCAATCAGGGATACGGGAATAGCTTGTCGAAGGAAACCGATATGAGTATTCAATTGGGAAACATCGATCGTCAGAAATGGCTTCGGCCACATCACGAGCAACATAAATACAATTGCACAGGTAACGGCAATCGCTAGCTCGGCAAATACGCGAACCATCGAAATTTCATTCAATGGATCGCTCCACGCTGCAACGATACTTCGCAAGCTCGTGCCCAATACCGCGAAAACGAAAAGTAGTGACAATACCGCGCCATCGGGTCCGAGCACCTTATCACCGAAGACAAGGAGGCGGGCCGCCAGAATGAACGACAATAGTGATATTGAACACGCCAAGACTAAGGTCCTTTGTGCTTTCGCTCTTAACGATTTGCGTCTGTGGAGCTTAACTGCGGCACTCTCAATTCCAGTTGCCGATCCATCTCCCCAGATTCCAGAAATGGTCTGGAGCTCCAACGGCGATAGGCATCCGTCACTGTAGATCGAATTAAACTCATGCCAAACTCTTTCTGCTTCTCCGTCGAAGGATCTGATAGCAAGAATCGGTGTCTGAAGAATTGACGCGAGGTGCCCAACTATTGCGCTTCGACGGCCACCGCCAATCAGTACGACCAAGTCGGCCTCTTTTATCGCGGCTGTGTGGGCCACATGCCAGGGGCCGGGATGTTTTCGGTCCCTAACAGTGACTTTGTCGTATATGCATTTTCCATTGTGGACAAACGGCGGCGAGTGCATGTCGGCGTCGTTCGGATCGTCGGGAGGCTCCTCGGAGTAGTACACGATGACCTCGTGATTACGGCGAGAATCCGCAATGCCCTCCATGATGTACGGGTCGGCAGTCTGCTCATTATCAGAAACTAGGACAATTGTGTGCCCCTTTTGGGTTAATACGGTCCCAATCTCGCGGCAAGCATCTCTAAATCCCTCCAACTCGATAGACGGCACATCAGTCTGCCTTTTGTAAGTCTTGAGCGAGCCCGTAATAAGGATCTTCATTGCTTCCCCACTCGTTGCCTACATCAGCACAAAAATTTCTTAATTCACATATTTGTTTGTGGTACGGATTACCAACGATGGAACTTATATATTATAGCGAAGCTCCGCTTCTGCCTCAGCACCATTACTCACACCAGAACAATCAATTAGGCTCCCGTCCCTGAGGGCGGGTGGGCCCACCCTTTCCCGCAGCGTGTATTCCTCCCCCTAATGGACAAAGGATGCCCCATCCGTGCGTTGTTTGCAAGGGTAGGAACCACGGGAAACTGGGGACGGACGAAACGTTTCGGGGGAGCCAGGGCTTCCCATGGTTACCTCGGCGGCTGAAAGCCGGAGATCGAAGCGGGCTAAATCGCGGCGCTGAAGTGCTGCGCCATCCAAGGCGGAACTTGCGGTCTTTCACGGTTTTCGCGGGCGGGGCGCCCGCGCCACACGGAGCTACCTCGTATCAATATTGAAACCAAGAATGGCAGTAACTTCGACAGGTTGCTCGCCGCGGAGGACGGGGCGGAAGCGCCAGGTCTCCAGGGCGGATAGGATTTTTGCGGCGAGTGCGGACGACTTACCATCGACTATCTTGAGGTTCTTGAGATTGCCGGTGCGGTCGATAGTACACGAGATGACGACACGCGTGTGGTCGGTACTTTGTGGCAAAGGTTTGTGTAGAGGCTCGGGAGCCATAAGTTCTTCGGAGTAAGCTTGCGTCTCCGAGTTAGGGTCGGCGAATTGTAGAACTACCATACCGAGCGTTGTATCTAAGTAAATTGTATAGACGCGGTCGCCCTTGAGTGCGCCGTAGAAGTTGAAGGCCCCTCCGGAGCGCGAGGTCGCTACTACCGTGATGCCCGGTCCGCGATGGCCGGAGCCGGTGGCGCTGCGATCGGCAGCGGTGGGATCTCCGGGAGTTGTTCCGAAGCTGGGCAACGTCACGATGCTGCCGCCCTGGACGGAAATGCCGGGCGTGTTGGGGACTCCGGCGCGGCTGCCTGTGCCTGCACCGCCGGGTCCGGGAACGTTCGAGGTGCCGGTCTTCGCTGTGGTGCTTGCGCCAGGGCCTGTGCCTGATTTTGCAGCGCCTGTTCCTGTGCCTGTTTTCGCGCTGCCGGCATCTGGCCCTGTTGTGTTTCCGGAACCTCCTCCTGATCCGCCGATGCCGGGGGTGTTGCCGCCTCCGGGAGACATGGCTAACGCTCCGCGCGTGCCGCTGTTGGGCGCGCCAAGATTCGTTCCGGGCGTGCTGGAGATGATGGCGGCGGAGTTCGAGCTAGTGCCTCCGGCGTTGGCGGGAGGAGCGGTAGGCGTGCCAAGATCGAGAGGGGTTCCCGCGCCGCTGCCCGTGCGTCCCAGGCCGCGAGCGGAAGCGGAGGTACCTCCGGAGACGTTGGGCGGCGGCGGCACGACGTTGGTGGCAAGCGTAGGCACGGTTCGTCCAGTTACCGCGCCAGCGTTGGCTTGAGCCGGGGGGGGAATGATGTCTTCGCGAGTGTTGTTGGGAAGCTGGCCCGCGACACGGGAAATGTCGCGCGAGACCGAGGGCGGTGGAGCAACTACGCTCTGCGTGGGCAACGACAGGCGTGCGCTCGAATTATCCTGCTGCGGAGCGGAAACGGGCGGCGGCACCACATCGGTATGCATTTGCGGGAAGCGGGCTTGTGGCAACTCGCGGGGTGCAACCGGCGCGGGCGGAACGACCGTGGCGGTGAGTGTGGGATTCTTACGCGCGTTTTCGCGTGCGATCTCCGGCGGCGGAGGTACGGGAGCGAGTTTTGGGAGCGGCGTTGCTGGAAGCGATGAGCGCAATCCCTCGGAAGGAGGCGGGCCTGGTACTTTCTGGATGGCGAGCAGATTCGCCACCGGTACGGCGGAAGCGGGTAGACGGAGTTTGGGAGCATCCAAAACTTGCTCGGTGAGTTTTTCTCCGCGCGCGACCTTGATGACTTGCGTGCGATGGAAGGCTTCCCGGCCACCGGATTTTCCGGAACGTCCGGCGGGCGCGCCTCCGGAATCTTCGGTTTGCGGCAGCTCTACGCCGGAGTAATAAAGGACGTCCCACTTAGGGTGAGGTGGCGGCGTATAGGGGTGAAGCGATGCGAGTCGCGCGGGCAGGTAGATGGCGAGGAGCAGCAGTAACACCTCGACGGTCCATGCACCGAGCATGCGGCGCACCGGGAAGATGCTGACGGCGATTTCCCCGGCCAACGGCAGTTCTTTGCGGTGAAGGGCTGGGCGGATCGAGGTCGTGAAGGCGTGCCAACGGGGCGTCCACTCGATGAGGAGCTTCAGTTCGCGTTCTGTGGTATCGAGTTGGAGGTCGGTGGTCATTTATAGGTCTAGTTTCGCCAATTCCCGTCGAAAACAAGAGTTCCTTAGAATCCGCTCCATCGAATCCGTCCCTCAGCGCCGCGAGGTCTCCGCCCTCCGGATTTGGATGCTATCGCCGAGTGCCGTTCCGGTGGCCTGGATGGTCGCCGAGGGAACTTCCAGCACCGTCTTGGCATCCCAGCGCACCGGGGCGAATCGCCAGGGGGGCAAGTTTCCTTCCAGATGTACCACCGTGTTGTCCGCGCTCAGGTAAACCACGTCAATGGGGAAGCCCATGCCGAGGGTATGGACACCGCGACAGGGAACGATCCACAGGCCTTGTCCTTGCACGAATTGCGCGGCGCTGATGCCGAGGAGCCCGCGCAGGCGGGTCCAGTGGGTTTCAGCGATGCGTAGGTCATCCGCCAGTGTCGTCTGGCGGGTGGCATTGAAAGCAGAAGCACGTTCCCCAAGGCCGGACATAGATTCCTTCCATCTTAGCTTATGAGCAAGCTGCCAAAAACGTATCTTGGGACAGCCCCGCGTGGAATGAGGTATTGGCGGTTTGGATTCCTGGTTCGCCAACGAGGCGGGTACAGTTGCTCCTGGGCTGGGATGCTTGGCCGGGTCACAGTGAGTTCCAGCTGCGCAACTAAATTTTCATTTGACAGGACTCTGCGGGAGCTATTAACTCACTTGATCTCATTCTGAGAGTTTCGACTGGGCCCCCCAAAAAAGAGAATTTTCCCACGAAGGAGGGAACGTCCATGCAACCACTACGTAGTTTCACATTCGGCTGTCTGGCCTTGGCGCTGCTGGCAGGACTCTGCGGACAAGCTTTTTCCGCGACGGTCGCAGTTGGTACGTGCACGGGGTTAGTACACTTCGCCACCATCCAATTGGCAATAGATTCTTCTCCGGCAGGCAGCACCATCGAAGTTTGCCCCGGTACTTACCCGGAGCAGGTGGTCATCACCAAAAAACTTACTCTCAAAGGAGTTGTATCCACGACGCAGGATGCCGCCGTGATTGTGCCACCGGTTGCAGGCGTGGTGGCGAACACGACTAGTTTGGACTCGGGAAATCCCATTGCCGCCCAGATACTAGTACAAGGCGCGGCCCCGGTTACCATCAGCAATCTGACCGTAGATGGTGCGGGAAATGGGATCAGCAGCTGCAGTCCCAATCTGGAAGGCATCCTGTTCCAGACTGCCTCGGGTACGGTGAAAGATGTGGCAGTCCGCAATCAGGCCTTGATGCCCGCGTCGCTGGGCGGTTGTCAGAGTGGGCTTGGCATCTTCGTGCAAACAGCGGCAGGTTTGAGTTCGGCGGTAACGGTGCAAAGCGTTTCTGTGCATGGCTACCAGAAGAACGGAATCACGGGAAACGATCCAGGTACTACGCTGACGGTGACCGGCAGTTACGTACAAGGGTCGGGCATTGTTCCAGTTCCGGGTGCAGCGCAGAATGGGATTCAACTTGGTTTCGGCGCCACGGGAAAAATTACCGGGAATACGGTGATCGACAATATTTATGGCGATCCCAATATCGCGGGGTCGGCTGACATTTTACTCTTCGACACCGCTGAGAATACTGGAATCACGGTAGCCACCAACGTGGTCGGCAACAGTCAGTTTACGATTGGCTTGTTTACCGACAGTCCAGGCGGAATGCAGTCCGGCGACGGCGTTATCGTTACCGGCAATAAGGTTTTTGGAACGTCGACCTTTGACGGTATTGACGTCTGCACCAACGGCAACACAGTGAAGAGCAACACTCTCATCAATAGCGCGGAATCCGGCGTGCATCTGGATGCTTCCTGCACCGTCATGGCAAGCACAACAGGGAACAACAATGTTGTAACCGGGAACACGTTTGTGGAAAGTGGGTGCGCGGGCCTTTTGGTGGACGCCACCACCAGCGGCAACACAATCGCTCCCAATACCTATTTCACGGTTCCATTCACTACCGCCAGTTCCTGCTCGGCCGGTACTACGCGCGCTAAGACAGCGCACAAATTCAGTCCGGCACGATAAATGTCAGCAGAGGCAGCCATGCAGATTCCTCAGGGCTGAACCCCTTTGGAATGACAAATGAGGGGGCTGGCACGGGCTGCCAGACGACAACGCCGGGAATCGAAATTGGATTCCCGGCGTTTGGTTTTTGCAAAAAAGTTAATGTGCGGAGAGAGAAGGGGTTGAGTGCATTCCTGGAATTATTGTCCGCCGACTGAAAAGACGGTACGAATCAGCTGAATTACGGCTGGACCCAGGGTAACAAAGATTACGGAGGGGAGGACGAAGACAACGAGCGGGGGAACCAACTTGATGGTGGTTTTGGCAGCTTGCTCTTCGGCGCGTTGGCGGCGTTCGGTGCGCAGGGAGTCCGAGTGGATGCGCAGGGCTTGTGCGATGCTGGTGCCGAAACGGTCGGTCTGGATGAGCACGCCGACGAGCGAGCGGATGTCATCGACGCCAGTGCGCTGCGCCAGATTGCGCATGGCTTCGGTACGAGGCTTGCCGGCACGCATTTCGAGATTCACCAGCCGTAGCTCTTCGCTGAGTTCGGGGTGAGCGTGATCCAGGTCTTGGGCGACGCGCATGAGGGCCTGATCGAGGCCGAGGCCGGCCTCCACGCAGATCACGGTCAGGTCGAGCGCGTCGGGCAAGCCCAGCCGGATGCGCGTCTGCCGCTTCTCAATCGCGCGTTTGAGCAGGAAACGGGGAAGAATGAACCCCAACAACGTACCGCCAAGAAGCAAGAGCGGAGAGGTGATGCCGATTCCGCTGAGGAGGCAGATAACGAATCCAAGGAGCGCACCGAACACTCGCAGACTGGTATAGAAGGTGACATTTTTCGCTTCCCGATATCCGGCCTGCATCAACATGAGCCGGGTACTGGTGGCCTTATCCGCGGAAAGAGGGAGCGCCTTGCTGAGGGGATCGAGAACCTGCTCGATGCGTTCGCGGATCTGCGGTTTTTCCTCAGACCGCTTGGTGGGGTCACTGCCGAGCGTTCGGAGACGCTCACCCAGAACCGAGAGCGGCGTAGAGATTGCGGCGCCAAAGAAAAAAATCACCAGGGCAACGGTGAGGAACACGATGATGGCGACAACAATTTCCATGGCTCGAACTATCTATTTAAACCTGAATCTGGCTAAACCTGAATTTGAATAATCTTGCGAATGACAAAATAACCAATCGTCTGCAGCGTGATGCCGCCTGCGAGCAGAGCATGGCCAATGGGATCGTGGAACAGCGGCATGATGAAGCCGGGGCTCATAAAAAGCATGATTCCCACGATGACGGGAGGCAGCATCATCAATAGCACCATTGTAAGGCGGCCCTGGGCGGTGTACACGCGCACCTGCCGCATGATCTTGAAGCGCTCGCGAATCATGTAGGAAAGGTTATCGAAAATCTCGGCTAAGTTGCCGCCGGTTTCACGTTGGAGCATGACAGCGGTAACGAAGAACTTCACGTCGACAAGGGGTACACGGTCGACAAAATTCATCAACGCGTCGCGCACCGGCATGCCAAATTTCTGTTCTTCAAAGAGCTTGCGGAATTCTGTGGAGACGGGTTCGGGAACCTCCGAAGCGATCATTTCGAGCGCGGTGGTGAAGGCATGTCCGGCGCGGACAGCGCGGCCCAGCGTATCGATGGCTTGGGGGAAGATTTCCTCAAACTTGGCGAAACGGCGCGTGCGCATGACCGTGGCATAGGAATATGGCGAGATCAATCCGAGCATCAGGCCCGCCCAGGCCAGCGGCAAAATATGCGTGAGGAGCAGCAACAGGACAGCCCCTGCCAGTCCGGAGACCAGGGAAAGCAGGAAGAAGTTACCAACGCGAGTATCAATACCAGCCTGATCGAGAAGCTTTTGCAGTATGGAAGCGCGCTCGGAACGACGCAGCAGAGTGTCAAATGCTGGAATCTTGCTAAGCATCTCATCACGCAGCAATTCCAGGTTGTCAGCCGGGCCTACTGTTTCCTGTGTTTCTCCGAGACGTTCGCGCAGCACGCGCGCTTGCGCGTTACGCCCCCCCAGCCATGCGCCGACCAAAAAAATGGCAAGCGCCGCGACCAGAAAGACAAGAATTGCGAAAAGAAGAGGGAGAGCCATGAGGGATCGCGGGAAGTAGGTTCCGCTAGACCTCCACTCGTGCTTCAAATAGGCCAGGGCGCAGGCGGTATCCGGCGGAGGCTAGCCGTTCGGCGAAGATGGGCCGGACTCCGGAGGCGATGAAAGACCCGCGAATTCGTCCATTCTCGTCAATGCCGCGGCGCTCGAACTGGAAAATATCCTGCATCGTGATGCCCCCGTCTTCCATGCCGGTGATTTCAGAAACGGCCATAACGCGACGCGAGCCATCGGAGAGCCGTGCTACCTGCACCACGGCATGGATAGCGGAAATAATCTGGTGCCTGACCGCTTGCTCCGGGATATTGAGATTGGCCATGGAAACCATGTTCTCGATACGGGCCAGAGCGTCCCGAGTCGAGTTGGCGTGAACGGTGGTAAGCGAACCTTCATGGCCGGTGTTCATGGCCTGCAACATATCAAAAGCTTCCTCGCCGCGGACTTCGCCGACCACGATGCGGTCGGGACGCATACGCAAACTGTTGATGACGAGCTGTCGCTGCCGGACGGCTCCCTTACCTTCGATGTTGGGCGGGCGGGTCTCCAGGCGGACGACGTGTTCTTGCTTGAGCTGTAATTCGGCTGCGTCCTCGATGGTCACAATGCGGTCGGTGTTCGGAATATACCCTGAGAGCACGTTGAGCAATGTCGTTTTTCCAGCGCCCGTACCGCCGGAGATGAGCAGATTGAGTCGGCCCTTGACCATAGCGGAAAGCAGCTCCAGCATGGGCTCGGTAAGGGTCTTGTTCTCGAGCATGTTGCGCGCTGTGATGGGGTCACGGCCGAAACGGCGGATGGAAAGGCAAGGACCATCCAGCGCAAGAGGAGGAATGATGGCGTTCACACGGGAACCATCGGGAAGGCGAGCGTCGACCATGGGGGAGGACTCATCAACCCGGCGCCCCACGCGCGCGACAATACGGTCGATGATCTGCATCAAATGAGGAGTGTCCTTGAATGTATAGGTCGTGGCTTCGAGCTTGCCAGCACGCTCGACGTATACCTTGTCGAAGCGGTTCACCAGAATATCGGAAATGGTGGGGTCTTTGAGCAGGGGTTCGAGAGGACCCAAGCCGAAGATTTCATCGAGAATTTCGCGGGCCAGACGCTCGCGCTCGGCGAAGCTGAGGGGAACGGCTTCGCTGTTGACAACATTGCGAATGAGGGTAAGGACTTCCTCCCGCGCCGTATCGCCGGGTGTGCGGCCCAGTTTTTCCAAGTCCAGCCGGTCGAGAATCTTGCGGTGGAGGTCGGCTTTGACCTGCTGGTATTCAGTGCGCTCGAATGATCGAACGTCGGGCATGGAGGCTGAAATCTCCTAGAACTAGATGCTCCGGAACATCGACTTAGCGGAGCGCTTAGATACATCATCGTATTCCGTGAGGGCGCTGGCAAGTCCCGAGAAGGAACGGGCCACTTCCGAGCTACCGTGGCGCATGGGGGGATTACCGCGGTCAATGGCAGAGGAGATGGCGAAATAGTGGTTCGGAATCTTCCAAATAAGCTTAGCTCCGACCGCGTTTTCGGTATCGCGATCCTCGAAACCTGGGACTTTGCGGAAACGGTTGAGCACTAAGCGGAGGCGCTCCCGCCCTCCCGTTTCGCTGAGGTATTGCACAATGCGGGCGGCGCTCCAAAGCGAGGCGACATCGGCCTGGGCGACGACGAGCACGGTTTCCGAGAGATTGCAGACGAGGCGTGCCGTGGCATCCAGGCGGGTGGAAAAATCCACGACGGTGTATTGGTAATGCCCGACCAGCAGGTCGAACAGGCGTGCCAACTCAGAATTCGAGGTTTCTTCCACGCCAGGGTTCGTCGCTCCGGCCAGCAGATGCAGACCCTTATCTTGCTGGGTCATATAACTCTCCAGCAGCGAACTGTCGAGGCGGTGCAGATTGCGCAGTGCATCCGCCACGGTGAAATGGGGCTTGGCATTCAAGTGCAGGGCAGCATGACCCAAAGGCGCAAGATCCACGAGAGCTGTGCCGCCTAAGGAACCTTGCAACGCCAGGGCAATGTTGACAGCAGTTGTGGTGGCGCCACTGCCTCCTTTGGCATTAATGACGGCGAACACCTTGCCCGAGCGGCCCGCCTCGCCCCGCGATTTGCGCTGCGCGGAGGTCAGCCGAACGAAGGCTTCGAGAAGTTCCGTGGTTGTGGTGGGACGCTCGATAAATTCCCGGGCCCCGGCACGCATGGCATTCACAATGAGCTGCGGCTGGGAGATAGGGCCGAAGGCAAAAATTGGTATTTCAGGAATTTCCTGGTGAATCAGCTCGATGGCGTAGAGTGCGGGAGCGGGCTCGTCGCTGGTGATATCCACGAGCACTACATCCGGGCCCAAGGATTGCACGCGGCGGAGGACCGAGTCCGTGGCGGCTACTGGCAGGTGGGCTCCGGTAAAGTTGGCGCGGGCTACGCTGGTACCGTCAACAAGAACCTGCAACACGGCCCGCTGTTCATTGTCCGCCGCCAGTATGACGACCGAAAGCTCGGGCATGGCTACCACTGAACTCCTCGCTACTTCTCAGGCTTGTCGGCTGATTTGGCCGCTGGCTTTGCGTCGAATTTGTCCTTATCGAGGAAAGGCTGGGGATACTTGGGCAATGGCGCAAGTCCCGTGGTTGGAGAAATGCGGCGTGCCGTCACAAGCACCACCAGTTCCGAATTATTCCGCTGATAGCTTTTGCTGCGAAATAAATTTCCCAGGATCGGCAGGTCCCCAAGTCCCGGAACCCTATTCATGAGAGTGGTGACGCGGTTGTCCATGAGACCGGCAATGATGAAGCTTTGGCCGTCCTGCAACTCGAATTCAGTTTCCGCGCGGCGCGTGCTGAGAGCGGGAATCGTTTGTCCACCAATGGTGACGCCATTGCCAAAGTCAAGTGTGCTGACCTCGGGTGAGACGTGCAGATGGATCAGCCCGGCGGGTGTGATGACCGGCGTGAACTTGAGCTGCACGCCGAACTGCTTAAACTGGATTGTGACGGTGTTGAGCCCCTGCGACGGTTGGACGACGGGGAAGGGAAATTCGCCGCCCGCCAGAAAGCTGGCTTCCTTGCCATTCACTGCGATCAGATTGGGTTCTGCCAGAATCTGAAGTAGATTTCTCGACTGTAAAGCCTTAATCGCAGCGCCGAGATGAAGTTCCGGGCTGAACAGAAACAGATTCAGGAGATCGACACTCGCTGTAACCGGGGTGGCTTTGACGCCCGGGCCTGTGGTCGGTGTCGGTACGTCGGGGTACGGCGTGGCGCGGGTTGTGATGTTATCCGAGATAGCGCCAAGCCCGGTGACAGAACCAAACTGGCCGGTTCCGATGCTGCTGAGTACGTTGCCAGCACCCGTAGACAGCAGATTAATCCCGATTTGATTGAGCGCGGTACGGTCAACTTCGGCGAATTTGACCTCGAGCAGGACTTCTTGCGCGCCCAAGGGTCCGTACGTGAGCACGTTCACCACGTTCTTGGTATAGGCTTCGCCGATCAAACCGGCGCGCTTGGATACATCCTCGGTGGAGACATGCCCGTTCAGCACAAGGGCGTTGCGCGAAGGAGATACAGTGATGAGCTCATCCGGGAAAATGCGGTGAATTTCTTCGGCAGCAGCGGTCACGTCCACATCAACGCGGAGATCGAAGCTGCGGGAGCGTTCCAGTTCATCCCAGATAAGCAGGGAAACCTCTCCCGGCGTGCGGCCATGCACGAGCACTTGGGTGGGCGTCACGACCAGAGCGTCCGCCACAGCCGGATCGGTGACCGAAATACGCTTGAGGCGCTCGCTGGTATTGATGAGGAGAGATTTGCCGACCATTACACGCAAGGGAGCCGAGCCTTGCGGCTCTGTGGAAGGGGAAGCCTGCTGCGGCGGCAGGGTCGTGGTGGTCGCGTCCTGCGTGGTTGCTGGAGCAGGGGTGCCCGTCGGGACGGCAGGAGGAGCTGTCTGTGCGGCGGCAAAGCTCAGCAGAGCGGCCAGCAGCCAACTCCTGGCAGCCAACGTGATGCCATGATCCATGGTCCTTTGTTCTCCAATGAAGACGGTCAAGAGAGAATACCAGTATCCATGCCTAAGAAGTTCGTTTTAGAATTTCGTTGTTGAAAGATCGTGGCCGCGAATCACTTCCACCGAATAGACGGTCGGCGGTGGAGGCGCGGTTTTGGTCCGGGTGACATGGGATCGAGTCGCAACCTGGGGAGTGGGTTGAGCGGAACCCCGGTACAAAGCCGCATTGCGAACGAAATCCAGATTCTGCTGTTCGGAGTCCATGAGATTGCGCAAAGCCAACTGAATTTTCCCCTCGGAGGTGGCTAGAGTGAGTTTCTGTGCATCATCCGGCGTCACCTGCAGTGTGATAACCGGAACGCTCTGCGGATCGCCAGCGGCGCTGTGCTCCAAGCGCTGACCCGCGGCCAGCACGAGAGCGTTTTCCAGAACCGTAGTCGTCACGGGCTCTTTGCCGCCTACGGGTGTTCCCGTAAGCAGGACGTCCACACGGGTACCTGGAATCACAAAGCCCGCTACCGCAACGACATCATTCACGCGCACAGAAACGGCGCGCATGCCAGGTGGAATCAAGGAGGGCAAACCCGAGCCGCTGTTTTCAGCCGCGAGTTTGTTGGGAAGCAGAAACTCTCCCTTGGAGATGGGCAGGATGGCGCCGCGGCCGATAATTTTGCTTTTGCTGGAAAACACACCCCCGGGCAAATCAGCGGCGGGGAAGTGGACGACCTTAATGTCTGCGTCGCCGATCCGGGTTCCGATCTGAATATCATGGGCTGCCACAATAACGTCCGCGCCAGCCGGATTGGAAGCAACCGTCCGGGACTGCAGATTGCGATACACGGACATTGCCAGGAAGCCACCCAGCGCCAGCGCAATCAATCCGAGAACGAACAAGCGTGAACGGCTCATCGAGCCTCCTTAACTGCGCACACCACCTCTACTCGATCCCAAGGCGTACTGGACCCATAGGTTCCAGGAGGTCCCAGCCAGGGTGATTTTCGTCTAACCCACCGAGCTTGCTACCTGCGAAAACACGGTGTTAGCGTTGGTTCCGATCAAGCGAACCGTGCCAATCACGATCACCAGTATAACGGCGAGCATCACTGCGTACTCAGCAATATCCTGACCCTGTTCGTCATTCCAAAACTTGCGCAAAATCGTCATGTGTCACCCCCCGAGTGCGTTTTGTGGCAACTTCCCTCCGATGAGAGCGGAGGCGGGGGTACCACGCCCCGTGGGTATCGTACACCCACTCTTGGCCAGTAGACGAAATCGCGGTCGCTTCATAGTGTTACGGTTTTCTAGACGTTAGGTCAAGTGTCCAGGTTTGCTGGAACCGTCGACTCGACGGCGGATCGTTCCCGGTAGCGTATCAAAGACGCGAGTGTGATAGTTTGTGCTGCGCCATCTCGCACCTTGAGAGCGCAGCACCAAAGCCTTCTACCCGATGCCGCCATACAAGAAACTTCGATTTTTTGCCGCTATGTTTTTCTGGGGAATCCTCCTCAGCTACATCTGGGTGGCACCGCGAGTTTTCGACTACGCTGCGGGCGGCTATGCTGATTTCTCCACGTTTTACACTGCCGGTAAGATCGTACAGAGAGGCCAAGGCCACCAACTCTACGATCTGGCGCTGCAAACTCAGGTGCAGCGTGAGTTTTCGCAAGCAGCCGTCCTTCGCAATCGTGCTTTGCCGTACCTGCGCCCGCCTTTCGAGGCCTTGATCTTCCTTCCACTGAGCTACTTGCCGTACGTTCGCGCCTATGAAGTTTGGGGTGGGTTGAGCGTACTGCTGGTGGGATTAACCGCAGCACTCCTGCGCTCACGAATACCCGACCGGCCCGCCATCCCGTGGTGGATCTACTATCCGGCCTATTTCAGCTATTGGCCAATTGCCTATGGCTTTGCCTTGGGACAGGACTGCTCATTGTTTTTGTTTCTGTTCGCGCTGGTCATGATTTGCTTGCACGAAGGAAGGGATTTTCTGGCCGGCTGCTTTCTGGGACTCGCATTGATCAAGTTCCAATTGGTAGTGCCATTGCTATTCGTTCTGCTTTTGAAAAGACAATTTCGTGCGCTTGCCGGATTTTCCTTCGTGGGTACGCTGCTTACCGGGGTTGGACTTGCAGTTGTGGGTTGGGAGGGCCTGAAGGCATATCCAGCCTACTTGTGGCGGTTGAACCATACGCCTGCTGCTGCGGGAATCTTTCCCAGCATGATGCCCAGTCTGCGTGGACTCGTGCAGGGCTGGATCGATCCAATGCATTCCTCGCGAATCCTGGACCTGATCACGGGCTTGCTGTCGCTGGCTGTATTGTCTTGGGCGGCACGGCAATGGCATACCACAGCGCCCCGTCAGTCGAAGATTTATCGGGCTGGGGTGGCAACGGTCTTTCTTGCAACGCTGCTGGCCGGCTATCACGCTTTCAGCTATGACTTGAGTCTGTTGTGTCCTGTTGTTCTATGGGCTGCCAACATTGGTTTGTACGACAGCGAATTGGACATCGCCACCCGCCGCGCGTTGTTACTGGGGGCGGCTGCGCTGATGTTCACGCCTCTCTATCTCTTGCTCATTGCAGGAGCGCGATTGAACCTGATGGCAGGAGCGTTGCTTTTGTTAGCGCGGGGGTTTCGCAAAATCGTCATGTTGTCACCCCTACCACTCAGTACCAGCCAGTAGACGAAATCGCGTTGCCACATAGTGTTAGCGTTTATGAGCCAGAGGTCAAGCGTCCAGGTTTCGTATGTCCAAAGGTACCGCCCGACTCGGTTCCAGAAAGGCGGATGTGATAGGTTGTGCTACACGCATTTGCACGATAAGTCCGCTTCGCATCCGAGCTTTGACCCGATGCCGCAGCACAGAAAACTTCGAATCTTTGCCGCTACATTCTTCTGGGGAATCCTTCTCATCTGTGTCTGGGTGGCTCCACGGTTGTATGACCGAATGGCTGGAGGGTCCGCGGATTTTTCCAACTTTTACACTGCGGGCAAGATTCTGCAGCAGGGGCAGAGTCACCAACTCTATGATTTGACACTGCAAACCGAGGTGCAGAGTCAATTTTCAGAAGCGGCTGCTCTCCGCAAACGTGCGCTACCGTATATGCGTCCTCCTTTTGAGGCGCTGCTCTTCCTGCCTCTGAGTTATTTGTCTTACGTTCGGGCCTATGTCGTTTGGGTCCTGTTGTGCATGCTTCTGGTGGGCCTGACGGCCGCGTTCTTGCGTCCGCGAATTCCCGACTTGCCCGACATCCCGTGGTGGGTCTATTACCCTGCCTATTTCAGCTTTTTCCCAATTGCTTATGGATTTGTTCTGGGGCAGGATTCGGCGCTGATGTTGCTTCTCTTCGGGCTGGTCATGGTTTCTTGGCTCGAACGCAAGGATTTCCGGGCAGGTTGTTTTCTGGGACTCGCTCTGATCAAGTTTCAACTGGTACTGCCTCTAATATTCATCCTGTGTCTGAGAAGGCAATTCCGTGCACTCGCTGGTTTTTCGCTGGTGGCCGTGCTGCTTTCGGTGGTGAGTGTGTGGGTTGTGGGCTGGAAGGGTTTGATGGCGTACCCGGTCTACTTGTGGCGGCTGAACTATAAAGGTGCCGCCGCGGCAATCTACCCTAGCATGATGCCGAGCTTGCGTGGACTCGTGCAAGGCTGGACAGATCCGCTGCATCCGTTGCCAAGCCTTGATCTGATCACAGGCTTGCTTACATTCGTTATGTTGGTTTGGGCGGCTCGGCAATGGCATACAGCGGCGCCCCGTACGTCGAAGACTTACTCGGCTGGAGTTGCCATCATCTTTATTGCAATGTTACAGGCTGGCTATCACGAGTTCATTTATGACTTGAGTCTGCTGTTTCCCATCGTACTGCGAGCCGCTAATACCGGATTGCATGATCGCGAATTGGACACAACGACGCGATGGACACTGATGCTGGGAGCGGCATCGCTACTGTACACTCCTTTGTATCCTTTGCTCATTGCGAAAGCGCAACTGAATTTGATGGCGGTGGCCGTGCTTTTGCTGGCATGGGGCTTCGCTCGAGCTACCAGGACATGGCAGTCCGGAGAAACCATCGCTGAGCATGCTCATCCCGCAGCAGCTTGAGATAAGTCATCTCACCCAGTCTCGACGGTTTAGTTGTAACATCTCTGCACCGGTTTCGCCGAAATGTCTTCAACCTTGCGAGGGAAGCAACTTTTCGTCATTGTGCTTGCGCTATTGGCCGCGGTCAGCATGTGGTTCTACGTGCGGCGCATCTCCGTGCCCCGCCAAGAGAAAGATGCTGCCCGACTCGAGCGCCCGCGCGGCAATCTCTCTGACCTGTACCCACGCTGGCTGGGGGCTCGTGAATTGCTTCTGCACGGAAGGGATCCCTACAGCCGGGAAATTACCCTGGAAATTCAGCGGGGCTACTACGGACGCGAGATTGGCCCCTCTCGCCCCAACGATCCCAAGGACGAGAACGGATTTGCCTATCCGGTTTATGTTGTGTTCTTGTTAGCGCCAACGGTGCACATGGACTTTGCCGCGGCCCGGCTGCTCGTCCTGTGGTTATTAACTGGTCTCACTGTTCTGAGTGTTCTATTATGGGAACGAATCTTGGGTCTTGAGCTTCTTCGGCCGCACACCCCCGTCGTGGTTTTACTGCTCCTGGGGAGTTACCCCTTTGTCGAGGCGATTTCCCTGCAGCAGCCCATTCTGTTCGTGGCCGCGCTGCTGGCCGGGTCCTTCCTGGCACGACAATGCGGATGGCTTTTCCTTTCCGGCGTCTTGCTGGCGGTGGCGTCCATTAAGCCACAGGTTGTTCTGCTACCCGGGATCTTGATGCTGATGTGGGTGTCAGGCAATTGGCGTGAGCGGCAGCGCTTGCTGTGGGGTTTCGGGTCGACGATGATGTTGCTGGCGGGCGCGGCCGAATATATACTTCCGGGCTGGCTATTTCGATTTTACGATGCGGTTCGCGCCTACCGGAGCTACATGGGGGGCACATCTTTTCTGGATTGGCTTTTGACTCCACGGTGGAGCGCACTCGGGTGGGTTCTGATTGTTTTCTTCGTGCTCTGGGCTTCCTGGAAGTCCCGCGAGTGTGCTCCGGACACAGTGGCTTCTCGCCGCGCCTTGAGCCTGGTGCTTGTTGCCGTGGTATGTACGGCTCCGAATCTCGCGACCTACAATCAGGTTTTGCTCTTGCCGGGTTTACTTCTCGCTTTCGAGCTGGGGCCAACGTTGCGTAACGCAATGCTGGTTCGCAACCTCAAGTGGATCGTTGCAGGACTGCTGGTGTGGCCCTGGGTAGCCTGTGGAATTCTGATTACCGCCGGAGTTGTATTTCGCGCGGAGCCTTTCGTGCAACGGATGTGGCAACTGCCGCTCTATGGAACCCTGGCGCTTCCGGTGGCCCTGCTGGCGTTTCTGTTCGCGGTACCCTCTGACGGTGATCGGCAGGGTGGGATGCTGGAGGCGGCACGGAGCGTGCCCTTGGGAAACTGAGGCAGCATCAGGCCCCCCGCAACGGGCTTCTCCTCCGTCCAGAATACTGTCATGATGACAAGCTTGTGAATGACGGTGGCTCTGTCGTTTGTGTGCCATCTGGATTGATAGCGGGACTTCACAAGCGCTAACCTGAGAAATAGAAAGGCAGCCGCTTCTAAATGACTTTCCCATCATCTTCGTTGAGAAATGAGAAAACTGCCTATAACCGCTTTCTTCTATTAGTGGCCGGACTTGGCGGCTTGCTCTATGGAATCGACGTCGGCATTATTTCCAGCGCGATGCCTTATCTGGAGGCTACTTCCGGCCTGAATGCCGGTCAGCTTTCCAGTGTTGTGGCAGCCGTGCTGCTCGGCAGCGTGATTTCCACCTTGTTTGCTGGCATGCTGGCGGACTGGATGGGACGCAAAGTAGTGATGACGCTGAGCGGCATCTTCTTTGTGCTGAGTATCCCCGTTATTGCTCTTTCCCAGGGCTACGGATCGCTGATGTTTGGCCGCCTGTTGCAGGGGGCTAGCGGCGGGCTTATTGGCGTTGTAGTTCCGCTCTATCTGGCCGAGTGTCTGGTGGCGTCCCATCGTGGTAAGGGCACGGGCATTTTTCAGTGGCTGCTTACGTTCGGGATCGTGGTTGCGGCCGGAATTGGCCTCTATTTCAGTTTTCGCGTGGAAGAGGTTGCCAAACTCGCCGATCCCGCCAAACTCCTTGCCTTCAAAGGTACGGCGTGGCGCAGCATCTTTTGGGTATCCCTGCCTCCGGGTTTGTTGTTCGTGATCGGCAGTTTCATGGTCGTGGAGTCGCCACGTTGGCTGTTCCGCAAAGGCAAAAAAGACGCCGCGCTCGCTGCCCTCCTTCGCTCCCGAACCAACGAACAAGCCGATTCCGAGCTTCGGGAAATGGAAGAAACCAGCGCTGCCGAGACAGCCAAATCTTCCGACGGAAAGGCGGCAGAATCGCTATTGCAACGCAAGTACGTTATCCCATTTGTAATAGCCTGCATCATCCTCGCGTGCAATCAGGCAACGGGCATTAATTCCATCATCGCTTACAACACCAATATCCTTTTACAGAGTGGTCTTTCCGACGTGGCTGCGCACTGGGGCTATTTCGCTTTTACCCTCGTGAACTTCGGCGTGACTTGGATTGGCGTCATGCTGGTGGACCGAAAAGGCCGCAAGTTTCTACTCTCGGTGGGCACTGCGGGGATTATCTTCTCGCTGATTCACGCGGGCCTGCTCTTTCTCCACACCGAAACCCAGCGCGTGGATTCCAGTAAATCGGTCCAAGCCATGGTGGCCGCTGACCAGAAGCTCATGCTCGCCTACAACCGGCACGTTGCGGACTCGCTGCTCAACGAGGCAGGGAAGACCGGATCTACAATCGGCAATCGGCCCACGTCGCTGGTCGTCATTTATTCTTATGGAGATTTCCGCGCGGTGACCAAGGTCGCGCGTTCTGACGATACCGCCGCCAAACCCATTGAGATCACGCGCGAAGGCTGTGTACCCGACAACAAGGTGGTGGCATTCTTCTCGAATCCCTTCGGCAATCTCGATGCTGCGCGCCAGGCTCCGTTGCGAATTGAGAACGCATTGATCACCCCCGTGCCGAATACTCACAATGGCTGGCTGGTGGCCATGAGTCTTTTCGTTTTCATGGCGTTCTTTGCCGTTGGTCCGGGAGTGTGCGTGTGGCTGGCACTCTCGGAGTTAATGCCGACACGGATCCGGTCGAATGGTATGAGCATCGCGTTGCTGATTAACCAGGCGGTTTCGACGACCATAGCCGCCATCTTCCTGCCGGCGGTAGGCAAGTATGGCTACTCGACAATGTTTTTTGGTTTTGCCGTATGTACGGTCGTCTATTTCATCACCGCGGCGTTTTTCTTGCCGGAAACCAAAGGCAAGACTTTGGAAGAAATCGAAGCGTATTTCGCGCGGACAAACAAAGAATCTGGCCCGGAACCCGCTTAAGGTGCAGGTTTTAACTGGGCAGAGTGTCTGGCTATTTCTGCAATCGCGGTACCATTGCTAAGGTAATTAGCACGGGTGAATCGGGTATGGCATTCTTTGAGGGCAACTCTTGCCCATGCACACTCGCATCTAAATCTAAGACTGCTATGTCTTCCAGACTGACCAATACGTGGCTGACCCTGTCGACGATCATACTGCTGCATGTTGCGGCGGCAATCGCGGCTGCCAGTGAGCCTGCGCCTCTGACGCTCGCCCCTCCAAGCCTGGATCATGGGTTCCGGCTGCTCTACGACCTCAAGTTCAACGACGCGCAACAAGAATTTACTCAGTGGCAGCAGCAAAACCCAAGCGACCCGATGGGCCCGGTGAGCGAAGCTGCCGGACTCCTCTTCTCCGAATTCGACCGCCTCGGAATTCTGGAGTCGCAATTCTTCGAGGACGACAAAACTTTCCTGTCCGGTAAGAAACTCTCTCCAGATGCCGCCGTGCATAGCCGCTTTGAGGCTTCGTTAATCAAGGCTGAAGGGCTGGCTAAAACGGATTTGGCGAAAGATCCGAAAGACCGTGACGCGCTATTGGCGATGGTACTCGTTAACGGCCTGCACGCCGATTATGCACAACTGATCGAGAAGCGCAATCTGGCGTCGCTGAGCTACACGCGCCAGGGAACGATTTGGGCGCAGCAGTTGTTAGCGGTCGACCCGAAGGCCTATGACGCCTACTTGGCTCGCGGCATGAGCCGCTACATCATCGGGAGCCTGTTTGCTCCGTTTCGCTGGTTTCTGCATCTTGGTGGAGTGGAGGGGAATAAGGAAGAGGGCTTGGCGGATCTGAGGCTCACAGCCGCACATGGACGCTACCTCGCGCCTTTTGCGCGCATTCTCCTGGCGATTGCTTGTGTCCGGGATAAGGACAAAGCTCAAGCCCATCAGTTGCTGGCATCTCTCCATGAGGAATTTCCTGAGAACGGGCTTTTTGTGCGCGAGATGCAGAGGCTGGAGCCGAGTTTGCCGCAAGCGAGCCATTAAGAGATTAGGTCGTGGTGCAGTTTCGTAAAATACACTCCTCTGGCTTTGTCATTCCGGGCCAGGTCTATCGGCGAAGAATCTGCTCCTGGCAGTAAAAGAGCAGATTCCTCGCGCGCTATTGCCGCGCTTCGGAATGACAATTTTGTAGAAATATCCCAACTGCACCACTGCCAGAGATTAATTGTTAGTAATTAATAATCGGAAGTATGTACCTTACGCAAGGGGCTGCTATGATTGGCGCACCCCCGAAGCCGCACCCCGGCATTGTCCCACGCCCAAAATCTATACGGCTTCGAGAGAGGAAGCGGCACCGCATGACCTTGATAGCCGCGTTTCGTTGTCCTAAAGGTGGTGTCTTGTTTTGCGCCGACCGCCAAGAAGATGACGGGTATACCAAGAGAGAAGTGGGCAAAATCACCCGAATCCCGGTGGGTCGATTAAACAGTTGCGATATTTGGATAGCCGGAACCGGCAATGGAGAACTAATCAAGAAATTTTGTACTCAACTGGATGCTTCCCTATTTTTATCCGCGCAGTCAGGGAGCAATATATTTGATGAGCATGAGGCGCTAATTCAAGCAGAATTATCAGCATTCTACAGACAATGGCGTACTGATATTAAAAGAAGCAATGGGATGATCTTCATTATAGTCATCGCTCCATTCAAGGGGGATCACCTTCCTATTCTGTACCGTACTCAGGAGACCGCTCTCATTCCGCACCGTGACTATTGTGCGGCTGGTTCGGGACAGCCCATCGCCGATTATCTGGCTGATCGGATTGGTACGCACGGATATAGCAGGATGGAATACCGCGCTACGGGAATTGCGGCGGCCTTCATAATGCGGGAAGCACAGTGGTCATCGGCGGGAGTTGGATTAGGCGCTGACATGATTTTCATTCAGGAAGGAACTAGAGGTTTCTACTTCATTCCGTCTTCGAGAGTTAAGGAATTGGAAGAGTGTATCCCGTCACTCGGCGAATGCATTTTGGGACATTGGCCGGGAAACATCGTGGTACCCACTTGGTACCAAGACTTGTAATTTTATACTTGACACAACTTGCGCTAAGTATTATATTGAAAGCATGACAAACGAAGAACGCAAACGGCAGTTGGCGAAGTCCAAGACAGTAGGGGATATCCCCTCGGCTTGCAGCAATGAGTTGGCTGCCGTCGAGTTCCTAGAAAACCAACGTTGGGGCAATTCGCCTGCCTGTATCAAGTGTGGCAGCGTGGAAGTCTACAAAATGAAAGACGCCAAGACGGGTGAGCGGAATAGCCGTTACCTGTGGCGCTGCCGCAATTGCAAAGAGCAATACACTGTTCGCATTGGGACGGTTTACGAGGAGTCGCGCATCGAATTACGACACTGGTGCTATGCATTCTGGCGTGCCTGTACCTCAAAGAAAGGCGTTTCCGCTCTGGAGATCAAGCGGCATTGTCAGATTAGCTACAAGTCAGCGCTATTCATGATGAACCGGATTCGCTTCGCAATGGCACCAGATGTCAATAGAACTCCTCTAACCGGAACCGTAGAAGTCGATGAAACCTACGTTGGGGGCAAACCACGCTATGCAGGCAGGCGTCGTGGACGCGCTAGCGACAAGCCAATCGTCTTTTGTGCCGTCGAGCGTGGTGGTCAATTGCGGCGACGTATCGTTGCCGACGTAACAGGGCAAACCTTAAAGAATGCTCTCCGGGAAGAGGTAGACCGGAAAGCCCGGATCATGACCGATGAGTTTTCAGCCTATAGGGGTTTAGGGCGAGATTTCGAGGGCGGTCACGAAACCGTATGCCATAGCACCAAAGAGTATGTCCGACCGGGAACCGACGTTCATACCAATACCGTTGAAAGCACACATGCCATCGTTAAGCGCGGCATCGTTGGCATCTATCACAACATCAGCCGGGAATATCTTCACCGTTACCTCTGGCAGTTCGACTTCATGTGGAACAATCGCAAGATGAATGATGGTGAGCGTACGGTGCTGGCGATCAAAGAGGCTGAAGGAAAGCGGCTCATGTATCGAGAGCCGAGTGGACTATAGTGACACGAGTTGGAGAATTTATTGCACGGAACCTGGCTTGGTGGGGCCTTTCACGGCTTGCTCCAAAAGCGATTGGAGCTTTGGTAGGGCCGCGAGAAGTGATTGTGATGATTCCGTCGTTAAGCCGACAACTTGAACGATTTCCAATTTATGCGTCTCCTTTAGAATCGGGTGAAAATACTCAGCATCCCCTCGAACGACCATCAGTAGTAATCCTGTATCCGGGTCGAATGCGAGATCCAACGGTTTGTCAGTAATGATATTGGACAAGAAGGCATTGTTTGACATAGCGCGAATAATCATATGGGAAAAACTAGTAGAAAAAAGAAAACTTCAAAGCCTCAATCCTCTCCCGGCCCGAAGCCAGAGACTCTTAGGCTAAAGGGAAGCTGGAAGAACGCGGTAAAGCAATCGTTTCAGAAGAAAAAGCCGCCGGAGGGTTGGCCGAAGTAAAAATGGTTAGCGGGGTGACCGCAAATGTGTTTTCGCTCGCCCTTGCGTAAGATACATACTTCCGTTAATAATTTAGCAACCGATATAAATGAAGAGATTGCTCGTCGGAATTCCGCTCTCCTTTTGCCCAGATCCTCCCGGGAATTCACACTCTCGTAACTATTTTGTAACGTATTCGTAACATTCGCTCAATAGACTCCAAGTTGAATTTCAGGCAAGAAAAACTTTTTGGACTCGACAGGAGCGAACGAGTGATGCGTCGAATCTCTCTACTTCTCTGCTTATTTCTCGCCGTCCCAGCCTTCAGCCAAGTCAAGCTGACGGGCGCGGGTGCCACGTTCCCCAACCCGATCTATCAGAAGTGGTTCAGTGAATACGGCAAGCTGCACACGGACGTGCAGATCAATTATCAGTCGATCGGCAGCGGCGGCGGCATCCGGCAAGTTTCGGAGGGCGTGGTCGATTTCGGCGCCAGCGACGGTCCGATGACGGATGATCAATTGAGCGCGGCCAAGACTAAGATTCTTCATTTCCCGACCGTTCTGGGCTCCGTGGTCCCGGCTTACAACGTTCCAGGGGTGACGGGCGAAATCAAGTTCACCCCGGAAATTTTGGCCGGAATTTTTCTTGGGAAGATCGCGAATTGGAATGACCCGTCGATCGCCAAGGCGAATCCCGACATCAAGAATTTTCCCAACCAGCCCATCATCGTCGTGCATCGCTCGGACGGCAGCGGAACAACGTACATCTTTACCGATTACCTCTCCAAGGTCAGTTCGGACTGGAAAGACACCGTGGGCAAAGGTACGTCGCCCAAGTGGCCTGTCGGCCTCGGCGGAAAAGGGAATGAAGGCGTTGCGGGTTCAATTCGTCAATTGCCCGGCTCGGTCGGTTATGTCGAATTGATTTACGCCGTACAGAACAAAATTCCTTACGGCAGCGTGAAGAACTCTTCGGGAGCTTTTGTGAAGGCGACGCTGGAAAGCACGACGGCCGCCGCGGCTTCATCCAAGAGCATGCCCGCGGACTTCCGCGTTTCCATCACCAACGCACCCGGCAAAGACGCCTACCCCATTTCCAGCTTCACCTGGTTGCTGATTCCGGCGCAAGCGAAAGACGCCGCAAAGGGCAAGATCATCGTCGATTTCCTCAACTGGATGGTGAACGATGGTCAAAAGCTGGTCGCCGACCTCTCTTATGCTCCATTGCCCACGAGTGTGGCAGACAAAGTCAAAGCTGCGATCAAGCAAGTGAAATAGATCCGCGAATCGAATTCATAAATTGAGCCTCCCCTGGAGGCTGAGGAGATGGAATGAATACCGTAATGAAATGGGGTGTGGTGCTCGCGCTGGCTGGAACGATGGCTGCCCAGACCGCTCCGAAGAAGAAAACGCGCAAAGCCGTGAAGCCCGCTGAGCCGGCGGTCACGCAGCAGGACGTGCAGTCTCTCAAGGACACATTGGCGCTCCAGCAACAGGCCATTGAAGCGCTGAAGAGTGAATTGCAGAAGCGCGATCAGAACTGGCAGGATACGCAACAAAAGCTTCAGCAAGCACAGGCGGAAGCTACCGACGCCAAAACGAAGGCTGCGGCTGTCGAAGCCTCTGCCGAAACGGACCGAGCTGCCTACAACCAGTTGGTCAGCGACATGGCGGACGTGAAGACCACGCTCACCAGTAGCGCTTTGACCACTCTGGACGACCAGAAGCGCATGACGGCCTTTGAAACGGCCATGAGCCGCTTCCGCTTTACGGGCGACATCCGTGTCCGCGGCGAGTCCTTCAACCAGCAAAATGTTGCCGACCGTAACCGGGCCCGCATCCGCGCACGCTTCGGCTTTGAGGGCAAGTTTGGCGACTTCACCGGGGGATTGGCAATCGCCTCAGGCTCGCTCGGCGATCCGGACTCAACCAACGAGACCCTGACGAACAACTTCGACCGCAAAACCATCGGACTGGACCGGGCTTACGTTACCTACAATCCCAGTCAATTCAAAGCTCTGCAATTGACAGGCGGAAAATTTGCCTACACTTGGATACGCTCGGGGGTCACGTTCGATCCCGATCTCAACCCGGAGGGTTTCAGCGAAAAACTTTCGTTTGACCTTCACAATGCGCTGGTCAAGAACTTAACCATCGGCGCCTATGAGTTAACCCACAACGAAGTGACGGCTGGCGCAGACTCGTACGCCTTGGGTGGGCATGCCTCCGCGAAGTTGCAGCCTCTCCCCTGGTGGACGTTGACGGCTTCGTTCGCCGCCACCAAGTGGAACAAACCCGATGCGATCCTGCAGGCCAGTGCATTCGCCGTGCAGGCCACCTCGGGAAAGCAGATCATTCAAATCCCAATCGTTCCTCAACCTCCTCCAGGACAGCCGCAGACGACCCCGGTCACAATCAGCATCAACACACCAGGAGAAGGTCAAGGTTGCAATAACCCGTCAGGCATTAAGTTCATACAGACCTTGGCTCCCGGTACTCCGCCGGCTATTCCAACCGTAATCCTAAACAGCCCTCCTTGCGTGTTCGCTCCCAATGGCATGACGAATGCGCTCACGACGGATGCGAAAGGGATCCCGCATTTTTGGTCAGGGTTCCTGTACACGGATTTCATCCTCAACAACCAGTTCAAGACGCCTTTCAAACGCTTGCCCTTGAATGTAGTGGCGGAATACGAAGACAATCTCGATGCTGCCTCACATCCGCTGAGCACCGATACGACGAATGGCCTGACGACTGTCCGCACGGACTTGGGTTCGCAGTCGCACGCCTACTATTTTGACGTCAGCCTGGGGAATCCGCAGGCGGGAATGCACAAGGGCGACTTTACATTTGGTTATGCCTGGTTGCGGCAGGAGCAGGATTCTGCGATTGCCTCCTTCGTGGAAAGCGATCAGCGGGCTCCGACGAACATTCTGCAGCACCGCTTCTACGCACTGTACAAGTTCAATCCAAATACCGTTGCCGCCTTCACCTTCTGGCATGGCCGTACTCTGAATACGTCCCTGCAGAATGCTGTGGTTGCACCCGGTGTCAACGCTACGGCGAGCCAACTGGATCACAGCTTGAACCGCCTGCAGTTCGACATAATCTATAGCTTCTAGCCTCTATGAGAGAGAGATGCTTCGGCGCCAGTCAACCAGCTGGCGCCTACTTTTTTGGGTAGTGGCGCAGTTGGGATATTTCTACAAAATTGTCATTCCGAAGCGCGGCAGTAGCGCGCGAGGAATCTGCTCTTTTACTGCCAGGAGCAGATTCCTCGCCGATAGACCTGGCTCGGAATGACAGACCCAAGAGGAGTGTATTTACGAAACTGCACCACGACCCTTTTTTGGTGCCGATGTCCGAACCGGGGCGGGTGATTTATACTGATGACGCAGATTGACCAGCTGGCTTGGCACCCCTCAGCCAACGCCTAGTTTCGAGCAGGAGATTCCGCATGTACCGGTGGATACGAGTTATCGCTGTCTCTATGAGTGCTTTTGCGACGATCGTCGCGAGCGCCGCGGAAAAAGCAGCGATGAGTCAGCCGGGCGTAATGCTGTCTGTGGAGAAGAAGGCGCATTCTCGTATTCAGTACTATGTCGTGAATACTCCGGTGACCACCGAAGACCCATACTTCGAGGCGGAGATTGATTCGGCGGGCTTCGTCTACACGGTGGAGTACGAACCCCGGACTGCAGACGAAGTATTACCGGATGGATGCTTAGCAGGTCAGGCTGTCAAGGTGAGAGTCGACCATCGCCGCCTTTTTGTGCAGTGCCTGAATTCGCCGGTGGAAATACGTTGGCAGATTCAGAAAAAGAAGGCCTCTGCGCCAGATTCGGACGCGCCTAAGAAAAACTGAACCCACTCGTCATATCCCAGACCCTATGGCCCGCGCCACTCTCGACAATCCGGCCTACTTCATTAATCGCGAATCCTCCTGGCTGGAGTTCAATCGCCGCGTTTTGCAGGAAGCGGAAGATGAGAGCAATCCCGTTTTGGAGCGCGTTAAGTTTCTCGCCATCACGGCGAATAATCTCGACGAATTCTTTGAAGTGCGCGTGGCGGGACTGGTGCAACAGATCGAAGACGGTTTCACGCAGGGCGGCCCGGATGGCCTGACGCTCTCCGAAGAGCGTGTCGTGATCGCCCGCACGACCCGCAAGTTTATGGATGAGCAGTACCGTTGCTGGAACAACGAACTGCTTCCCGCGTTGCTGGAGAGCGGGATCCGCGTTCTGAGGATGGAGGAACTCAATCCCGGAGCCCGATTATTCGCGGAAGAGTATTGTGAGAAGGAACTTGATCCTCTGCTGACGCCCGTCACAGTGGATCCGGCGCACCCCTTTCCGCGCGTGATCAATAAGGCGCTGTGCATGGCGTTCCTGCTCCGGCGCCGCCGCCGGTCTTCAACGACGTATATGGGAGTGGTGACGGTTCCGCGCTCCCTGCCGCGGCTGGTGCGCCTGCCATCACAGGGGACCACGGACTACATTTTTCTGGCGGACTTGGTGGCCTACCACGCGGCGCGGATGTACAAAGGGTACGAGATTGTTTCTTCAGCGGCGTTTCGCGTGACCCGGAACAGCAATCTCTACCTGCAAGAGGAAGAATCCCGAAATATCCTCGAATCCGTACGCGCTGAGCTACACAACCGCCGCAAAGGCGATGCCGTCCGGCTGGAAATCGAGGCCGACGCAAACCGGGAAATCATCGAAGGCCTGCGCACGAACTTTGATCTGGATCCTTGGCAGGTGTTTTCCGTGGACGGGCCAGTGAACCTCTCCCGCTTATTCAATATTTACGACCAAAGCGATCGGCCCGAGCTGAAGTTCCGGCCCTTTACGCCGTGCGAACTGCGATTCACGGCAAAGTCGAAGGATTTGTTTGAGGAGTTGCGAGAGCACGACATTCTTCTGCATCATCCCTACGATTCGTATGATTCGGTCGTGTCGTTCGTGGAGTCAGCTGCAACAGACCCAAATGTTCTTGCCATCAAACAAACGCTGTACCGCACGGGCGACCGCTCCCAGATCGTGCAGGCGCTTATCGCCGCTGCTGAAAAGAAGGAAGTCACGGCGGTGGTGGAACTCAAGGCACGCTTTGACGAAGCTTCCAATATCCGCTGGGCGCGTGATATGGAAGATGCGGGTGTGCAGGTGTTCCACGGCCTGGTTGGCCTCAAGACGCACTGTAAGCTCTGCCTGCTGGTGCGCCGCGACCCTGATGGCGTCACACGACGTTATTGCCACATTGGAACCGGGAATTACAACGCATCCACAGCGAGAATTTATACGGATTTCAGTTTGTTCACGTCGGATCCTGAAATCACCAGCGCGGTTCACAATGTGTTCAGTTTCTTGACCGCGTATGCTGAGCATCCGAGCTATGACCCGCTGCTGGTGGCTCCTTTGCACCTCGCCGACCAGTGCCTGGCGCTGATTGACCGCGAGACAGCCCACGCGCTCGCAGGTAGGCCAGCCCGCATTATTGCCAAAATGAATGCGTTGCTCGACAAGAACATGGTCATGGCGCTCTACCGCGCCGCTCAGTCTGGGGTAGAGATCGATCTGATCGTGCGCGGCATTTGTTCACTGCGTCCAGGGATCCGCGGGGTCAGCAACCGTATTCACGTGCGGAGTATTGTTGGCCGTTATTTGGAGCATAGCAGGGTTTTCTATTTTGCGAACGGTGGAGAAGAAGAAGCCTGGATCGGCAGCGCCGACTGGATGCCACGGAACCTGCATGATCGAGTGGAAGTCCTGGTTCCAGTGCGCGACGTGCTGATTCGCGAACGCCTACGCCATGAGATCCTGGAGGCGCTCCTGCAGGACAACCGGAAAGCTCGACTTCTGCAATCCGAGGGAATTTATCTCCACACACGCCGCGTAAAGCAAGGCCCCTCGCGTCCCAAAATGGATGGTTTCAACGCACAGGAGTTTTTCATGGGATTGGCGGAAGGGAAGCTGTCTCTGGATACCATCCCGTCCCCTAAAACACGCCGGGCGCGAGACAGAGTCGGAAAGGAAAGTTAGCGACTCATGATTATTTACTTCCTGCGCCATGCGAGTGCGGGTGAACGGCTCGATAGTCCGAAGAAAGACGAGAAGCGTGGTCTCGACAAAGAGGGAGTTGAGCAATGCGGCCACATTGGGCGCTTTCTCGCTGCCGCTGACGTCCAGGTGGATGCCATCCTCTCCAGCCCGCTCAAGCGCTCCGCACAAACGGCTTCCCTGGTGGGAAATGAAATGGGATTCGACGGAAAGATTCTGATGGAATCTGCCTTGCGTCCGGCCGGAACCTTCGCCGAATTTCGCACTCTCGTGGAAAAACACCGCAAACAAGAAGCGATTCTGGTGGTTGGGCACAATCCCAATTTGAGCGAATTCCTTGGGAAACTGATCAGCACGGCGGGATGTGAAGCCGCCATTGACCTCAAGAAGGGTGCGGTAGCCCGGGTGGAACTCCGGCGCAACTCCGGGGACTTGTTGTGGTGTGTTACGCCACGAATTCTTCGAGTCCTTTATTCCACGGCAGCGGAAAGCGTACGTCCGAAAAGCTCCCGGAAATAAAGTTGTTCCTTTTCGATCGCCCAGAGTTCGAGATCCGCTCCCATGCCTCGCTTCGGAACAAGCGTAAGTTTCACATTCGCGTCCCGGGCATAAATTCTTACCGACCGCACCGAGCCGCTTCTCCCGAGATTTAAAGCACGGGCCAGGCGCAAGAGACAGATTGCTTTGCGCGTATGCTCCTGATCGGCAGGGAGGAGTGGCTTCATGGGTGAATCTGCCGTGAGTGGCCGCGTCTTTCCCATGTAGCGCGCGATGGCCGCGATCACCAGCCGCTGCTCCGGTGTGTATCCCGGCATTTCCGAATTGGCGATGATGTAGTGGGTGTGGCGGTGCCGTCCGTTCCGGTTTACATAGTCGCCGACTTCGTAGAGCATGGCGGCTGCGCCCAGCAGTTCCCGGTATTCCGGAGGGAGCAGGTGTGCCGATTTCAGAACGTCGAATAAGCTCAGCGCAAACTCGCGCACGCGCAACGCATGGTCTCTTTCCACACGGTAGTGATGGACGGCCGCCATCACCGAATCCCAGCGCTCCGACTCGATCTGCTTGCCGGAGCGCGTGTGGCTGTCGTACTCCGCAGCCATCTGCGCCAGGAGTCCATCGCGCAACCCCAGTGGCGAGTAGCGAAAGCCGGGCAGCTTGCAGCGTTCGAGAATCTCTGTGTACACGGCTGCGCCGGCAATAATAATTTCCGCGCGCCGCGGGCCAATTCCCGTCAATTTTTTGCGTTCTTCCACGGTTAGCCGCGCCAGCAGCTTGGCAAGACGCCTCGCCGAGTCTCGAGAGACAGCGTTTTTCTTCGGATTCGCGGTGCCTTCGCTCAGAGCCGCCAAAGAAGCGGCTGTTCCGGAAGTCGCAATCGTTACCTTCACGCCGGCAGTCGAGATGCGCTCCGCGACTCGGCCAACATACCGTGTGACAAACCCGCGCAGCCGCTCCAGTTCCCCCTTACGCGGAGGATCATGCCGCAAGAACTCGTTCGTCAGCCGTACCGCACCGATAGGTAGGCTTGCGGCTTCCTTGATGTGCCCCTGTTGTGAGATGGTGAGCTCGCAGCTTCCGCCGCCGAGGTCGATCATCAGCACCGCGGAGGGAGGCAGCCGCAGATTGGAAACCAGGCCCAGATGGATCAGGCGGCCTTCCTCCTGCCCTGTAATGATCTCCACGTTCCAGCCGGTAGCCGAGCGCACCCACTCTAGAAACGCCTGGGAGTTGCGCGCATCCCGCAGGGCGCTGGTGCCAACGACCCGCACCCGGTCCGAGCCTGCCCTTTGCGCCGCCTTGTGGAAACGCCGCAGGATCTTGATGGTCTCCGCCATGGCGTCCGGCGAGAGATACCCGGTGCGGAACGCCAATTCCCCCAGGCGCGTTACGGCGCGATCTTCCTGAATCTCCACGAGTTTGCGGCCCTGGAGACGGGAGATCTTCAAGCGCACGGAGTTGGAGCCGATGTCTACGGCGGCGAAGACGGGCATAAAGGTATTGAGTTCAGGTTCCTAGCACTCTTAAATGGTACTTGGAGTTTTGCAAAGCAAAATCTAGAGTGGGGACTCCATTCGCCGGAGCTCGGCCATTTACAACTGGGGGTAATGTCTGAGTCAACGCAGTAATAGGACACGACCCCAACTGGTTTTTAACATGTTTGTAACACCATCATGCTAGCATTCCGCGATGGCAGACCCTGCCTACGATATGTCCGGACAAGCCCAAGATCTCCCTGCCGCCGGACCTCAATTGGCCGCTGCCATTGAGCGCCGTGCATCGCCTTTGGCGAACCTGCGGCATGCCCGCTGGCCCGATCAATTATTTCGCTATGCCATGTGGGCCTGTGCCGCGTCCGTGATGGTGATTCTCGGCCTCATTGTCTATGAGCTGGTGGTGAACTCCCGCCTGTCGTGGAATGCGTTTGGCCTCAAGTTCTTCGTAGGGCAGGACTGGAACCCGGTCCAGGATCAATTCGGGGCCTTGCCTTTCATCTACGGCACCTTGGTTTCGTCGCTGCTGGCACTGCTGATCGCCGTCCCTCTGTCGGTTGGAACAGCGATTTTTCTGACGGAAATGTGCCCGGTCTGGCTGCGCGGACCGCTCTCGTTTTTCACGGAACTGCTGGCCGCTATCCCCAGCGTGATTTATGGCTTGTGGGCAATTTTTGTGCTGGCTCCCATCCTGCGCAACTACATCCAACCCTGGCTGGCGAAAGCGTTCGGTTGGACAGGTTTGTTTGAAGGACCTCCCTTTGGCTATGGCATGCTCGCTGCTGGCGTGATTCTGGCGATCATGATTATTCCTGTAATTTCGTCGCTCACGCGCGAAGTAATGTCCGTGGTTCCGTCGCATCAGCGCGAGGGAGTTCTGGCACTCGGCGCCACTCGTTGGGAGATGATTCGCCTAGGTGTTCTGCGAAATGCGCGTACCGGCATTGTGGGTGCGGTCATTTTGGGCCTGGGTCGCTCGCTGGGTGAGACCATGGCGGTCACCATGGTGATCGGCAACCGGGCCGAGATCGCAAAATCCCTGTTTGCCCCGGGCTATAGCATGGCTTCTGTCATTGCGAACGAATTCAGCGAAGCTACTGGGGATCTTTACCTGAGCGCGCTCGTCGAAATCGGGCTCGCTTTGTTTTTTGTAACCATTATTGTGAATGCATTAGCCCGCCTGTTAGTTTGGTCCGTGACAAAAGGGCAGCCTGCGAGGGGAAATGTCTGACCTAGCCCAGTCTCCTCCCAAGCAAGTAGAAATGCCCAGCGTGAGCATGGATAGGTTGATCATGGATCGGCTCATGACCTCTCTGTCCTTCCTGGCGATGGCCGTAGTACTCGCCCCCCTTGTTGCGATCTTCGGCTATCTTGTCTACAAGGGCATCGGTTCCATTAACTTAGCCTTTCTGACTCAAACTCCCAAGCCAGTGGGCGAAACAGGTGGGGGCATGGCCAACGCCATTGTCGGATCGGCCATAATTCTGGCGATCGCCAGCCTCCTCGGTGTCCCGGCGGGGATCGGTGCTGGTGTCTACCTGGCGGAATATGGACGAGGTGGCCGCTTTGGATCGGTGATACGCTTCACCTCGGATGTGCTCAATGGCGTGCCTTCGATTGTGATTGGCATCGTGGCATATGGCATCGTCGTCATTCGACAAAAGCACTTTTCCGCGCTCGCTGGAGGTGTGGCTCTCGCCATCATGATGATTCCCACCATCACGCGGACCACGGAGGAAATGTTGCTGCTTGTGCCCACGCAAATTCGCGAAGCCGCCTTTGGTCTCGGGATTTCTCAGTGGCGTACGACGCTTTCCATTACGTTGCGCACAGGTCTTTCCGGTATCATCACCGGAGTCATGTTGGCCTTTGCGCGCGTGGCCGGGGAGACCGCACCTCTTTTATTTACTGCCTTCGGCAATCAGTATTGGAATTCCAATCTCAATGAGCCCACGGCAGCTCTGCCTTTGCAGATATTCACCTACGCCATTTCCCCTTACGAAGACCAGCACCGGCAGGCATGGGCTGGCGCATTGGTATTGATTGTCATGATCGTGTTCGCGGTTTCGGCTGTGCGCATCGCGGTTCGCCGCGGCAACCTAAGCGGAGCTCACTAAGTTATGGGTGTCGGAATCCACGTCCAAAACCTGAATGCCTGGTTCGGCAAGAAGCAGGCCCTCTTCGATATCAACATGACGGCGCTGGCGAATCACTGTACCGCCGTGATCGGACCCTCAGGCTGCGGTAAGTCCACGTTTGTGCGCTGCATTAACCGCATGCACGAGACCATTCCGGACGCAAGAGCCGCCGGAAGCATCAAGATTGGCGAGGTCGACGCGTACAACGGTACTTCCTCCACGCAGCTTCGCCGCCGTGTGGGAATGGTATTCCAGAAACCGAATCCATTTCCCACAATGTCCGTATATGACAATGTTGCCTCTGGCCTCAAGCTCAATGGCTTCAGCGGCCATAAGCAGCTGGATGAAATTGTCGAGCGCTCACTCAAGAACTCCGCTTTGTGGGACGAAGTCAAGGACGACCTGAAGAAGAAATCCGGCGCCAGCCTTTCCGGGGGCCAGCAGCAGCGCCTCTGCATTGCACGAGCCCTTGACGTCGAGCCTGAGGTTTTGCTGATGGATGAACCATGCTCGGCACCCGACCCTATCTTGACGAGCAAGATTGAAGGCCTGATCTATCAGTTGAAGGAGCACTACACCACCGTAATCGTGACGCAGACTATGCAGGAGGCTGTGCATGTCGCGGAATAAAAGAGAAA
>CAZUCC010000019.1:0-72501 GCA_964619065.1 uncultured Acidobacteriaceae bacterium | reverse complement strand
TGCGGGTTTGCCGACTTGGGTTTCAACTTTGTATTCGCGCATCATGCGGTCGACGATGATTTCGAGGTGCAACTCGCCCATGCCACTAATGATGGTCTGTCCGCTGTCGGGATCGGTGTGAACCTTAAAGGTGGGATCTTCCTGGGCGAGGCGTCCGAGCGCCATGCCCATTTTTTCCTGATCGGCTTTGGTTTTGGGCTCAACGGCAACCGAAATGACGGGAACCGCGAAGGTGATCGACTCGAGCGCAATCGGATGGTCCTCGTTGGTAATCGTGTCACCCGTACTGACGTTTTTGAGTCCTACGCAGGCACAGATGTCGCCAGCCAGAATTTCCTGGATGTCTTCGCGCTTGTTGGCGTGCATCTTCAGCAGACGCCCAATGCGTTCGGTCTTGCGCTTGCCCGCGTTGAGGACTGCGTCGCCGGATTTCAATTGTCCCGAGTAAACGCGGATAAAGGTCAACTGGCCGACAAACGGGTCCGCCATGATTTTGAAAGCCAGCGCAGAAAAGGGTTCTTTGTCATCTGGACGACGCGTAAGCGCCTCGCCCGTATCGGGATTCACGCCTTTGACTTCTTTGGTATCGAGAGGCGAAGGCAAGTAGTCGACCACGGCATCCAGCAGCGGCTGGACGCCCTTGTTTTTAAACGACGTGCCGACAATCACCGGAAACAATTGCAGCGCAATGGTGGCCTTGCGGAGCGCGGAGCGCAGTTCAGCAGCGGAGATGGTCTCGCCTTCCAGAAACTTGTGCAGCAGGCCGTCATCCGTCTCGGCTACGGCTTCCACTAATTGGGCGTGAAAGGCTTCCGCCTTCTTGCGCAGATCGGCGGGAATTTCTTCGACGACATATTCGGCACCCATCGTCTCGTCTTTCCAGACGACGGATTTCATTTCCACTAAGTCCACAACGCCGATGAACTTCGCTTCTTGGCCGATGGGGATCTGGATCGCGACGGGCTTGGCGTTGAGGCGCTTGCGGATAGTATCGACAGCGTGCTCGAAATCCGCACCCATCTTGTCGATCTTGTTGATAAAGCAAATGCGCGGCACACCGTATTTATCGGCTTGACGCCAAACTTTTTCGGATTGCGGCTGCACGCCGTGAACCGCGTCAAACACTGCCACCGCACCGTCGAGAACGCGTAGCGAACGTTCGACCTCCGCCGTGAAATCGACGTGGCCCGGCGTATCGATAATATTGATGCGGATATCGCGCCAAGTGCAGGTCGTGGCCGCAGACGTGATCGTAATGCCGCGCTCTTGCTCCTGCTCCATCCAGTCCATGGTGGCTGTGCCTTCATGGACTTCGCCGATGCGGTGGGTCCGCCCGGTGTAGAACAGGATGCGCTCCGTCGTCGTCGTCTTCCCGGCATCGATGTGGGCCATGATGCCGATGTTCCTGCAGCGCTCTAATGGTACTTGTCTTGCCACGATACTCGTTTCCTTCTGGGGCTCTGAACTTCGTTCTGAAGTACGATTTCTCGACCTGGGATTTGGCGGCTTCGGGGTCGAAATCCCGTTTCCCGTCAAATCGCAAAGGGTCAAATTAGAAATGGTCCAACTCCTGCCAGCGTTCTACCCTGCGTCCTACCCGTTCGTCCTACCAACGATATTTCGAAAACGCCTTATTGGCTTCCGCCATGCGGTGTACATCTTCTTTCTTCTTCATCGCGCCGCCACGGCCATTGGCCGCATCCAGCAACTCGGCGCACAACTTGTCGGTCATGCCCTTCTCACCACGACTGCGCGAAAAGCTGATCAGCCAGCGGATCGCCAAAGAAGTGCGGCGGTCGGCATTGACTTCGATCGGCACCTGATAATTCGCGCCACCCACGCGCCGCGACTTGACTTCCAGCAGCGGCTTGCAGTTCTCGACGGCCTTCTTGAACAGCTTCAGCGCTTCGTCGCCGCCCTTCTCCTGCAGCTTATCCATGGCACCGTAGAAGATCTGCTGGGAGGTAGCTTTCTTGCCGCCCCACATCATGCAATTCACAAACTTGGTGACCAAATCGGAGCCGTAGACTGCATCGGCATCGACGGTTCTCTTCGGGATATGTCCTTTTCTTGGCATCGCTTGTTCTTTGCTCCTGCACGGCTGAAGCCGTGCCCTACCAAATTATTCTTTCACCGACTACTCTTTGGCTTTCTTGGGCCGCTTCGCTCCATACTTCGAGCGGCTCTGCTTGCGATCCGTCACACCGGTCGAATCGAGCGTGCCGCGCACCACGTGGTACCGGACACCGGGTAGATCCTTCACGCGGCCGCCACGAATCAGCACAATCGAGTGCTCCTGCAGATTGTGGCCGACGCCGGGAATATACGTTGTAACTTCAATACCGTTGGTTAGGCGTACGCGAGCGACCTTGCGCAGCGCCGAGTTCGGCTTTTTAGGCGTTTGCGTATAAACACGGGTGCAAACACCGCGCTTTTGCGGACAGCTTTGCAACGCCGGGCTCGCCGTTTTGTAGCGCGGCGCTTTCCGCCCACTCCGTACCAGCTGATTGAACGTAGGCACTCTTTGCAACTCCTTAAAATTCCACACCGCCGTCCGCACGCGAACGCGCAAACTCGCGGGCATCCCGCTCATCCCCTGCAACCATCTCGCAACAAGGGCTGGCGGACGCTTTGCCCACCATACTTCCGTCACCGGACACAACAGGGCCGGGGCAGAAAATTTCCGACATCCGTGTCAGACTGATACAAACGACGGTGGCGCCTGGCTTCGAGGCACTCCGTTTCGCTTGCAGAGGCCCTGCATATCCTTCCAAGAGTCTTTCAACACAATCCAACCAACTGGACTGCGCCGAGACCCGTAGGGCGGAAGGTCATCGCAGCGGCATTTCAGCGAGGGCGTTCTGAAATCAACTTCCTCTCAGAACGATGAATCTAACAAGCTCAACCATATAAATGAGACGCCCACATCCGGGCGCACTCCAACAGGCTGGCTCACGAATACTCGCGGAACCTTATGAATATATCAATTCCTTTTCTTTCGCGTCAACCCCAAACCCTGTTTCCCTCATCACAGCAGAGAGAACCAGGTGCCTAGCACCGTTTTGCGGTGTGGATTTCCGGCCGTTCTCAGAGGATGTTTTCTGGTGACCCAGTTGCTGAAATAGCGGCCAGCCTCTAGACTCAAGGTTTTGCATTCATCAGCTTGACTTCACCGAGCTCGTCCGCTGGTTCGCCGCGGGCGGGGAGGGTTCATGGGTAGGGTTCGCTCTTCTTGGATGTTGCTGGAGACTTTGTTGGGGTTGGCCATGCTTCTGGGCGCTCTTGCGGGCTGTGGCGGCAAGGGTACCAATGTAGTGCCCACGACGTTGACAATTGCGCCGTCGGTCCTTTCGTTGGAGCAGGGAGGCGTTGCGGGGTTGTCGGTGACGGACAACAACGGAACCATCGTCACCGCCACATCCATTACGTGGCAAGCCTCAGATTCCTCAGCGCTGACCGTATCGCGCAGTGGGGCGGTGTGCGCTGGAACCTGGGATTCGCTCACAGTCCCCATCGTTTGCACGCCTGGTCCAGCCCTCGCCGTCCAACTGACAGCAAGCGCGAGGGGGGCCACGAGTCCACCAATTAAGGTGTTCGTGCACCAACATATTGAGCGGCTCGTCGCCAGTCCTCTGAATCCGCCGGCTCCCTGCCTTTCGGGAGTGTCCAAAAACGCAGCTGCAGGCTTCGCGAACTACCAAGTATCCGCCTTCAATCAAAGTACCGATATTACCTCCACCATTGGGCCGATCAACTGGGCCTCCGCGAACACTACCGTCGCCACGCTCAATACCACGGCTCCAGGACTGCTGTTTAATCAGGTGCAAGCCACGGCCAAAACTCCAGGGCAGACGCAGTTCTTTGCCACGGCGGGAAACACCACCAGCACATCGATTACCTTCACTACCTGTCCGGTGGAGTCGATCGCCCTGGTCACTGCGGCTGGCGGCAACTCGCTCACCTTCACCAAAGGCAGCGCATCACAAACAATTACGGCTACAGTGCTGGATTCGGCCGGTCTGGAGCTTACCAATCCGCCGCTCACCTGGAGCAGTAAGAACCCCACGGTGGCTTCGGTCAGCACTGCAGGAGTAATCGCCGGACTACAAACAGGAGGCACCGGTGTCACAGCCTCGTGCTTTCCAACAACCTGCAATGTTGGATTCCCGGCACCATCCACCGCGGCTCCCCCGATCTACCCTTCCGCTGGTATCAGCGTGAATGTGACGGGCACAGCAAGTTCTTCCACGGTCTATGCGGCCAGTTCCGGCTGCTGGGACAAGACTATGGGCCCTATCCTCGGATGTCTTAGCTCCATCATCCCTGTTCTTCAGTCCACGAACACGGTGGGTGCGCCCATCTTGCTCCCGCACACGCCGACGTCCATGTTGATCAGCGCTTCCGGCAACAACATCTTCGTTGGGAGCTGTGTGCCACGAACGGCAACTGGCCTGCCGGTGTGCAATGGAATCGCTGTAGTCGTTTCTGGGGCGGCAACGACGAACAATGCGGTTACCGGAGAGGTTGTGGGAGTTTCGCCTAACGGAAACAAGGCAGTAGTATCCGATACCTCCACGACACCCAACCAAGTCTTCCTTTACGACCAGCCGAGCAACTCGGGCACACAATTGATTCTGGCCGCAACCGACCATGCCAAATCCGCCGTCTTCTCGCCGGATGGCTTTCGATCCTATATCGCCACGTTCCGGTGCACGGCTTCGCCGTGCCAGCCCTCGAATGAGTTGCCGGGGCCTTTGTACGTCTACGACGCAGTGAACGGCTTGCATCTCCTGCCCACTCCGGCACCGGTCACCGACATAGCATTTCATCCCAGCGGCGCATTCGCGTACGTGGCGGGACAAGCACCGAATTCCGTGACCGTCTTCGATACCTGCAACAATCTCATCGCCAAGGACACACTCAATGCTCCGCAAATCTTGTCGACTCCAGGCGCTCCCCAGTTCATTCGGGCGCTTCCCGACGGCATGCACTTCATTGCGCTGAATGGTCCGAACGCCACGGGGCTCGAGTTGATTACTACGAGTACCGCCGGTTCCGGCTGTCCTCCTCTTCCTCTGCCATCAGTTCTGCCGCCCTTGCTTCCGCTGACAAGCAACAATACTGTGAGTCCGTTCATTGATCTGAATCAAGGCCCTATCGCGGCGACGCAGTTCCTGTTGTCCACGGACGGCTCGGTGGCATACGTGATCCCGCAGAATTTCAGCAGTGTCTTTTCCTACAACGTTCTGACCGGTGGACGTACTGGTATTGCTCTCGTCGGGGCGCAACCTCCAACAACAGGGGGCCTGACATCCGACGGCGCTGCGCTCTACGTCGGAAGCACGGACGGCCTGCTCCACGTCCTGAACACGAGCACTCTCATCGACCAGCAGCAGATCATACTGACCAGCGGAACCACGAGTACGCCCATCAACATGTGCAGCATTTCGAGCGTTACGCAACCGTGTAACCCGGACTTTGTGTTGGTGAAGCCTTAAACCCCAGATGTCATCCTAACCGTCGCGTAGGCCTCGCTTGCGAATGTCCATGTGGAGTCGAAGGACCTCCACGATATTGGAGTGAGATTAGTGCTTGAGGCATTCTTACGGGGAAGCTGTAGACTTTCCTGAGCGCTAAACGCGAGACGCCGCGCCCGGAGTCTCCGCGGCCTTGTCCAATTCGCGAGCCACGCTGTCGAGCACGCCGTTCAGGAAATTCACCGATTCGGGACTGGAAAACTTGCGCGCAATCTCCAGCGCCTCGTTGATCACCACAGGCTTAGGCGTCGAAGGAAATCCCAGGAACTCGGCCACGCCCGCGCGCAAAATATTCCGATCCACCGCGGCCATGCGTTCCATGCGCCAGTGCTCCGCATGCGCCTCGATTTTCTTATCGATCTCCGGGCCACGGTCTGAGGCAATGCGAAATAGATCGTTGGCAAAATTACGCACGTCGCTTTCTACCTGCGCGCGCTCGTTCCAAAACGAACGGCACACTTCGTCGGGAGCCTGCTTAGCGACGTCGGCTTGAAACAACATTTGCAGTGCGAGTTCGCGCGCTTTGCGACGGGTTCCCATAGTCAACCACCAGTCTACAGGTAGCTAACCGTGCGAAACAGAGTGAAAGCTAAAATCGCTTGAAGCCGCAAGAAGGTGTCGAGAGAATCCAGATCTCCTAAACTATTTCTTAGGCCTTCGCGATGCCCGAATAGGCTTCTTCGCGATCTTCTTTTCTTTTGGCTTCCTGTTTTTCAGCGGCTTACTCAAAGAAGCGCTGTCCTTCGATTTCCTACCACCCTGGCCGACAGCGGCAAGCTGAGAGTCGATAGCGCTTTTCAGATTTGCCATCTCCACTGCCGCCAGAGCCGCTTCCAGTCCTTTGTTACCCATCTTCAGTCCAGCGCGGTCAATGGCTTGCTCCAGCGTGTCGCACGTCAACACGCCGAACGCGTGCGGAACCCCCGTCTCCTGCGCCGACTGGCCAATTCCGCGCGTCACCTCATTCACAATCACGTCGTAGTGTGCGGTGTCACCGCGCAGCAGGCAGCCGATGCAGATGACAGCATCATATTTCTTGGTTTCGGCCAAGGTTCGGGCGGCGGAGGGAAGTTCGAAGGCTCCGGGAACGTGAACAATGAAAATGTCTTCCGAATGCGCTCCGGTGCGGCGCAACCCGTCCACTGCACCATCTAGTAGTCTCTGGGTAATGAAAGAATTGAAACGACTTACAGCGATAGCAAAGCGTTTCCCCTTGGCATCTATATCGCCCGCCCGCTTGGTCTCCAGCCATATTCGCGGGGTTCCGAACACAGCGACGGAAATCTTCTCAGTAACCCGCACAACAAAATGGCGGCCCCCAGTCTGGGACTCGCTGTAATCCGAAATGATTTCAAAATCTTTGCTTCGGATCAGGTCGTAGGTTGAGTCCGGATCGTCAATCTCGATGGCAAAATCCCACAGAGTTTTGTCTGTCACGCTCTCCGTTTCTGACCATTCCAAACTGATTTTTCCGGTAGGCGCCGAGAATGTCACCGCTGTGTCATTCTTCCCGCGTGTTCCAGATTCGTCCAGAAAGCCGAGGGAATCCAAGAATTCACGCAGAGTGTTGAATTGGGCTTTCGATTCCAAATCGCATTCAATGCGAAGCGCCTTAATCATGGAAGGTATGCCCCCATATCGTGTGAGACTTTCCAGGGCAAGATTCGTCAGTCTATCAGTGAGGATCGGCGCCAGCAAATTGGAGACGTAGAGAGAACAACAGATTCCTCAGGGCTGAAGCCCTTCGGAATGACAACCATTTGGAGTGGGGGTTTTCAGCGTTCCTACGCGACAGCGGCTGCGGCAAACGTCGAGCCCAGAACTTGTACACCGGCGGTCTCGTCGCAGAGCGCCAAATCGAGCGCCTGCTCCACGCGATTGATCACTTCTGTGACGATGTCGACCGGATCGTATTGCGGCCGGATGACCGCCTCCGCCACGCCCGTCGCAAACTGCACGTTCTCGGCCTTGCCGGGCCAGTGCACCCCTGTCAGCAAAGAGCGGAATTTCTCGACCGCCTGCAGCGCGTTCACTTCGCCCGTGTCTCCGAGAATCAGCGCTACCGTTGCGGTTTCATAGCGGAAAGCAAAATCGTTTTGCCGGGTGTGGCCTGCGAGCAGGCGGCCGATCTGCTGCATCATGGCCTCGATCGCATCTTGTCCGAACTGTTTCACCAGGGCTCCACTCTCCCCGAACTGCATCAGCACCGTCGTCAGTGGCGCATTTTCTTCCTGCGAGCGCCTTGCCTCCCCGAACAAAATATCGAGGTAGGAGGACCGGCTAAGCAGGCCAGATTTGGCATCCGTCACCGAGAGGTTGCTAACCAGGCGGCGCAGGCCCAGGTTGCGCAGGGCCATGCCGGCTTGCTCGGCAATCGTGCGGATCACAAAGATTTCGCTCTCGTTCCACGTACGTCCAGTATCCTGCATCAGCAACAGCACACCTGCGTGCTCTTCGCCATCGCTCATGGGTAACGCCAGCATGGACGCTATGTTGAGACCCGCCAGAATACTTTTGACCGGCTCCAACTCCGCAGCCGACGCAACGCTGGGAAACGCCTTGGCTCCGTCCCGGCACAGATCGTCCGTGGTCGCCACCAGATCGATAACCGCTGCCTCTTCGGCATGGTGATTGCCAGTTGCCTGGAACTCCTGGAACGCAGCCATCGCCTGACCCGGCTTGCGCGTTGCCGCAATGCATCGGGTGAGTTTCCACAGGGCACCGACTTCTTTGGCCACCACCGAGAGCACGCCATTGGTGTCACTCTGCCGATAGAGCAGCCGTGAGACTTCCGCCACGCGGCTCAGATGATTCAAGTCGGGACCTTGTGGCTGGGCCGGCACCGCTGGCGGCGTCACTGCTACCACTGCGTGTACAGCAGGAGCAGGTGGCGCTGGCGGCTTCACCGAAGCGGGAAGAGCAATCCCCGCCGCTGCATAGAGGCGCTGCAAATCTTCGTTGTGCTCGACTTCGGTCGGGAACAGTTCCTGAATGCGTTGCAGACGCTCGGAAGCTTTTGCCTGCATCCCGTACTGCACCAGAATCTCTGCCTGGAGCATGAGATCTTGCAGCGCGGAAGCACCGAGTGAGGGCTCGGATTTCTGCTCCACTTCGGGCGCAGTTTTTTTATTACCCGATGGGGCCAAGCGTGCGGCGACCGCATTGTACTGCGGCTCGTCCAGCTTGCCTTTCAGCATCTCGAGGCGGCGTTGGTGCCCGGGCTCATAAGGATCTACCTCGGCAGCACGATCCAGACATTCGCCCGCCTTAACAAAGTTCCCAGTCTTGAAATAGAGATCGAAGAGGCGCAGCAACGTCTGACAATAGTCCGTTTCACGATTGGAAGAATTGTAGAGCTCGACCAGAAATTCGAGCAGGTCCGCCGAGGCGCGGTGCCGTGATACCAAATCCTGCATCGTTGCCAGGAAGGCTCGCCGCTCGCCGCGCCGCCGCTGGAACTGTTCGAGTTTGCGCGCCAGCGCCACCGCATCGCGGTCCATCTCTCCATCGATCATGTCGCCGATGAGCTGCGTCACCTGCGGAAGGCGGGAGGGATTCTGCTCAAACAGAGCCATGACGTGCGGCTCGGCGTCCTTCAAGCGTCCGGCCGCAAGCAAAGCTCCGGCATACGCATCGCGGAGATCGTTCGCGGGTGTACCTTCATTCATCAGCGGGGAAAGCACAAAAATCGCTGCGCCCGCCTCGCCTTGCACCAGCAAGCTGCGCCCGTAGGCCAGGGCAATTTTGGGATTGGTTCCATCTGCTTGAAAGGCTTTCTCGTACCAAGTCGCGGACGCACCGCCCGATTGCTCGGTTAGCTCGGCCACGCGTAAAAACGCCGCAGCAGCTCCGCGACCGTCACCTAGCTCTGCCGCCAATTCGCCGATCCGCACAAAGTTGGGCAGCGAAGCATCCAGAGCAACAATGCGCTTCAGGACGGCTATCTGTTGTGTCTTGTTTCCTTGTGTACTTAGCTCGAAGAGCGCGGCTTCGTAAGTTTCAATCGCCAGTTTTCGATTGGAAGCTTCCAGCAATTGTCCAAACCGGATTTTTTGGTCCGTGGTCGGATTTGAATGGCGCGCCAGCTTTTTATAGGTAAGGCTAGCGCGGGTGGCATCCCCAACGCCCACCTGCCGCTCAAAAAGGTCACCGAGCAGCGTTACCGCCTCGGGCACACGTCCCACAGAAAGCGACAAGTCCGCAGCCATCTGGCGCACGGTGTCATTTTCCCGGTCTTCATTCAGAACGGACAGATACTCTTCCAGGGCAGCTTCGGGCTTGCCTTTTTGGAGGAATTTTTCGGCGCGCTCAATGCGCTTCGCGATGTCAGCACGATCAGCCATGCAGGTCTGGACAGGGACTCGATTCGATTCTAGGCAGCCTGCCCAAGCGCAGCAATCGAGTAGCCGCGAAAGGTGATTACGAAGGTCATCGTCCCCAGATTTTGGTATGTCCTTTTCCGGCAGTTTTGGGGTCGCGCCTTACCAAAGTAAGTAACTGTACTTCTTCCCTACTGCAGAGCGGCTCTTCCTCCGCTACGCTCAGTCAATACCTCTAATTCGAGACCTAGATGTGTGTCCGGACCTGACCTTGTGACGACCCTTTTGGCCAGCGCAATCAACCCGCGGGAGAACCCTTTCGTTTTTCTCGCGGCCTTCGGCTGTCTGTGCGGAATCTATCTCTTTGCTGAGGGAATCCTGTTATTGCGCCGCAAGCGCCGTTTGCGGGCGAACCCAGTTACGGCAATCCGCGACGCGAGCTCGGGATTGCTCGAAGTAAGTGGCGCAGCCGAGGGCCAGCAAACCCTGTCTGCTGCCATTTCCGGCAAGCCGTGCTTCTACTACCGGGCGATCGTGTGGCGGCAGCAAGACTCCACCCAAAGTGACTCTTGGAACAAAGTCGCGGAGGAGACCATGTGCCGCACCTTTCTCCTTAACGACCAAACTGGACGCCTCCTGGTCGATCCTCGTGGTGCGAACATAGATATACCTCGCGACACCTACGAAGAGTACGGTAAGACCTTGCTCTCTACGCACACCGACATCTCCGTAGGACTCGAGGATTTTCTCGTCCGCCACAAAGTAGATAGGCGTGCAGCCCTTCGAGTAGAAGAATATCTGATTCCTCCTGCTGCTCAAATTTTTATCTATGGAACGGCCACAAGGAACCTGACCCTCGATGCAACTGGCGCTCCTTTGGCGCCAGCGAAAAGAAGCTCCTCCGCCGCTGCCAACATGGCCGCGCCGGGAGCGGGGGTTTTGCAAACTACCGAAAAACCGTCTGCCCTACCATCCGCTTCACCGGTCCTTATAGGGAAAGGTGCCGCAGCATCGGCGTCTCTGGAAACCGTGTCCGGCCACGCACAGCCGCAGATTATTCGCCTCTCCCCGGAGCCGCGAAACACCCCCGCTGCGGAGATGACCATGCAATCGCGTCTGGCAGCGGCACTGGCACGCGCGCGCATGACAAATTCCGAAGCAGAACCGACAGCTGCACCCGAGACGAGTCCAGCTGCAGTTGTGGCCGTCGAAGAACAGGTCGAGCAGCAGAAAAAGCCGGAAGAAGCGCCACCACCACTGCCTGCACTGCCGCTAGCGCCAGAGCCTCCCGTGTCCGAACCTTCTGCGTCCGAACCACTACCGCCTTTTCTACTTCGCCAAGGCAAGAACGGATCTCCCTTTTCTATCTCCTCGCGCGCTCGCGATGAGATCAGCACTTCTCCCAGCGGGATGGCCATCGCATTTGTTGTTGTGGGGCCACTCGTTACACTGGCGAGCACATACTATCTTCTGTTGAAGTTCGGTTGGCTGTAGGCCCTGGAAATCCCGACGAACTATAATCCTTATTCAATCGGTAAAAGCTGCGCCATTTGCTGGCAGCTCCATTGCCCCTCAACGAGGAGACGCGATTGTTCACCACGCAAAACGAAGTCACGAAGCTCGACCTAGCACGCATTCGGGCGCAGTTCCCCTCTCTTACACAAACCGTGAATGGGCATCCAGCCATATTTCTCGATGGGCCGGGAGGCACGCAGGTTCCACAGCGGGTAATTGACGCCATCAGTCATTATCTGTCTCGTGACAACGCCAACAGCGGCGGCAACTATGAGACTGCGCGTCGCACGGACAAGATGCTGCTGGACGCCCGTCATGCGATGGCGGATTTCCTCGGCTGCGACTGGGACGAGATTGTGTTTGGCATGAACATGACGTCGCTGACTTTTGCTATGAGCCGCTCGATCGGCCGCGAGCTCAAGGCTGGGGATGAGATCGTGCTCACCTGCCTCGACCACGACGCCAACTTTGCTCCCTGGAAAGCGCTGGAAGAGCGCGGCGTGGTCATTCGTGTGGCTGACATTCGCGAGGAAGACTGCACCCTCGACATGGTGGACCTGGCCAGCAAGATCAACAGCCGAACTAAGGTGGTCGCAGTAGGTCTCGCTTCGAATGCGGTAGGCACTATCAATGATGTCGCCGAGGTCGTCCGGCTGGCGCACAAAGTGGGTGCACTGGCATATATCGACGCCGTACATTACGCGCCGCACGGTCCCATCGATGTCCGGGCGATCGATTGCGATTTCCTGGCGTGTTCCTCGTACAAGTTCTTTGGACCGCACATGGGAGTGCTGTACGGCAAGCGCGAACATCTCCAGCGGCTGACACCGTATAAGGTGCGACCTTTGATCAATGACGTGCCCCAACGCTGGGAGATGGGAACGTTGAATCACGAATGCATTGCCGGAATCACGGAATGCGTGAACTATCTTGCCGACCTGGGTCGTGGTATTAACGCCTCAGCATCCACACGACGGCAGGCACTCCTCGCGGCCATGCGGGAGATTCAGCTCTATGAAAGGTCTTTGGTCGAGCGAATGATTCAAGGGCTGCTAGAGATCCGCGGCTTGAAGCTTTACGGCATCACCAACCCACGGCGGTTTGAGCACCGTTGCCCAACCGCGGCAGCGCGGATTGACGGCCACACTCCGGCAGACCTGGCGAACAAACTGAGCGACCGGGGCATCTTCACCTGGGATGGAAACTACTACGCCATCAACCTTTCCGAGCGCCTCGGCGTCGAACCCTCTGGCGGCTTCCTCCGCATCGGCCTCGCCCACTATAACGTGGGAGAGGAAGTGGAAACTCTGCTGACAGCCTTGCGGGAAATCGTGGGCTAGACAACAGTTTGTTGACGCCCCGAAGTGCAAACTCCATATAGGCCCTTCGCGCGAGCACGAAGCACGCCTGATCCTTTATCCTAAGGAGGGTGGAAACTTTCTTTTGATCTGGAATCCTATTCATGAAATCTGAAGGCGCAGTAGGCACACAATTACTGGAAGTAACCAATGGAGAGCGCGAACGAGTTTTCGACGCATTCCGGAGATGGGGATACTTGCAGGCAGACCTCGACCCTCTCGGACAACTCGAGCCCGAGCCGCACCCCGAGCTGGATCTGACGGGAGACTACGCCGCACAGGCGCGTACTGCTTACTGTGGCACAGTGGCCGCCGAGTTCATGCACATCGCGAATCTCGAAAGACGGCAATGGATCCAAACGCGGATGGAGTCCCCGGCGCCGGCCACGGATCGCGATTTCATCATGGAGCGCCTGATTCGTGCGGAGATGTTCGAGCAGGTGTTGCAGCAGCGTTACCTCGGCAACAAAAGATTTTCGCTCGAAGGCAACACATCGTTGATTCCGCTGCTCGATGAAGTTCTGGAAGCTTCCGGCGAGCGTGGCGCTATCGAACTCGTGCTTGGCATGAGCCATCGTGGACGCTTGACTGTGCTCTTGATGATTGCGGGGCGGCCCGCCGAAGAACTCTTCGTGGGATTCGAGGATGTCGACCCGCGCAGCGTCCTAGGCGGCGGTGACGTGAAATATCACCTGGGCGCTACGGGCGATTACACAACGCGCGATGGCGCACACATTCATGTTCACCTGGTTTCGAACCCAAGCCATCTGGAAGCAGTGGACCCAGTCACTGTTGGCCGCACCCGCGCCAAGCAGGACCGTGCCGGAGACGATGGCAAGAATCTGTATCTCCCCGTGCTCATCCACGGCGACGCTGCGTTTGCTGGGCAGGGAGTCTTTGCGGAGACGCTGAATCTGGCCGACCTTAAAGGCTATTCTGTTGGTGGAACAATTCACATCATTGTCAACAATTTGATTGGCTTCACCACGACATACAGCGATGAGCATTCGTCACGGTTCTCCTCCGACCTGGCGAAGCGGCAGCCCGTGCCAGTGTTCCACGTAAATGCGGAGGACGTCGACGCGGTGGTACGCGTGGCGCGCATAGCGGCGGAGTATCGCTACAAGTTTCAGAGTGATGTCGTTGTCGACTTGATCGGGTTCCGGCGGCACGGCCACAGCGAGGTGGACGACCCGACCATCACCCAGCCACGGCTCTACAAGCTGATCAAGGACCACCCGCCCCTGTGGAAAGTCTACTCCCAAAACGCGGATGAAAAAACAGTCGAGGCGCACTTGCAAGAGGCGCGCACCTATTTTGAGGAAGCGCAAAAGCGCACCGCGCGCATCAAGAAAAAGCCTTTACTACGAGACCTCCCGAAATACTGGGATCGCTTCTGCGGCGGCAAGTACGACGCTTCCTATGAAGTCGAGACTGCTCTGACGCGCGCGGAACTGGCGGAGCTCGGGGAACGGCTTTCGAGTTATCCCGCTGGCTTCAACATCCATCCCAAGGTAAAAAAGCTCCTCGAACAGCGCGCTGAAATGGCGCTAGGCAAGCGCACTGCGGACTACGGTATGGGCGAGGCTCTCGCTTTCGCCAGCTTGTTGAAACAAGGCGTTCCGGTGCGGCTCACCGGGCAAGACTCGCGGCGCGGAACGTTCAATCACCGGCACTCCGCGCTCATCGATACGGAAACCGAAGAAAACTACATGCCGCTGCAACACATTGCGCCGGTTCAAGCGCGGTGCGAGGTCTACAACTCCTCACTTTCGGAATCCGCCGTACTGGGCTTCGAGTATGGATACAGCCGTGACTATCCCGAAGCGTTGGTCCTCTGGGAAGCGCAGTTTGGCGACTTCGCCAACGTGGCACAGATGGTAATCGACCAGTTCATCGCGGCGGGCGAGGAGAAGTGGCTGCTCCTCTCGGGCCTGGTCATGCTGCTGCCACACGGGCATGAGGGGCAGGGTCCGGAACACTCCAGCGCGCGCATTGAGCGCTATCTGCAATTGGCGGCACGGGATAATTTCCAAATCTGCCAGCCCTCGAATGCGGCGAACTACTTCCACATGCTGCGGCGTCAGGCACTGCGCAAGTGGCGTAAACCGTTGATCGTGTTCACACCGAAAAGCATGCTGCGCAATCCGGACGCGTGTTCACCCATCGACGATTTTGTGACCCACGGATTCCTGCCCGTGGTACCAGACCGGGAAGCCGTGGCTGCCAAGCGGGTTCTGGTTTGTACAGGAAAAATCGGACATGAGCTCGAAGCCGAACGCAGGAAGCGCAAAGACTCTTCGACTGCGATTGTGTATGTAGACCAGATCTATCCTTTTCCCGAGGCAGAGATGCAGAAGGAACTCGACCGCCACGCTTCGGCACGCGAATTGGTATGGGTCCAGGAAGAACCCGCGAATATGGGCGCGATGTTTTACATGATGCCGCGCCTGCGGCGGGTTTCTGGGAGCCGCCCGGTATTTTCCGTGAAGCGGTCCGCAAGTCCGAGCCCGGCGACGGGTAGCGCTAAGGCTCACGAAATGGAACAAAAAACGCTGATCACGCTGGCCTTCACTTCCACGGGAGGAACGGCTGGACACGACTGAGGTTAGCCGACATTGCAAGCTGAGGAAGTCTGAAGTGTCTTGCACTCCACCGGCTCTGTCATCCTGTTCAAGGGCTGTCCTGACCCAGAAAGTATGCTTTCCGTGCCTGTACCCGCAGATTACGGTGATTCCTGATTTCGATGGCCAGGGAATGGCCGCTTTCTATGCTGACCTCGCTATTGACTCGAGGATGAAAGCTTACGGCATACTCGGAACGTACATCCGATTGGATTTGCGTCAGCGCGGAGTCTGCTTTGGCATAATCGGGAAACAGGAAGAAGCGCCCGCCCGTGCCCTCGCAAAGGCTGCGGAGCACGCGGTCGCCGGGGAATTCCAGGCGCGGGTGGTGCACAGCGACGGCGTAGATAGCAACCTCTTCCCGCTGCGCTGTTACAAGAATTTCCGCCAGGGTATGGCGACTGGTATTGTCTTCGCCGTCGCTCAAAAGCAAAATCACGCGCCGTCCAGGTTGTTCCCGCAAGCGGAACCTCGGGCGCTGCATCGCAAAATTCAGCGCATCCAGTATTGCGGTTGCCCCTGTGGGACGCAGGCCGCTCAACGGGCCGGATTGGAAACGGGGTGTTGCTGCTGCAGGGGAATTCCGCCAATCCGAAGATTTTTGCATCTCTGCTCTTGGTTGTTCCGCCGAAAAGCTTGCCCAGGCGGCTGCGTCTGTATCGGGATCCGATCCCGCGCTGAGTATGCGCTGTGCCGCTGCTCGCTCTGCCGTAAAATTGCCCGCCATGGAAGCGCTCGCATCCACCAGCATGGTGAGCAGCAGGGGAAGCCCGGTGGGACGGGAAAACTCTGTAAAGGTAGAAACAGGCTGGCCGTCTTCGAGCACGACTACGTCTTCGGGCCGCAAGTTCACCACCGGGCGGCCGTGCTTGTCCGCCACGTTGAACAGGATGCGAACTTCCTCCACGCGCTTGTGAATCTGAAAAGGGAAATCCAGGGAAAATTGACCCTGTGTCTGTCCCAGGAAGGGCGCATCCGCCAGGGGCAAAAGGTAAAGACACATAAGGAGATAGCGGGTTCGGCGTTGAGACATACAACAATCGGCTCCAAGTTGGGCACAAACGCACAGATATGGCAGCGCGTAGAGTCCCATTTCCGCATTACGGATGGTCATACAAATCTGTGGAAAACTGGGCCCCCACCAAATGGTCCTGCTAACGGCTACAATACGAGCGTGAAACCCAACATCATTTTTGTGGAAGACGACCCGGATATTTCCCGCCTGGTCAAGCATCACCTCGAACAGGCGGGCTTTTCCGTGCGCCCTTTCAACACCGGTGCGGGTGTGATTGCGGAGGCGGAGAAGGGCCGGCCGGGGCTGTTCATCCTGGACATTATGGTTCCGGGCGGCGATGGCCTGGAACTGTGCCGCCAGATCCGGCAAACTCCCGCGCTCAACTCCATCCCTGTAATCTTTCTGACGGCGAAGGGGGGAGAAGCCGACCGTGTTCTCGGCTTGGAACTTGGCGCCGACGACTACATCTCCAAGCCTTTCAGTCCGCGGGAAATGGTGGCTCGCGTCAAGGCGGTGCTGCGGCGGTTCGAGCGTCCGCTGGCTCCCTCGCCCATCAAAATTGGAGAAGTCGAAATCGATCCCGGCGCTATGACGCTGACGGTGCGCGGCCTGGTGGTGCCAACGACGGCCACCGAGTTCCGTTTGCTGGATCACTTTGCCCGCCATGCGGGGCGCGTATTCACGCGCGATCAGCTGCTCGATGCCGTGTGGCGCGATACGGCCTATGTGACTCCGCGCTCTGTCGACGTCTACGTTCGGCGAATCCGGGAAAAAATTGAGCCCGACCCGGAAGATCCCCGCTACCTGCGCACCGTACGGGGGGCGGGCTACCGGTTTGAGGCTCCGAAGTGAGGCACCGGATCTTCTTCCGTTTGCTAACCGCCTTCGTTCTCGTAATCCTCACTACGACTATCGCACTCTATTTTCTACTGGACAAAACCTGGCGAGGCTCGCTCGCGCAGGAAACGGAACGCAATCTGCGCCAGAAGACGCTGATGTTCGCCCAGCGGGTGGAGGCGGAACGGCAACGCCCGCTACGGGATGTTGCCGCGCAAGAAGGACAAGCCGCGGGCGCGCGCGCCACCATTGTCGATGTGAACGGCAATGTTCTGGCCGACTCCGAAGCCGAGCCCTCCACCATGAGCAACGTTGCCGAGCGGCCTGAGATCGCCGCCGCTCTACACGGACAAACCGGAGTCTCAACCCGCACCGGAAACCGCGTAGGCGTTCCGCTTCTCTTCATCGCTGTACCCATCCAGGGTGGCGCGGTGCGACTTGCGTATCCGTTGGCCGATGCGGAAGCCTCCACCCATGACCTAAACCGGCGGCTATGGCTGGGAGGCGTGGTTGCGCTGTTGATTGCGCTACCACTGGCCTTCACGGGCACCAGATTCATAACGGGGCGCCTGCACCGCTTTGTGGATTTTGCCGACAAAATCGCCGGCGGCGATCTGACCGCCCGGATCGCCGATTCCTCAGCGCGGTTCCCGGCAGCATCCCAGAACGATGAGATTGGCCGCACCGCGGCCTCGCTCGATCATGCGGCACAGCAGATGGCCGAGGCTTTCGCCGAGATCCAGCATAACCAGCGGCAACTGGAAACCCTGCTGAACTCCATGCAGGATGCCGTCATTGCCGTCGATCCGGAGGGACGAGTGCAGTGGGCCAATCAGGGCATGCAAGAACTGACGCAACGGGTCCGCCTACAAGCTCCCTTGGTGGAAACCGTTCGCGATCCGGAATTTTTGCGCGCCATGCAGGAAGCTGCCGATACGAGAACCGTGCGCGGCGCCCGGGCCATTTCGATTGTTTCCGGCAAAACGTTTGACGTGACCGCCGCCCCCCTGCCCGATGGAGGTGCCGTGGCGGTGCTGCGTGATCTCACGGAGCGCGAGCTTCTGGAGAAAACGCGCCGCGACTTTATCGCCAACGTTTCCCACGAGCTGCGAACGCCTCTGACTTCGATTCAGGGATATTCCGAGACTCTCCTCGATACCATTCCCCACGAAAGTTCTCAACGGGAGTTTCTGGAAATTATTCGCAAAAACGCGGGGCGCATGGCGCGTCTCACCGAAGACTTATTGGCATTAGCACGTGTGGAATCGGGTGAAAAGAGGTTCGAGCTGGAAGCGGTGGCGCCGGAAGACTTGCTTCGGGACGCAGTCCAACATTTCGCGGAGACGGCGGGCGCGCGCGACCTGCAGCTCGAAGTGAAGGACGAGGCTACGCAACCGGTACTAGCGGACCGCGATGCTATTCATCACGTCTTCGGCAATCTTCTGGAAAACGCCGTTAAATATGGCGGTTCTGGAACACGGGTGGTTTTGGGAGCACGCCCCTTGGAAGACAGCGTCGAATTCTACGTGCGGGATTTCGGTCAAGGGATTCCCTCCGAGCATTTGTCGCGCTTGTTCGAGCGCTTTTATCGTGTCGACAAAGCGCGCTCGCGGGAGTCTGGTGGGACGGGGTTGGGACTCTCCATCGCAAAACACATCGTTCTGGCGCACGGCGGCGCGATTCGGGCCGAGAGCATACTGAATCACGGAGCCACGTTCCTGTTTACGTTGCCGTTTGCCGACGAAGACGAAGCTTCCGGGCACGCATAGTCAGCAAGTTGCGCAACATTTCTGTGTCCGACGCTGTCATCCTGAGCAGAGCGAAGGATCCCCGGAATGCTGATGGTGAAAGAGGTGCTTGCAAGCTTTCTTACTAGAAACTGCACGGGAGAAATCTGGAAATTTTGAAGTAAAGATCAAGGGTGCAGGGGTCCTTCGCTGCGCTCAGGATGACAGAAGTTAAGAGACCGAAAGAATTTCCGTGAGGATGGCTTATGAAACAAGGTTGTGAAAAATTTGCGATAGCGATTATCGCCGGAATCGCCGCCATCACCGCAAGCGCTCCCTTGGCTGCGCAATCGGGATCGACCGCCCTCACAAAATATCGCGCAACGATAAAAGATGTGAAGTACGTTTATGCTGTGGCCGACCCCGTCGCCAAGGTTCCTTCCGGCACAATCGTGGAGACCAATACGCTTGACGCATTCGGCAACGTGCTGCAGAAGCCGGGCGACACGTTGAGCATGGTAAAGGGCGACAATCCTCTCACGGGTCCGTTTTATGTGGAAGGCGCTGAGGCCGGCGATACCCTGGCAGTAAAGATTCTGGATTTGGAGGTGGACGGCGATCAGGGCGTAGGAGCATTCGGTCCAGGGTTCGGAGCTCTGAATGCCACCAACTACACCGCGATGCTCGGTCCGTCGCTGCCGGAAAAGATCTGGTATTACCCGATCGACCACGCAACCAACACAGCAACATTTCGAGCGTTGGATTCGAATTTTTCCGTGAAGATTCCTCTGCGCCCGTTCTTTGGCTGCATAGGCGTGGCGCCGGCTGGAGGCGAAGCGCGAAGTTCGATCGTGCCCGCTGAGTTTGGCGGCAACATGGATTCCCCGGAAGCCAGCGTTGGCAATACTGTGTATTTTCCCGTGAATGTTTCCGGCGCTCTGCTTTATGTGGGAGATGGACACGCCGCGATGGGAGACGGCGAAATTGCAGGCACGGCGATCGAAGTGCCGCTGCGCGCGCGGTTCCAGGTCAGCGTGATCAAAGGGCAGAAGATCAATTGGCCACGATTCGAAAACGACGACGCGATCATGACTGTAGGGGCATACCGTCCGCTGGACGACGCTCTACGGATTGCCTTCACCGAGCTCATCGCCTGGATGCACGCCGATTACGGCCTCTCCGAGATGGACTCTTACGAACTGCTTTCGAAGGTCGCCCACATCCGGTTGTCGGAAATGGTGGATCCGAATTACCTGATCGTGGCCTCGATTGAGAAAAAATATCTTCCTGCCAAGAGGAAGCACCCATAAGAGCTAGGGACGAAACTAGAAAGTAACGGGGGAACGTGGCGATTTCAACAGGTTTGTCCCTTCGGGTTCTTGACATCGCCATATCGCGGGGTAAACTTCGAAGATTAACCCTCGAAACATGAGGATCTGGCCGCAATGTGTCAGATCAAGGTGTCGCCCGGATAGGCCGCGGTTACGACCGCCCTTGATGAGAGTTCCAGCTGTACGGTATGCGAGCAAGAGCGCCGAATGGACCTTTATTCGATCTTAGGGCAACCGGTTCCCTGCAATGAGATTCACTCCTCCCTCGAGGACGCCTCTGCGGTTCCTTCGCCCCTGCCTGCCCCTTTAAGCAAGGAAGACGCCCTGGTTCAGCGCACCCAGGCGGAAAGCAAACTGAGTGCAACCCTCCATTCCGCAGTTGAGCGCGTTCGCTATATCACCGGAGCAACCGGGGTTGCGCTGGCCCTATGTGAGAACGACGAGGACGCCATGGTATGCCGGGCCAGCAGCGGGCTGGCGGCGCCGGAGGTGGGCGCTCGCATGTATATCCAGTCGGGCATCACGGCGGAGAGCATGCGTACCCGCCAAACGCTGCGTTGCGACCAAGCTTCGACCGATCCCCGTGTGAATCAGGAAAGCTGCAAGGCACTGGGAATCGAGTCCGTGATGGTCATGCCCCTGGTTCTAGGCCGGAGTGTGGTGGGCATGCTGGAATTGTTTGGCGAGAGGCCTTCGGCTTTCGCCGGGCGCGATGCCAAAACGTTGCATGCCACAGCTCCCCAGGTGCAGTCAGGATTGCGCGAAGCAGTGAACGCGGGGATGCAGTTGGGCCGGATTCCGTGGGCGGAGGAAGCGACGGATCGAGTGGCGACGAACGACGAAGAAGCCAGAGAAATTGAGGACTTGACCACCTTTACCTTGAAAGTTCCTGTCGCTTTCCCTGTCACCTCGTTTAAGAAAGCAGAGGACCGCGAAGTTGAAGACCAAGCGATTCCAGCCTTTTTGACGCGGCTTGTGGATGAAGCCAGGCCGGCCGCGAGCCGAAGCTGGAGCCAATGGTTTCGCCCGCAGTGGTGATTCGCGCCCCACGCGGTTACAGCTTGACAAATGTTGCCTAACTGCTTACATTCCGAGTAACTTACTTGCGGTAATATTCGGAGCTTCCCAGGATGCAGGACATGAAAAACGTTTACGAGGTTTTGCGGCAGAAGGAAATGGAATTGGCGCGGCTCGAGAAGGAAGTCGAGGCACTACGCCTCGTCGCCCCGCTGCTCTCCGAAGAACTGAAAGATGCGGCCGACCCCACCAAATCAAGCTTTGGAGGCCAAGCACAGCCCCTACGGATTCCACAAGCGGCCGCGGTTTCGGCCTCTCCGGCTCCTGCGGCTCGGGCCGCGGGCTGGGAAGAGACCGCGAAGCGCTGGCCGTAGAGCTCTTCGCGCTAACTGCTTGATTCCCGGCGCCTTTAAGGTACCAGAGGATATGTGGAGATTGCAGCCCAGGTAAACGCCTGGGCTTTTTGCTGGAATGCGTACCTGCTGTGATTGACAGACAGAATCGCTGGAATTAATCTTCAGGGTAATCTGGGTTTGCGCACTTTCGTCAATCTTCTGCCGGAAGGGACTTTGGCCACCTTCTTGCAGATACACTAAGGCATTCATGGCGGCAATCCCTCTGCAGACTCCTCTTCGCCGTAGACATTCCCGCTATGAATTGACGTGCCCGATTGAGGTCACGGTGCTGCGCTCTGGCATACCGCAGAACCTGCCCGGACGCCTCGTCGACGCTGGTGTCGGCGGTATCAGCGCTGTGCTTTCAGGGGATCTGTATATCGGCGAGTCGGTCGGGGTGGAGTTCCAACTGCCGCACGCTAGCGAGACGGTGCAGGCTCGGGCGCGGGTTCGCTACCAGGATCGGATTCGCTGCGGGCTTGAGTTCGCGACCCTGAACGCCCGCAAGCTGGAGCTTGTCCGGCAGTGGACGGAAGAGGACCATCGTGTGATGGTCTCTTCCTCGGATACCGTAAAGGACCCGGTAAGAGACTCGTCGAGGCATACTCCGGTCGAACCGCAGGAACCCCATTTCCTGCAAGCCGCCCGCCCCAAGGCCGTGCCCCCGAGGCCACATGGCATTCGCCGGGCTATCAAGGCTCTACGTCTGCTCGCTGTTGCTGGAATTCTCGCTTTGGGGGTCTGGGCTTACCGGCATTTCCCTGCGGCAACGAGCCTCGGCGCGCAACCGGCTGCTGCCGTTGCCCCGGAAACGCTTCCCCTGAGGGTCACGGTCGCTTCCAGCGTAATGCAATCGCTGATCACTTACCGAACTGTGCCCGTCTATCCCGACGCAGCCCAGCAGAAGGACATTGAAGGCACCGTGCTTCTGGACACGATCGTGGGAAAAGACGGCCGCGTCGTGGATTTGCGCCCAGTCAGCGGCCCGCCCGAACTGGCGACCGCCGCCTCGGATGCGGTCAAGAATTGGCGCTTCTCGCCGTTCACGCTGAATGGCGACGCGGTGGAAGTGGAGACGACGATCGAAGTTGAGTTCCGCCTGCAAGACCGCTAGCCTCGATTTTTGCGAAAAATGTTCCCCGTGGAACATTTTCCGCGAACTCCTCTCCCATCAGCGAGTTACGGGACGCAGGCTGGTTTTTGTGTGAGAAACAGGGCTTCCGCCAACTCCGCGAACTTTATTTTCTGAAATTCCCATTTTGGAAATGGACATGTGCCGGTATTTGGGCACGTCTACCCCTAGCTGAAGCACCGCACTACCCAAAGCAAGACTTTATACAGACCTTGCCGAGTGCCTGGGTCTGAGTTCGTTGGCGGAGCCGTGCCGCCCCGATGCCAGTAATTTCTCGGGCGAAATGTGCCGATGGATAGGTGAATAAGGTACCGAACCCCGCGGGTCTATGCCGAACACTGATTCACCAGGCACTCATTCACCCATGGATAGGATGATGGGCCGGATAGCGGCTTTCTATGGGTCTTACAGATCCATGATCGCTGCCATCGGTGTTCTACTCCTGGCTCATGCCTTCGTACTGGCCTCGCTGGGCGTTCGGCCACCTGGCCCATTCTTGTCCGATACCACGCAACTTGCCCTAGGTTTGATTTGCGCTCTGACTTCGCTGCGGGCCTTTGGCCGTTCGGGCAATATTGCGCGCTACTACTGGCGGACGCTGACCATGTCGTTCGCGCTCTGGGCGATAGCTCAGGGTGTTGCAGTCTGGATCGATCTTCGCGGTGGCCATTCTTTGGATCAACTGGACGATGTGCTCTTCAGTGTATCCACGCTTCCGTTTGGGATTCTGCTTTTTCTAGATCCCGGGCATGAACCCGATCACTTTGATTACCTGCATGTACTGGACTTCGTACAGGTGCTTGTGTTCTGGATCGCAGTCTACTTCTTTTTCGATTCCGGATCGTCGCCGGTACAAGTCGCTCTTGGACATTTCAGCTGGACCCGCAGCGTCACCTGTGACGGAATCCTGGTGGCCACATTCTGTTTACGAGCCCGCTTGACAAATTCTGTCTTCGTCCGCGAGTTCTTCGGACGCATGGCGCTTTATTTGTTTTTTGCCGGCGCGGCTGATTCGTACACTTATTATCCAGGAAGCCCCTTAAGACCAGGCCAATGGTTCGACTTAATCTGGAGTCTCTTGCTTGTAATCCCACTGGTCATCGCGGCTACATGGAATGAAGAGGAGCCAACCGACACCGAGGCCGCCAAGAAGGCCCATAGCATCATGATCCGGGAAGTTTTCCCGATTCTCTTCCCTTTCTTCAGCCTATTGTTACTCGCTCATGTTGCCTTGAATCACGCGATGCTAGCTGCGCTCCTTCTGGTGGTTTGCTTCGTGAGTTCCAGCGCTCGTACATTAATCATTCAACATCGGCACCAGCGAAGCGAAGCCGCTCTTCAGCGGGCTAAAGACACGGCCGAAAGCGCTAACGATGCTTTGATTCGTGCTCAGCAGGCGCTACAGATTGAAGCTACGCACGATGCGCTCACCGAGCTTTGGAATCGACGCGCGATTTTCGACCTGCTGCAGAAGGAAGTGCAACGTCAGAATCGGATTCAAGGCTCGCTGCTGGGCCTGATGATGGCGGACGTCGACCACTTCAAACAGATTAACGATGCCTATGGACACCCGGTTGGAGATGTCGTGCTACAAGAAGTTGCCAAGCGTTTGAGCAACGCGGTCAGAACCTATGACTCGGTAGGCCGCTATGGCGGGGAAGAATTTCTGGTCATTCTTCCCGGCTGCACCGCCTCGGACCTGCTCGCCGGTGGCGAGAGGCTGCGTCGCTCCCTCGCCGACCTTCCCGTTGCCACCAGCGCTGGCCCGATTCCGGTGACCATTAGCATCGGCCTTGTGTCCGCTCCCCTGACCGAAGGTGACACGGACACACACGCCCTCCTGAGCGCAGCGGATAGTGCTCTGTACCTGGCAAAAACGAAAGGCCGGAATCGGGTGGAGACTCTGAACCTGGCCTCTGGAGTGCGGCCACCCCTAAAGGTACATTGCGCTGTTCAATGAAAATCCCCGGCCACCTTTAAAGCCTCGGGAAACTTGTGCCGATGTGATAATTTGGACCGGATCGAAAAGTATCTGTCTGTGGGGGCGCCCATGATAAACCAAAGCGAGACTCAGTTTGCCGACGAACGCCCAAAACTGAGCACCCACCAAAAGGCGCTCAAGATTAACCTCGACCCGCTCCGCTACGGCACTTTCGCCGAGATCGGCGCCGCACAGGAGGTGGCCCGCTGGTTTTTCAAAGTGGGTGGCGCAGCGGGCACAATTTCCAAGTCGATTTCAGCGTATGACATGGCCGTGAGCGATGCAATTTACGGGAGGTGCAAGCGCTATGTATCCCGGGAACGCCTGCAGAGCATGCTCGATCACGAGCATCGGTTGAACATGGAAAGGCTCCTATCTTCGCGGGGCGGCAGCACCGCTTTCTTCGCGTTTGCGGACACAGTATCGGCCCGCAATTTTCAAGGCACCAATGAGTGCCACGGCTGGATGGGAGTGAAGTTCCAGGCTCACCCACGGGACGAAGACAGCCAGGTCGTGATCCATGTCCGGATGCGGGACCAGGAGAATGGCCTGCAGCAGGAAGCCTTGGGGATCGTCGGAGTCAACCTGCTGTATGCCGCTTGCTTCCTCCATCATCAGCCGCATTTGATGTTGGAATCACTGTTAGACAACCTTACGACGCAGCGCCTGGAAATCGATATGGCCGAGTTTTCCGGCATCGAGTTCCGCTACGTCGACAACCGCGTGATGAGTCTTAAGCTGGTGCAACTTGGCCTGAGCGGGGCCGCGATGTTCGGGCCCACGGGGGAAGTGCAGCAGCCGTCGGAGTTGCTGCGTAAGCACGCCGTTCTGGTGGAGAGAGGCAGCTTCCGCCCCGTAACCAAAGTCAACATGGACATGGTTCGTTGCGCCCACGAACGCTTTGCCACGGAGCCGGAAGTGCAAGAAAAGCAAGTCGTCCAGCTCATGGAGATCACTATGACGAACCTGCTCTCGGCGGGTGAGATCGATCTCAGTGACTTTTTGGCGCGGGCGGATCTACTGTTTGCATTGCGTAAAACGGTGTTGATCTCGGTATATTTTGAATACTACCGTTTGGCTGCGTATTTGACGCGATACACTTCGGGACCGATTGCGGTGGCGTTGGGAGTGGCCAACCTCCCGGATCTTTTTGACGAGAAATACTACACTGGGCTGGAAGGTGGCATCCTCGAGGCTTTCGGGAAGCTGTTCACCAAAGACCTGCGGCTTTACGTGTATCCCCTGCGGGACAACGCCACGGGCCGACTCAAGACAATCGAGAACGTAGAGATACCTGGAGCCCAGCAGCATTTATTCCGGCATTTGGTCGAAAGCGGCAGAATCAAGGCACTCGACAATTTTGACGAAAGCGTCCTGCACATCTTCTCTCGCGATGTTCTGAAAAGAATCAAACAGAGCGATGCTTCCTGGGAAGCCATGGTGCCTTCTGAGGTCGCGGAAATGGTTAAGCATCGCCAACTTTTTGGCTACCGCGACCCAAGAGTCCTCGAAGATGCTTCCCTAGTCCCGTGAAGCTGTGAGTCAAGGGCCGCCAGACGTCAAGTAGGAAGCAGCATTCCCGATTTCCTGATGAACCCCTCTTCATGATGCTCTTTATGGCGAAGTCCCCATGGCTCATTTTCGAGGGAGTGCTTGATTTGGTAACGGCGAATACTTCCCCAAGTGGCCCTTAGTTTTCGCGGCGAGAAGGGGCGCGGCGCAATCCTTGCAGAACGATGACGCTGCTGACGGCGAAGCATGCAACTGCCAGCAACGCGAGCATTGGAGCAAGTTCCGGCCGAACACCTTTGAGGTCGGCACCTAAAGCGGCGAGCGCGAAGAAGATTCCTGTCAGATTGAGCCGGAGTGGCACATGTACAATCGTACTCCGCGCTCCACTGCGCAGGCGCAGTTGCAAAATCAGCGCCAACAATCCCACAGCGGCCAGCACCACGATGGAAAGCGGGCTGCTCAGCCCGCCGCGATTGGTGTAAATGACCACCAACGCGAGGATTCCGCACAACAGACCAGAAACGATCACTGTCCAGCGCCGGGGATTTTCGCTGTTGTCCAGAAACACTCCACAGAAAGCAGTGCGCCCTTCGACCGGCGCAATCAGCCGTTGCAAACCGTAGCGGCTTTGCAGTGGAGGATATTGTAGCCCTGCTGTGGTTCTGGCGCACCGATATTCCCGGCTTGGCAAGGCAAGAGTGCTCGAACGAGAATCCCATGCCCTCCACCGTTTTTGCCTCGTAGATCAGGGCCCATCCGGATTGCCTTATGCGGATATCCCAGGTACCCACTCCGCGGTGCGCGAGTCGCCGTGGTTCACGGCATAGAGAACCAGTTCTACGCGATTGGAGACACCGAGCTTGTCGAAGATGCGGAACAAGTACTTCTTGACGGTGTGCTCACTGAGGCTGAGCTCTTTCGAAACATCGCGATTGCTCAGGCCTTCCGATACGAGAGCAACCACTTGCTCCTCCCGCGGGGTAAGCAGGCTGCGTCCACAATCATTGACGACCCGGAGCGAGGGCACCTGGCAGACAAGATCCAGCAGAAACTGGATCTGGTCCGAACTGGCCCAGACCTGGCCGTCTCGCACCGTGTGAATACATTTACAAAGCGAACGCACCGACTCCTCGGCAAAACAGAAGATACCGCGCACGCCAGAGCGAAATGCATTGACCACCACGTCCCGTTCATAGCACTCCCCGAGAAGGATGAGTGGCACTTGCGGATACGTGAGATGGACACGGCGGATGGCCGTGAAGCAGGCTTCGTCGTGGAGGCTCGGGTTCAGCAGAATTACATCGACGAGAGCGCGCTGCATCCCACGCAACATGGACTCGGCATCCATTTCACAAGCGGAGACTTTGAAATCGGGCCGACGGCGCAAAGCGCCGGTTAAAAGTTGGGATTGCATCTGGCTGGAATCTGCAACCAGAACGGAAATGGGCTGGAATACGGTGTCAGTAAGTGGCATGTCTGTACACCCCAATCGTAAAAAATGTGAAGTTATCCTACGCATATTTCGCGAGAAGCGGAACTGGAAATTAACAGCAAGAAAGGAAAATTTAGTGAAGTTGTCCCGTTTTGAAAATGAATCACAGCAGCATCTCAAGGCCCGGATTCACAACGTCGCATTTTGTCTCTAAGGCCGTTTGCCCACCATTCGGCACGTAAAGACTCTTCGGGTTCTGGAGAGAATACAAACTCTACTTTCGAGGGTGCACCTTCCGTAGTGCAACACTTTTGTGCCATTCAGGACTTGCACCTCTTGCTTCCGATATGGTGGGAACCAGCGCCGTTGCTGCTGTCTGTGACGTTCTGTTCCACCCTGCGGCAGGCAGCGCACTCTGGAAACGACCTCCACGTCGGTACACAACACTTTCCTAGTCTTGGCGAGTTGTGCGTCCGCCGTTACGTTTGGACCTCACGGCCTAGAACTTCCAGCGCATGAAGCTCATCACACAAGTTTTTTTCGGTGTTCTTTTATTGGCTTCGCTGAGCGGGACGACCATCCTGGCACAGCGAGGGGCAAAGGTGGAGGCAAACCTGAAATCCCTGGCAAACGGGGAGACAAAAACCGGCTCGGGGCCGGAGTCGCCAGGAGCGGGTCTCCAGGGAACGAGGAATCAGCTCTATCACATCCAACAGAGCGATACTCTGGAGTTAACCTTCACCTTTGCCCCGGAATTCAACCAAACCGTCACGGTCCAGCCTGACGGCTTCATCTCGCTCCGCATGGCGGGCAGCTTGCGCGCGGCGGAGCTTACTCTGCCAGCCTTTACCTCCCAGGTTGAGACAGCCTACGCAGCCAGTCTGAACCAGGCGGAAGTCAGCATCGCCCTGAAAGATTTTGAGCATCCTTACTTTCTCGCTGCGGGAGAGGTAGGCCGGCCCGGCAAGTACGAACTCCGGGGCGATGTCACTTTGCTACAAGCAGCGGCCATCGCCGGCGGCCTTACCGATAAGGCAAAGACTTCGCAGGTTGTCTTGTTTCGACGCACTACCGAAGGATACGTCGAGACCAAGGTGGTCGATCTGAAGCGCATTCTACGAGCGCGAAGTCTGGTGGAGGACATCCATCTTCAGCCCGGCGACATGCTCTTCGTGCCCAAGACACAGTTTTCGAAGATTGAGAAATTTATTCCGACGAGCGCCCTCGGGCTGTATCTGAACGGGGCGAAACTCTGATGGCAAGCAGCGTAGCAAGGCGAGGGCATTAGCATGCGGGAAGAATTGGTCCTTGTGGCGGACGATTCGCGTGCGGCCCCTACGCTGCGCGATCTGGCGGCTGTCCTGTTCCGGCAGAAACGTGTGTTTCTATTAACTTTTGTCGTAACTCTGACTATTGGCTTGGTCTATGGATTTTTGCGGCCACGATACGAAGGGGAGATGAAGTTTCTGGTGGAAAAGCAACGCGTCAACCCGGTCGTCGGACCTGCCGACCTCGCGGTTCCGCTTCTACGCACGGCGGTGACCGAGGAAGAACTTAACTCGGAGGCGGAAATGCTGCGCGACCAAGACCTGCTACGGGAAGTCGTGAGCAGGGTTGGGCTGGTTCGCCATGGCCTGCTGGCCAGGATATGGCCGCTCACTGTGTTCCGGGCCAGTGCAGAAGAACAAATCGATGGAGCCGTGCGCGGCTTACAACGCCATTTGCGCGTGGAGCCAGTTCGACGCACCAACCTCGTTCGTGTGAGCTATCGGTCGTCCGACCGCGGAGAATCCCTGCAGGTGCTCGGAGCTCTCATGCGGCTGTATCTTACAAAACACGCTGAAGTACATCGCGCGGCAGGGCAATTGCGCTTCTACGACCAGCAGTCAAAGTATTACGGTGATGTTCTGCAAGACTCCGAGCAGAGCATGGTGAGCTATGCGCGGCAAGCCGGGATCGTTTCCGCCGCCATGGAACGCGATCTCGTGTTGCAGAAGCTTACCGACTTTCAAGCATCCCAAGAGCAGACCCGAACCGCCATCGCCGAAGCGGAGTTGCGTATCGATACGCTCCAAAAAAAGCTCTCCTCCACACCCAGCCGTGAAACGACCCAAGTCAAAGTTGCCGACAACCCATTTCTCTTGCAGCAGCTTAAATCGACACTGATGAGTCTCCAGCTGAAGCGGAGAGAACTCCTCACTAAGTTCCAGCCCCAATACCGTCTGGTGACCGAAATCGAAGATCAGATCGCCGACACAAAGGCATCGATTGCCGCGGAAGAGCTAAAACCCGTGCGGGAAGAGACCACGGATCGACAGCCCACGCACACCTGGGTCGAAGCGGAACTCGCCAAAGCGCAAGTCGAGTTGAATGGCTTGCGCGGCCGATCCGCGGCTAACCAGTCGATAATCGCCCGCTATCACAATATGGCAGAGGATCTGGGTGAGCAAGCCGTCCGGCAAGGCGCCCTAGTACGGACGGCCAAAATTGCGGAAGACAATTACGTGCTGTACCAGCACAAGCTGGAGGAGAACCGCATTGGGGATGCACTTGATGAACACGGCATCGTCAATGTGATGGTCGCTGAGGCGCCGATGATCCCGGCTCTGCCCTTGTTTCCGGTCTGGTTCATTGCCCTAGCTTCAGCGGCTGTGGCGGGAGGCGCCAGTGCCGGTTGTGCGTTTGCGGCAGACCATCTTGATCCAGCGTTCCGAACAGCCGATGAACTTGCTTCGGGACTTGGGGTCGCCGTCCTGGCCTCGCTTCCCCGGCATGACTCCACCCTGCGGCAAGGGCCATATTCCGATTGAACGCAGAACGGGTCTAAGACCCCACGGAGGTTCTACCATGACGCGCAGCGCTCAAACCAACTGGCAGCCTCTCCCCTTTAGCAGGACCTACATCCCGCCTGCCTCCCCACCCACTCAGGTAGAAGAGGCCTCTCGAGATATCAACCTGAAACCTGGTGATGATTGCTTCGCTTTGGAGCAGTTGAACAGCCTCATCCGGAAAGTCTACATTCCAGGGCACCGAGGCGGACACAGACATGTCGCTTTTAGCAGCCTGGAACGGACTGGCGTACGTCCGTGGCTCAGCGCCCGGATCGGCAAGCTTCTAGCCGAACAAGTTTCAGAAAACGTATGCGTCGTGGAAGTAGACCGGAACGCCAAGTTGTTTCGCGAACTCATAACGGAAAATGCGCCAGAAACGGCTGAATTCGCAGGTCCCCTCGGTAGCGAACTGACGCACAGGGTCGGGCACAACCTATGGCTTTGTCCGGCCTCAGCTTTTTTGCGCGAAGATACCTGGACCCCGAGAACGGATATTGTGCGCCATCGCTTGAGCCGGTTGCGACGGGAGTTTGGATATCTAGTTATCCATACGCCGCCGTTCTGCGTAGGGGATGAAGCTGTGCTGATGGGCCAACTATCAGAAGGATTGGTTCTGGTTGTGGAGGCGCACATATCCAGACGGGCCGTGGCAATTCGCGCCCGTCGTATGTTGGAAACCATGAAAGTCCCTCTCTTGGGGACCATCCTCGACCAGCGAACATTCCCTGTTCCAGAATCGATCTATCGCAGAATCTAAGGAACCATCACTAGAGCAAGCCGTCGTTGTCTGCGGACCCCCTTCCGCGAATTTCGACATAAGAAGTGAACCTATGTGCTAGGGCTCACGAGCCCGCTAGGTAACTGAGATGAGTATGACGGCCGCAGTGCAAGCAAGCCCGCACCCAGGAGGGAGGCTCCGATCAGCCCAGCCTCCCGGGCAAAAAAATAGAAAGCAGTCTGACGCAAGGATCGCAAACGTAGCCGGGACGCAATTCGCCAAATGCAAACAAACAACTTCGCGAGCCGAGAAACTCTTTCGCGTGTTTGCCTTCCCTGGATTCACAGACACGAAGGATCGCATGCATAGGGCCGCCTGGGGCGTAGTCAATCTGTTACTTGCAAGAATTCTCTTCACATGGCCGCTCGGTCCAGGCGTCATTCATGGAGTGTTGCCCGTGCAGGGGCCTGCCTGGTTCGGTATCCCTGCAGGGATCGGATTTCTTTATGGCGTTCTGTTTACGCTCATCTGCCAAATAGAAGGGGTTTATCGGCCTTCTGCGCGGCGCTCTGTTCATGGCGGGTCCGCTTCAGTTCTCAAGGCTGCGATTTGGACGTGGTTTGTCATTGAGAGCACAGTCTTTCTTGCGAATGGAACTCCCGCTTTGTTACTTCTCATTAGTCTTTCTGTAGGTCTTCACTTCGCATCTGTGAAGGGTCTGCTGGCACTTCGATCTCAAGTAGGGCAGCATCTGTATGGTGCAAGAACAGCGACGCAGCACATCGCGATCGTCGGCACAGGGAGAACCGCCGTAATTCTTGCGGCACGTCTGCGGACAGAGGCGCGGTTTGGGCGAAAGTTCGAAGGGTTTATCGACGATCCACACTCGAATCGCCCAAAGACACTGGGTCCAATCCAGGATCTTGAGTACCTGGCACACACGCACTTCCTGGATGAAGTCATCGTTTGCCTGCCGGATGAACCGGAAGCAGCACGAAAGGCCGTCTTCTTAGCTCGCAGACTCAGTCTGAATGTAAAGATCGTGCCCGAGGTTTACGGCTGCACGTTGCCCGATGACGGTACCGAGATGGCCGGGGACATTCCCGTGTTAACTCTGCAAGCACGAAAGCAACCAGGGCTTGCGCCGCTTGTGAAATGCACCCTGGACGTTGTCTCAGCAGTTGCGCTGCTCTTGATCCTCGCCCCTGTCCTCTGTGCCATCGCGGTCTTGATAAAACTCGACTCACCGGGTCCGGTGCTCTATTGTGCGCTTCGCATGGGCAGAAAAGGCCAGCCTTTTCTCTGTTACAAATTTCGTACCATGCTGACGAATGCGGATCAGCAAAAAGATGCGTTGAGGCAGCGGAACGAACGCTTGGGCCCATTCTTCAAGCTCAAGAATGATCCGCGTGTTACGACGGCAGGAAGATGGTTGCGCCGGTATAGCCTCGACGAGCTACCGCAATTGTGGAACATCCTGCGCGGCGACATGAGCCTGGTGGGACCGCGCCCACATCCACTGGACGACCATGCCCGTTATTCCCCGCAGCACCTGCGGCGGCTCATGGTGACTCCAGGGCTGACAGGCCTATGGCAGGTGACGGCTCGAAGCGATCCCTCGTTCGACCGCAGCATGGCCCTCGATCATGAGTACATTGAAAAGCAATCCCTTTGGATGGACCTTTGCATTCTGTTCCGAACCGTGCGAGAAGTCGCTCTGGGTAGCGGCGTATGAATACCACACCATGGCAGCTTGGGGCATCGCGCCGCGGCAGCGTTTTCCCCGTGTGGCTGCTGACTCTTGCTCTTAGCCCGTTGCAGATAGCTGTGTGCGTTACTCCCCTGTTTTTTGTGGCAACTCTGCTCATATTTCTCTTCAGGCCTCCGGACGTTGATTTATACGAACTGGACCGTTTCGGATTCCTGTTGTTGGTGGCAGCTTGTCTACTTCGAGCTGTGGTTCTGCGCAAACCGCTATGGCCGTCTCTTCCGCTGATCTGGCCGATGTTCCTCCTGTTATCCTTCGCGGTCGTCACGACGCTAGGGCAGCCTTACGATTCTCAGACCTGGAGTTTATTAGCAGCCAAATTTGCGGTGCCTTACACGCTCTACTATCTAGCGGGCCTGACCTTCGATACGCCTGCATCACTCCGTTATCTGGAAATATTCCTGCTCTTCGTCCTGGCCTACTTGAGTTTCACCGCGATTGTCCAGTTGCTCGGTTGGGACGCCCTGGTCTTCCCCCGTTACATCCTGGATCCGAGTCTTGGCATTCATATCGATCGGGCCAGAGGACCCTTCCTACAAGCCGTGGCGAATGGGGTCACTCTGAATCTGCTGGGGCTGGTGGCGCTCAACAAATTTTGTCGAGGGCAACTTCGGGGCCCGATCGCGGTTCTCCTCCTCTCAGCCCTGCCCATCGCGATTCTGGCTACGATGACGCGTGCCGTATGGCTGTCGTTTGCAGGTTCCCTGGCCTGGCTTGGCCTCTCTCAGCGCGGGGTCCTGCGCAAAGCCAGCATTGCGCTGACTGCTGTGGCCGTATTCGGGTTGCTAACAAGTTTCGCGATGCCACTGCGCGAAAGCACGCTGCTCGACCGCGCGGAAGATCAGGGGCCGATTGCTATTCGACTCGCCGTCTATCGAGCAGCGCTGGGAATGGCCATCGAAAAGCCCATCCTGGGATGGGGCGTAAACCAAATGCCCCAGGAAGTCGTGCGGCGCGTGGAAGGATACCGCTTGCAGGCTTACTGGGCACACAACTCCTATTTGGAGATTTTGGTGGAAAACGGAGTCGTTGGCCTCGCGCTCTACCTGTCGATTGCAGTGGGCCTGCTCCGGGTCGGCCGCACGAAGAATACGAATAATGTATGGCCAGGAACTCTCACAGGCCCTGGATTTCGCCGCCTCTGGCCCGTGCTGATGTGCGTGTACCTGTTCAACGCGTGTTTTGTGGTTATGAACTATCAATTCGTGAATGCGCTCCTCTTCACTTTGGCGGGCGTGCTCGCCGCACACTCACCAGCTTCACTAAGGACGCGCCATGCCCGTGCTATCGCGACAGCAAGCTAGTTCCGAAAGAGATTCAGGAGAGGCGTACGGGGAAATTTCCGGACCGCGCGCGGTAACCTCCCTCTCACAACGAGGTGTGGCCTATATCGCTGCGCGCTATGGATGCAGTTCGCTGGTTAATGCGGGCAATGTTCTGGTCCTGACATGGGGGATCGGTCCGCGAGCATATGGCATCTTTGTCACCGCCGTCGGCGTCACCACTTTTCTAGCGAGCCTTACGCGTGCCGGGCTCGACACACACCTGGTACGCTCCGAAGAGTCTCCCCGTCGCGAAGACTGTGACACCGCCTTCACACTCATCCTGTCGATTTCGATTGTGCTATGTGCCTTAGGTGTACTAGTGTTGCCCCTCCTCACCAGGTGGTTGCAGGGCCACAGTTTCGCTGTTCCCTACCTCGTCTTACTGTTAACGGTCCCGTTGATCGGCATGGCTGGTCTGCCGCTTGCCAAGTTGGAGCGCGCACTCCGGTTCCAAGAGGTTGCCAAAATCGAGTTCGGTGGACAGCTTTCGGCCTTTGTCGTCTCGGCGATTTTGGCGTGGCGCGGACTAGGCGTGTGGGCACCCGTCATAGGACATGTCACTTGGCAATTGTTTGTGCTGCTGGCCGCAACCAGAGCATCGGGCTTCTTACCGCGCCTCAAGGTAGATTGGGATCGAGCGCGGCACATGATCGGCTTTGGCCTGGGGTTCTCCGCCTCAGTGCGGGTCTGGCAACTTCGTAATCTGGTCAATCCGCTGATCGTAGGACGATTCCTGGGTACGGAGGCAGTCGCCTTTGTCGCTCTCGCGATGCGAGCCGTTGAGGCGCTGAGTTTTGTGCGCACTGCTATCGGGCGGGTTGCCATCGCCGCGTTGGCCCGGCTTCGCGAAGATCCCGAGCGTTGCCAGCGCATGATGCAAAAAGGGGCGCGTTTGCAGCTGTTCGCCTTGGGACCAGCGTTTCTTCTGCTCAGCGTGCTGGGCCCGCCGCTCTTGCCCAAACTCCTGGGTGCTCGCTGGTCTTCGGCGCTTTTGGTTCTTCCATTCGTTGCCGCCGGGGCGCTCATCAATAGTGTTTTCGTGCTGGAAGCTTCGGCACTATTCGTTGAAGGCCGGCAGTGGATAGTCACGCGATCCTATCTTTGGCACGTAGCCATTCTCCTCACTGGAACAGCAATCCTTGTCCCGTCGCTCGGCATTGTGGGCTACGGCTGGGCGGAACTGGCAGCCTGCATCCCCTATGCCATTCTCCACCGCGGACTGCAGCCGAGCCTGCGCGTATCACTGCGGGCGACGATGCCCTGGCTCGCTGCGTTCGTGTCCGCGCTCTTGGGCTCCATGCTGGCGGACCCGATGCGTTGGATGCTCTGGCTCCCTCTCGTATTTCTGCTTTGGCGGAAGGCATGCCGTTGGCTCGTGAAAAGTTCCCTGGCTCAGAAGCTGGATCGTAAACAGACTCCATCGAACTGGATCGCAAATCTGCGCGGAACGAGTGCCACCGGAGACTGACGCCATGATCGACCAAGTCCTCACATTCGCCGGGAAGGCACGACTTCGAGGCCTCAGTTATATCGGAGCCGTTTCCGCATACCACATTCATTCAGTGCGGTACCGGCTGGCAGCACTCTCCCGAGAATTCAGCCGAATCCCGGCCACAGTCACCGAAGCCCCGAAGCCAGCATTTCACTTCGATCCCGGAGACATGCCCGCGATCGTTGCGGCAATTCCCGAGTTCACCAAATTGGCTACCCTCTTCGAGGCGCGTCAGTATCTGGAGGGGAGATTTTCCTTTCGGGGCTTGCCGGAAGTCTACTTTCCAAAAACTGTCGATTGGAATTTTGTTCCTGAGGAGAACCGCTCCTGGTCGTGGGATCTGAACCGGCACCGGTTCTTCCTAACCTTGGGCACCGCATATCACTACACGCAGGACAGCACCTACCTGAATAGGCTCATCGCGCTTTGGCACAACTGGATGCGGTCCAACCCCGCCGGGAAGGGACAACATTGGTTGTCGCCGTTCGAGGTCGCGGCGCGCTTACGAAATTGGATGTGGGCTTATTTCTTGATTGTCGCTTCTCACGAGGCCAGTGCTATGTTCCTGCGGCGGGCCTGGAGCGGACTCTCCCAGCACGCCGCGTTCCTGGCCGATCACCTGGAATATCACTGGCCCAACAATCACCTTTTGCTGGAAGCGTTGTCGCTCTGCGAATTCGCGGTGGTCTTTCAAAACTCCGGCGGAGGGCGCTATTTGTCGCTCTCTTCCCGTGTCCTTGCGGAGCAGGTTGAGCGCCAGGTTTTGGCGGATGGAGTCCATGCCGAACTTTGTCCGATGTATCACGAGATCGTTGCCAGCGAGTTGAACGCCTTTGTGCGACTCTGCTGCAAACTCCGGCACTCGTTGCCGGCTGTCATGGAAGAACGTATCCGTGCCATGCGCAGGTTCTCCGTGGCTTTGCGCCGGAGCGATGGTTCGTTCCCACTACTCGGAGACTCCTCGTCTCCAGACACATGTCTGCGATTCGACGTGGGCGCGCTTGGCGGCGATCTCACGTATTGGCTGCCTCCTGATGAGGACCTTGACGAAGCAACTACTACCTCACCTCACCTTTCCCTCGACCTCTTCACCGAGGCGGGATACGGCATCTTGCGCGGTGCCGCCATGGATACACATTTAACTTTCGACTTCGGTCCGTTCAGCCGCTGCTCTGCCGCGAATCACGGTCACGCAGACGCTCTGAGTTTTGAACTTCACGCTGCGGGCCGCCCTTGGATCGTAGACTCCGGATTTTTCTATCCCTGGAAGGAAGGAGCCGACTGGAGCCGATATTTTCGCAGCACGGCTGCCCACAACACTTTGCTCATCAATGGCAAAGAGCAATCCGAACTTTCCGACCATTGGGACGTCAGCCGCCAGGCGCAGATGCGGCTGGTCGAGCACCACTCCGATTCTGAAGAAGTAGCCATTTGCGGAGAAGTAATACCCTACTGGTCCGGCGGCAAAGTGGTTCATCGGCGGAAAGTCGTTTTAAGTCGCAACGGGGAAATTACGATGCGAGACCTGATTCGGCGGGATCGAAATCGGCAAGATCAGGTCCCCGATAACCCGGTACTTGAACCCAAGACTTACCACTTGCAATGGTTTTTCCACTTCGCCTCCGACCTGGAGGTTGAACTATTCGAAGCCAACGCTGTACTGGCTCGCAGCGATGGCGGAACATTGGTTGGCAAAGTCTGCACCACAGGTCCGACGCCGGGCCTGCGCCTTGTTCGGGGCCAAGAGAAACCGCGCCTGGGCTGGGTGGCGCAATCGTCAGCTAAGGTTTTACCTGCTTGGGTATTAACAGTCGAAACCGAGGCTATGTTGCCTTGCGAGATAGCTTTTCATTTCCGGATCAGCACAATCAGTTCCGATTTACATACCTAAGCGCGTTGCATCAGAGAAAGCACGAATCATGCCAGTTACAGAACCAAACAACCTCAACCAAACGGAAGTCGTCTATCTCTCCAATTCGTTCCCCGCAACTGTGGAACCTTACGTTGGTGACGAGATTGACGAACTCCAGAGGCGGGGCATGCACATCGCGCCCTGCAGCGTGTGGCGAACCAACACGCCATCTACATTCGGTAAGTCGGCAGAGCACGACGTCTTAACGGTTTTCACCTGGCGGCCCTGGTTGCTGCTGCGTGCTCTCTCGCTCTGTTTTACACACTCGGCAAAGTTGAAGGATCTTGTCGAGCGGCTTTTATGGACCGGCAATGAATCATGGGGTCAACGCGCCCGTGGACTGGTCCATACAGTTCTCGGCGCCCGGCTCGCCTTGCAGCTAAGAGGCAAAAACATGCGGCACATCCATGTACACCACGGCTACCTGGCGGCATGGATCGGCATGGTGGCTGCCAGGCTGCTCGACATTCCCTACAGCTTGACGCTGCATGGCTCAGACCTGCTGCTGCGGCCCACATTTCTAGATGTCAAACTGCAACACTGCGCGGTTTGCTTCACCGTATCGGAATACAATCGGCGCTACTTGTTGCAGCGGTATCCCCAAATCAACCCCAGCCGTGTGGTAGTGCAGCGGATGGGAGTCCACGTTCCCTTTGCACAACCTAGCGAAGGCCCAAGCCGCAGCAGGGGACATCCTTTCACCCTATTGACCGTCGGTCGATTGCATTTCGTCAAGGATCATGCTTTCCTGGTCCGCGCTTGCGCAGTGCTCAAGGCATTGGGCGTCAGGGTTCTTTGCCAGATCGCCGGTGATGGCCCGGAACGCAGTCGGCTGCAGGAGCTCATTCGCAGGCTGCAGCTCACCGAGGAAATCCAGCTTCTCGGCCACGTTTCCAGGAACCGTCTCGGCACTTTGTATCGCGAGGCAGACCTTGTGGTCCTCACCAGCCAAAGCGAAGGGATTCCGCTCACGCTGATGGAAGCCATGGCCCTCGGACGTCCGGTTCTCGCACCCGCTATCACTGGGATTCCGGAACTGATTGTCGATGGAAAAACGGGCTTCCTATACCGGCCTGGCTCCATCACCGATTTGGTTGATCACGTGGATATGATTCGGCGAGCTGATTCAGCCCTGAGGCCCATTTGCAAAGCGGCGCACGACCACGTGCGCACTTTTTTCAATCGGGACACTAATCTCCATCAATTTGGCGATGTGTTCCTAGAGCGGATTCTAGGATCGCAGCAAGGCGCGGATGCGGATTCTTTATTGCAACAAGTACAATTTTGAATTTTCCGGCACTGAGGTGTATCTCCTCGACCTGATGCGGCTGGTACGCCAGGAAGGAAACGAAACTGCGCTCTTCTCCATGGCTAACGACCGGGGAGCATCGACGCCGCACGACAAGTACGCCGTTCCGCCCATTGATTTCCAACGTCCGGGGAGCAATCCTCTAAAACGCCTTCGTCTGGCGGCGCACGCGATCTATAGCCCGGACGCTCGGTCGCGAATTCGTCGCCTCATCCGGGACTTTCGGCCGCAACTCGCTCACGTGCGCAACATTTACCACCATCTTTCGCCGTCCATCCTTTGGGAGCTGCGCCAGCAGGGCGTGCCCGTGATCTACCACGTCAACGACTTCAAGATGTTGTGCCCGACCTACAACATGGTTTCGCACGGTGAACCCTGCGAGCGATGCGCCAAGGGACATTTCTGGAATGTTGTGTCCGAGGGATGTTATTTCGGAGGCCGCTCCTCAGCCGCCGTACTTGCAACTGAAGCCTATGTCCACAGGTGGCTCAGGACCTACCCGGCCTGCGTGGATATGCTCCTCGCGCCCACAAAATTTGTCCGCGACAAAATGGTGGAGAACGGATGGAGCCCGCAAAAAATCGAGGTCTTGCCGCACTTCCAGCGCACGCCCGCGGAGCCTCCACCCGCTCCCGCCGCCAACGCACCCGTTCTCTACTTCGGGCGTCTTTCCCCTGAGAAAGGCGTCGCTGACTTGCTGCAGGCCATGCGGATGATTCCCGGCATCCGTCTGCTCATCGCCGGCGATGGACCCCAGCGCAGGGAGCTCGAGGCCCAAGCTCGCCAGATGGATTTGCGAAATGTTGAGTTTCTTGGCCACGTGAAAGGGGAACGGCTGAATCGGCTGATTGCGGAATCCTGCTTCACCGTGCTCCCCTCGCATGCCTACGAAACTCTCGGAAAAACGATTTTGGAAAGCTACGCGCAGGGGAGGCCGGTCCTTGCAACCGACCTGGGCTCCCGCCGCGAACTCATTCGGAAAGGCGAGACCGGCGTTCTCTACCAAGTGGGAAATATCGAGCAGTTGGTGACCGCCATTTCCTTTCTCCACACGCGCCCGGTGCTAGCGAAAGCGATGGGAGAAGCCGGTCTCGAAATGGTCCGTCAGCATCATTCTCCCAAACTGCACTACGAAATACTTATGGAGATCTACAAAAAGCTGGCAACAGCGAAGAGAGCTCCTGCCAGCCGCACTACGGCAGCCTCAACGTCGCGTCTGCGTGTTGCCTTCATCGGAGGTCGCGGCGTGATCTCTCGATACAGCGGCATCGAAACTTACTACGAAGAAGCAGGTAGCCGTCTCGCCGAACTGGGACACGATGTCACCTTATACTGCCGCACTTACTTCACTCCCAAACAATCTCATTTTCGAAACATGCGTCTTGTGCGCCTCCCCACGCTGCGCACGAAGCACTTGGACACGCTGCTCCACACCTTCCTCAGCACGCTCCACGCCTGCCGTGAAAAGTACGACGTTGTGCACTACCACACGCTCGGGCCAGCACTGTTTTCCTATATTCCGCGTCTCTTTGGAGCCCGCACCGTCGTCACCGTGCAAGGCTTGGACTGGCGGCGTAAGAAGTGGGGCCGGATAGCTTCCGCTGTTCTGCGGCTCGGTGAGTGGGCTGCAGCGGCTCTGCCGAACCGAACCATCGTGGTTTCCCGTACCCTGCAGGAGTATTTTCGCCATATCTATGCAGTGGACGCTGCGTTTGTTCCCAATGGAACCGCGCTGGCACGGCGCGCTCATGGACTTCACTTGGCGGCGTGGGGTCTCCAGGCGGACCGTTACGTTCTGTTTTTAGGACGATTCTCTCCCGAGAAAAACTGCGATTTGCTGATACGTGCTTTTGAGAGTATCTCCACGGACGCAAAGCTCGTGCTGGCCGGAGGCTCCAGCTATACCGACAACTATGTTGCGGAACTGCGCCAACGGACGAGTGACCGTGTCCAATTTCTCGATTGGGTATCCGGCGACGCCCTGCAGGAACTTCTCACAAACGCCGCTGTGTTCGTGCTGCCCTCGGATTTGGAAGGCTTGTCGCTGGCACTGCTCGATGCCATGGGCGCCGGTGTTTGCGTGCTGACCAGCGACGTGCCGGAGAACCGTGAGTTAGTGGATGACGTCGGGTTCACCTTTCCGCAAGGTAGCGAAGCCGGCCTCGCCCGTATGTTGCAGTTGTTGTTGTCCGATTCGGAAACCCGGAAGCGCGCAGGCGCCGCTGGCCAGCGCCGCATTCAAGAATCGTATCTATGGCCTCAGGTCGCGCGGGATCTTGAGCGCGTTTACCGGGAGACGTTAGCCCAGCCAAGCTCGCCCGCAGCCCCGACGAGATTTCGACTGAAAATGTTCGCATCGCGCGAACAGAAGCGCGGTGCCGCCTAGATGACACATAGGCCGAGGACGCACAGATGCTGGCGCTCTGCCTGTGTCTTCTTGCTCCTAATTTGGTTTCTCAGCGGACTAAGCCGAGCCTATGCCACCGACTACTACCTGAGTTGGCGGACCGGAAACGACGTCAACACTGGGCTTTCTCCCGAAGCTCCCTGGAAGTCGATTGCGCGAGTCAACCACGCCAATTTCCAGCCCGGAGACAAAGTGTTCCTTCACGCAGGTGAAGTTTGGCGTGAAGAGCTCCGGCCAGCCGTCTCTGGTGCGCAAGACCAGCCAATTATCTTCACCAGCTACGGCATTGGTCCACGGCCTGTTCTCGAAGGTAGAAGCGGCCGCAGCGGCCCAGCATCCAAAACTCCTCCAGAAGAACTGCGCACTCGTGATGTCGCCATCGACAATAACGAGCAAAGCCACATCGTCTACGACGGATTGGAACTCCGTCACGTCCTGGAAGGCTTGCGTGTCTATGCCTGGTCCGCATCGGTGCGGGACATCACTCTACAGAACTGCCTTGTCCAAACCGAAGCTGCGGCTATGCCTACCTCCGAGATTTCTGCGGGTATTTACGCCAACGTCCGAAAGGGGAACATTTTTGAGCTCCACATTCTCAGAAACCATTTCATTCCCTATCCGCGAGGCTTGAACAATTGGGGCGTTTATCTGGTTGGCGGCGTCCAACATTTCCAGATTGCCGGAAACGCGTTCGGACCGGCGGGAGAAGATGCGATCACTGTTTGGCACTCCGCGTACGGTGAGATCACTCACAACCAGGGGGGCGGCAATGGCGAAAATACGATTGACGTCAAAGACAGCCATGACATCGTGATTCGTAACAATGACGCCGACCTTGACCGCGAATACAACATCGTCGTTCATAGCGTAGACATGCCGGATTCCACGTACAACGTCCGCGTGGAAGCAAATCGCTGCTCACGCGGTGGGCAGGGCGCCAAGCTCTCGGCTGGGATCGCGTTGCTATGGGTGCAGAAATCCGGAGTTGAAGATAACGTGATCGATTTTGCCTACGGATCAGGCATCCTGATCAAAGACGCGGGCCAGCGCCACGGAAACTGGGCTTCGCGCAACCGCTTAACTGGCAACGGCGCAGGACAAAAGCTTCCTGCCATCGTGCTTCAGGGGGCCTCCACCGCTCGAATTGAAGATAATCTGGTTGTCACGCCCCCGAATCCGGCAAAGTAAATTTTTCTGAATCACTGGAAATTCCGCGCTCCAAGAGCGTCGCCCCCCTTGTGCGGGAACGCGAAAAATGTTCTGATGATTCGGTGCCGCAGTTCGCGGCAGTGCACCGCTTCTCGCGCCACGCATCCCCTCATGCAAAACAAGATTATCGTTACTGGCGGCGCTGGATTCATCGGGTCGAACTTCATCCTTCGGTGGCTCGAGCGGGAGACAGGTGCCGTTGTGAATCTTGACCGGCTGACTTACGCCGGCAACCTCGAGAATCTGGCATCCGTCGCTGAGAATTCCAAATATCACTTCGTGCGCGGTGATATTTGCGACCGCGAGTTGGTGCAAAGACTCTTTACCGAACACGAGCCGCAAGCTCTATTGCATTTCGCCGCTGAGAGCCATGTCGATCGTTCGATTCATGGCCCCGATGAGTTCATTCACGCCAACGTCACGGGCACGTTCACACTGCTCGAAACGGCCCGCGCATACTGGTCTGCTCTGACTGGCTCGAATCGTGAGAGCTTTCGTTTTTTGCACGTTTCCACCGATGAAGTGTACGGCTCGCTGGGCCCGCAGGACGCTGCGTTCAGCGAGACGACAGCGTACGCACCCAATAGCCCGTACTCAGCATCGAAGGCGGGTGCCGATCATCTTGTCCGCGCCTATCACCGCACCTACGGCTTACCTACGCTCACCACGAACTGCTCCAATAACTACGGACCGCGGCAGTTTCCCGAGAAACTGATCCCTCTTATGATTCTCAACGCCCGCGCCGGCGAGCCGTTGCCTGTCTATGGAGATGGGCAGAATGTGCGCGACTGGCTGTTCGTGGACGATCACTGCGAGGCGATCCGCACAGTACTCACTCGTGGGCGAGTTGGAGAAACCTATAACGTCGGCGGGTGGAGCGAGCAGAAGAATCTCGATGTCGTCGAAACGCTTTGCTCAGTGCTCGACGAGCTGTGCCCAAACGATCCTGTAGTCCCGCATCGCGGCCTGATTCGCTTCGTTCAAGACAGGCCGGGGCACGATCGGCGCTATGCGATCGATGCACGCAAGATCGAGCGCGAACTGGGCTGGCGCCCCAGGGAAAACTTTGCCAGCGGGTTGCGCAAGACCGTGCAATGGTATCTTGACCATGAGGGCTGGGTGAGGAACATTATAACTGGAGCTTATCGGGAGTGGATTTCGAAACAGTACGCACTCTGATCTGGAACATCGCTTCGCCAGTAGCCTCGACCTGAGATGCCGACACGATGACGCAAACGCACAGCAACTCTTACAAAGGCATTCTCCTTGCCGGCGGATCCGGCACACGTCTCTACCCCGTCACCCATGCTGTGTGCAAAAGTCTTTTGCCCGTCTACGACAAGCCTCTCATTTACTATCCCCTGTCCGTGTTGATGCTCGCTGGCATTCGCGACATCCTTCTGATTTCGACGCCGCAGGATACGCCTCGCTTTGAGCAGTTACTCGGCGACGGAAGTCAGTTCGGTTTGGATTTGCAGTACGCGGTTCAGGAAAAGCCTGGCGGGATCGCGCAAGCTTTTCTGGTGGGTGAGAAGTTTCTTGCCGGATCGCCCAGCTGTCTGGTCTTGGGCGACAACATTTTCTACGGCCACGATCTTCCCAAGTATCTGCTAGCGGCAGCCCAGTCCGTACAAGGCGCCCGTGTTTTCGCCTGTCCCGTTCACGATCCAGAGCGCTATGGTGTCGTTGAGTTCGACAGCACAGGCCGTGCCATCAGCTTGGAGGAGAAACCCGGCAAGCCCAAATCGCGCTACGCCGTGACCGGAGTGTATTTTTACGATCCACAAGTTGTGGAGATTGCCAAATCTTTGAGGCCCTCTGGCCGCGGTGAACTGGAAATCACCGACGTAAACCGCGCTTACCTCGATCGCGGACAATTGAACGTACAGGTGATGGGCCGTGGCATGGCTTGGCTAGATACTGGAACACACGACTCCATGCTGGAAGCGTCCATGTTCATCCAGACTATCGAACGCCGCCAGGGGCTTAAAGTCTCCTGCCCGGAAGAAATCGCCTACCGCTACGGATATATTTCCGCGCAGCAATTGGAACAGCTGGGCTTCAGCATCAAGAATGGCTACGGCGAATACCTTCTACAGTTGCTCAACGAGCGGGTATTCTGATCCTCGTATGAAAGCCCTGCCCACATCTCTCGCTGGCGTTTTACTGCTGGAGCCGCAGGTTTTTGGCGACGACCGCGGCTTCTTTTTGGAGAGCTACAACCGGCGGAAATTCGCCGAGGCCGGCATTCAGGAAGAGTTTGTGCAGGATAATCATTCCTTTTCTGTGCGCAACACTCTTCGCGGTTTGCATTATCAAGTGCGGCAGCCGCAAGGCAAACTGATTCGCGTGATTGCCGGTGCGATCTTGGACGCCGCGGTCGATCTCCGGCGTGACTCCCCTACTTTCGGGCGGGCAGAAACGTTTATGCTGTCCGGCGACAACAAGCGCATGGCGTGGATTCCAGCTGGATTCGCTCACGGCTTTCGCGTGGTTTCAGAGACGGCCCATGTGATGTACAAGACTACGGACTTCTATTCTTTCCCCGACGAGCGCACGCTAGCCTGGGACGATCCCGACCTCAAGATCGACTGGCAACTCGACGGACCCCCGATTCTTTCGCCGAAAGACCAGCAAGGTCGCCGTCTTCACGACGCGGAAACATTCGAGTAGTATGCGCATCCTCATTTTCGGCGCCACCGGAATGCTGGGCAAGGACCTGGTATCGGCTTTCGCGGATCATCAGGTGACCGGACTCGGATCGCGCGACGCTGACCTGCGCGATGCGCAACGGGTTCTGGAAGCGGTACAAACAACTCACGCGGATTGGATCATCCTCTCAGCCGCCTACACCGATGTTGACGGATGTGAAACCAATTCGGAACGCGCGTTCACCGTAAATCGTGATGGCGCGGTGCACGTGGCGCAGGCAGCGGCGCAGATCGGATCGCGCCTCCTCTTTATCAGCAGCGATTACGTTTTCGATGGAGAAAAGCGCACTCCCTACGAAACGGACGACCCGCGCAACCCCATCAACGTCTATGGCCGCTCGAAAGCGGAAGCTGAATGTCGATTGCTGGAGATCGTCCCGAATTGTTGTATCGTCCGGACCTCATGGCTTTACGGCCGGGGCGGGAAGTGTTTTCCAGACACCATACTGCGGCTCGCAAAAACGCAGCCTGAGCTTCGCGTGGTCGACGACCAGCGCGGATGCCCCACATACACAGTTGATTTGGCCCATGCCATTGCTGAACTTATTCGTAACTGGGCACATGGAATTGTGCATGTAACCAACCGCGGCAGCTGTTCCTGGTTCGAATTCGCTCGTGCCATTCTGGCCGTGAAGAGTCCGTCGACCAACGTACTACCGATTGGCACAGCGGAGTTTCCCCGCACCGCAAACCGCCCTGCTTATTCCGTTCTCTCCGATCGTAGCCTTCGTGAGCACCGAATCGAACTCCCGGATTGGCGGCATGCGCTCACGTCCTACCTGCACCAACGAAACGACTAAGTTCTTCGCAACTTTGTGGCAATTCTGGCGATAATAAAGCGAATGAATTGTTAATGTAGTGTTACAATCGTCAGAAAGGGGCGCTTCCAAAGGAGGTGGCCCGTGTTTTCCACGGTGAATCCGCTTCTTCGTCCGAGTTTTGCGCTTCTCTGCTCACTCCTTGCAGCCTCGGCGCATGCCCAGATGCCTTCCTCTGTGGATGTTCCATCCAACTTCAAACTCGACCGCCAGGTTGCTGCACGGATTCGTCCGGAACTGCTCCACGAAAGCGAAGAACCCAAAGGAATTTACATATGCGGAACACAAATCTTGCAGAGACTTGTTCAGCAAGCGGCTCCTAAAGACAAGCCAGCATCCTTCTCGTGGGAGTTGCGTATCACCAAGCAGCCGGGAGAGCCCAACGCTTTCTCCTCACCGGATGGCACGGTCTATGTCGATCGTTCGCTCGCTCAACTCATCGGCACGCGACGCGGACTCTGGGCCGCGGCTCTCGCCCATGAAGTCGCGCATATCCTGCACCGTGATTGGGCACGCCGCTATCTTCATGAACAGTCCTTGCGGAACGAGAGCGTTTCTGTCGTGGGGCTTGAAGATGTCACCAGTTCAGGTACATGGACGGATCCCATAAGCCGGGCTCGAATGGCATCGCAATTCTCGCAATCGATGGAAACCGACGCTGACGCATATGGGCTCATGCTGATGGCGCGCGCCGGATATCATCCGGATTTCATGTTCTCGCTCCATCACTTGCTTCGCGCCCATGCAGGAGAAGCTCTGCCTACAGCAGACCCACTCCATCCGCAATGGCTTTCCCGCGAAGAGACCCTCCGCAAGGCCTATTGGGCCGCCGGACACGAGTACGAGCGGCTTTGGCCCGAAGCCTACGCCTCTCCAGGGGGTAATCCACCCGTGTTAGTCTCTGCAGGTGAACTCAGCACGAAAAAACGCAGCGATAATGATATCGAGATTCGCGTTCCGCTGCGGTGCAGCAATTTGAGCGGGGCGGTCGAGGTAATCCTGCAAGTACGAACTGGCCGCACGGCACCGATCGCGGCAAAAGAGCCGCCGTCCGAGTGGCGGCAGCTTACCGGCTGCACCTCGGACGTCACTCTGATCACATTCCCCGTAGCCAGTAACTCGCTACACATGCGCGGCAATGCGGTGGCAAACATTTATGTCATCGATGACCGTGGCGCTCTGCTGGCACGTTCAGACACTGTGAAGTTGGGACGATAAGCAAAAGTCTAGGCTCACAGAACTCTTTCGTGAGAGTAGCCGCTCGCGCTCAATGCCGAAAGTAATTCCGCGATGTGATCCTGGCCGCGCGTCTCCATTGTGATATCGATTGCCGTTTCACCCAGGTTCACTCCGTAGTAAGTCCGGTCGTAACTAGTCTCTACGATATTCGCGCGGTGTTGCGCCAGAATCGCCGTAAGCCGGTTCAGAGCACCGGGATAGTCGGGAAGATGGACGCGCAGCCGCACCAAGCGGCCGTCTTTCACCAAGCCCCGTTCAATGATGCGGGAAAGAAGCGTTACGTCTATATTTCCGCCGCAGACCAACGCGGCAACCCTTTTCCCGGCCAACGGAAGCTTGTGATTCAACAATGCTGCGATCGCCGCTGCCCCGGCACCTTCCGCCAAAGTTTTTTCTCGTTCCAATAATAGAAGGATGGCATTGGCGATTTCTTCTTCGTCCACTGTCACAACATCATCCACGTATTTCTGAACGAGAGGCAGCGTGCGCTCACCCGCGCGCCGCACTGCGATGCCGTCGGCGATCGTGGCCGCGGGACCTAACGTGACGGGTTTGCCTTCCGCAAGGGCAACTTTCATGGAAGGCAACCGGGCCGGTTGCACGCCGAAGACTCGCACCTTGGGATTCGTCTCCTTAATGGCGCAAGCGATGCCGCCGATTAAACCGCCCCCTCCAATCGGCGCAACAACCGCCTCGATTTCCGGCTGCTGCTGCAAAATCTCGAGACCGAGCGTGCCCTGCCCCGCGATGACCGCATCGTCGTCGAAGGCATGCACAAACGTAAACCCATCATGCTGACTGCGGCGAAGAGCTTCCTCGCATGCCTCATCATAGTTCGCGCCATAAAGAACGACATCGGCACCGTAGCCGCGCGTGGCCGACACTTTAGTCAGAGGTGTAGTCAGCGGCATGCAAATCTGCGCCCGAATTCCGTGCCGCCCGGCGTGATACGCCAGACCCTGTGCGTGGTTCCCTGCCGACGCCGTAATCACCCCTCGCGCCCGCTCAGTTTCTGTAAGTGTCAACAACTTGTTCAGCGCGCCACGCTCTTTGAAAGCGCCGGTACGCTGCTGATTGTCCAGCTTCAGATACATCTCGTTGCCGGTTAGCGCGGAAAATGTCTCGGAGCGTGCGCACGGCGAAAGATAGATCGACTCGCGAATGCGTTGTGCAGCGATTTGGATATCGGAAAGCGTCACCATTAGATTTTCGTCACAACACAACGAGGCCTCAGCCATCTTACTCGACTCCACAAAACTCAACTCTTGTGAGAAACGCTCAGAGAGGGAATCAACCGCACTCCTGCACCCAACTAAGCCACCGATTGACTTATTGGTCGTAATAGCCCACTTAGCGGTGCAGCCAATTTCTCATTCGCGGATGCCTGCAAATATCGGTGCACACCCTCCGCGGCTTTGCGGCCTTCCGAAATCGCCCACACGACTAGAGATTGCCCGCGGCGCGTGTCGCCAGCAGCAAAAACACCGGGCACGGAGCACATGTAATTTTCGTCCGCCGCCACGTTCCCTCGCCCATCGAGCGCGACGCCCAACTGCTCGATCATCCCAGTACGGACAGGGCCGGAGAATCCCATCGCAATCAATACCAGATCCACATCCAATGTGAACTCGCTACCCGTTATCGGCTCAAACTTCGGCGGCTGCCCAACTCGCAAGCCGTGGAGCTGGGTAACATTACCTTCAGCTCCGGTGAATTTCGCAGTTGCCACGGCCCATTCCCGCACCCCGCCCTCTTCGTGGGCGCCTTCGACACGCAACTGCATCGGCCACAACGGCCAAGGTGTTTGCGGAGACCGCTCCAGCGGCGGCATGGGCATAATTTCGAACTGATGCACGGACAATGCCTTCTGCCGGTGGCACGTCCCTAGGCAATCTGCTCCAGTATCGCCGCCGCCGATAATCACCACGCGCTTACCAGTGGCAAGAATTTCCGTTTCTGAATCGATCGAGTCTCCCAGACAACGGCGGTTTTGTTGTGGCAAAAATTCCATCGCAAAATGAATGCCTTTGAGTTCGCGGCCTGGCACCTTGAGATCGCGAGGCTGTTCCGCGCCCCCGGCGAGCACGATCGCATCAAACTCGCGCCGCAGTTCGTCCACGGAAACGCTCACACCGACATGGGCGTTCGTAACAAACTTCACGCCTTCCGCAGCCATCTGCTCCAGCCGTCGGTCGAGGACAGCGCTCTCCATCTTGAAGTGCGGAATCCCGTAGCGCAGCAGGCCACCGATGCGATCCGCTTTCTCGTACACCGTAACACCGTGACCCGCCCGGCACAGTTGTTGCGCCGCCGCCAGCCCGGCTGGGCCCGAGCCTACAACCGCCACTTTCTTGCCCGTACGCACACGGGGGGGCTCCGGCCGAATCCAGCCTTCCTCAAACCCTCGCTCCACGATATTCTTTTCGATCTGCTTAATGGTTACCGGCGGCTGATTGATTCCCAGAACACACGCTGCTTCGCACGGAGCGGGACAGATCCGTCCCGTAAACTCGGGAAAATTGTTTGTAGCGTGCAGTTGCCGCAAAGCTTCTTTCCAGCGCCCGCCGTACACCAGATCATTCCAGTCTGGAATGATGTTATTAACCGGGCATCCACTCTGGCAGAATGGCACACCGCAATCCATGCAACGCGCGCCTTGCTGGCGAAGATTTTCCTCGGGAAAATCCTGATAAATTTCAAACCAATCGTTGACTCGTTCAAGAACTGGACGGCGAGGAGCCAGCTCCCGCGAGTATTCCATGAAGCCCGTGGTTTTACCCATGCCGCACCTGCCCAGCTCCGGCCTCAACAGACAGTAGCTGCCCGGGTATGTAAGGCTGCTGCGTGCGCGTCACGCCCTGCACGCGTTTGTACTCGTGCGGGAAAACTTTGATGAACCGGGGCAGCATTTCCAGCCAATGTTCCAGAATCGACTTTGCGCGCCGGCTGCCGGTCAACTCCAAGTGCCGCGATACCAGACGGTGCACGAGTTCCACGTCACTCGGTTCCAGCACAGGATCGAGATCCACCGACGCCAGATTGCAGCGCTTGCTGGCGAAATCGAAGCGTTCGTCAAAAACGTACGCGATGCCACCGCTCATGCCCGCCGCAAAATTCCTTCCGCAGGCGCCGAGCACGACCACCAAGCCGTTTGTCATATATTCGCAGCCGTGGTCGCCCACGCCTTCCACCACGGCAAGGGCTCCAGAGTTTCTAACTGCGAAACGCTCCCCAGCAACACCATTGAAAAAGGCTTCTCCGCTGGTCGCACCGTACAACGCCACGTTCCCAATCAAAATATTTTCTTCCGCGGCAAACCGTGCCCGCGCCGACGGATACACAACTACACGCCCGCCAGAAAGCCCCTTGCCCACATAGTCGTTCGCATCGCCCTCGAGCCGCAACGTGACGCCAGCAGCCAGGAACGCTCCAAAGCTCTGCCCGGCTGAGCCGCTGAATTGCACGCGAATCGTATCGTCCGGCAAGCCCGCCGACCCGTAGCGTCGCGCAATTTCGCCGCTCAACATAGCGCCTACCGTGCGATGCACGTTGCGGATGGGCAAGTGGATCTCGCGAGGTGTGCGATTCTCCAGCGCAGGGCGCGCATCCTCAATCAGCCTGTAGTCGAGTGCCTGGCTCAGCCCATGATCCTGCGCCTGCACGCAGCGCCGTGCCACACGCCCCGGCACCGGCGGGTTGTACAGGATAGCCGAGAGATCCAAGCCGCTGGCCTTCCAGTGATCCACTGCAGGCTGCGTCTCCAGCATATCGACGCGTCCAACCATTTCGTCCACGGTGCGGAATCCCATCTCCGCCATGTATTCGCGCAACTGCTCGGCAATGAAGAAGAAGAAATTGATAACGTGTTCGGGCTGTCCCTGAAATTGTTTCCGCAACACGGGGTCTTGCGTGGCAATGCCCACCGAGCAAGTATTCAGATGACACTTGCGCATCATGATGCAACCCATGGCCACCAACGGTGCGGTCGCAAAGCCGAATTCCTCCGCGCCCAACAACGCCGCAATGGCCACATCGCGCCCGGTTTGCAGCTTGCCATCCGTTTGTACACGAATGCGGCTCCGCAAATCGTTCAGCAGGAGCACTTGCTGTGTTTCCGCCAATCCCAATTCCCACGGAATGCCCGCGTGCTTGATCGAGCTCAACGGAGACGCGCCCGTGCCGCCGCTATCGCCGCTGATCAACACGACGTCAGCATGCGCCTTGGCCACCCCCGCAGCCACCGTTCCTACTCCCACTTCCGCAACCAGCTTGACCGCGATCCGCGCCGCTGGATTCACGTTTTTGAGGTCGTAGATCAGTTGAGCCAGATCTTCAATGGAATAAATATCATGGTGCGGCGGTGGCGAAATCAGCCCAACGCCTGGAATGGAATGCCGCAGCTTTGCGATACCCTCATCCACCTTGTGACCCGGCAGTTGGCCGCCTTCGCCGCGCTTCGCCCCCTGTGCCATCTTGATCTGCAACTCATCCGCGTTGACCAAATAGTTTGTCGTAACGCCAAACCGCGCGGAAGCCACTTGTTTCACCGCACTTCGCCGCAAGTCTCCATTTGCATCTGTCGTGAAACGCGCTTCGTTTTCTCCGCCCTCACCAGTATTCGATTTTCCTCCAATGCGGTTCATCGCAATTGCCAGTGTCTCGTGCGCTTCCTGGCTGATGGAGCCGAACGACATCGCACCGGTGGTAAAACGCTTCACAATTTCTTTCGCCGGCTCTACTTCTTCCAGTGGAACAGGAGTCTCCGCCTTCTTCATTTGCATGAGACCCCGCAAGGTGCAGAGCTTGCGGCTTTGGCCGTCGATGAGTTCCGCATACTCCTGAAAGGTCTTGAAGCTATCTTCGCGGACAGCGCGCTGCAACTTGCCAATCGTCTCCGGATTCAGCAAGTGATACTCACCGTTGGTGCGGAAGTGATAATTCCCTCCGACTGCCAACTCCGTATCGACTTCCGTTGCCGGCCGGAACGCGTGCTCATGCCGCAGAAGTGCTTCGCGCGCCAGCACGCCCAGTCCGACTCCCTCCAAACGGGACGTGGTGCCCGTGAAATACGCATCGACCAAATCTTTGTTCAGTCCGATTGCTTCGAAAACCTGCGCGCCCTGATAGCTCTGCAGCGTCGAAATTCCCATCTTCGAAAATGTCTTCAACAGGCCCTTATTGAGAGCCTTGATGAAATGTTTCACTGCGAGTTCCGCGGTGATTCCGTTCGGCAAATAGCCACGCCGGGCCAGATCTTCAAAAGTCTCGATCGCCAGATACGGGTTGATCGCGCTCGCTCCATACCCGGCGAGTAGCGCAAAGTGCATTACTTCCCGCGGTTCACCCGACTCGATAATGAGCGCAACCTGGGTTCGCGTTTCTTCCCGCAGCAGCACATTGTGCACGGCAGCCAGCGCCAGCAAACAAGGGATCGGCGCGTAGTCCTTGTCGACACCGCGGTCGGAAAGAATCAAAAGGCTGTATCCGGATTTCACCGACAACGAGGCTCGACGACAGAGTTCGTCCAGCGCGAACTTCAAGCCCATGTCACCATCGGCGGCCCGGAACAACGCGGGCAACGTCGTGGCCAGCATGTCACCACGCGAAACCCGGCGCAGCTTTTCCAAGTCGCGATTCGTCAGAATCGGATGCTGCAGCTTCAGCGTGTGGCAGTTCTCCGGCGTCTCCTCCAGAATATTGCCTTCCGTGCCGATGTAACTGATCAGCGACATCACCAGCTCTTCGCGAATCGAATCGATCGGCGGATTCGTCACCTGCGCGAACAGCTGCTTGAAGTAGTTGAACAACGGTTGCGGCTTGTCGGAAAGGCAAGCCAACGGCGTATCTGTTCCCATCGATCCCACGGGCTCTTCGCCCTTGGCCGCCATCGGTTCCAGAATCATCTTCAGATCTTCGTCTGTGTAGCCAAAGGCTCGCTGCCGGCTCAGAATCGTCTGATGGTCCGAAGCATGCACGCGGACCGGCTCCGGCAATTGCTCCAACGAGATCTGATTGTCTTTCAACCATTGCGCATAAGGCTTCCGAAAACTCAGCCGATTCTTGATTTCTTTGTCACTGACGATACGGCCTTCCACGGTATCGACCAAGAACATCTTCCCGGGCTGCAAACGGCCCTTCATCTTGATCTCTTCCGGCGGAATCTCGAGCACGCCAGCTTCGGAGGCCATCACAACCACGTCGTCCTGGGTCACAACGTACCGCCCCGGCCGCAAGCCGTTGCGATCCAGCATTGCACCTATCACTCGGCCATCCGTAAACGCCATGGCTGCGGGACCATCCCACGGTTCCATCAGCGAAGCGTGGTATTCATAAAACGCCCGCTTCTCCGGTTTCATGTGCGGATTTCCCGCCCACGCTTCCGGAATGAGCATGGCCATCACGTGCGGAAGTTCCCGCCCGGTCTGGAATAGCAGTTCCACTGCATTATCGAAATTCGAAGAGTCGCTGCCATCAGGTGGAATGATGGGATTCAGCTTCTTGATGTCGTCCCCAAATAATGGTGAGGTCAGGACCGACTGCCGCGCGCGCATCCAGTTCACGTTGCCTTTGAGCGTATTGATTTCGCCGTTGTGAGCCACGTAGCGGTAGGGATGCGCCAGTTGCCAGCTTGGAAAAGTGTTCGTGGAGAAACGCTGGTGCACCAGGCAGAGCGCACTCATCACATCCGTATCGGAAAGCTCCACATAAAAGTTCGCGATCTGTGGCGCCAGTAGAAGGCCCTTGTACACAATCGTCCGCGCCGACAGAGAGGGGACATAAAACATGTCCTTATCCTGGATTTCCGAAGCAGCGATTTCGGATTCCGCCCGCTTGCGCACCACATACAGTTTGCGCTCGAAGGCGTTTTCATCCATGCCAATGGGCCGCCCCACGAAGAGTTGCTGAATATACGGCTGTGACCCTCGCGCTACACGTCCGATCGCCGCGCCATCGACGGGGGTATCACGCCAACCGAGAACCGCGAGTTCCTCTTCGCGAACGATGCGCTCGATGATTCCTTCACACTGCAGCCGTTCTAGTTTCTCCACCGGGAGAAATGTCATGCCAACGGCGTAAGCGCCGGGCGCGGGCAAGGTGAAACCCAGCTTGGCACACTCGCGTGCAAAAAATTTGTGGGGAATTTGGATCAGAATTCCGGCGCCATCTCCGGTCTCTGGATCACATCCACAAGCGCCGCGGTGTGTGAGGTTAATCAAAACCTGAATGCCTTTGCGAATGATCTCGTGGCTTTGGCCGCCCCGCACGTTCGCGACGAAACCGATGCCGCACGCATCATGCTCGTGCGCCGGATCGTAGAGACCCTGCGCCGGAGGCAAGCCGCTTTTTGTCCGCAATCGCTTCATCGTGGCCATTTCAGTCCCGTAAGGCCCAACCCTTTACTTGCGCATGCACGCTCCGCCAAGGGTTGCGGAGCGTATAATTCTCCATTGTGTTTCTACTGCCCTTCCGGCGATAAGTACAATTCAGAGTTTCGATGCGCGTGATGGGAATTTCCGAAACGCAACGGACTCATGATCCCTCTCTCCTCAGTCCAAAATCGGCAAGTCCATACAAGGTTTTACAAGAAAGTCCAGCCGTGCGATCTGCCGCATCGCACGATTCACGGCGGAGGCCTCACAAGCTTCCAGCGAGACGACAAATGGAAGGCTCGACTTCAAATAGCCCGGCTTCTGCAACAGCGAATCGATGTTAATGCCACACTTCTCGAAAATTCCTGACAGCGCCGCAATAATTCCGGGCCGGTCCTGTACGGTGAATCGCAGATAGTGGCGAGTCGTGAAATCCGCACTCACGCTCGGCGAAGCGGCAACCGGCTCGGGCACATCCTGCACCTCACCGTGTTCCACCCGCGTGATCGCAACAATGTCTGAAACCACCGCAACTGCCGTCGGATGTCCGCCCGCACCATGGCCCCCGAAAACCGTCTCGCCACCAAACTTACCCGTCGCCATCACCAGATTCTGGCTTCCCTGCACGCGCGCCAATGGAGAAGTCAACGCAACCAGCGTCGGCTTCACCTGGGCCAGCAGATGTTTGCCATGTAATTCCGCCCACGAGATTTGCCGGATCGTACAGCCGAGCTGATTGGAATAATCAAAATCCACAGGCTCAATTCCACGAATGCTGCGGCACGTGATCGACTCGGGCAGCACATGGCTGCGCAATCCCACCCGCGCTAGAATCGCCAGCTTGGCACGCGCATCCAGACCTTCCAGATCATCTGTGGGATCGGCTTCGGCAAAGCCCAGCGCTTGTGCTTCCGCTAACGTCTTCTCGAAATCGGCTCCGGTGGCCTCGATCTTGCTCAAAATAAAGTTGCACGTGCCATTGAGGATGCCACAGATCTTAAACAGCTCGTCACCGGCCAAGCCCTCCTGCACTCCGGAAATCACTGGAACACCGCCCGCCACCGACGCGCCGTATGCAATATGCCGCTTCATCTTCCGGGCAAGCGCGATGAGTTCGGGCCCGGACCGCGCGATCAATTGTTTATTCGCCGTGACGACCGACTTGCCAGCGCTCAGCGCCCGCCGGATCCAGTCTTCCGCAGGCTTCAGCCCGCCCATCACTTCAACTACTACGTTCACGTCTGACTGCAACACGTCATTGATGTCCTCCGTCCAGCCAATATCACCCGGCAACCAGTCCACTTTCTTGCGCGACACATTGCGGTTACAAATATGCGTGAGGCGGAGCGGAGCCTGCTTTTGCTCGGAGAGAATTCTCGCGACAGAGCTGCCTACCGTGCCAAATCCGAGAATCGCCACTTTACAAACCCCCGCAGCGTTGGTGCTAGGAATATTCGTGGATGTTTCTGTGCGGATGTTTGTGGACTTTCCCTTCGATTTTCGAGTGGCCCTTCGTGGAGAAGAGGAATTCATATCGGCTAATTTCCCTTCCCTGTATTCGCCTTCGTTTCCGTCAAAGCTGCTTTGCTTGAACTCCGCGGCCCGCCACTGCCGTTGGCCACTAATTTCACCGCACGCTTGCCCGCTATACGTACTGCTTCCACAGGCGTGGTGTGAGTAAAAAAGCGCGCATGAAGATGGCGGACTGCTCGCGGTACATCGCTTTCCTGGATCACAAAGCTGATGTTGATCTCTGACGCTCCTTGCGAAATCATCCGAATATTCACCCCCGCCTGCGCGACCGATTCGAATACACTCGCGGCGATGCCGGGCTTGCCGTGAATGTCCTCCCCCACCAGGCAAATGATGGCTTGCTGACTCTCGCACGTGACGTCGGCAATCCGTTCCAAGTCCGCAATGAGCGCGGCGGGCAGACGCTTCGACTCCATGGTGAAAGACATGCTTACTTCCGAAATCGCCACTAAATCCACCGACGCCGCATAGCGGTCCAGCGCCTCAAATACCGACCGCAAGAAACCGTGAACCATTATTCCGCGAGAAGCCACAACGTTCACCATGCTGACACCGGTCTTGGCCGTAATCGCGCGGAATGTATCGCGGCCGTGCGGGGCATGCGCCGTAATGCGCGTGCCTTTGCTTTTCACGTTGCCGGAATTCAGCACATACACTGGGATATCTTTCTGAATTGCCGGCAACAAGGTCGCCGGATGCAGCACCTTGGCGCCAAAGTAAGCAAGCTCAGCGGCTTCGTTGAAGCTGATCTGGCGGATCGTGCGCGCATCCGGACACAGCCTCGGGTCCGTCGTCATCATGCCCTCAACGTCAGTCCAAATTTCGATCGACTCGGCATCCAGCGCTGCGCCCACAATCGCCGCCGAAAAATCCGACCCGCCGCGTCCCAGCGTGGTGGTAATGCCCTCTTGCGTTGCGGCAATGAACCCGCCCATCACGGGGATACGCTCTTTCGCCACCAGCGGCACGAGCTGCGCCTGCGCGCGTTCCCGCGTTTCTTCCGCCAACGGCAACGCACGGGTGTGTTGGGCGTCGGTCACGATACACTTCCGCGAATCCACCCATACCGTAGCCAATCCGCGGACCGCCAGAGCCGCTGCCACGATTTCACTTGAGAGCAGTTCTCCAAACGAAAGAACCTGGTCGCTGCTGCGCGGAGAAAGTTCTCGTATCGCCGCCAAGCCGCGCAGAAAAGCTTCAGCCTGAGCGAATGTCGCTTGCAACCTACCGGCGATCTTCGACAATCCCTTCGCTCCCAACAGTTGCTGTGCTGTTTCCAAATGGCGCTCCCGCAGCGTCGCGAGCAGTTGCAGGCTGGCATCAGCATCCCCGGACATGGCTTGCTGTCCCATAAGCACAAGTTGGTCGGTTACCTTTGCAAACGCACTCACCACCACGACCGGATGCTGTTTCTGACGGCTGCGCACGATTTCGGCCACGCGCCCAATCGCAGTTGCATCCTGGACCGACGTTCCTCCAAACTTCATGATTACCATGGCGGTTTCGTCCTTGCGTACACTCTAATTCCTGCACTTTCTGGGCAAAACAAAACCCACTCGCCGATCTACTTTCTGGCAGTGGGTTCGCTTGAGCGCTTTGGAATTTTTAACTAGCTCAAATGTACCCCTCAGCCAGTGGAATGGTAATTCGTTTCGCCGATGTTATCGGAATCCCTGCGCCCACACTCATGCCTTGGCCCCTTCGAGTCATAAAAGATAACTCTACCTTCGCTGAGAGCTTAGCGCCAATACAAGTTTTCGATTGGGAAAATCGAAAAGCAAGTGGACATACATGCTACTTAGGGGACTGGACCCTATAAAGAAATCAACACTTTACGCTGGGAAAGGCAATTTTCTCGCTCATTCATTTCGCCGCCTGACGCAAGAGTTTTTGGCTGGACTTCCTCACGATCAGCTCGGGAGCCAATAGAACGGTTCGCGCCGGGAGCGCTCTCTTGGACTCAACCAGACGTAGCGCTAACTCCCCCGCATTCTGACCGAGGGCCTCGCTCTTCTGATCGACACTTGTCAGCGGGATCCGCAGGAAATCATCGTAATGAGAATTTCCGCAACCAACAATGGCGATATCTTCGGGGATGCGCATCCCGGCATCCAAGCAAGCCATGATGGCGCCCATTGCCACAGGATCGTTGTAACAAAAAATACCGTCCGGGCAAGGGTCCATCTTCAGCAACTTTTTTGCCGCCTCGTGCCCGGCAACGTCAGCCACTTTTTCGAGGCGCTGTTCCACCAACACGTACTGTCGATGAATCGGTACACCATGGCGGGTGAGCGTCTGTTCGTATCCTTCTCTCCGCCCCGCAGCAGAGCTTAACCGGCCTCCGCCAATATGCGCGATCCTCTGGCAGCCCATTTCAATGAGATGTTCCGTAGCTAGAGAGCCCACTCTCACATCATCCACACCTACAAAATTAGCGTCTAAACCCTCAAATTTCCGGTCTATAAGGACGTAAGGAATTCGTTGCTTTTCGGCCCACTGGAAAGTCTCCGCAGACCGCTGCGTGGACGCAATCATCAGGACATCCACGCTTCTGGCCACCAACTGTTCGATCGCCTTCATTTCGATTTCAGGGTGTTCCTCAGAAGAAGAAACGACCAAACTATATCCCCGTGCATAGAGCACTTTTGAAATACTCTTGGCGATTTGCGCAAAGAAGGGGTGAACCAGGTCCGGGATGACCAGCCCGATGGTGTTGGTGCGCCCGCTGACCAAGGCGCGGGCTGTTAAATTGGGCCCATAGTTCAACTTCTTGGCCAACTTCAGCACGCGGGCCTTTGTTTCCGCGCTAGGGCCAGCAAGATCGCGCAGAGATTTGGAAACCGTAACGACGGATACGCCCAGTTCTCGGGCAATGTCTTTCATTCGAGCTGGCATGCTATGTCCCCTCTCCAGTGTTTCATATCACACCAGAGATATCGCAGGAGGGCGCATTCAAACAACTGGACCGCTGCATCTCCAGAACCAATGAACAAAATTGGCCGCAAATGGGAAACGAAGAAAACAAATGATTTAGGCGTCGACTGGATTGTGCTAGTAACCGGCGTCCCCATCAAACCGTTGAAAGCTGGCGAGAAAGGCATGGAATACGCTGCATGTTTTTAGCGTTTAACATGGCGTCGCGCGCATTACGGCGCTGGAAAATGCTCGGGTGAAGTTCCCTTCCGTCGTGATTCACGTCTGTTCGACTTCTCAATATCGGCGATCTCGAACGTCATCATAGTTTTGGTCATGGTGTTGGCTGACACGAAAATGTTTCGAGAGCTGCAATGCCAAATATGCCGGGCTACATTCGTTTCCCTACAGGGATGTGTTTGGAGAGCTACAGACTTCCCGGGATTGTGAGGAACGCAGGGCGGTTTTATCGTCGGTCCAAGACGGAGACGATCATTCGGCTGGCAATATCAGCCAGTAGCGAACGTTTGCACGTGGGAAGCGCTGGCGATCCGCCAAGGAGAAAACTAATGCATGTACAAAAAGTTCGTTCAGTGTTTTTAGCACTCATTGTGCTTGTCATGTCGGCTGCGTCATTCGGCCAGATTGGGATTTCGGTAACTTTCGGTCCGCCCGCGCTGCCCGTTTACGAGCAGCCGCTTTGCCCTGATGAAGGTTATCTTTGGGCACCTGGATATTGGGCTTATGATGCGGACGATTATTATTGGGTGCCTGGCACGTGGGTATTGCCTCCGGAACCCGGTTTGTTTTGGACACCTGGCTACTGGGCCTGGAGCGGCGATGGCTTTACTTTCTATGATGGATATTGGGCTCCGCAGGTAGGTTTCTATGGTGGAATTAATTACGGCTTCGGGTACTTTGGTGAAGGTTATCAAGGTGGGCGTTGGGATCACGGACGATTTTTTTATAACCGCGCTGTGAACAATGTGAGTGTCACCAACATTCACAACGTTTACAACACGACTGTGATCAACAATACGAACGTAACACGTGTCAGCTACAACGGTGGAAACGGTGGAATCAACGCGCGGCCCAGGCCTGAAGAGGAAGCAGTGGCCCGTGAGAGACACATCCCGCCGGTAGCTGCCCAAACAGAACATTTCCAAGCGGCCCGATCTAACCCGGATCTACGGGCTTCAACCAACCATGGCAAGCCACCGGTTGCAGCAACTCCGAGACCTGGTGCGCTTCGTGATCGGGAGGTCGTGCCTGCCAGAGAGGCCGGGGCTCCTTACAATCCTGAGCGCAATCGTGGCGGCGCACAGCCCCAGACGAATACGCCATCGACGAATGCACCATCAGCGAGGTCGGAGAATAACAATTCGCGGTCGAACACAATGATGCATGCTAACGATATTCCCCGTGATTCGCGTCCCGATGCTCCCAATACGGGGAATCAGAAACTAGACCGGAAATACCAACAACAGCAGAAGAAGATGCAAGCGAAGCAGGATCAGGAACGACAGAAGCTGCAGCAGAAGCAAGACCAAGACCATCAACGGCTGGCGCAACGGAATGCTGACGAAGCCAAAAAACAGCAAATCGAGCAAAAACACCAGCAGCAGACGCAGCAATTACAGCAAAGGCACGAACAACAGCAGGAGAAGTTGCAGCAAAGAATGCAACCGTCGCCGGATCGAAATCGGCAGAACCCTAAACCCGACAAACAGTAGTGGTTTATAAAGTGCTGAGCGAGGTCATTGCCAGTTATTGAGGCTTCGCTCGGCACAGTTTATTGCCATGACGTCCTCTTTATCTCCATCTGCTCCCAGCGTCGAGGCCGCCCGATCCCTTCCTGGGAAAAATTACCTACGATCCCTCACCCCGCGGATTCCAGATTGTGGAGAAAAGTCCTAACTTATTGTTATTAAGGACGCTTACTCTGTACCCGTGAATTTGGAGTCCTACTTGCAAGAGTGTCTGTGTTCAACAAAATTGAGACGCAGAGCCCCATTCTGCTTCAGAGGTGTGCTCATAAATGACGTGGGCTCATAAATAAGGAGGCAAAATCATGGCTATTGAGAAGCGACGGGACTGGCAAGCACTCTGCAAGGAAGTCTCTGTCGAGCAAGATTCAGAGCGCTTGATGATTCTGCTTGAGGAGCTGCTAAAAACCTTAGACGAGCCCGGAGAATATCGAATCTGCGAAGCCCCTGCTCCAGAAGGCAGATCGGATGTTCTAGCTTTGGTACGTTAGGTCTTTGCACCCGGAAGCGGTGATGACGCATTGCCAGGGAGTACAGAGCTAATTTCCAGGAACGGCCGACAGGTGCTTTGAATGTGTTCGCGCTTTACAGAAAACAGTTATGTAGACGAGCAGGATTGGCCGATCCGCGAGGGGCGCCTGCGATGTTGACGAGTGACTGACCTACTCTCGCGTGGAACTCTGTGATCGTTCCGGTTGGAGTGACTCGAACGGAGAAGAGAATCCCCGATTCCGAACAATCGGGAATTCACCGCCAGAATTTTTCCGGTGGCAGGAATTCCCGGCGAGATAGCGTCGCAATTCATACTCCGCGCATCAGAGCCGGCCCGATACCAAGAGGACAATTACAATTAACGCTACTAAGCCCAAGCCACCACTAGGGTAATAGCCCCATCCGGTGCTGTAGGGCCATGTTGGTAGGGCACCGATTAAGAGCAAAAGCAAAACGAGAATAAGAATGGTGTTCATAGTTCCTCCAGGAGATTGGGATCATCCCGGCGGCGGTTCCGCGTTGAAACCGCCGCCAGGTGTAGCGCGTGCTAATGCGAGGGCGGAGGAGTGACCGTCGTGGGTGCTGCGGTCGATCCTTGCTCCTGTTTGACTTCAGTCGCGTACTTGTTCACCGTTTCCACGAATCGGTGCGTCCCCGCAGGAGCAGCCACGCTTCCAGCGAGGATCGTCTTGAAGGGAACCAGTTTGCCGTACAAAATGCGGGTATCATCGTCATCTTGCTTAATAACGGCGCCGTTGAGTTCGAGACCGGCAAACACACCCCGGGCACGAGAGTAGGTCAAAACTTCCGCGCGCATCTTCCAATCGGTATTGGCCTCAGCTTGACGACCGACAGGCCCTGCAGCGGCAGATCCTTCCGCGCCGAGCTTGAATTTGCTCGCTAACAGATTCTGCATACCTTTCTCGTTCATGACCAGCATGACTAAATCAACAGCTTCCCCACCGAATTGAAGACCCCAGCTGCCCCCTGCAATAGTGAGCGGAGCCGGCGCACTCCAACCCGTGCTGGTACGGCACGTGGCAACGCCTTTACCATAACGGGCACCGATGATGAAACCACCTTTGATCATGGAAGGCACGACTGCTATGCATTTGGCCGACTCAAGAATCTCTCTGGGAATTCCTTTGTCGGGAGTGCCCATGATCTCATCCAGAACCGTTGCCGCGGATTGGACTCTCTTCACCTCATTCGAAGGACTCTTCTCGTCGGCGTCGGCCGCATACATTGCAGCGGTCATACCCGCGACCAGGAGACTAGCGCTCAACAATTTCCGTAATGACTTCATTTAGATATCCTCATTTCTCAGACTGTTGTTGCGACGAGATGAGCATATGGCCGCAATCTGGGCGACTCCATAGAGCACATACTGTAGAAGCGCCACAAACGTGCTCTACGGGGCAGTGGAACTCATGGAGTGATGGAGGCTTTGAGTCTCAAGAAGGGAGACAACTCTGTTATTTTCATGGTGCTTGCTCAAAGTTAAGGGTTCGGCCATGGGATCGATCCTTTGTCCCATTACTTGCTCGAGCGGGATTAGTTGAAGTCCTTTCCAGGGTTCCAGGGTGAGTCGCATCTGCCCCGAGCATCGCCCGCAAAGCCAAAAATGAGCCTTATCACGATAGGGAAGTTCATCGAAATCTCTCTTGTTCTCATCGTCAGCAGACACAGAAATGGAGATGATCTCGAACTGAAATAAACGCCCTTCTGAGAAGGCAGCGAGAGGCCGGCGACAATTGGGGTTTACGCAGATTGATGTCATATCTTAAGCCTGGACGCTAAGCTAGCTTGTTAGTTTCCGAAAGCCAATACAGTATGTCCTGTACATCCGGCTTACCTTTACATCTCCTTCTGCAGGAAGCGTTGTTCAGAGATACATTCTCCACCTGATCGAAAATATGTAACGGTTCTCCTAGGATGATTCGGGAATTCAATTCTCTGGAGGAAACGCAATGAACTCGGATCAACTGCAGGGCAAGTGGAAGCAAATCAAGGGCTCCATCAAGGAACGGTGGGGAAAATTGACCGACCAGGATCTAGACGTGATTGCAGGTAAACGCGAACAATTGATCGGCGCGATCCAGGAGCGCTATGGCATCGCCAAGGAAGAGGCCCAGAAGCAGGTGGATGATTGGAAATTCGCCGACCCCGATGACTCCTCGGTTGAGAGTGAGCAACGACGCAAAGCTAGTTAGAAACCAGGTATTTCTCAGGGAGCCATTCGTGGCTCCCTCTTTTTTATGTGCGCACGGCAACGGGGCAAACAAAAAAGCGCCGGCAGCATGTCCCTGCCGGCGCACCCTAAGATTAAGCTAGGCTAGGCGACTTCTCGAACATCGGTTTCGGTGTTGGAGCTGCTGGCTTCGCCAGTGGAGGAAATATCCTGAGCACCGGTCTCCTCTAAGATCATTTTCGCCCGCTTGGTCCACTCAGAATTGTCAGAGTGAACGGAAAGCAGGATGCCACCGTCTTTCACCCGTCCCTCGTAGCGCTTTGCCTCATACTCCGGAATCCCCATTCCAATCAAGGCTCCGGTCAGCCCTCCCACTACACCTCCAACGCCAGCTCCCGCCAGCGCAGCCATAATCGGACCGGCCGCGATGAAGGGGCCCAAACCAGGTATGGCGAGACTGCCAATACCCGCCAGCCATCCTAGCGCTCCGCCCAAGACAGCGCCTGTACCCGCTCCTGTTGAAGCTCCCTCGGGAGCCTTGGTGCCCTTTTCATGGGCGAAGTCTTTGGAACCTGTGTTCTCGGGGAACAGCACGGAAATATCCGAGTTGCGGAAACCGGCTGTCCTTAGTGCATCTACCCCGTATTCGACACTGGCATAAGCTGGGTAGATACCATAAACCGCTGTATTTTTACCTGACATGTTTCTTCTCCTTATGAGTGGTGTTAGTTTTTAGGGGAGACGCTCAATTCGCTCTTGACATCTTTGCCGGACACTTCCGCTGCTTTCGCCTCGATGGTTTGCTTCTCTTCTTCCGTGCGCACCGGCCCTTTGAGAGTGACCATCCCGTTTTGAGTGATGATCTTGACGTTGTGGGCGTAGGCGGAGAGGGACTTGTCTTTAATAATCGCTTGGCGAATCTGTTGCGTGATGTCGCGGTCCGAACGGTTGTTTTTTTGCTGATCCGCAGTAGGTTCAGCTTGATTTCGATCACGCTCATTGACCTTCGTATTGTCAGGAGCCGGCGGAGTCTTGTCGCCTGTCGGCTCTTGTGCAACGAGAAAAGTCAAGCCGGTAAATAAACTGGCGAACAGACAGGTTCGAGCCAGCCCTCGAAAAGTATTCGTCATAACCATTAGCTCCTTGTAATTTTTTCACCCCTGACGGGGGCTTGCACGTGGAACAACGCATCGATTTAGCGCTTCACGTCAATCTGATTGAGTACCTGCTGCACTTTCGGCACAGCGGACGCTATTTGCTGAGCTTTTTCGCGCTCCCTGACAGTCTTGACGCTGCCTTTCAGGGTGAGGACTCCATTCTTGGCGTCAAAATCAATGTGTTGTTTGTCCAGGCCGCTGGAAATGAGGGCAGCCTTGTAGTTCTTCTCGATGGCCTCATCTTCATTCGACGCGATGCTCTTTGCTTCCGACTCGGCGCCAACCGGTTGCACGCTCACTTCGTTGACAACGATGCGACTACCGGCAACTGCCTTAGTAACCTCGGTTGCCTTCATCTTGGCATCGTCAGAGTGGACGGTTCCTCCCAAGGTGACCGTGTTTTTGTCACGATCCTCAGAAACACTGACATCCGTCAGTTCCGCTTGTTCCAATGCTTTCTTTACGCCATCGGAGTAGGAAACGCTATCCGTCTGTTTGCTTGTGCACGCTACGCCTAGACCGATAGCCAACGCAAGACCCGCTAACATTACTGCTTTCATGGTTCCTCCTGGAAAAACAACGCATGCATGTAGTGATGCGAAAAACCGTTAATTTGCCTGAGCTGAGCACCCCGGATGCCCGCAGTTGCAAGCGATCTCGTTAAGATTGCCTGCGTCTTTGCACGACTGACTGCAGTAGTTGCTGCCGCTTTGGGCCACACATCCGCAAGCTGGATGCGAACACTCTGTTCTTGTTTCGGTTGTCATATGGAAACACCTCCTATTGCGGCCGTTTCTTTTTCAAAAGCCGCGCATGACTGTCCAACGTTACTGGCTGATTGTCCACGGGCCAATCAGGCACGCTCCGTAGATGTGAGGGGGATATCCTGTATCACGAAGTTCACAGCTCTCTCTAAGGAGTGTCGTGAGACGGACTGCTGTGTGATTCCCGTTCTTTACTCGGACCTGTTCTGCGGCTCTCTACTCTTGTGCCTTAGATCCAGTCCGAACGAAGGTGCGGATCGAGTGCCAGTGATTTTGATGGGTAGCTCTGTCTTGCCCTGCTTGCGGAAGAAGGGATCAAATGGTTTCAGGAAAAACGACTTTGCGCCGCTCGTCAGTTGGGAGAGCCTGGCATCAAGACGTAACTTGCCGTGAAAATCGAGGGCTTCGCTGCGCAGACCGTATGTGCCACTCAGACGGACGCTTGCGCCAGCAACCCGGAAAGTGAGGTCGCGGAATGTGATGACTGCCTGTCTCAAAATGAAGTGGCCGCGCAAATTCGAGATGGCGCTTCCAGCATCGGCATCATCGGGATGGCCTAGTCCTCTCCGGCTTAGGCCCTGCACTTTTTTGCTGACTCCGGGGTCTGTAAAGCGGGCCTGGACAATGCCGAACTGACCGTCCAGTTTCAAACGGTCCACGATTTCCGCCGTTCCGGTAGGCAGGTCAAATCTAGTCTTCAAATTTACCAGGCCGGTCATAGGAGGTTGATTGGCTTTCACCGCCAGCGCCAGCAAATCTTCCATCCGAGCATTGGCAGCGGTCACCTCCAGCACGATTTCCTTGCCTTTGCCACTCGACGCTTTGACCACACTCCCCTGCGCCGTCAAGGACGACCGGAGAAACGTGGCCTGCACAGGATGCAACAGGGTGTCTCCGTTGGTGCCATCAACTGTGGCCTGGAAATGCGTTTTCAGCAAGATCGGATGGCCGCCGATATTGACTACAAAGTCCGGCGTGGTTGTGTCGCCCTCAATTGCGATTTCTTCGAGGATTCCACCGAAGTTTCCTTCCGACGACAAGATGCCGCCGATGCCATGAAAAACTGATAGGTCCGCATTCTTGAAAGTGTAGGCTGCGGAGAGCGGCGTTTGTCCCGGGTCCTCGCTTTGCCACGGCCCGAAATGGCCGTTGGCGGCGATTTCTCCCGGCGGCTTCGCGTTGGTAAGATCCGCCTGGAAAGAAGCGGCATGGCCGAGGCCGACCTCCTCCATCTTTAAACTGTGTATCAGGAATACTTGGGAAAGCTTTGCCGGATTGTTCGGAAGTACCACCAGTTCGGTGTTCCCTGCAGTCAGCTCATCCACCAGAATGGGAATGGTTTTTCGTTTCTGCATTTTCGTCATCACGGGCTGAGGATCGTGTTGTCGATGCGCCACATGCAGCGAAAGGCCATGAATTTGTACTCTACGGACATGCCAGGGCTTGCCAAGAGCGCCCAGCAAACTCATTTCGGCCGTGAAGCTTTCGATGGAGATCAGCGGCGGTACGTCCGTCCGACCCAGATGCCGAAGCGTAACGCCTTTCCCTGCCACCAAAATGTGCGGGAATACCGAAACTTGAAAGTCCGAAATCTCCACTTCACTGTCAAAGCGATCTTGCAGCATGTCGATCGCTCGTTGCTTAAGAATCTGTTGAGCATGCCGCGACACTTCAACGGTTGCTATTGCGACTGCCAGGCTGAAGATCGCAAATGCAATCGCCGCCCTTCGTAGCAATCGTTTCCTGGCAAACTCATTGCAGACCATGGCTGGCGAGTGTACCGCAGATGGTGGACACAGTGACTGCTGGCATCCAGTAGTTTTAACGCAAAGATCCCTTAGACCTTTAACTCCTGGAACAGAGCCTTGCACTGGATCCACGAGGACGTTCCACATACTCGTTCTAAGCACACTACATGATCCACCCGATGTACACGTCGTTTACCCGACAATACGCTGATTCCGGACTTGCTTTGTCGAGATGGGGTAACGACACCCACTCCAAAGCAGCACTCGAATGGGAGGCAATATGGCACGTCAGGTAGTTTCGCTGTTTAAGAAAAGCACGACTCAGAAAGCTAGTGTTTTGACCGTCGTTTTCATGACATTCTGCTGGCTTCCATTAGCTGGCGCTCAGCATGATTCCCAGCCGTCCGACAAAGCGGTGCAACGCATTACCAAGGAAGCCCGCCACGAACTGATCATGCTGCCGAATCTGGACGTGTTCGATTATCTCGCTTTCAAGGTTGACGGATACAACGTGACCCTTCTGGGGTCGGTGACCCAGCCAACGTTGAAATCAGAGTCGGAGAACGCGGTGAAGAACATCGAAGGTGTGGAGCATGTTGACAATCAAATTGAAGTTCTGCCGCTCTCACCCATGGACGACCGGTTGCGGTTGAGGCTGTTCCGCGCCATTTACGGATATCCCTCTCTGCAGAGGTATTCCCTGCCGGTGAACAAGCCCATCCGCATTATCGTTAAGAGTGGTCACGTTAGGCTGGAGGGCATTGTGGACAACGCGGCGGACAAGAATGTAGCCGGCATCCGCGCCAACAGCGTACCGGGTATTTTTTCGGTGGACAATAATCTACAAGTTGAGAATAGCAAGTAAACCACAGGAATAAGGAGGTTTAAAGATGCTTTGGACAATCTTCGTAATACTCGTTGTGTTATGGCTGCTGGGTATGGTCAGTTCCTATACCCTCGGAGGGTACATTCACCTGCTTTTGGTGGTGGCAATCGTGGTTGTTCTGATTCGTGTTATCCAGGGGCGAAGCCCGGTAGCGTAAAGGCGTACCTGCCGCAGGATGTGCGACGAGAGTTCCATCCTGCGGCTAGCCTCGCTCGTGCAACCTGATTCTCACCCGTACATCTGGCTCTTGGGAATTCCCGGCGTTCAAAAGTTCCTCCCATCATCCGGTTCCTTCCGTTTGCTAAAAATACTTGTCATAACAGAGCTCAAGATGCAAAAGCGTTATCGCACCGTGATTCCAGAGTGCCGTACAAAATATTTCACCAGAAATGAGAAGGGCATGCTCTACGGAAAATCTTGATGAGAACTACAGCGCGGGCCGGATTGTTCAGACGTACCCGTGCTCTTATGCTCCAGAGTGTAAAACGTGTTTTCCGCAAAATACCCACCCCCCCCAGGCAGGTGCTAGCCGTCTCAAAAGATTGGCTGGTACTTGCCTCTCGCCTTCTTGGGAAGCATAGGCCGGGACGTGCTACTGTGATCGGAAGATTATGTCGAACCAGTACAGGATTCACCGTATAGACTTTCGCATTTAACCAGAAGATAAAGTGAAATTCGGTCGTGAAAACTGCCAAAGGGGGTCTTAAAAGATCCAAGCGGTAGTTTATTCGGTCGAAAAAACCGTTCTATCCGATGAGGGTCCTTATGAACAAGTTACGTATATTGGTTGCTGATGATCACGAAATAGTCCGCAGAGGTTTGGTGTCTCTCATCAAAAGCCAGCCTGCCTGGGAAGTTTGTGCTGAAGCCGATAACGGTCGACAGGCAGTCGAATTGGCCAAGCAATTGAAACCCAGTATCGTCATCCTGGACATTGGCATGCCTACGCTCAATGGACTGGAAGCCACCCGTCAGATCCTGCGTGACAACCCGCAGATACGAGTGTTGATTTTGACGATCACGGATACTGACGAGGCAGTTCGCGCTGTGCTGGATGCCGGCGCCCGCGGATTCCTGTTGAAATCGGATGCCGCCCGCGATCTCCTCTCGGCAATTGAAGCTCTACAGTACAATAAGACTTTTTTTACGGCCCGTGTAGCAGAAATGGTGCTTTCCGGCTACCGCGGTACTCATGGAACTCCGAAAAAAAACCTGCTGCCCAACTTAACCCCTAGAGAACGCGAGGTCGTCCAACTTCTGGCAGAAGGCAGATCCACCAAGGAAGTCGCCAGCCACCTGAATCTGAGCGTGAAGACTGCAGAGACCCACCGTAGCAATATCATGCGCAAGCTGGGACTGCACTCGATTAGCGAACTCGTCCTTTACGCGGTTCGCAACAACATTATTCAAGTTGCGACAGGCGCTCTCGCCTCAACCCCGGAGACAGTCACTATTGTGGATGGTCATTCGGCATAATGCCGAGAGAGCACATGCGCAGGTTGTTGGGGGAAAGAATCTCTGTATTCGCGATAACGAACATGCGGTGGAATAAATTCTAGTTTTCCCTAGCTGCTCGTAGCTCCCCTGCGTCCTGCATGCTGCCATCGAGCTTGAGGACGATTTTTTTTCCGGTTACCTGATCCAAAAGCAGGTATTCTCCCGCTGCCCCTCCGGCGTATTCGCGGACTTGTGCCTTAGCCTCCTCCAAAGTTACCGCCGATTGCAGCCAGCGCACTCCCTCGGTCTCTACCAGAAAAATGTCAAACGGACGGGTCATAGTTGTCCCCCTCGGCTATTGACCTTAGAGTGCCTTTTAAACGATTTCTTTTTGGCGCTATGCGCCGGTTGAATCGGTTCTCTTTGGTTGATGGGGTATCCAGCAATTTTCTGGACGACCTTCAATGGCACCTGCTCGAAATGTGTTTTTGGTTTGAACATCACAAGTATTTCCTTCCATCCACCTTGACGCTACCAGCGTCGAAGCCATACGGGTCATATCTTTTCGGAATCTTTTCGGAGCTAAATTTTAAAGTTTTAAGGTGGGCTCAGAGCAGGTATAGCGAGCCTTGCCAGTTGGATCTCGCCGAGAACCCTAATCGATTGTTCAATATTACGGTACGAAATTTTTACTTGCAGGATTGTTTACGATGAGATACGATAGCATAACGTTTAAATAGCGTGTCGTTTTTAAGGAGGGCAAGTGGCAAATCGTCAAACAACGAAGGTCGCTCCGATGCACTTTAAGACGATGGTGCAATCGGATGTTCCGCAGGGTCGAAATGGAAAACACAAGCTAATTGTCGACACAATTCTCAAAGATCTGGACAACTTGGAAGCTGGTTCTGCATTGAAGGTCCCGCTGGCCGAACTGGACGAATCCAAGGAAAAAGTTCGGTCTGCACTGAATCGAGCGACGCGGAAATCTGGGCGTAACGTTGCGACTGCCACTGACGCCACTTTCTTGTATGTGTGGAATGTGCCGGTGTAGGAAGCGGTCGCTGGGGAAAATTTTGCGAATTGCGGATTAAAGAAATTACCACCCTCGAGAGAAATTGGATTCGATCATGGAGGCGCCATCGAAGGTGCATGCAGGGGTGCACGTCCAGCATGTCTTCTCACGCTTGATGGCTCCGTGTCGCCGGAACGATCCTCCACTTGGCCGATCCACCTTCCTGGAATCTTTACTGCGAGCAGTTTCTTCTCACGTTTATCCTTACCGATTCCTGCCAACCCTCCCGAATTAGCTTTCTGAAGATTAACCAAATGGTTAATACAGAAAATACCGTATACACCTACGCCTGTTTTTAAGTGAACATCGAGTTAGTTCCCCAGTCCAGGTAGTCCAAAGCCAAAATAGCTCTCGAGTGTGTTTCACGATGGCAGTCCGCATCCTTATTGTCGATGATCATGACATCGTGCGCCAAGGGGTGCGTTCCATTCTCCGCGGCCGAGTGGATTGGGAAGTCTGTGGCGAAGCCGAAAACGGTGTTGAGGCCCTGGAAAAAATTGCTGCGTTGAACCCGGATGTGGTTGTCCTGGATGTGAGTATGCCGGGCAAGGACGGCTTGGCCGTGGCGACGGAACTTACCACCGCGAAAGCACGCTGTAAAACCTTGGTGCTAACGATGCACAATTCCACGGGAACCGCTTCCGCGATTCGGAGTGCCGGTGCGCACGGTTATGTGGTTAAGTCCCATGCTGCCCAACATTTGGTTCGCGCTATCGAGACGATCCTGGACGGCGGTATGTTTTTTACGGTTGATCCGGCGATCCGTCGGAATTAGCCGTTCAACAGTTCCTGCAATCTACAAACCTTGCACCTGGTATCAAAACTGACTAAAGGATGGTTTTAGGCTACGGCAATGAAACGACGCAATCAAAATCTGACGTCAGGGAAGACCCGCGAAGCTGCTCCCGACGCTTCAGCTCCTGAGGCTTCCCGGAACAACGGATACGCGATTGCCACGGAACCTGTTCCCGTTGCGTTCGAAACCCTATTGGAAAGCCTTCAATCCATGCGGGATGGGGATTTTTCCGTGCGTCTTCCGGGCTCCTGGACCGGCATTGAAGGAAAAATCGCGGACACCTTCAACGAAATTGTTGCCGCTAACCAGCAAATGGCGCAAGAGCTTCAGCGCGTAGGGCAAGTGGTAGGCAAAGAGGGTAGAACACGGGAGCGCACAAGATTTCACCAATCGAAAGGCGAGTGGGGTGAGATTGAGGTTTCGGTCAACACGCTCGTGGATGACCTTCTTCGCCCGACCACAGAAGTCACTCGCGCCATCGCGGCTGTAGCGCAGGGAAACCTCACACAATCAGTCCGGCTGGATGTAGACGGGCGGCCTCTGGAAGGCGAGTTCTTGCGGGCCGCCGATATCGTCAACACGATGATTCAGCAGCTCGGCGTTTTCACAGCGGAGGTGACACGCGTCGCACGTGAGGTGGGTACCGATGGCAAGCTGGGTGGGCAGGCGCAAGTGCCGGGCGTCGCCGGAACCTGGAAAGATCTCACCGACTCGGTCAATTCGATGGCAAGCCACTTGACCGGACAGGTGCGCAATATCGCCGAAGTGGCGACCGCCGTCGCGAGCGGCGATCTCTCCCGCAAGATTACCGTGGACGTTCGCGGTGAGATTTTGCAGCTGAAGGAAACAATGAACACCATGGTGGATCAGTTGAACCGGTTCGCAGGTGAGGTCACACGTGTGGC
>CAZUCC010000018.1:0-72870 GCA_964619065.1 uncultured Acidobacteriaceae bacterium | reverse complement strand
TACGAATTGTGGGATGACAATGACGCCGTCGAGGAAACCAGTCTCGGCAATATCAGAGATACGGCCGTCGATGATGACGCTCGTATCGAGAATCTTATGGACCTTTTTGCCCTGCTTCTCGCCTCCGAACAGACCTCCGAGGGCTGCCAGGTTGAGCATGGAGCCCTTATTGGCTCCCACCACCAGGCCTACATAGGCCATTAAGAGCATAATGAGGATTTGCAGGAAGTTGAGTGTATTCCCCGCATGCACACTGTTGCGTAGAACCAGCGTGAAGAGGTACGCGCCCAGGATTCCGAGGATGCTGCCGACGGCGGCACCGATGAGGCGGGTCAGACTCGCGAGGCGCAGCCGCCATTCGAAGATGATAATGGCGGCGCCGATGAGAACGCCGATCGCCGCATCGATGTACTTCGGCAAATCAAAGGGCTGAAGAACAAAGCAGGCTACCGCCACAACTATTACAAAAATAAGCCGAACCAGGAATAAGTCCATGGCAAACCTTCCAGGAAGCTCGACGCACCCCGATGAGATTCAGAGCGGAGCTTGCGACTTCCCTCCGGCAATCCGCAATTTCGGACGCCGGTCTCATTTATAAAACGTGTATGAATATTTAAAGAACCGGCTCCTCACGACCAAGCCCAAGAGCCTAAACTTCCAAAATACATACTCAGTATATACCTCCTGAGAGGGGCGGGCACGACGCGACGGGGGCATTGAGAGCCGAATCTGGGCGGCGAGAGCCAGATCGCCGCACCCTGCAAAAGCTTGCTAAACTCAACAGTATGAAGGCCATCGTCATCCCCCAGTTTGGCGGTCCCGACGTTTTGCAGCTGCGCGATATGCCCGAGCCGCAGCCCGCCTCTGGAGAAGTTCTGGTGCGCGTGCATGCGGCAGGGGTGAACTTCGCGGACATTATGACGGCGAGTGGTGGATACCCCGGCACGCCGCCTCCGCCGCTTATCGCTGGACGTGAATACTGTGGAGTGCTCGACAGTGCGGTGCTAGATGGAGCGGAGAGTGATGGCTCGAACAGCCGCGTTATGGGCTACACGCAATGGGGAGCTTTCGCGGAACTCGTAGCGGCGCGACAGAACTATTACTGGCCAGCACCAGAGCACTGGAGCGCACAGGAAGCGGCGGCATTCCCGGTTAACTATTTCACGGCTTATCTCGCCTATTGGAAAGCCGGACTTGTGGACCGCACGCTTGGTGATGTTTCTGTGGGCAATCGGCGGACTGTGCTGATTCACGCAGTTGCGGGAGGAGTGGGCACGGCTGCCGTGCAGATTGGAAAACTTCTTGGCGTAGAGATGTATGGCACGTCGTCCTCGGCAGAAAAACTGGCACGCGTGCGGGATTTGGGATTAAACCACGGCATCAATTACAAGAAGCGCGATTACGAGGAAGCGATTCAAGAGATGACCAGCGGCGAAGGAGTCGATGCTGTTTTCGAAATGCTGGGCGGGGAGCATACCGGCAAAAGCGTGCGGTGCCTGCGCGAGTTCGGACGCGTCATCGTTTATGGCGCCGCGACTGGGAAGCCCTCCACTCTTGACCCGCGCATCCTCTACGCAAAAGGAACCAGCGTGCACGGTCTTTGGCTAAGCGTGCTTTCGGCGAATAAGAAAGTGATGGAGGCAGCGTGGAAACACATGTCGCAATGGATCGCCGCCGATAAACTACGACCCATTGTGGGCCATGTCTTTCCTCGGGAGCGGGCGAGCGCGGCGTTCAAGCTGCTGCTGGAGCGCCAAAATTTTGGGAAGGTTGTACTGACGATTTCTTAGGGAGGCGTGCTTACGCCTCTCTAAAATATTCCAACGGTTCTACTTACACGTTTCACTCCCGCAGTTCGAATAACTTCACACCGAACCTCGACGGATTGTCTTGTCTGCGCTTTGCCACAACAGAATATCTGGCGCTCGCTAACCGCATTCTCTTCGATCCGTCTGAAGCAATGTAGGCAGGGGGAACTCGAATTTTACGGGAACTTTCCGTGGGAATCCGACGTAGTCCACTGTACGTGCTTTCACGCCCGGAACATTTTGGGAAAGCGACCAGCACCGGATGGGACGAGATATTTTCGAAGGGAAGTAGAAAGGGGTCCAACATATTGCTCCGCTTGTGCTTGGCGGCCCTGGCGGAAACAATCTAGCGACGACAGCTCCGTGCCGTATGGCCCGTATCTGTTGGGTTGAACCCCGCGTCAGCAATTGTAGGCCATGTGGGCGAGAACGCAAGTGTTTCGCGCATGCGGTTCGACCGGGCCGCCCCAACCGAATCCCGCACGACGGGAGAAAGAAAAGGGGAATGTATGAAATTTACGAAGAGTGTTGTCCTGAGCCTAGCGCTCCTGTTGTCCACCAGTTTATTCGCGGCTTCGTCCGGCTCACTGAATGTGACACAGCCGATTCAGCTCAACGGAACCCAACTCAAACCCGGCTCTTACAAAGTAACCTGGGAAGGTACGGGTCCTGAAGTGACAGTCAGCGTCATGAAAGGAAAAGAGGTGGTGGCGAAAGTTCCGGCGCACGTGAAGGAGCTCGACAAGAATTCCGGTTCCGATGCGACCCTACTGCAAAAGAATGCTGACGGGTCAACTTCTCTGAATGGAATCCGTTTCTCCGGCAAGAAGATTGCTCTCGAGTTTGCGGAAGACACAGCGGCGGCTGGCGCGAAGAGCGGGACCAGCTCCAACTAAGGCGCATGTTTGTAGGACAATAAATACGGCCTGGAGAAAACTCTCCAGGCCGTTGTAATTTACAAGTCTTCTCCGAACTAGAACGAGTACCGCGCCCCAACCTGCATGACACGCGGCTGGCCCTGAATCTGGGTGAAGTTCGTCCAGTCAGAAGGCGGGGTTGATCCACGCAATGCGGGGTCGCGCACAATTGTAAAGTCTGTTGTTTGAGTCAGATGTTGCGTGTTGGTGGCGTTGAATACGTCCCATCGAAGCTGCAACGTGTGCCCTTCATGCCACGGCATGTTCCAAGTCTTGCCCAATCCGAAATCCAGACTGACATAGCTGGGCAAGCGGAAGGTATTGCGCGGGCCTGTCTCACCCGGGTAGGGGTTGCGGAAGCTCTGGTACACCGTGTCGATGTTGGTACAACCAAATAGCTTGGGATCCCCTGAAATTGGTTTGGTCGGACAGGTATGCACTCGACTGGTCGGCGATGCGTTTGCTTGAGCGTTAAAGTTCGTGGCCCAACGTCCATCGTCGGCCGGGCCGCTCACGGGAATCCCTGAGTTCCAACGGAAGATGCTGGAGAGCTGCCATCCGCCTAAAATCGCATCCGCTACTGGGCTGTCGGTGTTCATGAAGGCGTGACCCTTGCCAAACGGCAACTGCCAGATTCCGCTGGCATTGATGTTATGTTTCTGGTCGAAGTCGGAAGTGCCATAGTTGTCGCGCTGGCGAATTGGATTCTGAATAAAAGCTTGGCCGAAGCCGCTCGATGTTTGTATGCCTGAGGCGTCATCAAGGGAATGCGACCATGTGTAGTTGAAATCCAGGGTCAGGCTATGCAAGCGCTGACGGGCGGAAAAACTGAACGCGTTGTAGATGGAGTTTCCGATCGTGCTCCAAGCCGAAAGATCAGCATATTGCGGTCCTCGGAACAAAGTCGGAGAGCCAATAGCATCCAAAACTTGATCCAGCGTGTTTTGGGTATCTGTCCAGTCGTTTCCGCCAAAAAACGCGAGGCAGTTTCTTGGCGTTCGGCTTTGGAAGGCATAGACCGCCTGAGTGTTCGACCAAGTCGGATCAAAACCAAGCGTTGGTTGGGTTTGGCTGCAGTCATTTGGATTCGTGCCCGGGAAACCAAAGACACTGTTTAGCGTGGATGCAAATCCGGCTGGCAGAAGGTTTTCGAAGAACGGAACCGTAGCGATTTGGCTTGTATCCAAGCCTTGCTGGCGCTGCTTTTCCAGAATAGTACCGGCTTGATACCATGTTACTCCGCTTTGTGGGTCACGGATATTGTTGAAGGCCGCTACATCACGACGGGCCAACAGATGTTGCGCTTTGCGCCCGACGTAAGAGGCTGACAATAACAAGCCGGCGGGCATTTGTCGTTCGTAAGTAAGGTTCCAAACGTAATGCTTGGGCGCTACCAGACTGGAGTTCAACCCGAGCTCGATTCGTGCAGAGTAATCCAGATCCGCTTTCACAGGGAATTTCAAAGTTGCAGGCGCGGAAATGTTGGGAAGAGTCCTGATGGGCTGATTGAAGTCGGTAAAGAGGGGCGCAAGAACAGCCGGCGATGTTACGTCATACGTGTTGACGCTAATGGTGGGGCTGGCGGTGAACCCGAGTTGATTGTTGAGATCAAAATCGACAGCCAGAGCTTGCCCATAATAATCGCTCGTTAGCGCAAAACCACCGCGGATGACGGACTTGCCGCTCGTGCCAGCAGGCGTCCAGGCGAACGAAACGCGCGGCTGAAAATTCTTGTAATCCCAATCGTATAGCGGCTTGGCGTGATTGGCAGGACCGGAAAGGTCGAGAATAATGGGCTCTGTATCATTTTGCCCGTTAGCCGCCGCGGCCAGTCGGTTAGCAAAATAAGTACTGAGCGGCGTTTGCGGACGCACTTCAAATCCATTCTTCTCGTAGACGGGACGTTCCAACGTGTAACGCAGGCCGTAGGTAAGGGTAAGGTTGGGGCGAACCTTCCAGGAATCCTGCAGGTAGAGGTCGTACGCCTGAGTTTTAAAATCCCTGGTAGAGGGCGCGCCAAGGGAAGTCGTAGTTCCATCCTTGTTGAAGTTAAAGTTGGCAGTGTATTGAGAAAAACGCCCGATGAGGGCAGTGGCCGCATCCCGAACCTCGGTGTTCGTAGCGGCTAGGAAAAGATCGCCGGATCCTGGAAGGCTAGGATTATTATTCAAATAATCCTGGAAGAGCTGCGTCACATTGTCGCCTGCAGCACCGTAGCCGGAAGGGTTGGTTTCCGCAAAATCAAAGGAGTTAACAAAGCTTACACGCGAATTGCTGATAATTCGCACGTTTGTTCCAAACTGAAGAGTATGGTTGCCGTGGATCCAGGAAACGTCGTCCGTGATGTTATGAACGGGCGTGACCCGGCTAACGGCGTGAGTCTGGCCGTTTGGCTGGAAGACAAAGCGGAAGTCAATGTCATTCCCGGTGCTGTCTCCACCTTGGGTAAAGGCCTGGCGAGTGAATCCGTAGCGGAAGTTGTTCACCCAGTTCTGCCCGATGGTCCAGGTGTGGCCCGCCGCTAAGCCCCAGGGATGGCTCCATACTTGAGGAGCAATCGCACCTGGCAACCACTGCGGCAGCGTTTGACGATCCTGCTGAGCGATTACCCGGACCTGGGCGATCTGATTCTTGGTCAGGTTGAAATCGAGTTTCCCTACGTGCTCGTTGAGCTTTTGAGGGGTTGGCGCATTGAAGCGAAACCCGCCCGTATTGAACCCGTCTCCTACAGATGAGTCGTTGGTGGGAAACTTGGCTACGGAGTTCTGGAAGACCGCCACGGCCAAGGGATTGATGCCCGCGACTGAATAGGCACCCGAAGGCCCGTCCAGTTGGTCACCAGCGCCGCCATTATTCCAATCCAAAGACCCGATTCCAAAGGTATTGCAACTTGAATCGGTGCAGTAGGGATAGTGAATGGTGCCAGTGCCCAGTGTGCCGGGATTATTAGGATCGGGAGACTGGCTCAGAGGTACCGTTCGAACTTCGCTTGTCGAGCTTGCGTCCCGGCGACCTTCATAGTTGTAGAAAAAGAAGATCTTGTCCTTGATGATGGGGCCACCGATGCCGCCGCTGAAGGTGTGCCGGATTAAGTCTTGGCGGCCTACGCCTGTATGGTTGTTGAACCAGTCGTTCGCTGTAAACCCTTTGGTCCGATAGTTCTCAAAGGCAGATCCGTGAAACGCGTTCCCGCCAGACTTGGTTACCAAGTTGACCTGGGACCCGGACGATCGTCCCTGGTTGGCACCGCCGTTGGCGGTGGTGACGCGGAATTCCTCCACGGCTTCGGAGTTGAGACGAAGCACAGGTCCGGTAGTGATGTTCCCGCGATCCGTGTCAAAAGCGCCAATGACCAATGTGTTGGTGACTCGAGGCCTCTCAGCATTGGCAGTTTGGGCGTTATTGACATCCACACCGTCTAACGTCACGTTCGACTGGTCAGCCCGCGCTCCATTAACGTATCCTTCCCGCGTGGCGCCGGGCTGCAAACTGAGCAAATCAATAACGCTCTTGGCTTCGAGAGGCAGCTGCGTGATCTGCTCCGAAACAAAATTGTTGCCTAAGGATGCGTCCTGGGTATTGATTAACGATCCGGCTGCGGAGGCCTGGACCTCGACTAATTCGCTGGCCGCGCCGATTTCGAGTTGAACACTGGCTTCCGAGGGTTTGCCAATCAGGGCGTGAACATTGTCGACCGTCTGCTTCTTAAAACCTTTGGCGACGACTTCGATGCGGTAGTCGCCGGGCGTAATCAAATCGAAGTTGTAACTGCCGGAGTCTGTGGTCTTCGCGCTGCGAACAGCGTTATTCGCCAGGTTGGTGAGCGTGACCTCGGCTCCCGAGACGACACGGCCTTGTGGGTCTGTAATTGTGCCGCGCACGGTTGACGTGCCGGTCTGACCCCATGTCACAACACTCAGTGACAACACCAAGACTACCGCCAGTAAAATCAGCCCTTTGCTCTTAACGAGTTCCATAGACTTTCTCCCCTATGCGTCCGGCGCCGCAGAAACCAGCAAGTTTTACCACGTAGATAACACTTCAGAGATGAAGGAAAACACCTAAACCATCAACTTAAGCAATTCAAAACCCAACTCGAAGACAGACAAATGTCTCATGCTGTTAAGTCGAATTGGGAGAGAACGTTACACAGATTGTGCGGGATTGTCAATTGTCTTGGGACGAAACGGGATTAAGGTCAAGAATCCTGATTTTTGGAGATTTGTTGTTGAATTTAATATTGAGACGCCTGCGCGGGCGGGGCGAGGATTGACTTTCTCTCAGCTACACTGTTGCGCATGAAGTCGGTAATTGTGGGCACGGCGGGGCATATCGACCATGGCAAGACCGCGCTCGTTCGCGCACTGACCGGCATGGATACGGATCGTCTGCAGGAAGAGAAACGGCGCGGTATCACCATCGACCTTGGCTTCGCCCACCTCGATCTTACGGAACCTGAGCTCACCAAGCCCGGCGGTAGCCCATTACGTTTGGGCTTTGTCGATGTGCCTGGGCACGAGCGTTTCGTCCGCAACATGCTGGCGGGGGTGGGTGGCATCGACCTCGTACTGCTGGTGATTGCCGCCGATGCATCGATCCAGCCGCAGACGCGTGAGCACTTCGATATCTGCCGGCTCTTAAATGTGCAGCGCGGAATTACCGTACTCACCAAGGCCGATCTCGTCGACCCCGAGACTCTCGATGTCGTCCGGCTGGAGGTGGAGGAGTTTCTACAAGGGTCTTTTCTTGATCCGAACCTTGATGCGAAACAATCGCCGATTGTCGCGGTCAGCGCAAAAACCGGACAGGGGATCGCCGAGCTGAAGCGCGTACTTGCCGAGCAAGCGGCGACAGTGGTGACACGGGACTCCTCGGCGCTGCCACGTCTACCCATTGACCGCGTGTTCATCATGAAGGGATTCGGCACGGTTGTTACGGGTACGCTCGTGTCTGGAACCGTGCGTAAAGAGGACGAGTTGGAGATCTATTGCTCAGGGCCCGGTGGAACTTCCGGCAGACGCGTCCGCGTGCGCGGAGTGCAAGTCCACGGTGCTATCACGGAACAGGCCGTCGCCGGACAACGGACAGCGCTGAATCTGGCAGGGGCAACAACGGAGGACTTAGCGCGCGGGATGACGCTTGCACCAGTAGCAGCTTTCCACGCAACACAGCACCTGGATGTCATGCTGACTTTGCTACCGTCCGCCAAGCCGTTGAAAAACCGGGCGCGCGTTCATCTTCATGCTTACACGATGGAAGCGATCGCGGAAGTTGTTCTTCCTGAGGGAAAGCAGATGCCCGCGGACGCGCAAGGATTCGCGCGTTTGCGGCTGGCTAACGCAGCGCTGCTTCTACCGGGAGATCGTTTTATTGTCCGGCAATTTTCCCCGGTCGTCACGCTGGGCGGAGGCATAGTGCTGGATGCCGCGCCTATGCCGAAAGTGAAAAAGGGGGCTGTCGAACCATTTCTGCGAATCTTGAGTACAGGTCAGCCGGAAGACATTTTGTTGGCACGCATCGCGCGGCGCATGAGTATGGGCCTGGCCATCGAGGAATTGGTGGCAGAAACGGGGTGGCGGCCCGAGTTCATCGCACAAGTGCTGGCAGAACCCCTACGCGCAGGCAAGGTCGTGCAAATCGGCGACCGCTATGTATTGGCCGAAGATATTACAGGGCTGGAGGGGCTCCTCATCGCCGCCGTCACCGAGTTTCATAAACGTCATCCACTGGTTGCGGGCATGAGCAAGGAGGAGTTACGTGAGGACCTTCGGGTGCTGCCAGAAGTCTTTACATACGTGCTCGAACGAATGGTCCGTGAAAACAAGCTGGCCGTGTCCAGTAAACTGGTGCTTTTGCCAGGCCAAGGCGTTGTATTGAAGGATGAAGAAGCGGCATCCAAGCAGACCATCGAGTCTGCATTTGCTTCGGCAGGATTGAAGGTTCCGGCTCTGAACGAAGTCCTCGCCGGATTGAAGATTGATCAGTCGCGGGCGAGGAAGCTTGTGACTTTACTATTGCGCGACAAGACTCTTGTCAAAGTTTCGGAAGATCTCGTGTTTCACCACGAAGCACTCAACGGTTTGCGGGGGCTTATACTCACCCATAAAAACCACTCCTCCAAAATTGATGTCAGTGCATTTAAGGAGCTGACGGGAGTCTCGCGCAAATACGCTATCCCTCTGCTGGAATATCTGGATCGCGAACGGATCACGCGCCGCGTGGGCAACGAACGCGTGATTCTCTAACGTAGTGTCCTTGGGCAGTACACTAGATATCGACTAATTCCTCACGTCATGACGAAACCCATCACTATTGTCGGCGCGGGCCTCGCGGGTTCGGAGGCGGCATGGCAGTGTGCGCGGCGCGGAGTGCCTGTCACGCTCTATGAAATGCGGCCCGTGCGTTCGACGCCTGCGCATCAGACGCAGGATTTCGCCGAGCTTGTCTGCTCGAATTCACTGAAATCCAGCAGCGAATACACAGCTCCGTGGCTGCTGAAAGAAGAGATGCAACGCGCAGGATCACTCCTGCTGGAAATCGCGCGGGAGTGTGCTGTTCCTGCTGGTCACGCTCTGGCGGTCGATCGCGCGACTTTTTCCACCAAAGTGACCGCAGCCATTACGGACGAGCCGCTGATTCTTGTGCGCCGCGAGGAAGTAACGCAGATCGACCCCGGACAGTTGACGATCGTGGCCACCGGGCCGCTGACCTCGGACTCCCTGGCTGCGGAGATTGGGTGGCTCACCGGCAGCACACGGCTTTTCTTTTACGATTCGATCAGTCCCATCGTCGAGGCGGATTCCATTGACCGCTCGAAGGTGTACCTGGCGGCGCGCTACGACAAAGGCACTGCCGATTACATCAACTGTCCCATGACCAAAGACGAGTACGACTGCTTCTACGACGCGCTGATCGCGGCCGAATCGGTGGAAGAAAAAGACTGGGAAAAATTGAATTACTTCGAAGGCTGCCTGCCGATTGAAGAAATCGCGCGTCGCGGGCGGGATACGCTGCGCTTTGGCCCCATGAAGCCGGTGGGCTTGATCGATCCGCGAACGGGGAAGAGGCCCTATGCCGTTGTGCAGTTGCGACAGGAAAATCTGCGGGCGGATTCGTACAATCTGGTCGGATTCCAGAACCATCTGAAATTCGGCGATCAAGCGGGCGTTCTGCGGCTCATCCCTGGATTGGAACAGGCCCGTTTCCTGCGCTACGGGCAGATTCACCGCAATACCTACATCAATGGGCCGGAATTGTTGCGCGACACTTTGCAGATGAAACAGCACCTGAACGTCTTCTTCGCGGGACAAATTTGCGGGGTGGAAGGCTATGTGGAATCCATTGCCACTGGGCTCTTGGCTGGCATGCAAGCCGCACGGCTGGCAACTGGAGACGCACCAGTCGCTCCTCCTCGGCCTTCGGCATTCGGGTCTCTTATGAATTACGTCACGCAGGCAGACCCGAAGCGCTTTCAGCCCGCAAATATTACCTTCGACCTGCTGCCTGCTCTCGAACAGCGTATCCGTGACCGCAAGGAACGTCACCAGAAGCAGTGTGAAATTGCACTGCGTGTTTTCGAGGAATGGATGGCGGACATTGGAACCGCGGCAGTAACTTCTTAGTACTCTTAGCTTCACGTGGTGCGACGATAAAGGCGTTGACCTTCTTACTGAAGCACAGTAACTTGGCTGAACCTGGGAGTTTGCATGCCAAAGCTGTCCGCTATTGACACTATTTCGATTGCGCTTGAGCACACGAAGCAGCAATTGTTTCGTCCATTCCAATGGGGGCAGTGGCTGCGCCTGGCGTTGCTAGGCTTCATGACCGGGGAACTCAGTTCCGGTGGAGGCTGTAGCAGCGGAAACTTCAATATTCCCACCAACACTCAGACTCAGCCGAAAGGGAGCGAGGAATTTCTAGCGCTGCCGCACATGGATCCACGTTGGATGGGGCACTTCCTCCTGTTTATGGGATTGGGTCTGCTGGTGTTTGCCGTGATTGTGTTGGTGTGGATGTATGTGGGTAGCGTGTACCGCTTCATTCTCATCGAGTCCATTATCACAAAGCGCGCGAGTTTACGGGCGGGGTGGCATAAATGGCACGCCACGGGCCGACGGTTCTTCCTGTGGCGGCTGGTGTATCAGTTCGCCGGAGGGATATTTTTGGCGATTCTGATAGGAATTCCCGTTGGCCTTGCCGCACTCCTGGGATGGCTCAATGACCCCAAGGCACACATGGGCCCACTCATTCTTGGTGCAATTCCCTTCATTTTTCTGCTGATCCTTTTCGCTTTGGCGGCGGCGGTGGTGTACTTGCTAGCGAAAGACTTCATGGCGCCAATCATGGCTCTCGAGAATTTGGATTTTGCCGATAGCTGGAGCCGCCTGTTCACCATGATGAAAAGCGACAAAGGCAGCTATGCAGGCTACGTAGGGATGAAGATCGTGCTGGCAATTGCGGCTGGAATTCTGTTTGGGATTTTGATTTTTCTTGTAGTGATCGTGATCCTGATCCCCTTTGGCATCGTCGGCGTGCTCGTTGTGACGGCGGGCAAAACAGCGGGACTTACGTGGAATGCAGGGACTATCACACTTGCCATCGTCGCGGGAACGATGTTCATTGCACTCATCATGTTTCTGAGTTCGATCTTGAGTGTGCCGGTGACAGTCTATTTTCCGGCGTATTCCCTTTACTTCTTCGCGTCGCGCTATCCGAAATTGGATGCTTGGCTGCATCCAGCACCGCCTCAGACCGCTGCTCCGCCACCACCGCCCTTGCTGGAGCCTCCGCCTGGGATTCCACCTCCACTAAGCCCCGAGCCGATTGGATAGGAATTCTGAAGCAGTGCTTACTTTGTTTGAGCTCGCTTCACTAGCTCCCGAAGCACGCCCGCGCCGATCCGTTCCTGGTACTGCTGGAATGCCGGTAGCGCTGTGAGCCTCATACTCAGTTCCTCTTGCGGAACCGTAAGTCTTGCCCCAGCATGAATGCCTGAAGACGGATTCCGCATAGCATTGCTCAGTTTCGCGGCCGTCGCCGTATCGAAGCTTTCGGAGATCACCACCGTGTTGTTGGCCCACTGCTCGATAATCACTGGCCCTTCTTCGGTTGTGATCTGCGCGACACCGACTGGACACTGTGTTCCCGCGCAGGCGGCGACGGGCTTGATCTCAGTATTCTTGTAGCGTTTGGAGGCTCCTGCCGCATAGATACGCCCAAAGCGCTCCGCGGCCTGCGCCGACTTCCAGTGCGATACATACAGCAGCGCTACTTCGCTTGCTGCCGGCTTGGCTGCGGAAGGGCGCCGGAAGGTGACGTAGGAGCCGCCCTGCCATGCGGAGGCGATGTCATTCGCGAGCCGCTTCTCCCCCAGCTGCTTGAGGAGCGCGCGAACATCCAGTTCGCCAAAACTACCCGTATCGTAGACCTCATATTTGCCGCCCAACAGCGGCTGCATATCCGGAATGGTTACTGGCACGAGTTGCTCGGCTTCAAGATAAGTTTTTGGCTGCAGCACTTCATGCGTGGTCTTGGGAGGATGTGCGAAGACACCGGCGAACGCAAGCTTTTTCCCTCCCTTTTCAAGCAGCGCCGCCTCAAACAGAAGGCCGTCACGATAGGGAAAAGACCCTGCTTCACGAAAAACAACAGGCGCGTTGTGAACTAACTCGGTGTCGATGGCCGCTACCACGGATGGTTCTTCCATGGCGGCAATAATGCCTGGCGTATCTTTGAGCGTGCGGTGAAGAGGCGCAAGCATATAGTCCATGAAGACAACCATGGCCTGCCCCTCGACCACGGCATGGCGCGCCGTAGTGGATTCCTGGTCGTCCATCGCCAGAGCGCCAGTCTTACCGGAATTCTTTTTTTCCGCAGCCTTTTGCCAAGCCTTGAGGTCATAGTTCTGATCCTGCAACGCGTGCGTAAGTTCGTGCGCCAGGATGGGCTTTTGCGTGTCGGCGGCAACCCAGTTTAGAAGAGAAATCATTTTCGTTTCTTCATCGTAAAAACCGGCGACGCCCTGCCGCTCCGACTTCACAACGAATTCCTTCAAATCGAATTCCCGTGGCAACAGGCCAAACTTCTTCATACTGACTTCCGCGCGGGCAAGGCGCTCGGTGTACTCAGAATTGGCCAGCCGCTGGCGAAACCAAGCTTCCGCTTCGTCCTGGCTAATCAACCTTCGCTTGACCGAAGTCTTGCGTGGAAACCCGGAATCCTCGCTGGCGAAGGTGGTGATTTCATCCACCAGGGCGAAGAGTTCTTTCGCATCCTCAGGGCTGGTCTTGACCTCGGTTGGTTTCGCCGAGCGCATTTTACGCGCCACATCTCCCAGGCTTTCCGTGGGCTGAGCTTTCTGCGGGGCAGACTCTGTGGCAGCAATAGTTTTGCTGAAATCCGGCTCCTGCGCGAAACCTACAATTGAAAGGAAAGTGGAAACAGCCAGAGTGGTGCAAAAACAAGAGCGTGCCAGCATGAAGTCTCCTTGGGCTGTGCAGTGCGAAATATGTTATTTTCGCCCGGAAACTGGTCTGGAGTTGAGACGAAACTGGGTTGTTTTGTTACGCCGGTAACGGCGGACGCCGGTGGCGATGGGCATTCGCGTGCCTCATCGGTCTTTTCCGCGTGTCTTGATCCAAATCGGAGTCCCTACGAATCCAAAAGTGCCGCGAATCTGGTTTTCCAGATAGCGTTGGTATGAGAAATGCAGCTTCACTGCTCGGTCACAGAAGAGGATGAACGTAGGGGGCGCAACTGCGGCTTGCGTCATGTAATAAATCCGCACTTGCTGGCGCGCAGGCACAGGAGCGCGTTCGAAATCGAGATGCTTGAGGAAGCGATTCATTTCACCTGTGGGAATCCGCTTGTTGCGCTCGGCTGCAACCTCTACCACTTGCTCAAACACTTGATCGACACCGCGTCCCATCGCAGCGGAGACAAAAAGCACGGGCGCATAGGCAAGAAATTTCAGTTCACCACGCAAGCGTTCTTCGTAGAGCTCGCGGTCCGCAGTGCGTTTCGAGGACTGCAACCGCGCTGCTTTGGAAAGCCGGCTCGCTGCCGGTTGCGTGCCGTGGGATTCCGCAGCGGCAGCCTTGGTCACCAGATCCCATTTATTGACCACGACGATTAATGACCGGCCACTTTCGTGTGCGTACCCCGCAATGTGTGCATCGAGTGCTGTAACTCCTTCGGGAGCGTCGATTACCAACAACGCAATATCTGCGTCTTCCAGATGCTTGCGCGCCATGATGACAGAGAGTTTTTCCGCCATGAGCTTGGTCTTGCCCTTGCGCCGAATGCCCGCGGTATCGATGAAGCGGAAGCGCTGGCCTTCCCGCTCCACCATCTCGTCGATAGCGTCGCGTGTGGTGCCAGCGATTGGCGACACAATCGAGCGGTCGGCACCGGTGAGCTGATTCAGCAGCGTGGACTTACCCACGTTGGGCCGGCCGATGATGGCAACTTTGATTTCGGGAGGAGCTACGACCGAAGTTTCGATGGCAGATCCGCCTTCTGATTGCGCCGACTCCTCTTCACCCTCGGACCTCTCCATGTGCGCTTGGGAGAGTTCCTGCTCTTCCGCCGCGGCCTTCTCACGTTTCCAAGCTTCGGACTGCTTCTTCAAGGCTGGAACTTCGAAAATAGCTTCCAGCAGTTCCCCGACTCCGATGCCGTGTTCCGCGGAAATCGGGTAAACCTCGCGAATACCGAGGCTACGAAATTCGTCTGTCAGATGCTCTTGCTTGGCCGAGTCAATCTTGTTTACAGCCAGGAACAAAGGCTTGCCGGTACGGTGCAGCAGGCGCGCCAATTCCATGTCCGGTCCGGCGAGTTCGCTGCGCCCGTCGACCACCACGATGATGGCAGCGGCTTCGTCCAGCGCGAAACGGGCCTGACGGAAAATTTCCGAGGGAATAAAATCTTTGTCGTCGGGAATGATTCCACCCGTATCCACCAGGCGGAAAAAATGCCCGTTCCACTCGGCTTCCGAGTAAAGGCGGTCGCGTGTAATCCCGGGCTCGTCGCCCACGATAGCGCGCCGCCGCCCGGCAATGCGGTTGAACAAAGTAGACTTTCCGACATTCGGGCGCCCGACGATGCACAGGATCGGCAGCGCTGTGTGGAAAGCGGCGGATTCGGCAACGGCCGCGCCGGGGAGAGCGGGATTTGCCGTCTTCCCCGCGTTTGATTTTCTTTTCTTTTTTTTCAATGTGAGATCACGCGGCAAGTACTTTCGTCGTCCGCTGAAATAAGCGTTCGAATTGGCAAGCTCCTAACTCGGTATTATAGAGACTCTGTGGCTTCGCCTTCCCAGCCCGCCTCGCTGAGAGATATTTCGCTCTACCAGTTCTTTGCCCCGGGCGGTGTGCTTTCGCGCACGCATCCCGCCTACGAGTTCCGGCGCGGGCAGTTGCTTATGGCGCAAGCCGTCGAGCAAGCCCTGGAAGAAAAGCGTCATCTGGTGGTCGAAGCCGGCACGGGCACGGGGAAAACACTCGCCTACCTTGTCCCTGCCATCCGTTCGGGTAAGCGCGTCATTATTTCTACCGGCACCAAGAATCTGCAGGAGCAACTCTTCTTCAAGGATATCCCTTTCCTGGAGCAGGCGTTGTTTCCCAACGGCGAGGGCAAACTTTCCGTCTGCTACATGAAGGGTCGCAACAATTATCTTTGCCGTAAGCGGCTCTACGACCTCACCGCACAGCCCGTGTTGAACGGACTTCAGGAGATTGAGCAATTTCAGACTATTTCCACGTGGGAGGCAACGACCGAGACTGGCGACCGCGCTGAGATTGGCGGCCTGCCCGAATCCAGTCTGTTGTGGCCCAAACTCGATGCGCGCTCAGAGACGTGTCTGTTCCAGAAATGCAGCCAGTTTGACCGCTGCTTCATCACAGAAATGCACCGTCGCGCGGCCGAGAGCGACATCATTATTGTGAACCACCACCTTTTTTTCGCCGATCTGGCGATTAAGCAGCAAGCCGAGGGCGCACCCGATGCTGGCATTCTGCCGGATTGCGGAACTGTTGTCTTCGATGAAGCGCATGAGCTCGAAGACGTTGCCGCCAGCTATTTCGGAATCTCGGTTAGCAACGTGCGCGTAGAGGATCTGGCGCGGGATGTAGAAGCCTCTTTGCAACGCAACCGGGCACTTTCGGCACCGCTTTCCGGAGCACTCAAGAGTTTGCGCGACAAATCCCAATTCTTCTTTTCCCTGCTGCCTCCCGGAGAGGGGCGGTTCGCATTTGACAGCCGCCGAGAATTTCTTGAAGAAAACGGGGATGAATTCATTGGCTTGAATCATTCCCTGGGTCGCCTCGCTGCCGAGTTGTCCGCCATGCCGGAGAAGCCGGAAGAATCGTTTACGTTTGTGCGACGTGCCGAAGAGCTGCGCGTGCAGTTGAGTTTCTTGATGGAGTCCGAAGAACCAAATACGGTTTTCTGGATCGAGAGGCGCGGCGGGCGGGGAGCCGGGCACAGCCGTCACAATGTGTTTTTGCAAGCGACGCCCATCGATGTCGCGCCCATTCTTCGGGAAACACTCTTTGCTCGCATGGAATGCGTGGTACTCACCTCGGCCACGCTCGCAGTGCGCGGTGGCTTCGAATACATCGAGCGCAGACTCGGCATGGAACATGCCCGCAGCTCCGTGCTGCCATCGCATTTCGATTACGAGAGTCAGGCCGTGCTGTACGTTCCTCCGGACTTGCCCGATCCGCGCACACCACAGTTCGGATCCCATGCCGCGGATTGCATCAAGCACCTGCTTGAGGTCACGCGCGGCCGCGCCTTTGTCCTCTTCACCAGCTACGCACAGATGAATGACATTTACGAACGTTTGCTGGGAGAGCTCGACTATCCGGTGCTGCGCCAGGGTGATGCGCCCAAGAATGCGCTGTTGGAAGAATTCCGTTTGACGCCAAATGCGGTGTTATTTGGAACGTCTTCGTTCTGGCAAGGAGTGGACGTGCAGGGCGAGCAGTTGAGTTGTGTAATCATCGACCGCTTGCCATTCGCGGTGCCCAGCGATCCCGTGGTTGCGGCGCGGGTGCGCGCTATTGATGCGGGCGGCGGAAACGCGTTTTTCGATTATCAGGTGCCTGCCGCGGTCATCACTTTAAAGCAAGGCTTCGGACGCTTGATCCGGTCCCTGCACGACCGGGGATTGCCCGTCCTACTGGACAATCGCATTCTGAAAAAGCAGTACGGTCACATGTTCTTGGAGAGTCTGCCCGCTTATAAAAGGACGACGGATATCAAAGTCGTAGAGGAATTTTTCGGGGTTTAATTCTTCACCCGCACCTTCACCATCGTCCCCTCGGGTAGCTCGCCACTGAGCAGGAGAATTTTGCCGCCCTGGACGATGCCGTTGAACTCACGGACTTCGCCTGTAGAAGCGGCAGCCGGTGCGGAAGAACTCTGGCGCGGCGCTGCTTCCGCACTGTTCCCGCGCTTCATCCCGCGATCCATTGCGTCATTCGCCAGACGGTCAGCGTCTTTGTTCTTTTCCCGCAATACATGCTCGGCGCGAAACCAGTCGAGCTGGCGAATCATCGTCTGCGCACGGTCGTAGAGCAGCTTCAGCTCTGGACTCTTGACCTTGTATTCGCCGTTGAGCTGTTTCACCATCAGCTCGGAATCGCTGATGATTTTGAGGGCGCGCTCCTCATGCTTCAGGCAATAGTCCAGCGCGCCCAGCAACCCGCTATATTCCGCGTAGTTGTTCGTTTTATGCCCAAGATATTCGCTGATCTCAGCGATGCGCTTACCGGTAGAATCTGTGACCGCCACCCCGTAGCCCGCCGGCCCAGGGTTGCCGCGCGCACCTCCATCAATGTGAGCGATCAGGTAGCGCTCAGGCGTTGGTTTGTTCCGTGGATTAAATAGACTGGAGGAGCTTTTGTGGGGAGAAAACGAACCTGACATGTGGTCAGTTTACAACGGAAGGTACACGTCCATCACGGTCGCGGATTTTTCTTGAAAAATCCCCAGATCACTTCGCTGGCGTTGATGGCATTACTGGCATGGCCAATGATAAAAGCAGGCAAGTATTGGGGACCACCGGGCCAAACATGCCCGGCACCATCGACAACGTATTGCACAACTTCGGTTCCGTCTTTTCCTCCGGCATACACTCTACGATGAACACCTGCGCTCTCTTTTGAGGCGTCGGGAGAAGCTTCCGCTGTTCGATCAAATCCCCGCCAGAACTGAACTGCGACATCTTGCGAAACGCTGCGTCCTCGCGTTTTCAAGATCGCTCCACCTTGGATGTGCACAATTGGGTCTTCCGCCCCGTGAATGTACATCACAGAGATCGGTCTCGAAGGCGTGCATTGCTCTGGTTCGCCCTCGGGCATGGTCGCCGCGACGGAAGCAATGGCTGCAATCTTATCCGTCAACGTGCACGCCAAATAGTTCGAAAAAAATCCGCCATTCGAAATCCCCGTGGCGTACACACGTTTCGCGTCGATGTTGTTCTCGCGCTCAAGTTTCTCGATCAACGCTCGAATGAAGCCCACATCATCTGCGTCAGACAGCTTGCGGAAGTCGCTCCAGTGGTGATTAAGACCATCGGGATAGACAACAGCGAAACCCTCACGGTCGGCAATCTCGTTGAAGCCGGTCAGCCCAGCCATGCCTGCGCCTTGCCCTCCGCCTCCGTGGAGCACGATGAGCAAAGGAATGGGCTTGGTGGAACCGGAATCCGGCACTTTGGGGAGGTGCAGAATGTAGGTTCGAGTCCCGCCGTCTACCTGAATCGATGCGCTATCTTCCGTTCGCTGCCGGTGGCGGCCACGGCGCTCCCATTGCCCGTGAGCAACATTCAATGTAGTGGCGAGTACACCACCCGATATCAATAGAAATAGTAAGAATTTCCGCACCGTCATGAATGACCCAAGTTAGCACAAGAAAGTACTGCACTTTATTGAAACACCTATTTCATGAAAAAGTTGCGCTGAAAAAGAGATATGGGATTGGGGGTCTGTGGGAACTCTAACGACCAGTGGATAATCTAGTAGCCAACCGCGGCGGCAGTTCGGCTGCGAGAATTTTTTCTTGCGCGGTCTTCAGATCGTAAGGCACGCGGAAGAACTGCACAGTGCGCCGGTCGCTATCAAAGAGCGCAAATCCGGCGCGCCAATCGTCATCGCGGGGCTGGCCCACGGAGCCAGGGTTAATGAGATACCGTACCCCTTCGCGGAGAGCCAGATCCCAAGTCGACTTTCCTTCGGAAGACGCCCATTCCGGCCGTATGACCTCCGTTCGTTCTCCGTCCCAGGTAAAGCCACCTTGCCGATGTGTGTGCCCAAAAAAAGTGATCGATGCCGACGCCGTCATCAACGGTTCCAGCGAATCACGGACGCTTACCAGATATTCGTCTTCATCGAGGGGCGAGCCGTGAACGAATTGCGTCCCTTCCAGTCCAGGCAGGTTGAGCGGGCCTTGCGGCAGATCGCGCAGCCATGCCAAATTTTCGGAAGTCAGTTGCTCGCGGGTCCAAAGGGCCGCGAGTCCAGCCATGGGATTGAAGTGATCCAGATCCATGACACCGGAGACAGCCTTGTCATGGTTGCCGCGCACGAGGACTGCATCTTGCGCGCGCACACGGTCAATCACCGCATTCGGATCGGCGCCATAGCCAACCACATCGCCAAGATTCACCACGCGATCGCATTCCGGGGCGGCATCCAGACAGGCGTTCAGAGCTTCCAAATTCGCGTGGATGTCGCTAAGTAAAAAAATTCGCACGCAGTTATCCGCGGGGGGGCACGGTGGAGTATAGACCACAGAACGGAGATTCTGCAAAAACAAGGCTGCACAAGTCGTTTAAGCCAGCGGCACAAAGGCGCGTGCTGGTTGGACCACCGGACAACGGCTCCAGTGGCCCTGTGAGATTTCTATCAGCGGTGGCCAATCCTGGGCGCAGGTGGACACACGAAACTCACAGCGCGGCTCGAACAAGCAGCCAGGCGGCAGCGCGCGCAGAGAGGGCACGCTCCCCTCAATCACGGAAAGTGGACGCGTGCGGTCGGTCCGTAATGTGGGCACAGCTCGCAAAAGGCCTTGCGTGTACGGATGCGCGGGTGATTGAAAGATATCTTCACGGGCCGCGATTTCAACCAGGCTCCCGGCATACATCACGGCCACCCGATCCGCTACCCGCGAGACCACGGCGAGGTCGTGCGAAATAAATAAGAGGGCAAGGTTGAACCTCACACGCAGTTCCTGTAGCAGTTCCAGAATCTGCGCTTGGATGGTGACGTCCAGCGCCGTGGTGGGTTCGTCTGCAATCAAGAGTTGAGGACGATTCACAATCGCCATCGCAATCATCACGCGCTGACGCATGCCACCAGACAGTTGGTGGGGATAATCGCGCGTTCTGCTCTCTGGATCCGGCAACGCCACTTCGCGGAGCGCTTCCACGGCTCGCCGACCCGCCTCTTGTTTCGAAGTATGCGGATAGTGCGCGATCACGGCTTCCGCTACCTGATCTCCAACTCGCATCACTGGATTCAGTGCTGTCATCGGCTCCTGGAAGATCATGGCCACCCGCGAGCCGCGCAGCGCACGTAGCTGTTCGCCCGATGCGGACAGCAGATTCACAGGAGGCTCACCGGCTGCAGCGAACACAGCCGCTCCCGTCATTCGCGCCTGCGGGGGGAGCAGCCCCATCAGCGCCAGGGATGTCACGGATTTTCCCGAGCCGGATTCCCCCACCAGGCCCAGCACTTCTCCGGGCGCGATGGAGAAGCTCACATCCCGCACAGCGACGAGCGAATCTTTGCTCGAACTAGCCCGGCTGGAATCGGGAAACTGCACCGTCAGGTTGCGGACATCGAGTAATGCGGCGGACACGGGCCTATGGTATCAGCACGATGGGCCCTCAGCTGAGCTCGCGATCAGGCGCAGCAAATCCTTTCGCTCCAATCGTTTTCCTTGCCAAGCGGCCCCTGACTAAAGTAATTTGCCTTGTCACGACCAACAGGTTCCTAATGCGATTTGTTAGATTGAAGTGGGACTTCGGATTCGGACGAGGAGAATCCGGCATCTAATTGGTCAAGGATTAAAACGGAATCATATGGCAAAGAAAGTGGACGAAAGCAAGACGTGGGACGAAGCGCTGGCTTGGCTGCGCGAGCATGGCTTCGACCTACTGGAACCGGCCGGCACTCAGAATCGCGTCTTTTTGAGGAAGCTCAACTGCTCTTGCGCTATTGAGAAGACCGGCACGGACGGCGTAAAGATTTTTGCCCATCCCGGCTATCTGGTCGGCGGCGAAATCGCCAAGCTCATCAACAAGGGCTATCAGCAATTCCTGAAGACCTCGAAGACAGAAATAGCTGCGACGGCGGATCATCTGAAAGCACTGCACCAGTTTTCGGAAGAATTGAAAGAAGCTCTGGGACTGCCAAGCCTCTACAACGAATCTTTGGGCACCACCAGTACTTCCTATCAATACGATCGCGTTGTGGACCGTGACAAAGCCCAACCGGAACGGCCCAAACGTCCGTGGGAAGTGGCTGCGGCTGCAGCGCCGGGCAAGGGTAAACGGGCGTAAGTCGCTTCGCCAACAAATCCAGTTATACTGGCCGCCTCATTCCGGGCGGCCTTTGTTTTTTCCCACGAGACCGTCGCCCTCGGAGGCAAACTGTGATGGCCGCTGAATTATTACTCTCTTTGAGCGTCTTCATCTTTGGCGCGGCGCTCTCCTCAGGGCTTCCTGCCGCCGGGCCAGAACCTGAGACTGAGGTCCACGCTCTTCTTGAACGTCAGCAGGATGCCTGGAATCACCACAACCTCGAAGGCTTCATGGCAGGCTATTGGAAATCCGAAGAGCTGACGTTTTTCTCCGGAGGCAGCGTAACGCACGGCTGGCAACCCACGCTCGACCGCTATCGTCAGCGCTATCAGAGCGAAGGTAGCGAGATGGGCAAGTTAGAATTCCGTAATCTGCGCATTGAGATGCTGGGCAGCGATTCCGCGTTCGTCCGCGGCGAGTATCACTTGACCATGTCGAGCGGAAAGACACCGTATGGCATTTTCACATTGATTGTGCGGCGCCTGCCCGAAGGTTGGCGCGTGGTGCATGACCACACCTCGGCCGTGGAATAGGGCAACAACCGCCTTCCCTTGTAAAATGAAGGTGCTGCGCTCGTGGCTGGAAACCGCCCTTGAGCGGGCACTGAGGAATCATGTTCGAAGTCACCGTGGAAGATACGTTCGCCGCAGGACACTACCTGCGAAATTACAAGGGCAAGTGCGAGAATCCGCACGGCCATAACTATCGCGTCCGCGTGACGCTGGCTGGCAAGGATCTCGACAAGGCCGGATTGCTCCTGGATTTTAAAGACTTGCGCGAGGTTATGAGGCCTGTTATCGACCGTCTGGATCACCAGATGATGAATGACATCGAGCCGTTCACGACACTGAATCCCTCTGCGGAGAACCTGGCGAAATATTTTTACGACGAGACCAACGGACGACTGAAGAGTCAGACCAGCGGGCGTGTCTTCGTGAAAACCGTCACGATTTACGAAACCGACGAAACTACGGCTACGTATTTCGAGTGAACCAGTGGCCAGTAGCCAGGAGAACCAAGATGCTGCTCTTTCTGGCAACTGACAGCTTCTACTGGCAGCTAATATGCAAATCACCGAAATCTACAAATCGCTCCAGGGAGAATCCACCTACGCGGGGTTGCCATGCGTATTCGTGCGGCTGACAGGCTGCAATCTTCGCTGCTCATGGTGCGACAGTGAATACACCTTCACTGGCGGGCACAAGATGGCCCTCGAAGAAGTGCTCTCCGAAGTTGAGCGCCTGAGCCCGAATGGTGGTCTGGTCGAGATCACGGGCGGCGAGCCTATGTTGCAGGAGCGCGAAGTTCTCCCCTTGATGCAGCGTCTGGTGCAGGCCAATTACACCGTACTGCTCGAAACCAGTGGCGAACGCCCGCTCGAGAAAGTCCCCCACGCCGTGATCAAAATCGTAGATGTTAAATGTCCTGACTCGGGCGAGCCAGGAACGTTCCACATGGAGAATCTGGAAACACTTGCGCCGCACGATGAGATCAAGTTTGTGCTCAGTACACGCGGGGATTACGAATTTGCCCGCGATTTTACGGCTAAGCACAATCTGGCAGCGCAGGTGAATGCGGTGCTCTTTTCGCCCGCATTCCGCAAGGACGCTTCCGGCCGGAGAGATGCCGCACATTGTCTGCTCAATCCCCAAGAGCTGGCGGAGTGGATGCTGGCCGATGGCGTACCTGCCCGTTTGGGATTGCAGTTGCACAAATTCATTTGGGATCCAGCGACGAAAGGTGTCTAGATTTACCCATCTCCCATGCCCTTCCCTGCTAAATCGACTCCCAAATCGGTCATCCTCCTTTCGGGTGGCATGGATTCCTGCGTATGCGCAGCGCTGGCTGCACGCGACACGGATGCAGCAGCCTTGCACATCAGTTATGGGCAGCGCACCGAAGAGCGGGAGCGGCGGGCCTTCCTTGCGATCTGCACTCGGCTCGGCATCCGCAATCAGCTTGTCGTCCGCAACGAAGCGCTGCGTGCCATTGGCGGCTCGGCGCTGACGGATACCTCCATTGCTGTTCCAGATGCCCCGCAACACCAAGCGCCCTCTCACGTCGGCGACCAAATTCCCATCACCTACGTTCCCTTCCGCAACGCACATTTCTTGGCCGTCGCCGTAAGCTGGGCGGAAGTGTTGGATGCTGAAACGGTCTATATCGGCGCTGTGGAGCAAGATAGTTCCGGTTATCCTGATTGCCGCCCCGCCTACTACCAGGCTTACAACGAAGTGGTACGAACCGGCACCAAGGAAGGGCGGATACAGGTTCTGACCCCGCTCATCGCTCTGAAGAAAAGCCGCATTATCCAGCTGGGCCTTGAACTGGGGGCACCGTTGGATTTAACGTGGTCGTGCTATAGCCGGGAAGATCGAGCGTGTGGAACATGCGATAGTTGCACGCTGCGCTTGCGTGCCTTTCAGGAGGCCGGGGCCAGCGACCCGATTCCCTATGCGGAAGGCATAGAGGTCCGGGATTAGCAGCGAAGCATCCATTCCGTAGTCTTAAGAGTCGAATCTTCAGGAGCCTGGAGGCCCTATGATGAAGCACCGTTACGCCGTTCTTATGCTGGCCCTGTTAGCCGCTGCCCTGTGCGTGCCGCAGGGGTTCGCTCAAGGAACGTACTCCGTGAAGGGTACGTGCAAGGATTTGGAGGGCAAACCCTATGCTGGGGCGACCGTGGAGTTTACCGGCACGGATAACGGCCGCAAGGTGACTCTGACAACCAACAAGAAAGGCGAGTATTTTTCGCTGGGTTTTGCAAGTGGTACCTACGACATCGTGCTGATGGTCGATGGTAAGCAGATATACAAACTCACCAAAGTTCCCGTCACCTCGGACGAAAATGTTATCGACATTGATTTGAAAAAGGAACAAGCCGCCGGCAAGCAACAGATGTCGGAAGAAGACAAGAAGAAGCTGGCGGAGATGGAAGAGAAGCAGAAGAAGGAATCCACCAACGTCAAGGCACTGAATGATAAGTTGGCTGGCGCTCGCGCCGCCATCACAAGCGGCAATTTCGATCAGGCCGTACAAGCCATGACCGAGGCCACGCAGATCGACGCCAATCGCGACTTAATTTGGTATACCCTGGGCGAGGCATTGCGCGGGAAAGCGAAGAGCCAGGAAAAGACAGATCGCGCTGCCGCCAAGGCTGAATATCAGCAAGCAGCCGACGCCTACCAGAAAGCCATCGCCATAAAGCCCCAAGGCCCTTACTTCAATAATTTGGCGGATGCCTACGCTCACACCGGTAACGTAGATGAAGCTGTCAAAGCCTACAACCAAGCAATTGCGCTGGATCCCCCCGGTGCCGCCGGGTACCAGTTCAACATCGGCGCGGTCTACACCAATGCGGGACGCGTCGATGAGGCCATTACAGCCTTCCGAGCCTCCATCGCTGCCGATCCTACCCGGGCAGATTCCTACTACCAGTTGGGTGTGAGCTTGGTGGGCAAGGCAACGACGGATACGAACGGCAAAGTCGTGCCCGTACCCGGAACCGAGGAAGCCTTGCAGAAGTATCTGGAGTTGCAGCCGAATGGCGTGAACGCCGAAGGCGCCAAGGGTTTGCTCACCTACATCGGAAGCACCGTGGAAACTACGTTCGGAAAGCAAAAAAAAGGCGCGAAGAAGTAACGCTGTCAGTCTCTCAGCTATCGGCTAACACACTACGGAATTAGCCGATAGCTGACGGCCAATCGCCGACAGCCTCTTCATGATTACTTAGGGCTCTGACCTTGCAGTTCTAGCCGCCTGCCCGGAACACAAGCTAGAGTGAAGCTGGCGCGTTCTTGTGCGTCGATTCCTTCCCCTGGACTTGAGAGAGCTTTTGCAAAGTTCCGGCCATTCAGCAGCGGGTGCTTCCCGCGCCATTGCGCGCAATTCCAGAAATTCCCTGGAAGCGCTTTTGCACGCCATGTTGCAGGCTTCCCCGAACGTCAGTGACTTGATTTTTTCTCCGGGAAGGCTCCCTCAGGTCGAAGTGCGTGGCAAACTGCTGCCCTGCGAAGGTCATGGCTTGGGAGTTCTTTCTGCCGACGAAACCCGGCGCATCGCAAGCGAACTCCTGGGCAGCAACCAGAACGCGGTTGCGGCTTTGCGGGAGCACGGCTCCTGCGACACATCCTATGGATTGATGGGAATTGCGCGCTTTCGTGTGAATGTCTTCATTCAACGCGGAAGTTGCGCCGTGGTTATGCGTGTGATCCCAACCACGATTCCTGATTTTGCGGCACTGCATTTGCCCGCACACTTGGCGGAGATCGCGAATCTGCACGATGGGATCGTGCTCGTCGCCGGCCCCACAGGATCGGGTAAGTCTTCGACGTTGGCTGCGATCCTGGACCGCATCAACGAAACCCAGTGCTACCACGTGGTGACGGTGGAGGATCCGATTGAGTTTCTACACAACCACAAGCGGTGTACCATTCACCAGCGCGAACTCCACAGCGATACGCCCAGTTTTTCGCTGGCGCTGAAGGCCGCGCTGCGGCAAGCTCCCAAGGTGATTCTGGTAGGCGACATTCGCGACCGCGAGACGGTCGAAACAGTGCTGGAAGCTGCGGAAACCGGGCATCTGGTGCTTTCCAGCGTGCACGCCAACAGCGCGGCCGAGACCATCGAGCGGCTGGTGACCTCGTTTTCTCCAGGCGAGCAGGTTGCCGTGCGCGGCCGCCTGGCGCGTCTATTCCGCTATGTCATCTGCCAAAGGCTGTTGCCGCGGCGTAATGGAGAAGGCCGGGCACTCGCCGTCGAAATCGTCAAATCCACCCCTCTCACCCGGGAATATGTGGAGCTCGGAGCTCATGCCGGAAGAACTCTCGCCGAAGCGATGCATACTGGCCTCGACCAGGAAATGCGTTTCCTGGATCACGAGATCGCCAACCTCGTGCGAGCTGGTGAGGTGGACATGGAAATGGCCCTGCTGCATGCGGCCAATCCGGCGCATCTGCGAGAAGAGCTGGCCCTTTCAAAAGAAGCCTCCGCCGGGTGATCTCGTGATGGAGTCTCCAACAATCGTGTAGGGGCGGGCTCCCTCGCCTGCCCTAGCCGAGCGTAGCTCGGCTAAGATTTTGCGCACTCATCTTGTTTTGATGTTTGAATACCGCTTAAACCTCAGGCGAGCTTTGCTCGCCCGCCCAGACGAGGGCGTCTGGGCCTACATGTTTTTGGGGATCCCAATTCGCGTATCATCGCACCCATGCACGGGAAAGAGCGGGTTCTCAGCTTCGAAGACGCGCGACGCGTTGTAGAAGAGCGATCGGCGTCGCTGCGCCCATCGAGCACCGAAACGTTAGATCTCGGTGCCAGCCTTGGACGTGTCCTAGCCGAGCCCATCATCGCGGATCGCGATTTTCCACCATTCCCGCGGGCCATGCGCGATGGGTACACGCTACGATCCGCTGATCTAGCCAGCCTCCCGGCACAACTCAAAATCATCGGAGAAATCAAGGCGGGAGGCGACCCTTCCGCATTTCACCTGCGCGCAGGAGAAGCCGTAGCCATCATGACCGGTGCGCCAGTCCCCGCTGGCGCGGATGTTGTTGTGATGGTGGAACACACTTCGAGTAGCGGCGATGTTGTGGAAGTAGTCAAAAGGGTCACCCAGGGAGAAAACATCGTCCCCACTGGCGCTGAAGCTCACCGCGGAGACGAATTGCTGCCCTCCGGCAGCCGCATTGACGAAGCCGCGATTGCGGCGGCCGCTTCCGTTGGTAAGGCTCGAGTGTCAGTCTATCTACAGCCGAGTATTGCGATTCTCTCCACCGGCGACGAAGTGGTGGACATTGCGGAAACGCCTGGGCCAAGCCAGATTCGCAATTCCAATTTGCACTCTCTCGGGGCACAGGTACGCAAAGTTGGTGGGGAGCCGATCTTGCTGCCGATTGCTCCCGATGAAAAAGTGCGCCTGCGCGCGTTGATTGAAGAAGGGCTGAAGAGCGATTTGCTGCTGCTCAGCGGCGGCGTGTCAGTGGGGCGCTATGACTTCGTGGAACAGGTGCTCGACGAGTTGGACACCGAATTCTTCTTCACGGGCACATTAATTCAGCCCGGACGCCCGGTTGTTTTCGGCCGCGTGCGGGAGAAATACTTCTTCGGCTTGCCCGGGAACCCCGTTTCGACGATGGTGACGTTTGAACTTTTCGCGCGGCCCGTAATCGAGGCGCTGAGTGGAGCGGTTCCACACCCACTGCGCTTCTTGCACGCGAAGTTAAAGACTGCCATCAGCAGAAAGCCCGGCCTGAAGCGCTTCCTGCCTGGCACGCTTTCGGGCAAATTCGAAAGCGCGGAAGTCGAGCTGGCAACGTGGCAAGGCTCCGGCGACCTCGCCTCCACCGCGCGCACCAACTGCTACGTGGTGATTGCCGCCGACCGCGAGCAGTTCAACGCCGGGGAATGGGTACCCGTATTGCTGCGGTGATCACGTAGGGACGGTCACCTTCGACCGTCCAAGCGGAGCAAAGCTCCGAGAGACATCCACTCGATACCGCCATGTAAGATACCTTAGGAATGCCCAAGAAGCTCTCCCACTACGACCGTGACGGACGAGCGCAGATGGTGGACGTGTCTGGTAAGCCGACCTCACAGCGTACGGCCTCGGCTTCCGCGTTTGTCGCCATGAAGCCGGCGGTCCTGCGGGCGCTGCCGCGGAATCCCAAGGGCGATCCACTCGAAGTCGCGCGCCTTGCGGGAATCATGGCAGCCAAGAAGACTTCGGAATTGATCCCCATGTGCCACCCCATCGCCCTGACGCACATTGCCGTCGATATCACCGTGTGCGAAAATGGCGTCGTGATCGCCTCCCACGCGTCAACCCGCGCGGAAACCGGGGTGGAGATGGAAGCGCTGGTAGCCGCGAGTGTGGCAGCTCTGACCGTCTACGATATGTGCAAAGCCCTGGATAAAGGAATCGAGATTCGCGAGGTGGTCTTGACCCGGAAAACCGGCGGCAAGAGCGGTAATTACGTGCGCGCTCCCAGAAAGACTTAGCCAATTTCATGCCGCATAACGTCACAGTGTTGCTGGTGGACGACAACCCCATGGTCCTCGGGATGCTGAAGCAGGCCCTCACACAGCTCGCGCATGTCACCACTGCGACTGACGCCCCAGATGCACTTCTCAAGGCGGTGGATGATCCCCCTGATGTTCTGGTGAGCGACTATCGAATGACGGGAATGGACGGACGGCAGCTGGTGGAAAAACTGCGCGGCCGCCCCGCTACCATGAACGTCGCCGTGATTCTCCTTGCCACCAAAGCTGATATCGCCGAGCGCCTAAATTTAGAGCGGGCAGTGGATGAATTTGTCGAGAAACCATTCTACCTGCGGGAGGCGGTGCAGCGTATTAAGCGAGTGATCGACAAGGTTGCCCTGGAAAAAATGGCGCGCGCGGCGCCGGCGGACGGTGCACTGCGTGGCAGTCTCTCGCAAATGAATGTGCTCGACCTGATGCAGTCTCTGGAAATGGGCCGCAAGAGCTGTCTTCTGATCCTCACCAACGAACGCGACCGCTGTGAGGTCTACATCGTGGACGGACAAATTCAGCACGCCACCTACGGCGCCGTTAAAGGTGATGAGGCCGTCTACAAGGTTCTGGCCTGGGAAAAGGGAAACTTTCAAATCGATTTCGAGGGACGCAGCACGGAACAGACCACAACCCGCTCAACCCAAAGTTTGATGATGGAAGGGCTCCGTATTCTCGACGAATCCCGCCGCGACGGTGAGGGAGAAGGAGCCCAGGAAGATGTCCTCCTCGACAGCTGAGTTGTTGACGGCGGCAATCCTGACGGTGAGCGATTCCACTTCGCACGGGATGCGTCAGGACGCCTCCGGGCCAGCGCTGGCTTCCTTGCTCATGCAGAACTGCTACCAGGTCGTGGAGACGGCTGTGGTTCCCGACGAGCAGCTGGAAATTCAGGAAGCCTTGATCCGGCTGGCGGGCCGGGCGAGGCTGGTTGTGAGCACCGGCGGCACAGGACTCAGCGCCCGGGATGTAACTCCGGAAGCCACTCGTGCTGTCTGCGACCGCATGGTGGAGGGCCTCGCCGACGTGATGCGCTTTGAAGGTGTGAAGAAGACTCCCTACGCCGTGCTCAGCCGCGCCGTCTGCGGAACTCGCGGCACTGCCTTGATTGTCAACGTTCCGGGCAGCCCGCGAGGCGCGGTCGAGTCACTCTCCTCGATCATCGAACTGATTCCCCACGCCCTCAACCTCCTGCGCGGCAAGACGGAACACTAGGAGCACACTTCTGCTTGTGTGGCGCGGACACTCCTGTCCGCGAGGTCTTTGGGGTTTACCTCCGAGCTTGAAATTTTGATGAAATTGTTGAACCTGCCTGACAGAACCCCAGCCCTTACGTAAACTATAGATTCAACTTGAAATCCTTCAAAACCATTCTGGCGAAGTACACAGTCTTTCTCTGGGCGCTGATGAAACCGCTGGGAATCTGGGGCGTATTCCTAGCCGGACTGCTTGACAGTGCCTTCCTCGGGCTGCCAGTGGACGTGGTCGTGGCCAGTTACGTGTACAACGACCGTGTGCGCTTCTTGCTGTATGTTCTGATGGCCTCTGCGGGATCGTCACTGGGAAGCTTGGTTGTTTACTGGATTGGCCTGAAAGGTGGCGCGGTCCTGTTGCGCAAACGCATGTCTTCCGAACGTCTGCATAGGATCGAGGCGTCTTTCGCCAAGCACGAATTCCTCGCGCTCATGGTCCCCGCTATGCTGCCCCCGCCGACGCCTTTCAAGCTCTTTGAGCTGGCCGCTGCGGCCTTTGAGATGCCAATTGGCAAGTTTCTGTTGGCGATCTTCACGGGGCGTTGTGTGCGTTTCCTGGCTGTCGGCATCCTGACCATCAAATTTGGCCCGCAGTTTGTGCACTGGAGCGGCGCATTCTTCCACCATCACTTCTGGTGGATTGCGCTCGCAGCAGCGATTGGGGTGGGCTTGTGGCTGTTTCTGGGGCGCAAGAAGGCGGAGCTGCTGGCTTCAGCGGTTCCTGAGGCTTTGTCACCACGCTAGGCCTATCTCATTGAGACATTTGAGCTTCTTGGAAATTGTTCCACGGGGAACAATTTTTCCCTTCTCTTAGTCGGATAAATCGGGACTAGGCGGGTGCCGGTATTTGGGCACAAAAGCACAGACCCGCGAGCACGTCTGGTCTATGGGGTCCGAGGGTTACCGGCGCTTTCTGGCCCCTTCTTCCACGGGCAGCAGGTGTTCTCCCGCCACTCCGTGAAGCAGAACTGGGATGCTGAAAAAGACGGCGGTAAATACGAGATCGGCCGTCAGCGTATGGCGGAAGAACGGTATGGCAGCTGCGTAGCAAGCGGCGAGGCCCTGCAGCGTGGCCGGGTATAGGGTTCTCCACGACGCCCAGACGGCAAAGTTACTCACGAGGAAGAAGACTATTGAGGAGAACAGCGACGCTCCGCCAATACGTAGTGGGCTGTTCGTATCACGCAATTGCATGCCAAGCCCCAGCACGGCGGCATACCACACCCAGGTGACGAGGTGATCCCAGGTCACGGGATAGCTATACACAACCTTGGTCAGAACGACATCGGCCGCTGCAGAAAGCACCCAGGGAATCCAGGCATATTTGCGAGCTCCGCGCGCGCCAAAGAATAAAAGTGCGGCGCTTACGGACGTGAAAGCGATCGGCTTGGAAATGAAGCGAAGGGCAAGGGCCAACACGATGAAGATATAGGGCAGCATTCAGACCTCTTTTGCGGGAACGCTAGGATTCTTTCAAGGTCGCTGGTGCGCGTCAAGCGGCGAATTGTGCAGACGAGGCTTCGAGCCTTATTTTGGATGAACCTGACGGCTGCTTTCCGGAACTTCCTGGAGCTGGGAGTCAAGATCGACCTCGGCGGAAAGCGTCCGTCTTCCGTTGATCTCGGGGTAGCCAAAGCGCAGATCAAACAGACGGACACGGTATCCACCAGGGGAATCGGCAAGCTTCTCCGTTTCCGTAACGGGGTACTGGGCCCAGCCAAAATAGGCCCGTCCAAGATACGTTTGACGAACTGCCGCAGTGACGGGCGTCTCTTCAGGTTTGTAGAGGATGCGGAGATTGTTTTCGGGGTCGACCTCCGGAGTTAGCGAATCCACGTGCATGGTGGCATAAAATTTTGCTGTTTCGACGACACCATACCAACGAAAGGGATTTCCCCAATACGGGTAGGCGGAAATGCGGAGCGGAGTTTCGCTTTGATAAAGCTGGGACTCGAGCGCTGCGACGGCCCGGCGGTGCTCATAGTCGCGGAGACCCCACGTCAGTATGACTCCAACAAGTGCCACACGGGCGGCCAGCTTGCCCGGCGGACCTTTACGCCGCACACCAATCTCGTCATTGATCAGCGAGGTAAAGAAAGGCGCGACGAGTCCACCGATCAGAAAAACCAGCAGAACCGGCTCGACAATGAACACAATGTCCCACGAATACCAGCGTCCCGAAAACGGCCAGAACGGGCGAACACCATAGTTATTGGTAAAGTCGAGCAAAATGTGGCTGAGGCAAGCAAGGTAGGCAAACCCAAACAGCAACCCCCAGCGGGGGGGTGGGGTGTCTGGAGAGCGGCGCGAACGCAGCCGATGCAGGCCATAGACAAAAGCGACGACGACCGCAGCGACGAGAATGCCTCCAAGAAACGAATGCGTGAAGCCGCGATGGTGAGCAAAGCCGAAGGTGCTCCCGCCAAAGCGGCCAATGACATCAAGATCTGGCGCTTCCGCTGCCAGCGTGAGCGTTAATGTGGCATAGGCGGTCTTACGGTTGAGTCCGGCGCGACCCATATTCGCGCCGAAGAGAAGATGCGTTATGGGTTCCAAATATGGACTCTCTCGTGGGACATTGTTATCAAATTGCTGGCGAAAGCAGATTCCTCGGGGCTAAAACCCTTCGGAATAACAATTGTAAGGTGTGGAAATAGCTCTCGAAAATTTTGCAGGCCCGTCACCTCCGGCAAATTACAACAGATTCTACCCCGGCTGGCGGGATGCAAAATCTGGAGGAACTAGCAGAGTTAACGCGTTCGGAACCACGGAGATTTCGGCGGGGAGTTGGCCCAGCAGTTCTCCATCGGCTTCGATGTAGACGGGATTCCCGCTGACGGACGTTGAGCAGCTGATGCGGGTGGCGTCGGATAGCTCGACGCCGGGAACGGACCAGCGCACGTCAAGCAGCCCTCGAAGAACGTAGAGCAAATAACTCCAGCGGTTCGAAGTCTTGAAAAGCACGATGCGAAGATCCGGGCGGGCAAGCGATGCACCGGGCGCAAGGTCGCGTAGCATACCCCCGAAATTGTGGAGACGAACCGCGAGAAGCTGCGTGACTTTCTGCGGCTCAGCATCCCCCGTCTTGACGGGAAACTCTTCCATACGATGCGTGAGCCATACATGAAACGCCTGGAAGAAATAGGCCCCAATGCCGAAGGCTCGTTTATGGCTGGATGCTAGTTTGTGGAAAAGGTATCCGTCCTGGCCCACGCCTGCCACGCTAAGAAAATAGCGTGTCACTGGGGCTCCCTCACTGCTACGGCAATCGATCTTGCCGGCGCTTACGCGCAGCGGAGCAGCTCGCAGAGCGGCGTGCGCGGCAGCGACGGCGTCGCGCGGAATGCCCAGATCATGTGCAAGCACATTGGCGGTGCCCAGTGGAATCACGGCCAGCGCGGCTGAACTCGATCCCTGGGCGACAAGCCCCTGGGCGACAAGCCCCTGTGCGACGTCCATGAGGGTGCCATCGCCTCCCCCGGCGAAAATCGTGTCATAACCTTGCGCGACTCCGTCCCTAGCTTGCTGGGCGGCTTCAGTCGCGGATCGTATAGCAACGACGGCAGCCTCGACTCCAGCCTTGCGAAGGACCGCGGCAGCTTGCTCAACGGCCGCATGGATACCGCGGCTTTGGCCGGAATGCGGGTTGTAGAAGAGTATGGCTCGACGCATGGGTCGGTAGTTGGTATGGTATCGCGAGCCTATCTTATGTGAAGGCTGCTTTCGCTGTTGCGCCCGCGAATGCTCAGGACTAAACTACGGGGCGTTCAAGACTTGTGACCGTCAGCGCGGCTGCGCTTCCCCCGAATTTCAGATCAGCGATAGCTGCGGCAGTTGTTGTCGTGTACGTCCCAGGAGGACACCATGAAAATATTCTTTTCGGTTCTTTTTGCAGTCTCCCTGTTTGGAGCGGCCGTCGCGCAACATCCCGACCATGCAGCCCCACCCGCTAAGCCTGCTTCGCTTGTCAGCGGCATTGGCGATCTGCACCATCCAGTCAGCACGACGAACGCCGAGGCTCAACAATTCTTTGATCAGGGGCTACGTTACATTTACGCATTTAATCACGATGAGGCGGCACGCTCCTTTCAGCGGGCGACCGAACTGGATCCCTCTTTGGCAATGGCGTACTGGGGCCTGGCTGAGGCCATTGGGCCGAACTACAACGACCCCGCCAGCGAAGATCGCTTTAAGCAGGCACATGAGGCCATTGCAAAAGCCCAGAGCCTTGCGGCGAACGCTAATTCCAACGAGCGCGAATATATTGCCGCAATGGCGAAGCGCTTCCCCGCCGATCCGAAGGCGGACTTGAAAAAAGCCGCCGAGGAATATCGCGACGCGATGCGTGCACTGATGAAGCACAACCCCGACGATCTCGACGCGGCAACCCTCTTTGCAGAATCCGGAATGAACCTGCATCCGTGGGGACTCTGGCACCATGACGGCACGCCAGAAGTTGGCACGGAAGAGATCGTAGCCACGCTGGAATCCGTGATCAAGCGCGATCCCAACCAGGTAGGTGCAAACCACTACTACATCCATGCCGTGGAAGCTTCGAATGCTCCCGAGCGCGCTCTGCCGTCAGCGAACCGGCTGGCGAGCCTGGCGCCAGAAGCGGGACACATCGTCCACATGCCCGCGCACACGTATATCCGCACGGGCGACTTCGATGCCGCCGAAAGAACCAATGTGGACGCGGCCAAGGTGGACGAAGCCTACATCGCAGCCAGCGGCGCTCAAGGCATGTATCCGATGATGTACTACTCCCACAATCTGCACTTCATTGCTACCGCAGCCGCCATGGAGGGGCGCTACGCGGATTCCTGGCAGGCTGCTGACAAGCTGGCAGTGCATGTAGCTCCAGGAGTTAAAGACGTTCCTCCACTGGAAGGCTTTATGACCGTGCCCATCATGGTGCGAGTACGATTCCAGAAGTGGGATGAGGTTCTTGCCATGCCCGCCCCTGACGCCGGTATGAAGACAACCACTGCCGTTTGGCACTTCGCGCGCGGCATGGCTTTTGCGGGCAAGGGCAAACTCACAGAAGCTCAGGCGGAATACAAATTCGTCAGCGAGAAGCAAACCAGCACGCCGCCGGACGAGATTTTTGCCATGCCCGTGAACAACAAGACCAAAGACGTGTTCACGATTGCCCGGGATGCGCTGGGCGCGAAGATCGCGTTGGCCAAAAAAGATTTCCCCGGCGCAATTGCTCTGCTGCGCGAGGCTGTCACTGTGCAAGACTCGCTGAATTACAACGAGCCGCCCGATTGGTTGTATCCGGTACGGGAATCGCTGGGAGCTGCATTGCTGATGAATGGCAATGCTGCGGAAGCAGAGCAGGTCTTCCGCGACGATCTGGCAAAGAACCCGCGCAATCCGCGGTCTCTGTTTGGCCTGAGCGCGGCGCTCAAAGCGCAAAAGCGCGACTACGACGCGCAGTTTGTGGACAAGCAATTCCACGATGCGTGGAAGAAGGCGGACGTGCAGTTGAAAGTGGAGGATCTGGTCTGAACATTAGTGCTGTCATCCTGAGCGCAGCGAAGGACCTCTAGGATCTTGCAGCAAAAAATGATTTCGCAAGCTTCTCATGAGCACTCTGAACGGGTATAGGGGTCCTTCGCTGCGCTCAGGATGACAACGCAAAAATTGAGACGGTTACTCCGGTTGATCCTGTCGACGTGGCACCCCGGCCATTCGTCTGGTTCCGGAGTGTGACAGGCCGCGCCAGTCGATTTTCCTTCCAGATGGTCATGCCGTTGCGCTCAGCCCGCGTCGGGGCTGTCCCCACATAAGTTCGGACGTCCTATAATTCTTGGACGATGGCTCAGCGGAAACCAAGCAGCGGGAAAGGCACCGAAGAAAAAGACATCGAGGCGTTGCGGGAGAAGATTCGCTATCACGAGCACCGTTACTACGTGCTCGACGATCCCGAGATCAGTGACGCGGAGTTCGATCGTCTGCTCAACGAGCTGAAGAAGATCGAAGCGGAGCGCCCGGAGCTGATCACCTCCAATTCTCCGACGCAGCGCGTGGGCGGCACACCCCGCGAGGGGTTTGTGAAGGTCGCACACTCTTCGCCCATGCTGTCGCTCGACAACGCCTACAACGAAGAGGAATTGCGCGACTGGGAGCGCCGTGTGCACGAACTCAGCGGGCGCAGCGACGTGGAGTACGTGTGCGAACTCAAGCTCGATGGCATGTCTCTTGCGCTGCGTTACGAAGACGGCGCGCTGCAACGGGGCATCACGCGGGGGGATGGATCCATTGGCGAAGATGTGACGTTGAACGTGCGAACCGTGCGTTCCGTACCCTTGGCCATCGAAGCTGCGTCGATCAAGAAGGCCGGCCTGCCTGCGAGTTTCGAGGTGCGAGGTGAGCTGCTGATGCCGCTGGCGGCGTTCCGCAAGATGAACGAGGATCGCGAACGCCAAGGCCTCCCAATATTTGCGAACCCTCGCAATGTTGCTGCCGGAACGGTGCGTCAACTGGATTCTGCCGTAACAGCACAGCGGCGGTTGGATTATTTTTCCTATCAACTGCTCAAAGATGGCCGCACTTATTTCGATCGTCATTCAAAAGCGTTGGCTGCATTACAGGCTGCTGGCTTCAAAGTAAATCCGAATCACAAGATGGTGAAGAACCTGGATGAGGTTTTGCTATTCATCCAGCAGTGGGAAGAAAAGCGTGACAGCCTGCCCTACGAGATTGACGGAATCGTGATCAAGGTGGACCGCATCGCGCTGCAGAATGAGCTGGGATTCACGGGCAAGGCTCCGCGCTGGGCCATTGCGTATAAGTTCGCGGCGCGCGGCGGGGTTACGCAGATCGAGAGCGTTCTCGTCACCGTGGGGCGAACGGGAAAGCTGACACCCACGGCCATGCTGAAGCCCGTTGCGATTGGTGGCACAACGGTGAGCCGCGCCACGCTGCACAACATGGATTTCATTGAAGGACTCGGCGTGAAGATCGGCGACTGGGTGGAAGTCGAACGCGGCGGCGATGTCATTCCGAAAGTCACGCGGGTGATCGATGACAAGCAGCACCCGCGGGGAACTCAAAAGTTCCATATGCCGAAGACGTGCCCGGAATGCGGAGGGCACGTTGTTCGTACGGAAGGAGAAGCCGATCATCGTTGCGTCAATGTCAACTGTCCCGCCAAATTGCGGGAAAGCATCCTGCATTTTGCGTCGCGGAATGTGATGAATATCGATGGCATGGGCGACGTGCTGGTGACCCAGCTCACCGAGCGCGGCTTGGTGAACAGTGTTGCCGATATCTATTCCCTTACCAAAGAAAAGCTGCTCACCCTCGAACGCATGGGCGAGAAATCCGCGCAAAATATTCTGGATGAAATCGAGGGGTCGAAGAAGCTGCCGCTGGAGCGGGTGATTTACGGGCTCGGAATCCGATTTGTGGGGGAGCGCACGGCGGAGTTTTTGGCCGAGCATTTCGGCTCCATGGACGAGATCATGAAGGCAAGCATCGAGCAATTGCAGGAAGTGAATGAAGTTGGACCACGCATTGGGAAGAGCATTGTCGAGTTCTTTGAGGAAGCGAAGAATCGGGAATTGGTAGAACGCCTGCGCAAGGCGGGGCTGGCTTTCACAGGCAAGAAAAAGGAACGTGGCACGAAACTCGCGGGGAAAACTTTTGTGCTTACCGGCACTCTGGCCCGCCACACACGCGACGAAGCCAAGAAACTCATAGAGGATGCAGGCGGAAAAGTTGCGGGGTCGGTCAGCAAGAAAACAGATTACGTTGTGGCTGGCGACGAAGCCGGATCGAAATTGGATAAGGCGAAAGAACTAGGCGTGAAGGTCATCGAAGAAAGCGAAATGGAAGAGCTGGCGGGAGCAGGCTAATTTACGTTCTCAGCTAACTGTCCAACACGGCCTTGAGGCGCTCCCATGTTGTGTCCAGCGATTCTGGCAATACTCTTGTCTCGCCGATTACTGTCATGAAGTTCGAGTCCGCCGCCCAGCGCGGCAAGATATGCATGTGGATATGTCCGGCCACACCGGCGCCAGCAGCTTTGCCTACGTTCATCCCCAGGTTGATGCCGTCCGGGAGGTAGACTTCTCGCAGAGCGGCCTCCACTTTTTGGGATAGATCCATCATTTCGTGGGCTGCGGCCACGGGCAATTTCCGAAGTTCATCCAAATGCGCGTAGGGAATTATCATTACGTGGCCGGAGTTGTAGGGGTAAGCATTCAACACTACAAAACATTCCTGGCCACGGTGCACGATCCAGTTCTTGCGGTCGTCGCCAGCCACCTGGATGCCACAAAACACGCAACTGGGTATGGAATCAGCGCTTTTCACATAGGCATAGCGCCAGGGCGTCCATAAGTAGTCCATGCGGGGCAGGTTAGCAGAAGATACGTTTTTTCGTAACAGGTTCGGGAATCGTGCGGCCGCCATGACTCCAATAATTTCAGGAATGTTAATAGTTTCTGCAAGCGTAGCAAGGGTTTGACACTAGTTGGAAGCGGTTGCTATAGTTCGAACAGTTCCTTTGTGAACGCGGGCTTGCACCTGACGGTCCAGCCGCAGTTTTGTCCTAGATCCAATCTCAAGACTCACGGCAGCAGTCCATCTGGAGTAACCCGTCTTTCCCCGCACGACATGTGCGGAATCAACCGAGACTTTCATGACCTTGCTCGACAACGAAACCAGCCAAAACAGCGAATCTACCGCCACCCTCACCATGCCCGAGGGATCAACCCCAACCACCAGCCCGGCTGCAGAATCTGTGCGCCCAGAACCAGTGCCAGAGGCCGCTGCCGAGGTTGCGACTGACGAAGTTGCGACTCCTGAGATGGCCGCTACTCCTGGGAAACAAGAGCCTGTGCACGTTGAGCTTCCGGCTCACGAGGAAGCTGCGGCAGAAGACTTCGCCACGGCACTGGAGAACTACGAAAACTCCGCATCGGAGCCTGAAGCCGACGCTGACCGCCTGATCAAGGGCACGGTCGTGAAGATTACGGCCACCCATGTGGTTGTCGATTTCGGCGCGAAGTCGGAGGGCGTCGTTCCGATTGCTGAAGTTCAGGATCACAAGGGAACGGTGAAGTTCAAGCCCGGCGATGAGATTGCGGTCATGGTGGACCGAAGCGTCAGTGCGGACGGAGCAATCGGTCTTTCGCATCAGAAGGCTCAGCGGTTGCACGCGTGGGACGATATCGAAAAGGCCTACAACGAGAAGAAGCCCATTGCAGGAACCGTCATCGACCGCATTAAGGGCGGCGTTACCGTGGATATTTCCGGTGCTCGCGCCTTTCTGCCGGGTTCGCAAGTCGATGTGCGCCCCATCCACAATCTGGATGCGCTGAAGGGGCAAACCTTCGACGTTGCCATCATCAAGCTGAACAAGAAACGCGGCAACATCGTGGTCTCGCGCAAGCAGCTTCTCGAAGAGGAAATCAACGCCAAGCGCTCGGAAACGCTGTCACATCTTGAGGAAGGCTCCATTCTTACCGGTACAGTGAAAAATCTCACCGAATACGGAGCGTTCGTCGACCTTGGCGGGTTGGACGGCTTGTTGCATATCACCGACATGTCCTGGGGACGGCTCACGCATCCCAAGGATTTGGTTCACGTCGGCGATCACATTCAGGTCAAGGTTCTGAAGTTCGATAAAGATAAGCCGCGCGTTTCGCTGGGCTTCAAGCAGCTTACGCCGGATCCCTGGCTGGACGCCGAACACCGCTACCCCGTGGGCGCGCACGTGAGTGGACGCGTGATCAGTGTGACGGATTACGGTGCGTTCGTGGAATTGGAACAGGGCATCGAAGGTCTGGTGCACGTCAGCGAGATGACTTGGTCGAAGCGGATGAAGCATCCGTCGAAACTGGTCAATGTGGGCGATACCGTCGATTGCATTATTCTCAATGTGCATCCGACCGAGCGGCGCATTTCACTGGGCATGCGGCAGCTGCAGTCCAATCCATGGGATTCTTTGCATGACAAGTACCCAGTGGGCGCGACCGTGGAAGGCCGGGTTCGTAACATGACAGATTTTGGTGTCTTCATTGAAATTGAGGACGGCATCGACGGCTTGGTTCATGTGAGCAACTTGAGTTGGACGAAACGCGTCAAGCACCCTTCGGAAGTGGTCAAGAAAGGCGACCGCGTCAAGGCTGTCATCCTGGCTATTGAGGCCGACAAACGCCGGCTTTCTCTGGGCGTGAAGCAGCTCCAGCCCGATGCCTGGGAAGTTTTCTTTCGCGACCACAAGATCGGAGATGTGCTCCACGGCAAGGTCGTACGCGTGGCCACCTTTGGAGCCTTTATCGACATCGCAGAGGGTATTGAAGGTCTGTGCCACAATTCCGAAGCGGCGGACGGCAAGGGTGCTGCCATCCACTTTGAGCCGGGTCAGGAGTTTGACTTCAAGATTGTAAAAATGAATCCGGAAGAAAAGAAAATCGGCTTGAGCATCCGTGCGGTTGGCGAAGAGGCCTCCCGTGCGGAGGTGGAGGCCTACAAGCAGCCCGTGGCTAGTACCAGCTCCGGCTCCACCATAGGAGACCTGATCTCCTGGAAGCGCGCCGGAAGTGACCAGGGCTAGACTGGGATTTTAGACTGGATTCGGAACAACTTAAAAGGGCCTCCCTAGGGAGGCCCTTAACTTTCGTGGCAAATTCAGCGCGCTACTTTACAGCGGCAATTTTCACAGCAACACTATTTCACGTCAATCTTCAGATTAATGCTGGCCTGTGCGCGTGAGTCGAATTGGCTTACGCTTTTTGTGTCACTCTTATGGCCCTGGAACTGGGCATAGACTTCGTAATCGGTGTTGTTGGCCAGCCCCGGAAAGCGATAGTCGCCTTCGCGGCCTGCGATGTACGTCTTAACGGCGCGCGTTCGCGTATTTGTCAGGTAAACCACAGCGCCAGCGAGCGGATTGTCGCTCGGATCAAGAACGCGACCGGTTAGAACTTTGGACTGCGGGGGATCGTCCTTAGGCTGGGGACTAGCTAGAGATGCTGCCGCCAGAACCGCGATGATCGCTGCAACCGCTAGAGTTTTCTTCAAGATAGCCTCCCGAAGCACAATAACTACTACTTTGTTAGATGCAGGCCGGTGTCGACCCGCTCATCGAATTCTACATGGATTTTCACCGGCTCGGCCTTTGTTAAATTATTGTTTTTAAGTGACTTAATGGATCTTGTGTCGGCTACCATCTCATAATCTGCCCGGCCGCTTGGAACCCGGAAGGCGAACTCTCCACGATGGTCAGAATAGGCCTCCCAGCGGACTTTCTTTTCGTTGGCGCGACGCAGTTGGACGTGAACTCCGTAAACTGCGTGGTTCTCGGAATCCCATACCGTACCGAAAATCAGGGCATAGGATGCAGCTTTGGACTGAGTCGAATGGGGCTTCGCAGCTGCCTCTTGCGGTGCTCCCCAGACCCCAGCCCAGGCGCTGCAGAAGAGCGCCAGAGCTACACATCGTCCTAGGAGGCTCTTGCTTGCGACCAAAGGGGTCTGACGCTGGGTACCCAAACACATGGGTCTCAGCACCCGATTCTGGCTAGTAGTCTCCGTTTTCGTCCTCCTCCCCAACTTTTTCGTCGTCGACGTCTTCTTCATATCCTTCCCCGACAGCCTTCAGCTCCAGGGGACTGGCGGTCACTACTTCAAAGTCGGTGCCACACTCCACGCAAGACACGATTTCGCCTTCATCAATTTCATCGGCGTCTACATCAAGATTGCTGTCGCACTCGGGACAGGAAACCATAATCCCTCCTTCCGTATGAAAATGCTCCTTCATAATATTTAGAGTCTCAGTCCAAGGTGCGTCAAGACCCTAGGGGAAAATTTGCGCCGTTGGGTGGGCCAGCATATCCTGAGGTCTATGCTGAAGCCCGTCCGCTTCTCCCCCGCCTTTTCGCTTTCTTGTTCCAGCCTTCTGATTCTCGGCTGCCTGTTGGGGATGCAGCCCTACGCCAATTCTTTGGCGGATGGAACTACCAACGGCGAGGGTGGCACTTCGGCGGCCGATCCTGCCATTACAGCAGCCCTGCGAGACATTTCCCCAGCGCGAATTCAGGCCACGATTGAAAAACTCGTGAGTTTCCATACGCGATCGACGCTTTCGGCGGCGGATACAGCCTCGGGTCAGGGGATCGGCGCAGCGCGAGAATGGATTCGCAGCGAGTTCGAGCGGGACTCGCAGGCCTGTGGCGGCTGCCTGGAGGTCAAAACCGATGTGTTTGTCGAGCCAGCAGCAGACCGTATTCCTAAACCCACCGAAATTGTGAACGTCTACGCCGTGCTGCGCGGCACTGGCGGAGAAGAAGCAAAGCGCATTGTCCTGGTGACGGGCCACTATGACTCGCGCAATAGCGATACTCTCGACATCACCGGTGCAGCCCCGGGCGCCAACGACGACGCTAGCGGAACCGCCGTCAGTCTGGAATGCGCACGCGTGCTTAGCCAGCATAAATTTCCAGGGACCATTATTTTTCTTACCGTCGCGGGAGAAGAGCAGGGACTGAATGGCAGCACGCATTTCGCGAAGATGGCAAAGGAGCAAGTCTGGCAGATTGAAGCCGTGCTGAACAACGACATCGTGGGCGGCGATCGCAGCGAAGGGCGAAAACCCGATACGGTGCGCGTGTTTTCCGAAGGCATACCTTTGGCCGCCGGAGACGACGATGTGCGGAGGATCCGCGGGCTGGGCGGCGAGAGCGATTCGGCGTCACGGCAGGTGGCACGGTATATCGACGAGACAGCAGCGGAATATCCAATGGGATTAAAACCAACGCTTGTCTTCCGGCTGGACCGCTACCTGCGCGGTGGAGATCACAGAGCTTTCAACGAACAGGGATTTGCGGGTGTGCGCTTCACGGAATATCGCGAGAACTACAATCGGCAGCATCAGAATGTGCGCACGGAGAACGGCGTCGAATATGGCGATCTCCCAAAGTTCGTCGATTTTGACTACGTTGCGAAGGTGGCACGATTGAATGCGGCGGCACTGGCCTCGCTGGCGTCCGCGCCTGCGCCGCCGGGGAAAGTACGGCTGCTCGTGAAGGAACTGCAAAACGATTCCACGCTGACATGGGAAGCGGTTCCACGCGCTGCAAGTTACGAAGTGCTCTGGCGGGAAACTACCAGCCCGACATGGGACCATTCGGAGCACGTTGGGAATGAGACTCGTGCTACGCTGAAATTATCGAAGGATAATGTGATCTTTGCAGTCCGGTCCGTGGATGCAGCTGGGCATAAGAGTTTGGCGGTTGTACCACAGCCCGAGCTGTAAGCGTGAAAGAATTTAGTTGAGATAAATATGGGTAGAGGATCTATTGCGTTTGCATTGCCGCCGTTTCAGGGCTGGGTCCGCCGCATAATCCTGACTTGCGCGGCGGTCTATGTGGTTCAGCTTCTTCTCGGGGCGTACGCGAAAGATTACAACGACATCTTTAAGGACTACTTCGCGCTCATACCGCATCGCGTCCTACAGGGACGCATCTGGCAACTGATTACATACTCCTTTCTGCATGGTGGTCCGGGGCATTTGCTCTTCAATATGCTCGCGGTCTGGATGGTTGGCTCTCTGGAAGAAATCGAGTGGGGTTCACGCCGTTTCGCAGAATTGTATTTCTTTTCGGTCATCGGTGCGGCTCTGGCAACGATCGCCGTCTCTTACTTGCACCTTTTCGGAATGGTAACGACCACCCCGACAATGGGGGCTTCCGGTGGAATCATGGGGCTCCTGATGGCCCTAGCTGTGCTGGATGGTGACCGCGAGTTCACGATCCTGGTGCTGTTAGTCATTCCCGTAACAATCAGGGTTAAGTATCTGGTTGGGATTATAGTTTTTGGCGTATTTATAGCGAGCATTGTGCCCTCCACAGGCGATGTCGCGAACTACGCGCATGCGGGCGGCTTGCTGTTCGGATTTTTGTGGGCCAAGTTTGTTCCCCGCCGCGGGTTGAGCTTCGAAGCTTCGGAAGCCTATTTCGGCATGCACAACGCCTGGCACCGCTGGAAACGGCGGCAGGCGGCGAAGAAGTTTGAAGTCTACATGCGGAAGTCCGAGCGCGAGCCAGTACGCTTCGACGACAAGGGCAACTACATTCCTCCAGACGAACCCGGCCCGCGAAAGCCCAATGGCGATTCGGGCTCGAAGTGGGTCAACTAGAGCAGCTTCCGGGTTGAATGACTAAAGCTTAGCTCTCCAAAGAGTTGGCTTTCTCCTTGCTTCCGGCAGATTTGCCTTCCCTAAAACAAAGAATCCTGAATCGCAAAGTCCACGCCAAATCGCGTATCGGAACGGGGGCCCGCGATCATGCCGTGCTTCTTGCGAAGCGCCGCGAGAAGGTGATTGATCCGCTTGCCGTAGTTTGAAGGAAGGAACGCGGAGTGAGCGTAGCGCTGGCGATAGGACTCGACGAGGTGAGGAAATTCCTTTTCCAGGAAAGGAAGAAAAACGGCAGCGGCACAGGGCTTGAGAAAGAGTGGCCCGGCAAAGATCGATCTTGCATGCGCCTCTTTCGCAGCAAGAACCAGCGCGCTAAGGTCACTGGGGGAATCCGTGATTGCAGGGAGCACAGGAGCACAATTCACTCCGACCGAAATGCCGGCTAGGTTGAGCTGGAGGACGGCCGCCAGGCGGAGATCGGGGCGCGGGGCGCGGGGTTCGAGAATGCGGGCCAGTTGCGTGTTCACGGTGGTAACAGTGAGGCTGACGTGCAGGCTGTTGTGCCGGGAGATTTCGCGAAGAAGTTCCGCATCCCGAACTATGAGATCGGACTTGGTGATGATGCCGAGACGCAGTCCGTGGTGGAGGGCAATCTCTTCAAGAATGGCGCGAGTGACGTTGTAGCGGCGCTCGGCGGGCTGGTAGGGATCGGTGGCGGTGCCAATACCAATGCCTTCGCCCGGGCGGACTTTCTTCAGTTCCTGGTGGAGCAGCCATGCGGCTTGTTCTTTGACATAGATTTTCTGCTCGAAGGCAAGAGGATCGCGCAGCTCCATAAATTCGTGAGTGTAGCGCGCGTAACAGTATTTGCAGGCAAATTCGCATCCGCGATAGGGGTTGATGGACCACTGGAAAGGGTGGCGGCGGGCGGAGGTGACGCGGCTGAGCAGCGAACGCGCGGGGAGAGAGAAGTACTCGATGTGGTGACCCTCCCGGAGAGGGTCGGCGTGGGCTGCGAGGCGGGCAATGCCGACAAGAGGGGCGGGGCCGGAGTCGGGCGCTGAGTCGGGGAAGAGAGGGAGTGTAGGCATGTAGATTCGCTTTTTGTTCGCCTAATGATACCGCAAAAATAGGTGCCCAGTCGTCAATGATGTGCATCTCCTGCTCGCCGTAAGGGCGATACTCGATGTCCTGCTCCGGCAGGATCGCGCCCGTGGCGTTCATCACCACGTTTGGAATAGGGAAGGCTTGACCTTGCATGCTGTGGTGTCGGATGAGGTCGCTACTGGGTACAGGCGGCCCTTCGGTGAGGCATTCTAAGCGCGATCTGATTTCAACTAACGTCCGGGTGGCGCTACGAATATGATCTCCCACAAGGTTCCGCAGGAGCCACAGTTAGGGTCGCCACCAGTTGCGCTAGCGCCGTAGAGGTTGCCAGCTGTGTCTGGAACGAGCGCGCCGATTTCGCCGCAACCTTCGGATCCCCCTGCAATCGTGTGTAGGTTGGTCAAATTCCCCGAGGGATCAATCTTGAAGACGAGTCCGCAGGTGGCGCCCCCGCCTGGGCCCGCACCTGTGACCCCATAGAGATATCCGGCCGCATCGAGGATCAGGGAGCCGGGGAACCCTCCGTCTGAACCGCCATGGAAGGTATGCAAAACGGTCTCCACGCCTTTGTTGTCGATTTTAAACACAACCCCGCACCCTGGTCCCGTGCCAGTGTACGGACATGTGGGATCGCCTCCACCCAAGGTGCTGCCATAGAGATTGCCAGCCGAGTCCAGCGCCAGGCCGCCTGCGGGAAGACTGCCATCCGGTCCACCCGTAAAAGCATGGAGGACAGTTTTCTTGCCGGACGTGTTGAGTTTGAAGATTGTTCCGCACCCCAGTGCCTGCGTGCATCCTTGGCCGCCTTGGAAGGTGGTGCCGTAGAGGTTGCCCGTGACATCGCCAATCACAGTTTGCGGCGGCGTTCCGTCCGCATTGCTCAGGAAGGAATACAGCACTTTGTATTGACCAGTCGGTCCCAATTCAAACACCGTTCCACAACCTTGCCCGTTAGGGCACAAGGGATCACTGCTGCCACCTCCGCCTAAGGTTGTGCCGTATAAGGTCCCCGCTGCATTCCGGAACAGATATCCGGTTGGGACATCCCCGTCGGAGCCTGCCGCGAAATCGTACAAATCCGTAAACGCGCCATTCTTGTCAAGTTGGAAAACGAATCCGTGCCCCAGGTTGCCGAGATCCGCAGTGCCATACAAGTTGCCACTCCCGTCCAGCACTAACCCGTTCCCATGAGCTCCCGGCGGGGACGCCCCGTTTCCCTCGAAGATATGAATTGGGGTCAAGTTAGCTCCGGCGTCTAGCCTGAATGCAACCCCGCAGCTTGGATTAAGAGAGATGTTGCAGTCTAGATCACCGCCAAAATGGGTTGTGCCATAGAGGTTACCTTGCCCGTCCCTAACCATTGTCACAGTGGAGGGATTGGCTCCGTCGGACCCACCAGCGAACTTATATAGCAGGGTAAAGGTGGGCGTCTTTCCCGAAAAGGTGGCCGTCACCGATTCGACTGCGCTTATGGTCACGCTGCAGCTCCCGGCCCCGCTGCAACCTCCGCTCCAGCCATCAAACGACGAATCGAAGCTAGCGATTTGTGTCAGGTTTACGGTTGCGCCGCTTGCGAAATTTGCGCTGCACGCTGGCGGACAGCTGATTCCGCTCGGGTTGCTCGATACCTTGCCCGTCCCCGTTCCCCCTGGCATGACGGTCAAGGGGAAGCTTGGCGCACTCGACCGTCCTCCGCATGACGGGAGCGCGAGACATGCGGCGGCAAGTACCAAGGTGAAAATCCCGGACCTGTTCCTGGTTCCGGTCATAAGAATGATCTCACGCCAAACAACTGACGCTATCACCGGCGAAATAATGTTGTCTGGGACGCTGGGTACCCCTTCGTCGTTGCGATTAGGCTCAAAATTCCCCATCGGACGCAGTCTGTGTCCGACAAAAGGAGTCGTACTAACACCGTCCGCAAAGTCGAGGTCAAACTTTTACAACTTTATTCCTTCTTCTCGTCGTTGTCATCCCGCGCGGGATTGCGTTTCTTGCGCATCGACTCTCCCCGCATCTCGATGCGATGGGCGATGGGCATTGTGCGTGGAGTAGCCATCCCGACAGGCTTTCTGGGCCCGCGCCGAAGCCAAGAAACTCTTGCCACGCCGCACGGCCCGAAGCTCCTGGAATTTTCTCAATCGCTGGGCTGGAATGGAACAGAAAAACCCGTGCCTCCCAGGCGTCCCAGTTTTGGCTTCAAGGCTTCAAAGATGCCAGGTAGGCAGCGACGGCAATCATGTCGTCCTGGTTCAGCTTGGCGACGGCCTTCTTCATGAGCGCCACACCCTTCCCAGCCCTGACCCCGGTTTGTATGTCGTACAACTGCCTTACCACGTAACTCGGGGAACGGCCCGCAATGGAGGGCGCTAAGTCATGGCCTTTAAGGTTCTTGCCGTGACAGAGGGTGCATGCTGGGATTTCCCCAGCTCTTTCTCCACTCACAATGATGGCGCCCTTGCGAATACTGCCGGGCGGGACATAGGCGATGAATGTTGCGTGTGTGTCACGACTTTCAAAATGCTCCAGATTTTCCGGAGTTTCGACAATCCGTTCTCCGAGCAGCTCACTTTCGTCGCTCTCCCGCACCGCCAGAAACCAGTTGGCAACATACGTTTTCGGCACCCGGCTGGTCTCGACTACTCGAATGTTCTGCCGGGGCTTCAGCGAAGAAAAGTAACTGGCTGCTTGCCGGATTTCCTCTTCCGTAGCCGCCTTAGCCAAGGCCATCATCAAGGCTTGCGGTAAGCGGTTGGGAAGCGCGGTCGATCGGAGCCCACTTCTGTAATCGGACATCTGTTGCACGATGTAGGCATAGGGCAAACCAGCGAGGCTTGCATTTTCCGGGCCTCCGGGTCCATCCGCCCGATGACAAAAGCCGCATGCCAAAACATCCGGTTTTCGGCCATGGGCAACGACACCCGGCATTTCGGGGTGGTCTCCCGGGTGCCAGTCGGGCGCCAGAAATCGGTCGCGCAGTTGCGTCAGTGTGTATCCAGCGCGGCTGTCCGGAACCTTCCGGATCGTGCCATCGTCAGGGAGGGGTTTGAAGTCAGGTGGAGTAACGGGATAAGCCCACGCAGGAGGCTCACTGATGGCGGATGCCCCCTTGACGGAGGAAGGCGCCGCGCCCAGGGACAGCACTAACAGCCACAATAGGACAACGTAAGTGCGAATCGTCAAACCCCTTAGTTCTTTGCAGGTTTCTGGTCAAGACTGCTGCGGATCTCAAGAATAGGTTACTACTAAATTCACTCTCGTGGACGATGGAGCCACTTCCGCTCCAGCGTGGCGTTTTGCGGTATTGCCAATTCGCCATTTGTTCGCCTATGATGATCTTCGGTTTATGATGTCGAACGATCACGAAAAGGAATCATGAAGACTCACTCGGCCCTGCTCGCAGTCCTCACGTGGACTATTTCTCCACTCCTCTCTCCATTTGTCATGGCGCAAAGCAAAACGCCGCCGCCTGCTCCCGCGGAGTGGCGTACGCCTACGGAAATCTGCGACTACCGCTGCACCCCCCTGTATGACGAGACCCTGGCATACATCCGCCGGGTGGTTGCCGCGGCGCCCAAGCAGGTCAAGATTGAACCTTGGGGAAAAACGGGAGAAGGGCGCGAATTGGTGGGCGTGGTGGTGTCCAAGGATGGAGTCTTCGATCCCGCTGCCATTCATAAGGCCGACCGGCCGGTGGTCTACATTCAGAACGGCATCCACGCCGGCGAGATCGAGGGTAAAGACGCCTCTCTGGCCCTGCTGCGCGACATGGTGGTAACCAAGACGCGTGCAAACCTGCTGGAGAAAGCCGTGGTGATCATTGTGCCCGTCTACAACATCGACGGCCACGAGCGCGTTTCCCGCTACAACCGTATCAACCAGAATGGGCCCGAGGAGATGGGCTGGCGTACGCAGTCCAACAATCTGAACCTGAATCGCGACTATATGAAGGCCGACGCCGTGGAGACACGGCAATTCCTGGCATATTTCACGAAGTGGCTGCCCGACTTCTTCATTGATGACCATGTGACCGATGGGGCGGACTACCAATATGACGTCACTTACTCCATCGACTTCGGTCCCGATGTGGACCCGTTGCTGGCTGCGTGGCAACACGACGAGTTGCGTCCGTACATTGAAAAGTCGGTTAACGATAGCGGTCATTTAATCGGGCTCTACGTGGGAGTGGGGGAGGCCAATCCGCTGAAGGGCTTAAAGATGGCGCAGGATGATCCCCGGTATTCCACCGGCTACATGATTCTGCAGAACCGGCCGGGCTTGCTGGTCGAGATGCACATGTTGAAGGACTACAAAATGCGCGTGCGGGGGAATTATGAATTACTGCGCGCCATTTTGGAAAAAGTGAACGCCGATGCCGACAAGCTGGTGAAGATGAATCGCGCCGCCGACGCGGCGACAATCACGGTGGGGAAGACGTATGACCCGGGGCGGAAGATGGCGCTGCGCACATCTCCCAGCGATCGCTCGACACCGTTCCATTATCTCGGATACAAGCGCAACCAGGTACTGAGTGAAGTTTCGGGCGCGGTGTGGAACCAGTACACGCATGAAGCGGAGAACATCGACCTCCCGGTGTACAACGACTTTCAAGCTACGCTTACCGTAGCGCCTCCGCTGGCGTACATCGTTCCTGGGCAGTGGACGCGGGTGATCGAAGTGCTGCGCGCGCACGGCGTGCAGATGCAGGCTACAACGGCTGCGTGGGAGGAGGAGGTCGAGACATATCGGTGCGATCCGCATTGGCACAATGTGCTTTTTGAAGGACGGCATCCCATGGCGATCGGTGATTTCAACGTGGACAGTAGCCATTATCAGCCGATGTGCAAGGCCACGAAAGAAAAGGTGTTGTATCCCACAGGCTCCATGGTGGTACCGCTCGATCAGCGACTTGGCAAGGTTGTCGTTCACTGGTTGGAACCGGACGCGCCGGATTCCGCGGTGCAATGGGGATTCTTCGACGCCATCTTCGAGCAGAAAGAATACGGGGAACCCTATGTGCTGGAGCAACTGGCGCACGAAATGCTCGCCAAAGACCCTGCGCTAAAGGCGGAATTCGAAAAGAAACTGGCAGAAGATAAGGACTTTGCCGGCAACTCCTATGCGCGCCTGAGCTTCTTCTACGATCGCTCGCCATACCGCGATCTACGACTGGGGCTCTATCCCGTGGGCCGCTTGGCAACGCTGGTGGGTGTGCCGGTAAAGTAGTGCTCAATATCCTGGCAGTGGCAAACAAAAGAGCCTCTCTTGTGAGAGGCTCTCTTTGGACGGGGAGGATTGTCCGAGCGACAAACCTACTGCCAACCTACTTAGCTTGTGGCTGTTCCGCGGGGGCGGCTCCAGACGCGAGCTGGTCGAGGTTGTTCTTGAGAAGGCTGACTTCAACGCGGCCGCCGCTGATGCGGATCGGCTTGCCGTCGGCGTCCGTCTTTGGAGCGTTGCCCATTCCGACTACGAAGATCCGGTAGACCGGAATCTCATGATTCAGAACGAGGTAGCGGACGACGGCGTCGGCCATCTTCTGCGAATTGGAGATGGCAGTCTGTCCGTGACCGGAAGAAAAGCCCTGCACTTCAACGACATAACCGCGCTGATCTTTCAGTGTGGTCGCCATGCCGTCGAGGGCTTCTTTGGCAGCCTTGCTCAGCACATTTTGGCCAGGGCGGAAGCGGATTTCAGCCTGGTTGATGGGGTGATACTGGTCGATGTTGCCTACAGCGGTTTCGACGCCCGTTAGGCGGGTATTGGCGGCCTGCGCGGTGGTCTGGGCCGCGTTGGCGCGGTTGCCTGCATCGATCGCATGTTGGTCGGCTTCGTTGGCTCGGTCGGCAGCCAGCTTAATGCCAGCCTGGGCGCGTCCATCGACATCCTTGATCGAGCGCGTGTTGCCAGCGGTGAGCTCATCGAGCTCGTTCAGGCGGTCTGCGACCGGGTGCAACTGCCGTTGTACGTACTTCTTACGGGCAAATGGGTTGACGCGTCCCCAGAAACCTTCCTTGGTTTCGATGGTCAGGGGCTGCTTGCCAGTGGCGTTGCTGGACGCTGTAGTAGCAGGTGCTGCCGCAGGCGCGGCAGTGGTGGTGGTCTGGGCGATTGCCGGCAGCGCGAACAGCGCAGCGAACAGAATAGCTACGATACGATTCTTCATGGTGTTTCCTCCGAGAGAGGGGGGAGTCTAAGCAACTCCTCCGCAAAAGCCTGCTTAAGGCTATGATTTATAACTGCTTGATTCCTTACATCTGATCTTTGTGACTGGACAGAGTTCCTGTCATCTGTCCGACCTTAAGGTGAATATCATGTGAAATGCCAAACTCACCTTAGGCACGAAAGTCTGTAACTAATTGTTTTACAAGGATACTTTAACCCACAGGGGGAGGGTTTTCCCAGGGGAAAAGCCTTGCGCACGGTAAATTTGCCGAAAACTGATATAAAATCTACGGCTTGCCTGAGGGCAGGAGCCGGGAGGTCGCATGGGCCGCTATTTTCACAGTAGAGCAGCTCTTACTGCTGTGTTTTGTGTGCTTTACGCATTGCCGGCAGTCGGCTGGGGCCACGCGGCGCCATCCGAGGCGAAGCCGGTGCACCTGGCGAGTGACGCCATCCCTCAGGAGCGGAGGGATCAATATTCCGATCTGGCTGTGAAGTGGATGCAGCAGTATCTGCAGATTGATACGACCAACCCTCCCGGGAACGAAGGGCGGGCTGCTGCGTGGTTGAAGAAGATTCTGGACGAGGAGGGAATTGAGTCCCAGGTCTTTGAGTATGCGCCAGGGCGTGCCAATCTTTTGGCACGGCTTCCCCATACGACGGAGCATCCAAAGCGTCCCCTTATCCTGTTGAACCATATGGATGTGGTGACGAGTGATCCCTCGCATTGGCGGGTGCCTCCGTTCAGCGCGCAAGTTCTGGATGGCGTGATGTACGGGCGCGGGGCGCAGGACATGAAAGACGAAGGGCTGGCGCAACTCATCGTTCTGGTTATGTTGAAGCGGGAGAAGGTGGCTCTGGATCGCGACGTACTCTTCCTGGCGGTCAGCGACGAAGAAGCTTTAGGCACAGGCACGGATTGGATGATCGCCAACAAGAAGGAACTGTTTGGCGACGCGGAGTTCCTGATCAATGAAGGCGGCGACAATCTTCTGGACGACGGGAAAGTCCGCTTCATCGGCGTGGACGTGGCGGAGAAGTCGCCGTTCTGGCTGCACGTGGTGGCGCATGGACGGCCTGGGCACGGATCGCGTCCCATTGCGGAGTCGGCGCCAAACCGGCTGATTCGCGCGCTGGATCGAATATCCCGTTTCGAAACCCCGCTGCGGGTGACGCCTGTGGTGGAGGAATATTTCCGCGAGATGGCCGTCTATGAAACGCCGGAGCGGGCCAAGCAGTTCCGCGATCTCAAACATGCTCTGGAAGAGAAGAAATTCCGCGAGTCTCTGGAGCGGGATGAGTCCACGAATTTTCTGCTGCGTACAACGATCTCTCTGACCATGATGGGCGGATCGGAACAAACCAACGTCATTCCGCCGGAAGCGTGGGCGAACCTGGATGTACGCATGTTGCCGGGCGAAAATCCACAGGAGTTTCTGGAGGCGATCCGAAAAGTCGTGGGGGATTCGAACGTGACCATCGAACCGCAGAACAAGGAATTTCGGCTCGCAAATCAAGCGGGCATCGACACCGAGTTGTATGCTGCGATTCGCAACGTGAGCGGGCATTATTTTCCGGGAGTGCCGGTGGTGCCCAAAATCACGAGCGGATATACGGAGAACCAGCGCTACCGGCCGTTGGGAATTCATGCCTATGGATATTCCGCCTATACAGCGACGGCGTCGGAAGGAAACTCCGAGCATGGCAATGATGAGCGGATTCGCGTAGAGGAGCTACGGCGGGGTCCGCGGATTCTGTTCGATGTGGTGGCCGCGGTGGCGGAGGCACAGTAGAGAGATGCAAGCAGACAAGGGCGGCGGACAGGAATGTCTGCCTTAACCTGTCAGCCGCAAAACCTATCGTACTGCTCCAGAATGAAATGGTCAGTCATGCCCGCTAGGTAGTCGCAGATGACGCGCGGAAGCGGTTCCACGCGGGATTTCTCGCGATAGGCGGAGGGCAGGTCGCTGGGACGGCGCATCCAGTGCCCGAAGAGCTCGCGGATGACGCGCTCGGCTTCTTCCTTTTCCGGTTCGAGAGCTTTGCTGAAATAAAGATTCGCGTACAAGAATTTCTTGCAGGCGGCACGGTCGCGGTCCACTTCGTCTTCGAAACCAACCAGTCGTTCCGGATGCTGGCGGACATCGTCCACGCTGTGAACCTCGGCACGCTTCACACGCGCCGATGTGCCTTCGATGAGTCCGGTTACAAATCGATCGAGAATCCGCTTCAGAGCTTCGTTGAATTTGAGTTTGTCGGGAGCGGTGGGATAGACAGCGTCCACCTCGCGGAAGAGCGTTTCAAAGACCGGGAGCCCAGCGCGAATGTTCTTGAGCGTAAGCAGATGCGCTTCGAACCCGTCGTCAAGATCGGCGGTGCTGTAGGCAATTTCATCGGCCAGGTCAATGAGCTGTGCTTCCAGCGGCGGGCGCCGGTCGAGAAGATACTCCGCCAACTCGGGGTGCTCCTGGGCTGAGTAATCGCGGGAGTGCTTGATGATGCCTTCCCGAACTTCAAACGTAAGGTTTAGCCCGCGGAACGCAGCATAGCGCATTTCGAAATCCTCCACGATGCGCAGGGCGTGCAGATTGTGATCGAAGAATAAGCCGTGCTCCTGCATGGCAACATCGAGGGCACGTTCGCCGGCGTGGCCGAAAGGCGGATGTCCCACGTCGTGGACCAGGGCAAGGGCTTCAACCAGATCCACATTGAGGCCGAGTTGCGCGGCGATGGTGCGCGCGATCTGCGCCACTTCCATGGTGTGCGTGAGCCGGTTGCGGAAGTGGTCCGAATAGCGACGGGAGAAAACCTGCGTCTTGGCTTCCAGGCGGCGGAAGGCACGCGCGTGGACCACGCGGTCACGGTCGCGCTGGAAATCATTGCGGTAGGGATGCGGAAGCTCGGGGTGACGCCGTCCTCGCGAATTCTCTACCCGCACCGCGTAATCGGTCAGCATGGGGTGAGTGTAGCAGCGCGGCAAGTTTCCTAGTTTTTGAATGTGGCGCATGAGCTTGACACCTTGAAAACACGAGCGTTCAACGCGTTATTTCGCTTTTTATTCGCTTTTGGTAGAATACTTCTCCGCGCGGGAGATGGCAATGACTGAAGGCGAACGAGTGCAATGGCTCTTTCTGGATTTGAACTCCTACTTTGCTTCCGTGGAGCAGGAAGTGCGGCCGGAGCTGCGCCAGCAACCTGTGGTGGTTGTGCCGGTGGTCGCCGACACGACGTGCTGCATTGCCGCCAGTTATGAGGCCAAAGCGTTTGGCATCCGCACGGGAACGTGAGTTAAGGATGCCAAACAGATGTGTCCGTCTCTGAGGATCATCGAAGCCCGCCACGAGCTCTACGTGCAATATCACCACAGAATTGTGGACGCCGTGAACACGTGCGTTCCGGTGACCGTGGTCGTCTCGATTGACGAAATGGCTTGCCGCCTGATGGGGCGGGAGTGTCCGGTCGAAAATGCGCAGAAGCTTGCCCGCGCGATCAAGCAGACTATCCGGGAAAAAGTGGGGAGCACGTTGCGCTGCTCCATTGGACTCGCGCCCAACCGCTTCCTGGGAAAAGTTGCCTCCGATATGCAAAAACCGGATGGCCTGACCGTACTGTGCCCCTCCCAGCTCCCTACAAATTTGTACGGCTTAAAACCAGAGAACCTGCCGGGCGTTGGACCGCGAATGAAGCGCCGCCTGGAGCGACACGGAATTCTCACTATGGAACAACTCTGCTCACGTTCCTCCGGGCAAATGCGGAATATTTGGGGGAGCGTGCTCGGAGAACGAATTTGGCATTGGCTGCGAGGCGCGGATTTCGAAGAGCACCCCGAGGAATTCCAGAAGAGCGTGGGGCACCAGCACGTGCTGCCGCCCGATTTGCGCACGATGGAAGGGGCTGCGGCCGTAGGAGAGAAGTTATTGCACAAAGCCGCCGTCCGGCTGCGCCGGATGAAGATGTGGGCGGGCGGGCTGGGCGTGCATGTCCGGTTCGCGCCGTGGCGGGAAGGAAAATTCTGGGAGTCGCACACTCGCATTCTGGAATGCCAGGACACGCTCAGCCTCATGGAGACGCTGCGGAAGTTGTGGAGCGCTTGTCCATCCGGCAAGCCGTCCCTGGTCGGCGTGACGCTTTATGATCTGGTGCCGGAGAGCCGCCATACGCTTTCCTTATTTGAAGAACAGCACAAACAGCTGACGCTCTGCCAGACCATGGATTCGATTAACGCGAAATATGGTGGGAACACGTTGTATCTGGGTGGTCTGCACGATGTGCGGAATGCCGCGCCAACGCGGATTGCCTTTTCCAGCATTCCCGAATTTGATTGAGGTCGAGAATTACCCGATAAGATTCCGCGCTCACTTCGCGTTGCGAATGCGGTCCAGGATTTCCACAGCTTTCGGGATATCGGGAACATTTTCGCTGACGCGGCGCCATTCCTCTCTACCTTGTGGGTCAATGAGGAGCGTCGTGCGCAGAGCGATGTCGTTGCCGCCTTTTCCGGCGACGTGCAGAAGGCCGTACTTGCGAATGACAACGGCTCCGGGATCGCTCAAGATGGGAAACTGTTTTTGGACCGGCTTCTCCCAGATCGTGCGGTTATGGCCCACGTCGTCGACGCTGATAGCGGCGATACGGGTGTCGAGCTTGTCGAAATCGTCTTTGCGCCGCGCGAACTCGCGCAGTTGCATCACGCAGAACGGTCACCAGTAGCCGCGATAGAAGATGAGCAGAACACGATGGCCCCGCTGGTCAGCGAGGCGATACGTCTGGCTGGATTGATCGGTGAGAGAAAAATCCGGGGCGATTTGACCCACCGCGGAAGCAATCTGCGGCTTGGGCACTTGCATTTTGTAGAGGATCCCGCCGCCGAGGAGGAGCGCCAGGGTCAAACAAATGATGAGGACACGAAACCGTCGGGAGAAAACCATTGTTCCTCGCTTCAGAGCCTGACAATCAACTAAGAGCTGTCATCCGTCGAAAAGCAGCGGCCGGATTCAGGCTATCTTCGCTCCGGGCTTTCCTTGGCCAGCTTGACTTTGGCTGCGTCAAGCTTCTTCTGTATGCGAGCCACATCGGCTGGATCGACCTCCGCTTCCACGGTCTTGCTCCACTCGACGAGAGCGCGCTCCCAATGTGCGGCTGCAAGCTTGAGACGGCCTGTCTTCTGGTAGAGATCGGCGAGGTGCTCGTTGATGGTAGGATCGGATTCCTGGCGCTGGGACGCGCGCAGCAGATTTTGCTCCGCGGCGTCGTATTTTCCTAACTTGAAATAGGCCCAGCCCAGCGAATCGAGGTACGCACCGTTGGCGGGCTCAAGATCCACCGCCTTCTTGATGTAGGCGAGCGCTTCTTCCAGACGCACGCCGCGATCCGCCAGCATGTAGCCGAGATAGTTCAGCGTGTTGCTGTTTTGGGGGTCGGCTGCGAGAATGCGCTTGAATGACTCTTCCGCCTGATCGTACTTTTTCTCGTGCTCGAAGACCGATCCGCTCACAAAGTGGGCGTAAATCTTTTCTTCTGGCTTGACGGAAATACTCAGCGCCTTGGCGACGGCTTGCTCGGCCTCCGGTCCACGGCGCAGGCGGCTGAACATTTGCGCCAGAGCGATGTAGACCTCGCGGTCGTCGGCGTCTCCTTTGAGCAAAGAACGAACTTCCGCAATGGCCTTATCCGGCTCGCCGGAGTCCGCGAGTTGCGAAGCCAGAACCATCTTCAGCCCACGGTCCTTGGGCAATTTCTGCACAGCTTCGCGGGCGGTGGCTGTAGCTTTCGTCCAGTCCTTGGCTTCACGGTAGGTATCGATAATCTGCTGGTACCCACGAACGGCGTTCTCATCGCCGAGAGTGAGCATATTGCGGAAGGTTTCCAGCGCTGCGTCATTTTTGCGCATTTCCCGCTGGATGGAGCCCAGACGTTCGAGGAAAACGGAGCGATTGTTAGCCTCGCCCGGAGAATAGCTGCCATCGGTTTTTTCCGTCCGCGTCAGGAGCTTTTGTAATTCCTGAACAGCCTCGGCATCCTTCCCTTGCGCCTGGTACACGGTGGCGACGTTGTAGGGGACTTCGAGGGAATCGGGAACCAGAGCCTCAGCCTTTTTCAGCGCGTCCAGTGATTGCTCGAACTTACCCGTACGGCGATAGATTTCCGCCATGCGTAGATAAGTTTGCGGGTCTTCTGGATTCGCATCAGCGACGATCTTGTACTGATCGAGCGATGCATTAAGCTGGCCATCGTTGAGCAAGTTCTGCGCCAGCCCCCGGATCGCGTCCAAATTGTCATGATCGAGTTCGGCTGCCTTTTGGTAAGCGCTGATCGCCTCCTTATACTGTTTTTCCTGTTCGTAGGTATAGGCCAACGCCGAGTAAAGCTTGGCGGAGCGCGCCGCATCCGGTAGGGACGTCAGTGTTTCGACGGCTTTCTTTGTGTCGCCCTCTTCGTTGTAGAGATAGGCGAGCATAGTGACAGCTTCTTCGGAATCGGGTTGCAACTTCACGGACGTTTTGAATTCGCCTTCCGCTTTCTGCAGGTCATTGTTCAGGCGGTAGAGACGGCCCAGCAGAAGATGGCCGTCGATGCTGTTGGGCTCAAGCTTGACGATCTGTTCGTACTGCTCAATGGCGCTCTTGAGTACGTCCGACGACCCGGAGCCCGATTGCAGGTCTCCGAGCGAGCGCAGATAGATGCGGCCGAGAAGTTTGTGTGCTTCCAGGTTATTGGGGTCGCGCTTGATCATGTCCTGAGCTTCTAGGACAGCGTCGCGGATGCGGCCGGTACGGGCGTAGAGTTCGGCCAAGCCGGAGTTCAGATATTCCGAGCCGGGATCGTTTTCGAGCGCAAGCCGGTACTCGTCTATGGCCTTGTTCGCAAGTTCCGTACGCCCATAGACCGTGACCAGTTCCTCGTAGATGTGCGCCATCGAATAGTGGTAATAGGCGGCGGCTTTATCAGGCGCTTTGGCGGGTGGAACTGAAACAGGGGCGGCTGGCGCAGCCGCAGCGGACTGGTCTTGCCCGAAAACCTGTTGCCCGAAAACGGGAACGGCCATTACGGCCAGCAGAAGAGCCAAGCGTGGGAATCGAATCATTCGTAGGATACCTATGTTTCCCGGAACCGCATTCATATTTAAAGATCAGCCGCAGTAATAGTTAGATGCCGTTTCGCCGGGTTGGTCTGCCTTATTTTACGCTGGGAAATCGGGGCTTGGTGAAAAAGACGAGCCTGTAGGGTCCTGGTTAGCCAATCAGAGGGACAGGTACCGCCGGAATTGGAATAATTAGCCCTGATCCAGCCGGTTTTTAGTGCCGGAAGTGCCTTACGCCTGTAAAGACCATCGCCAACCCCAGCCGGTCCGCCGCTTCAATCACTTCGGGATCGCGCACCGAGCCGCCAGGTTGGATGATCGCCGTCGAGCCTGCTTTCGCAATTTCTTCGACGCCATCCGGGAAAGGGAAAAAGGCATCTGACGCCGCCACGGTGCCTTGGGTGGGCAGCACCGCCTTCATGGCGCCGATCCGGCAGGAATCCACGCGGCTCATTTGCCCGGCGCCGATACCCACGCTTTGACCGTCACGTGAATAAACAATCGCGTTCGATTTCACGTGCTTGCAAATCTTCCAAGCAAAGAGTAGCGCCCGCATTTCCGCCGGTGTGGGCGTGCGCTTGGTGACGACCTTCAAATCCGCCGGTTGAAGCGGTCGCACGTCACTATCCTGCAGCAGGATTCCGCCGGAGACGTTCTTCAGCACCCATTTTTCTGCCACATGCTTGATTTCGACGAGACGCAGGTTCTTCTTGGCAGCAAATTTCTCGAGCGCCACGGGCTCGAATCCGGGTGCGGCAATGGCTTCCACAAAGAGCTTGGCCATTTCTTCGGCCGTGGCCGCGTCGATCACACGATTGACGCCAATCACGCCGCCGAATGCCGAAACCGGATCGCACTCCAGAGCTTTCTTGTAGGCGTCTACGAGCGCAGGTCCCGTCGCCGTGCCACAGGGGTTCGTGTGCTTGATGATGGTGCAGACGGTTTCCTCGAAGTCCTGCGCCAGATCCCAGGCCGCCTGCAAATCGACAATATTGTTGTAGGAAAGCTCCTTGCCCTGAATCTGCCGGCCGTTGGCGACGCCGACGCCGGAGCCATCGCTGTACATGGCCGCACTTTGGTGAGGATTCTCGCCATAACGTAGGTCCATCGCTTTTTGGAACGACATGCGCAGGGTCTGCGGAAAATTCTTGTCCGGTTCTAGCTCGAATTCCTCCGGCGAAATGCGTTCGAGGGTCGAAGCGATCGCCGAATCGTAAGCCGCTGTGGTGGCGAAAGCCTTTTGCGCCAGCCGCCAGTTGGTCTCCAGCGAGAGCGATCCCCCAGAAGCTTTCATTTCCTGTGCGATGGCGTCGTAGTCGCTGGTGGAGGTGACGACCGCGACGTCCTGAAAATTCTTGGCCGCCGAGCGAATCATGGAGGGTCCGCCGATATCGATGTTCTCGATGATCTCCTCGAAATGCACGCCCGGCTTGGCGGCCGTCTTCTCGAAGGCGTAAAGGTTCACGACGATCATGTCGATGGGAACGATGCCATGCTCTTCGATGGAGCTCACGTGCGCCGGGTTCTCGCGCCGGTGCAGAATGCCGCCATGCACCATGGGATGCAGCGTCTTCACACGTCCATCGAGCATCTCGGGGAAGCCGGTCAGCTCGGAAATATCTTTGACGGAAATGCCGGAGTCGCGCAGCAACTTCGCCGTGCCGCCGGTGGAAACCAGCTCTACATCCATCGCGGCCAGCTTCTTGGCGAATTCGACCAGCCCCGTTTTATCAGTGACAGAAAGGATAGCGCGTTCAATTTTCGACATGGATCGCCTCGCAACAGAATGGGAACCGAATGCTCAATGAGGGCAGTGGTCGATTCTATCAAGAGCGCCGGATAGGTCGTGGTGCAGTTTCGTAAATACTCCTCTGGCTTTGTTATTCCGAGCCAGCTCTATCGGCGAGGAATCTGCTCCTGGCAGTAAAAGAGCTGATTCCTCGCGCGCTACTGCCGCGCTTCGGAATGACAATTTTGTAGAAATATCCCAACTGCACCACTACCGCCGGATACGAGCCTTTGGTTCCGAAGGACATCGTGGTTTATGCTAGGGTCCCATCAGCGAAATGAGTGGGCAAGTTTGACTGTCAACCCATCAGTTCGGAGTGGATTTTAGAGGCAATGGCATAGCGAAACCAAGAATCAGGAATTACCTTTTCGCGAAGGGAAAAGCTCGGTACGATCTGGATGGGCCCGATTTCCTCTCGTCACGGGGGAGCCAATGTCAACGCCCACCTTAACTCCCAGCGCGTTTGGCTATGCGCCGGTGCAGAAACGGCAGATCTGGTATGCCGTAGCGGTAGTTTTGACAGCCGGGATCGGCCCTTTTCTGCTCTGGCCGCCGCTGATGGCCCGCATTCTCGCTGTGAATTTTCTGCCCCATATTTATTGCTACCTGGGGAAACCAGCCTTGGTGTGGACGCACGTAGCCGCGGACTTGCTGACGGGCCTGGCTTATGTATCCATTTCTGGAACACTTGTATGGCTGGTGTACAAGGGGAGCCCCGACATACCGTTTCATTGGATGTTTCTGGCGTTCGGTCTGTTCATCGTGGCATGTGGATGCACGCATTTCATGGACGTGCTGACCATTTGGGTTCCGGTTTATGTGCTTTCCGGAACGGTGAAGGTAGTGACCGCCTTGGCTTCAGTGACGACGGCTGTACTTCTGCCCACGACAGTGCCCAAGGCTCTGACACTTCTACGTGCGGTAAGGGCATCGGAACAACTCACCGAAGACAAAATTGAGGGTATGAACAAAGAAATGGCGCGCCAGAACGCGGAGCTGGTTGCGGCCAACAAGGAGTTGGACACGTTTTGCTATTCGGTGTCCCACGATCTGCGAACCCCGCTGAGAGCGATCGATGGCTTTAGCCTGGCGCTGCTCGAAGATTGCCAGGACAAGCTGGAACCCGAAGAAAAGGCGCACCTCCACCAAGTCCGCGCCGCAACCAAGCGGATGGCGCAATTGATCGACGATATGCTCACCCTGTCGCGCACCGTGCGCCGTGAAATCGTGCTGCAAAGGGTGGACTTGAGCCAGCTAGCCAGGGAAATCGCTGGCCAACTCCAGGGCTCGACGCCCGAACGGCAGGCAACCTTCGCGATTGCCCCGGGCTTGATCGCCAAGGGGGATCCTAATCTCTTACGAATTGTCTTGGAGAATTTGCTCGGCAACGCATGGAAGTTTACCGCACGGGAAGCCGAAGCCCGCATCGAAGTCGGGATGTCCAGCCAGGATGGCGAACGGGTCTACTTTGTACGCGACAATGGTGTTGGATTCGAAATGGAATACGCCAATAAGCTCTTCAACGCGTTTCAACGCCTGCACGACACGCGCGAATTCCCTGGAACCGGAGTCGGATTAGCAACTGTGCAGCGCATTGTTCACCGGCTCGGAGGCCGGGTGTGGGCTGAAGCGGCGGTAGGCAAGGGCGCAACCTTTTACCTTTTTTTGGAAGCAACTGGGAACGATCATGGTTTCTTGGGAGGCTGAGATGGAAACACGGGACGGGATCATTCTATTGGTTGAGGACAACCCTGGAGACGAAGCACTGACGCTGCGTGCGCTGAAAAAGCACGACATCAAGAATGAGGTCGTCATAGCTCGCACCGGGCCCGAGGCGATGGATTATTTGTTTGGCACCGGACGCTATGAGAGCCGCGATTTGACGGTCATGCCAGAGGTCATCCTGCTGGATCTCAAGCTACCGAAGCTGGACGGTTTAGAGGTGCTCTACCGGATTCGAGCGGATGAGCGGACGCGTCTCCTGCCTGTCGTTATTTTTACGTCCTCCAACGAGGAGCACGACCAAGTGAATGGCTATGGACTCGGCGCTAACAGCTATGTATGCAAGCCCATCGATTTTGCCCAATTTTCCGAAGTTGTGCGGCAGGTCGCGGCCTACTGGTTGGTGGTGAACGAAACCGTGCGCACGAGAAAAAGGCCTTCCTGGAGCGAGCAAGTGGGGACGCTTCGCGAGGACGAAGGCCAATGACTTTTACTTCCGCGGCGCAGTTCGTGCCTTTCAAAGCAATTGATGCTCGGCTTTTTCCAGAATTGTGTCCTTCACAGAGCGGCTCCCGAATACACGAAAATCTTGCACATCCTGGAGAAGGAATGTGGATGCTGTTTGGCTGCGGCCAACTTTGACACGGAAAAAATCGGAGCTTTGGACATCACGGAGCCAGAAGGCCGGCCGCTCATCCGGGCTTTCTGTTGCGATCTCCACGTTGGAAAGCTCGATGTTCTTTACATGCCGGAGAAAGAAGCCGCGAGCCGGCAGGGTGTCAAACATTCCAGGCTCCGGGTAGTCATTTTCTTTCTCCGGGGGATCGGCCTCCGCCATGGCTTTGGTTCCACCACCGATCTGATGCAGGTAGACATCGCTGATCTTGATGTCCTCGACAGAGTGGCCGGGTACGCCGCTGATAATCGACGAAAGTTCGGGGAGCGCTCCCCAGCAGCTGACGTTATTGATGAGAATCCGTTTCAAACTGCCGACAGAAACACCCTTCGGACCGCGCATGCGAGTACCAAGACGCAGGAACAGGGGCGCATTCCGTATGTCGCGCATGGTGACGCCTGTGATTGTGATGTCTTCGCACAACCCGCCGTCCACCGTCTCAAGAGCAAAACCGCGACAGCCTTCGAACACACAATTCGACACGGTGATGTTCTTGAACCCGCCGTTCGATTCGGTGCCGAATTTGATGCGTCCCGTGGAGTGATATTTGAACTCGGGCCCGAATCGCTTGAAGGTGCCGTCGAGCATCGTGCCCAACTGGTAGTCGCCGGTCACATAGCAGTTGCCGATGGTGACGTTCTCGGTGGCACGCGCGTAGCCCAGAGCAAAAGAACTCTTCGGGCAGATGCCATCATCCCAGGGTGAATTCACGCTGCAATTGGAGATGCGGACATTCCTGCAGCAATCCACATCGATTCCGTCGCGGTTGGTATCGATCTTCAGGTTGTCGATCGTGAGATTGTCGACGCCGGTAACCAGGATCCCGAACCAGCCTCCGGCAAGAATCGAGAAGTCCCGCAGGATCACGTTGTGACAGTTCTTCAGCGCGATGGCCTTGTTGCCTACACCAGGCTTGCCGGTCGGCGGCAGGTCTTTGTCGAACTCGTGCCCGCGGCTCAGCCCCTTACCCCAGATCAATCCCGGCCCGAAAATGGCGATGTCGTGCAGATCTTCGCCCCAAATCAAACTGTTATGCCAATGATTGTGTCCGTAATCCTGATAAGGCTCCCACGGCCCCTGCGGTTCCGCGGGATCGTAGCCTCCGCTGGTAGTCCCATCGAGCGGGGTGGCGGCCGCAAGGATGGTGGCGCCGGATTCCAAATAAAGGGAAACGAAGCTCTTCAGATGAATGGAATAACTTGCATACGTGCCCGCAGGGAAGACGACCGAACCTCCGCCTGCTGCAGCCGCCGCCGCAATGGCGTTGTTGATAGCCAGAGTGTCGATCGTAGTGCCATCGCCTGTGGCGCCAAATCTGCGGACATCGAAGACGTGGCTATCAGCGGCACTACGCTTCAAGGTACCAACTTGCGCCACAGCGTTCCCTGCCAGAACACCGGAGGCTGCAGCCGAAGTCATGGCAGCGCCAGCGAGCCGGAGGAAGTCCCTCCGGAACGCGGTTCCTTCCTTCGTCATGTCTTCCACTCCTGTGGCGATCGGCACACAGGATATTGCATGACCGTCTCTTTGAAAAGGCGAGCGGCGGAACCCTGCGAGAGTAGATCGAAGTTTCCCGGTTCTAGTTCACCGGGAAGTTCACGGTATTCGAAGTTTGGCTGGAACCGTAGGCGCCGCCTGCGGGGATAAACACATAAACGGGCTTCATGCCCACTGCCGCGATCTCGCTGGCGGGAATGGTTGCCACAAGCTGTTTTGCGGACGTGAACGTTGTGGTTTCAGCAACGGTACTGAAATACACGACGGAGTTGGAAGCAAACCCGCTCCCATTTACGGTCAACATGAATTGAGGCCCTCCCGCAGTTCCAGTTGCGGGAGCGAGTGTAGAGATCTGGGCCGTCATAGGGGTGTGGTAATTGCCGCACCCAACAACACACATCATGAGCAACAAAATGAAAACTGTTTTCATCACATACCTCCAAGACGGTAAATTGTTCTCGAGTTGTGAATGCGGGGTATGCCTCCTCCGAAGCATCCCCGCCAGAAACAACCCTAACTTACAAATATGTTAAGAAGAGAGAGCCTTTCTTTTGTCACTGGCTTGTCATTTCCTCGTAACAGATTTGTCTCGTTCATCAGTAAACACAGCGGCAGAATGGGGTTAGGCGGGGTTGCCAGTCCCGGTTTTGGGTGGGATCGCCGGAAACGAACAGGGGCGGATGAGGTGGGTAGCGCCCTGCCGGACGGACAAGATTACCGGCTCTCAGCCAGCTTCACGAGAGTGGATAGCGCGTGATTTACGGGTGTGGGAACATCCAGCGCAGCACCTCGTCGGGCGACATAGCCATTGAGGGAGTCAATTTCGGTGCGCTTACCACGGTTCATATCATGCCCGGTAGAAGAAAGCTGGCCGGCCATTTGCGTGGCGATCTTGACGACAATGGCCAAGGCGGCGGCACGATCTTCCATGCCCGGAAGAACGATACGGGCGGCGCGAGCCACCGCAAGCATTTCGTCGACGACCATCTCCATCAACTTTACGGCATCGGTACTTTCTGCGATCCGGCCGTAACGCGCTTGGCCCAGCGCCGAGACTGGGTTTAAGGCGCAGTTCACGATCAGCTTGACCCACAGTTCGCCTTCGATATTGTTGGAGATGCGGCAGGGCACGCCGCCGCGCACTAGTTGCGCTGCGAGGAGCTTTGTCTTTTCCGTTTCTGGGCCGATGACCAAGTCGCCACGCCCGAAATGCTTGACGTGTCCCGGCTCCCGCACCTCAGCGGCAACATAGACCACGGCCGGCACGGCATCGATATTCGAAGCCGCCCAGATTTGTTCTGCATTGTCGACTCCGTTCTGGAGGCTTACGACGGTGGCCGCCGGCGTGAGCAGTAGGGCGAGTTCGCGGGCAGTGGCTGCAGTGTCCGTGGTTTTTACGCAGAAGAATACAATGTCCGCGCCCTTGGCTGCGCTCAGTTCCGTCGAGGTTTCGACGCGGACTGTCTCTTGGAACTGCGATGTATCGAGGAAGAGGCCTTTGGCTTGGACTGCCTCGACGAAGGCTTTCCGTCCGATCATGACGACGGGCGCACCGGCACGCGCCATCAATCCACCGAAGTATCCGCCGACAGCTCCCGCCCCAACAACTGCAACCCGCGGCCACTTTCCTTGGTCTGTCACTTCTCAATCCCCCGCTAGTTTCCGTGCCCAAGCACGAGTACGCCTACACCCGAAGCCTGTCCTTTCGAATGATAGACACGCTCGGTAGCCTTCACAAAATCTGAAGCTTTCGCAGTAGGAATACTGACAAAAGACTGCGGATTGCGATCCACCAGCGGGAACCATGAACTTTGCACCTGCACCATGATGCGGTGGCCACGGCGGAACGTGTGATTCACATCGGGCATCGTGAAATCCACAGCTTCGACTTTCCCCGGCGTGAAGGGCTCTGGTTTTTCGAAGCTCTTGCGGAATTTACCGCGAAAGGGCTCGCCTCGGATCAGCTGCTGATATCCCGCCATGGTGAATACGGGTGGCGCCACATCCGTGCGTGGCTTGTCGGCGTCCGGCACAGGAGGTTCTGGATAGTCGGGTGGATACACATCTACCAACTTCACTACCCAATCCGAGTCGGTCCCACTGGTGGAAACAAACAAATTTGGAGAGACTGGCCCTGCCAGAGTCACGTCGTCCGTTAGAGACGGCGTTTGATACACCAGGACATCCGTTCGGGAAGCGGCAAACCGCTGGTCCGAAACCATATATTCCTGCGGCACATCAAGAGACGGGTAGGCGACGTAGGGAACCGGCTTGCTGGGATCACTTACATATTCGTCGAAGGCGGCGGTGACCGTTGGAGGATCGAACGAAAGGGCCCCATTCTCCCGGAAATACAGTGTCTTCGCTTCTGCCTCCTTCGGAGGCCAAACGGAATATTGCCGCCACACATTGGTTCCGGTCTCGAAAACATAAGCTTCCGGCAGTTTGGCGTCTCCTGCGCCTTTAAGATATTGCTCAAAAAATGGGAAGAGAATCTGCTGCCGGTAATAGTCGCCCGTGTTCGAGGCAAAATTCACGTGGCCTAAATGATTCCCCGCCAGCCCTGCCCAGCCTCCGTGTACCCAGGGCCCGACCACTAGGCCGTTGAAGATACCGGGATTGTTCTTTTCCACCGCTCGGTACGTGGAAAAAGGACCCTGCAAATCTTCCGCATCAAACCACCCTCCCACCGTGAGTACGGCACAGTGGATGTTCTTCAGGTGCGGCGCCAGGTCTCGCACTTTCCAGTAGTCGTCGTAAGTGTCGTGCCGGTACTGGTCGTTCCAGAGCTGGTCGTGGCCGGTGAAATACTGCACCGATTGCGCCAAGGGGCCCATCTTGAGAAAAAACTCGTATCCATCTTTGGTGCCGTAGTCAAATTCCTCCTCGTTCTTACGGGGCAATTGAGGAGTATGCTGCGGCCGGAAGAATTCGTAGAAATCGAAATTCGCGTCCATCATGAAAGCGCCGCCATGGTAGGCGTCGTCGCCCTTAAAGAGGTCGGTCATGGGAGCTTGTGGGGAGGCGGCCTTCAGAGCGGGGTGAGAATCGATCATGCTTGCGGAAGTATAAAATCCGGGATACGAGATTCCCCAGATGCCCGCGTTCCCATTGTTGCTGGGAATATTCTTCAACAGCCAGTCAATGGTGTCGTACAGATCGCTGGCGTCGTCCACATCTTGCTTGGATTTTTTGTTGTCGATGTGCGGGCGCATCTCGACGAACGTGCCTTCGGATTGCCAGCGCCCTCGCACATCCTGGTTAACAAAAATGTATCCCGCTTTGCGAAAATCCTCCGATGGCCCCAGGTACTTCGGATAATGATCGACTCCGTAGGGAGCTACGCTATAGGGCGTCCGGTTGATCAGAAACGGATGGGAATGAGAAACATCCTTGGGGAGGTAGACGGCGGTAAACAGACGGACACCATCGCGCATCGGAATCAAATATTCGTATTTCGTGTAGTGTTCCTTGATGTCATAGTCCAGGGCATCCGTCTTGTTTTGAGCCACAAGGCTAGCAGAGGAAACAACAAGAAGGAGTGCGATTGGGCAAAGCTTGCGATGGGACACGCTGATTTTGATCTCCAAAAATTGGGATGACAAGGAAAGGGCGAGACCGAAACTGGGCACAATCCACACAGCACTTTATCACGTGTTCCCGCTTCGGTCGAATGCAGTTGAGTCTCATGTTCCAGAATGTAAACTTAATATCTTTTGCGTTGCGACGCTAGCCTGCTTTAGAACAGGCTCTCTGTGCGCATTTGCTGTGGGAGTGGGACTGCTCGTACAGGAATTTGTATGCGGGTTCTACGCTTTGGACCCTGCTTTGGCCTTAAGGCGGACCTTGCCGGCCTCGAGCTCGACTGAATATTCCACAGTTTCGCAGGCGTACTGTTTGCGGATTTGATCCGTCTTTTTCTTGACGAACGACGAAAAAGAATCAAAATTCGAGGCGTCGCCCAGTTTTTCTCCAGCGTTCTTCTTCGCCTCGACCAGCGCCTTGTAGAGGGACTCTACGCGCTTGCGGTCTTTTTCCACGTCCGTGAGCTGCGCGCTGTAAGGCTGCTTCGTTGCCTTTGCAGCAGCGGTTGCAACGGTTGTGGTTTTCGCTGCCGCCTTGGCGACGGGTTGAGTAGGCGCGGCAGGTTTCGGCGCTGGTTTCGCAGCAGCGGGCTTAGCGGCCACGGGCCACGGAGCCGCTGGCGTACTGGGCGTACTCAAATTCGCAGCCCCCGGGGTGGCGGCAGCGGCCTCAGCGGCGGCTTCGAGCGTGCCAGTTTCCTCTTCTCCGATTTCGAGTGGAGTAATTTCGTGACCTGTAGCCTCATGCGCGGAAGCTGATTCGGACTTGTCTTCAAAGATGCGGACGCCCTGCACGGAGAGCAGCGCATCCTGCGGACGGCGGTAGCCCTCTTCGCGAATGCGGGACTTCTTTCGCCACAGGTCGCTCTGCACCGCATACTGCTGTGCCAGGGAGTTGTAGCGAAAACGCTGGGCGAACCCCATTCGTCCGCCATCGGAGAACTTACGCAGAATGGAGAGTACCTTCCACTCGACATCGGTGGGCGGCCGTTTGGTGGGATTATTAAAGTACATCTCGTACTCGATTTTCAGCCGTCGAAGCTGTTGCTCGAGTAGGGCTAATTCCTCATCCGTGGTCACCGATCTGCCTCGCTTTACCTACCGCAGCCGGGCGAGGAACGTCGCACGACGCAAGTGCCTGGTTATGAGCAAAGTAACACGGGAATACCTTGAGGGGATGAGCACGGATGGGCCATTACTTTGGGGAAGTTACCCTGTGCTAAGGTCGTGTACTCAGGGGTGAAGCTCGCTTGTTTCTTCCCTGCCACCTTGCGGCATGCTCAAGCCATGCTTTTCAAAATAGACCATTTAGGTTCCATCTAGAGAGGAGGAACAGGCCCTTTCACAAAAGGCACTTAGGAAAATCTATGCACTCTCAAATAGGTTGAATCTTCAGTAGGAGAAGAGGCTATTCGACAAACCCCAGGGGGTAGAGCCTTAGAGAGCCGCTCTACCGCGAGGAGCCTGCCATTTTCTTAACCATCGCGAGAACCAGCTTCCGATCACTGTCATTCAACTGCGCCGTGTAGCGCCGCATCTGCGTCAGGAAACGCAGTTCGTCCTCGCTGAGTTGGGGTAGGTTTTTGGAGCCGTGGTCGCGGCCATTTTCCATGAAGAACTGGGAAAGCGGCAAATCCATGGAGCCAGCGATCTTGGCCAGCGTATCGAGCGAGGGAACAGTGTGTCCGTTTTCCACCCGCGAGAGGTAGCACCGCAGCAAGCCTGTACGCTTCTCAATGTCACCCTGGGACATTCCTTTTCCCAGGCGGAAATCCTTAATCGTTTGGCCAATATTCATAAGAGCAGGAGGAAGTAAATCTTACAATCCAAACAGACACGCATAGTAATCAGTTCGGCATCATCTGGCAAGTAAAAATGGTTGATCGAGCAAATAAAGGAAGCTGATGCCGAGGGGCGTACTTGTTTGCCGGTGATGCCGCCACCCCATGTAACGCAGCTTACTGCGACTTCAAGTTCGCCGCGAGGAAATTCAACGTGCGCTTCCAGGCGTCGGCTGCGTCATCTGCCCGGTAGCCAGCTTTGTTGTTCGAGTTCTCGAAGGCATGTCCGGCGTCAGGGTAAATCTTGATATCAATCTTCTTTCCAAGTTTCTTCATCGCTACTTCGAACTTGCCCACATCCTCCGGCGTGATGCCCTGATCCTTTCCGCCAAAGAGTCCTAGGATAGGAGCGTTGATCTTCTTTAAGTTCTGCGGTTCGGTCGCGAGGTGGCCGTAGTTGATCACGGTTGCGGCGAGGTCTGGAACTTCGAGAGCGGTTTGCAGCGAATACCCGCCACCCATACACCACCCGATGGAGCCCACCCGGTCTTTCTTCACGTTGCTCTGCGCCCGCAGGAAGCCAACAGCGGAGCGCAAGTCGCGACCAGCGCGGTCTTCCGGGAGTCCACGCATGAGTTCATGCGCCATGTCGGATGAGGTGGCCACTTTGCCGTGATAGAGATCTACCGCCAGTGTGACGTAGCCTTCGTCCGCGAGCTTGGAGGCCTGTTCCTTTACCCAGTCGTTCAGCCCCCACCATTCGTGGATGACCACAATGGCTGGAAAGGGGCCTTTGCCCTCTGGCGCATAGAGAACGCCTTGGACAGTCTCATCCCCGCTCTTGTAGGAAACGGGTTTGCCCGTGGCCGCGAAACTCGTGGCAGAGAAAGAGGAGATGGCAACAAAAAAAATGAGAGAAAGGAAAACACTCTTCGTGCAGATTGAGTTCTTCATAGATTCATCTCCATATACAACGCACCGGCCATGGGATTCTCCCGATAGGGCGCAATCTTGCGAAAGCCAAGCCGCCGGTAGAGGGCAATCGCGTCGTCCATTGTACCGGCAACAGTATCCAGACGGATGTGTTGATATCCGATGCTACGAGCCTCGGTGATGATGTATTCGGCCAGAGTGCGGCCTAAGCTCAAGCCGCGAAATTTTGGACGCACGTAGAGTCGCTTCATTTCGCATGCCGTGGCATCGAGACGGTGCAGCGCGCCACAACCTGCAAGCTGACCTCTGTGCTCAACAAGCAGGAGCCGTCCATCGGGAGGAACGTAATCCCCGGGTAAGCCCGCCAATTCCTTGTCGAAATTCTGGAAGCAGAGGCTGAATCCAAGCGACTGCGCGTATTCGAGGAAAAGCTCCCGCGCTTGCTCGATTTGGGCAGAAGAATGTGCTTGGGAAATATTCAACGAGGCGTTCAGCATAGTCAGCCTTACCCCATCAACAAACCACCGTTGACGTTGAGCACATGTCCAGTGATGTAGCCCGCTTCGTCCGACGCGAGGAACGCCACGGCATGCGCGACTTCTTCCGGGGTCCCAGTGCGGCCGAGAGGAATCATTTTCAAAGCGCCCTCTTTAAACTCGCCGGAAAGCACTTCGGTCATGGCTGTTTCGATGAAACCCGGAGCAACCGCATTGCAAGTAATACTTCGCGAAGCCAGTTCGCGGGCGATTGCCATCGTCAACCCGATCAACCCCGCCTTCGATGCCGCATAGTTCGCCTGCCCAGCCTGCCCCATTTGTCCAAAGACGCTGGCGATGTTGATGATCCGCCCCCAGCGCTGTTTGAGCATGGAGCTAGTGACTTGCTGCGTGCAGAGGTACGCGGACGTCAGATTGGTCTGAATCACCGAATCCCAGTCCGCGCGCTTCATGCGCATCACCAGCTGATCGTGCGTGATGCCGGCATTGTTCACCAGGATGTCGATCTTGCCGAATTGCGCGATCACCGCCTTGCACACGGCCTTAACTTGTTCTTCGTCGGCAACATCGAGCGCAAACGCTGCGGCCTGTCCGCCACTGGCGGCGGTTTCTCTCACTACTTCATCGAGCTTTTCGCGATTCCGTTCTGCAACCGCGACCGTTGCTCCCGACTTTGCCAGGCAAAGGGCGCAAGACCGTCCAATACCCTGCGACCGACCGGTCACCATCGCCACCCGGCCAGAGAAAGTCATTCCGAGGCTCCTTAAATTGCAATTGGGGAATTATAGCGGTGAGGTAGGAAGAATATGATTTGGTCCGCAAAATCTCACAAGTGATTTGCGCAGGGACGACCCACGCTTGTGTAGGGGCAGGCGCCCTCGCCTGTCCTAGCGGAGCGAAACTCCGCTTCTCAAATATGAAAAGTTCGGGGTCCTTTTAAGACAAGTCGCGCTATTCCGTAGGAACGGTCACCCGCGCGGTTTGCGCATCTCCCGGCACAACCTGATAGTCACGCTGGTAAACATCCACAATCGTGCGGCCCACGATGCTGGCTTTGGCTTCGGAGTGAATGTGGACGGGCAATGTGAACGGACCAAAATCGGCGAAGTCCTGAATTAGCCGGATTTTCGAGAGGAACACCGACGGAGACTTTGCCGGCACACCTTCCACACGCACCAGGCTACCCGTATGGGCATCGAGGTACATATTTCCCTTGAGCAGACCCAGGCGCCTCTTGCGGGGCTTCAATTGGAACCCGTGCAGCGTACGCCCGTCGGCGACCTGTAAGCCCTTATAAGAGAATTTGTAGTTCGCCGCGGAAAGCGCCATGGAAGGGCCGTCTTCTTTTTGCACGTGGTCAACTTCGGATTGCAGGAGCCGGGTAATCACGTTGGCCTTCACGAAGGTATCGCCCGTGAAATGCAGCGCGGTGAACAGAAGCGATTTGGGCGCGGAATACTGTCGCTTCACTTCGTATTCGCCTTGCTGCTTGGTTTCTGGCAGTTCGGCGTGAATCACGCTCGTCGCGGTGTAGGAGGCAATCCCAGTGGCCTGCCGGGCCGCACGCGCCTGGTAGCTCTGTAGCGCGAGCTCGGACGACATCAACGGCAGGACAGCTGGGGGTGGTTGAAGCTGCGGAGGTATAGGGCCGTCGGCCTGCAAGACCGAGTCGAGCAGTGTGTCCATCATGACCATATCGTCGGAGGACAACACCTCCGGCACAAGCACCGCCGGGGCAGTTGCCTGCGCTAGGACAGTTCCACTCAAGCACAACAAAACAAACGCTGAAGCAGCTAAGAAGAATCGCATAGGATAAAAGGGATCTTTACTTTTATATACGATGCTGGCGAAAAGAAAAAGTAGCGGCGGTAATCCGCTTGCCGGAACCATTGCCCGCACTGCATCTGCCCAGTAACATGTGAGTTCGCCCATGTCTCCGACAACACCCTCATCTTCGCCAACGACCACTCCGCCCACCACCGTTTCGCCAACAGCGGACAAGACTGTTTCTCAGAACGTGCAGAATGGTTCGCAATCTGAACCGGCTATCGAAGTCTTCGCCATCCACGGAGCCGAGCCCGAAGTGCAAGCCTACGCCATGGCCAAGTACTCGCGCTCGGCATTGTCGATGAAGGAGTCTCTGCGCGAGATCAGCTCACAAAAAGCTGAGAAGTTTCTTAATACATTCTATTTCCAATACGGACATCGCTCGATTGCAGACTTGGCGCACATCGTGTTGGCGGTGGAGCGACTCTCGATTCTTGCAGCCATCGCGCTCGCCGATGAGC
>CAZUCC010000017.1:0-73677 GCA_964619065.1 uncultured Acidobacteriaceae bacterium | reverse complement strand
TTAAATCGCGTCCGCCCTGTAAGCCGTTATGGATTTCGTTTGCTCGGTCCCTCCGGAATTCAGGCTGTTGTTGGCCACCTCCGCACGCTGCAGGGTCGCGGCACAGCGGTAGAGTTGCCAGGCAATTCCGACCGTGGAAAAGCTCTTTTCTTTGGAATCCCCGGCTGCTCGCAATGTCACATGACGAATGGCAAGGGGGGGTTCATCGGCTCCGATCTTTCGAGCTATGCCACGACTCAGTCGATGGATGAAATTCGTAGTGCCATTACTGATCCGAATAAGAATCTTGACCCTCGAAAACGAACCGTCGTTGTGACCATAGCCGATGGGAAAACACAGACGGGGATTGCACGGAACGAAGACAACTTCTCCTTGCAGCTCCAGACACTGGACGGCATGTTCCATTCTTTCGCGAAATCGGATCTGCAGAATATCGAACACCAACCTCGATCTTTGATGCCTGCCGATTATGGATCCAAGCTCAGCCGCCAGGAACTCGACGATCTCGTCAGCTATTTGATGAACATCGGGCGCACTCGCGAAAAGCGCACGCCGCAAAGGGATGAAAATTGACAAGGATTTAAGAAAGGGCTCGACGTGAAACGATTGATCCTAGCTACATCCGTATTGGCCGCCATCATGCTGTCTGCCGGACGGCTCTTCATGGCGCTCGGAGCGGATGCGCCGGCACGAATCTTCAAACTCACAGCGGAATCTCCGCAATTTTGGAAATTGGCCGACCGCGACGCGCACCTAACCAAGGTTGCCGGCGATTTTGGCTTCACAGAAGGCCCAGTCTGGGATGAAGCTGGCTTTCTCTACATAAGCGACGAAGAGAAAAACAAGATCTATCGTGTTTTCGTGGACGGCCGCCCTGACGGGGGAAAAGACGGGCAAAAAAAGGAAGAGGTGATTTCTCTCGGAGATCCTGACGGAAGTACTTATGACCGGAAACATCGTCTGATTGATTGCGCCAGCGTTCTGCGCGCCATCATCGCGGTTACCCCAGACGGCAAATACACCACGTTGGCAGATCACTATGAAGGCAAGAAGTTCAATAGTCCCAATGACGTGATCATTGGCCCTGACGGTGCGATCTACTTCACCGACCCCACGCTCGACCTGGTCAAGGGAGAGAAGCAAGAAATACCTTTTCAGGGTGTGTACCGTCTGGATGAAAAAGGCGATGTCCGCCTCCTCACCAAAGAGCTGACCCAGCCGAATGGACTCGCATTTTCACCTGATGGAAAGAAATTCTATGTGGACGATAGTGAACAGCGAAATATCCGCGTGTACGATGTCGCTTCGGACGGCACGCTGAGCAATGGCCACATCTTCGGGCAAGAACCCGGCGGAGAGCATGAAGGCGTACCCGACGGCATCAAGGTCGACATACACGGAAATCTATTTGTCACGGGCCCGAAGGGCATCTGGGTGTGGGATCCGCAAGGTCACCATCTCGGCACAATTGAGATGCCAGAACAGCCGGCCAACCTGGCGTGGGGAGACAAAGATTCTCAGACGCTTTATATCACGGCAACCACTTCGGTGTACCGTCTCACGCTCAAAACAAAGGGTTTTGTGCCTTATTCTGCGCACTAACCGCGACTAGAGTGCACCGAGCAGTTCTCGCCTCACCCCGCGCCATAACCTTGTGACCCTGGACCCACGCACGGGTTGCCGACCGCTGCTGCTTGCCGTGTGCCTTGGCGTGTGCACAAGCTACTGCCCAAACGCCAGCCTTCCCTTTAAAATCAGCAGGAAATTTTAGACCTTTGCGCTGAACAATTACGTCCTGGGATCCCGGATTTCAAGTTCAACTCCAAAATTCCATATCTTGCAACAACCAAACCTTCACCTGTAAGTGCAGCGGCGCGTAAATCTTGCCGCTTAAGCCACCACAAAGTTTGAATCCTTCCGATAATGATAATAGCTTTCATTGTGTGAAATCTGTTCACATTTTCCTTGACAGTAACTCTTAGATGTTTAATAAAACGTTTCAACACCGTTTCATCCCTCGTTCCAACTGTTTCATTCCAGGTTTCCAATCGCAAGCCTAAATTTGATTTTCACCACATGGGAGATTCTCATATGAAGCGGAATCGGTTTTGGGGGACGTTATGTTTGGTCGCTTGTCTCAGCGCTGGTGCGCTCGGACAGTCGGCATCTACCACCACGCTGGTGGGCACTGTCTTTGATCCTGCCGGGGCCGTGGTGGGAGATGTCGCCATCAGTGCGACAAATGTAGAGACCCGGGAAACCTACTCCGCAACCAGCAATGTTGGCGGCTACTACGAAGTCCCATTCGTCAAGCCAGGAACGTACACAGTCACGGCTAAGAAGGATGGCTTCGAGACGCTCACGAAGACGGGCGTCATCATAGCGACGAACCAAATGGTGCGCGCGGATCTTGCCATGAAAGTCGGACAGGTGGACCAGACGATCGAAGTCTCCATAGCCTTGCCTCCCATAGCAACGGACGATGCCACCTTGAGCGAGAACATCGGGACGGAGCAGACCCACGATCTTCCGCTGAATGGGCGCGATGTGCTTCAACTAGCGACCATAACGCCAACCGTGATCTCAGGGTTGAAAGCGCCCTCGGACAATCCGGGTGGGGGCGAAGGATTCATCGGGGCCGGCACGCGCGAGATTCAGAATGGACTATCGCTCGACGGCATCAGCATCATGAGCAACTTGATCACGGAAGCGACATTCCATCCGAACGTGGATGCCATCCAGGAAGTGCAGGTCCAAACGGGCACTTATCCCGCGCAGTACGGCGGCTATTTAGGCGTGCAGATCAACGCTGCAACCAAGAGCGGCACGAATAGCTTGCATGGCAGTGTGTTTGAATTTTTGCGAAATAATTACCTGGATGCACGCAACTATTTTGACAATGCGGGAGGCCCTCAGGCCCCCCTGCGCCAGAACCAGTTTGGATTCGAAGTCGGCGGTCCTGTCGTTTTTCCGAAGCTGTATAACGGACGCAATCGCACGTTCTTCATGGCCTCTTACGAGGGCTTGCGCAACAAGCAGTCCAACGCTGCCCAGGGGGTTACCCTTACCGATATAGAACGCACCGGCGACTTTTCCGACTTGAGTAGCCCCATAATCGATCCCACGACTCACGCGCCATTCCCAGGCAATGTAATTCCAACAAACCGCCTTTCGTCGCAGGCCTTGGCAGCCTTGGCGTACATGCCTCTCGCTAACCTTCCTGGAACGGGCGGAAACTACGCCGGTTCCTCCGCCAATGGCAATACCGGTAACCAAACGATTGATCGTATCGACCAGAGTTTTGGGGACAAAACTTGGCTTTTCTTCCGTTTTGCCTACCAGAACGCAAGTTTACTCAACGGCGCCTTGAATCCGTTCAACGGGTACAACCAGCCGGTCAAGGATCTCAACTTTGCCATTGGGTGGACGCAAATAATTCGGCCTTCCCTAGTCAATGATCTTCGTTTTGGACGGCAGCACACCAACATCGATTCCGTGAATCTTTTTCACACTGCGGCCCTGGCGGACGCAGGGACGAATCTTGGCATACCTGGATTCACCAGCGATCTGGCCAACTCCGGCTTACCGGAAATGGACATTGCGGGATACTTTTCCATCGGTGGAGATTTCATGCCGAGTTCCAACTGGTACCAGACGGATACCACGTGGCAAGCAACCGATGTGCTCAATTGGACTCACGGATCACATACTCTTTCGGCCGGAGTTGAAATACGCAAGCTGATCACTCTGCGTACCGCTAACAATGCCCCTAGAGGAATCTTTGATTTCTCCGGGCAGTACACCGGTAACGGTGCTGCGGACTTTCTTCTGGGCTTGCCGGACTCGGATACAACTCCCGGAGCTCTTTTCCCGGGAGGAGCGAAAGAGTATCGCGATGGTTTTTTTGTGCAGGACAAGTGGCAAGTCAACCCGAAACTTACTCTGACCTATGGTTTGCGCTATGAACTGCCCACGGTTCCCTACTCTGCCACAGGGAACGGCCGCATCCTCGATCCGACACAGACTTTCTTTATTCCAACGACTATTCCTCAATCGATTCCATTCAACAACCCGACCCATAAGGACTTTGCCCCGCGCTTGGGCTTTGCATACCGTCCTGTAGGCAGTTGGGTCGTCCGCGGCGGCGGTGGCATCTTCTATAACGCGAATCAGTTGAACACCTATACGCTGACCATCACCAACCCTCCCTATAGCACCATCGCCAGCTACAGTAACGACCCGGTCAATCCAACGTTTTCGCTTGCCAACCCGATTCCGTCCACAGGTCCTGGAAGTGGAAAAATCAATGCTTTTACCATCAATCCATACTTACCCACGCAGAGCATGTACCAGTGGAGCTTAGGTGTAGAGCGCGGCCTCTGGCACAACGCAGGCTTCGAGATGCAGTATCTTGGCTCGCATAGCTTGCATCTGGATCGCAGCTATTTCAACAACCAGCCCATAACTCCCGGAGCCTTGCCTGGTGGTGTTGACGCCAATAGACCCAATCAAAACTTCAAGCGTATCCGCACCATTCAGAACGACGAAATCGCCAACTATGAAGGTGTGAGTTTTGTATTGCGCCAGCGGCTCACAAAAGGATTCACAGGGCTGTTTTCTTACACCTGGTCCCACACGCTCGATGTCACCAGCGATTCCAACGACGGCGGCGCTCCCCAGAACGCCTATAACTGGCACGCCGATTATGGCAACAGTAACTGGGATCTACGCCACAGATTCGTAGGCAGCCTTGACTATGAGTTGCCGTTCTTGAAATCCTCCAACGGACTGCTGGCCAAGTATGTTCTGGGAGGCTGGCAGTTCAGCAGTATTTTCAGGGCTCAGTCGGGTCTGCCCTTTTCGATCAATCTTGCGGATGACATCGCACAGAGTGGTCGCGCCAATCAACGGCCGGACAAAATTGGCTCGGAGCACTCCAATTGCGGAGGCGGCCACCTTTCGAACTGCATCGGCACTGCCGCTTACGCGACGCCCGCGGACTTCACTTTTGGAAATCTGGGCCGCAACACCCTGCGTGGTCCGGACCTTGTTAACGTCGATGCGTCAGTTTTCAAAAACCTTCCTGTCGGCGAACGGGTAAAGCTGCAACTCCGCCTGGAAGCGTTCAACCTGTTCAATCATCCATCGTTTAGCAACCCGGGCTCCACCAACACCGACTTTACAAATCCTGAGTCCGACTTCGGATTAATCACTTCAACATCAACCTTCAACCGTCAAATGCAGGTGGCCGTAAAAATTTTGTTCTAGATAGAACATCGATGCTGATGTGCGGGCTCTGGACGAGGCCGGGCTCTTAACCTTGCCGGCCTCGCCTGCTCGATGAAGCACTACGTAGCTCTTTTCTCCACCTAATGAAGAGAATCGTCTTCCCCCGCGGCAACGGCGAACGCTAGAATACGCAGGGAGCCCCGACAGTATCCGTTCGCATGCGGTTTCAACGTAAGGTTGCCGTCCGTTGCTGCCTCCTCGCCGCATTCGTTGGCGCATACACAACCCGTTGTGTCCAAGCTGCGGCTTTTTTTCCAGACCAGCGCACCAAAGCAGCAGCTCACGCCGAGCGCGGCGCGGAGCTTGCTCGCGAAGGAAAACTCGATAGCGCAGAAGCCGAGCTGCGTCAGGCCGACAAGCTCGCCCCTGCCGATCCAGAGGTGCTCTCCACTCTAGGAACGATCCTGGCGCTGCAAAAGAAGCTTGAGGAGTCTTCGGAAATATTCAGGAAGGCATTGCAGCTTCGTCCCAACGATCTGACCACGCGACGCTACCTTGCAGCAAATCTCTGGCAACTCCACCGCTATCGCGAGGCCAAAGAAAATCTTCAAATCATCTTGAAACAGAGGCCGAATGACAAAGGGGCGGAACTGTTGATGGGCATGGTCTCCGAAAACATGGGAGATTTTGCGACCGCCGCCAGAATGCTCGGATTGGTGCCAGACGAAGTCCAGAAACAGCCAGAATCCATTGCTGCCCTGGCACGGTCGTACTATCATCTACGACAAACAGAAAAAGCTCGCGCCACGTTAGCGCAATTGGCGGTACACCCGGTTGGGCCGCAAGCCGTCTTCCTGGGCGCGCAGATCGCCGATGAAATGCAGGATTACCCAACCGCAGAAGAGCTGCTTGCCTCGATCCGGCCAGCGTTCCCCGATCCATCTCAGCTCGACTACACGCTGGCGCTAGTCGAATATCATGCAGGTCACTTCGATCAAAGCCAGAGCATTCTTGAAAAATTGATTGCATCAGGAAGCAAGACTGCCGCAATCTTCAACTTGTTGGGCTGGTGTTATCACAAGCAAGCCAAACCAACGGAAGCTGTGCAAGCGCTCGAACAAGCTATCCAGCTCGCTCCAGGTGAAGAGGCGAATTACCTCGACCGGAGCAAGATTCTCCTCGCCCAGCATTCGCTTCCTTCTGCCTTGAAAAGCACCAAGCAAACCACGGAAGCTTTCCCTCACTCAGCGTCTGCCTTTGAATTGCAGGGTTTGGTGGAAGCGGGAATGGGGCAATTTACAGATGCCATTCGCTCCTACACTCAAGCAGTGCATCTGGATTCTTCAAGGCCCGACGGAATTCTCGGACTAGCGCAGGCTCAGTTCGCCGCGGGCCTGAGCAAAGACGCAAGCACTCGCTTTGAGGCTGGAATCAGGAAATTTCCTAAAGATGCGCGTTTCAAAACACAGTATGCCGTCATGCTGCTAAAGCAATCGGAAACTGGCGACGCTACGGCCGAAAAGCGAGCCGAGCAGTTCCTGCGTTCGGCCCTGCAGCTCGATCCATCACTGTCAGGAGCACATTATCAATTAGGAAATCTCGCCTTGCAGAAAGACCACATCATGGAGGCTCAGCAACATCTCGAGCAAGCGGTCGCGCTGGACGCGCGAAGCGCACCGGCGCATTTTGCGCTTGCTCGAGCCTATCGGCGCCTCGGTCGCCAACAAGAAGCCGCGCACGAAATGGAGCTCTACGAAAACCTTAAGAGCACAGACTCCCAAACCAACAGTCCGCAGCCGGCGAATGCCGATTCTCGAGAGTAAGCTGAGCATGATCAAAAACTCAGGCCGTCGTTGCGGGATCATTCTGTTGGGCACAACTCTGCTGCTGTCCTCCGCCCACGCCGTCGAATTGCCTGCGCCCGGTACAAAGCCTATTTTCACGGACATCACGAAGGAAGCAGGCATCACTTGGGGGCACTTCAGTGGTGAATCTCCGGACCGCTTTCTCATTGAAACCATGGGGGGAGGAGTCGCTTTCCTCGATTTCGATGGCGACGGACAACAAGACATTTTTTTCGTGAATGGCGGCGAAACGCCACGCGGCAAAAGCCCGGTCCCAGTGCGCAACGCGCTTTATCGCAATCTTGGCAACGGGAAATTCGAAGAGGTCACCACAAAAGCGGGGATCGATCGGCTTGATTTCTACGGCATGGGCGTCACTGTCGCAGATTACGACAACGACGGCCACCCCGACCTATTCATCACTGGATTCCCTTCTTGTGCGCTCTTCCATAACAACGGAAACGGAACTTTCACCAATGTCACCGAGAAAGCTGGACTGAAGAATTCCGGCAGATGGGCTGCCAGCGCAGCGTGGTTCGACTACGATCGCGACGGCTACCTCGATCTGGTTGTCACCAACTATGTGCGTTTTTCATTTGAGAACCCAAAAAAATGTGAAGTGAATGGCATGCGCACCTATTGTGAGCAATTGGCTTATCAGGGGATGCCGCTCACTCTCTATCACAATAATCATGACGGCACTTTTACGGACGTCAGCACGGCCTCGGGTTTCGACAAACTTGTCGGCCGAGCCTTGGGCGTTGTTGCCATCGACATAAACGGCGACGGCTGGACCGATCTGTTCATCGCTCGGGATGCCTCGCCCAATCTGCTTCTCCTCAACAAGCACAACGGAACTTTCGAAGATGTCGCTGTTGACGCGGAGGTTGCCTATGACGAAAACGGTATTGCCAAATCGGGGATGGGAGTAGATGCTGGAGATAGTAATGGGGACGGCATGCCCGACTTTGTCGTGACCAATTTCAACGACCAGTACCACTCGCTTCTTGTAGGCTCCAAATCCGCCCGATACGAGGATCGAACCGTAGCTTCTCATCTTGCCGCTTTGACCAAGTCCTACGTCGGTTGGGGAGCGAAATTCCTCGACTACGACAATGACGGAAATCTCGATCTCCTGTTTGCCAATGGGCACATCAACGAAGTTATCGAGAGCACACGCGCCGATGTGAAGTACAAACAGCCTCCGCTCTTGCTGCGCAACACCTTGAATGGGATTTTCCAGAACATGCGCGATAGCGCCGGGCCAGCTTTCAGTTCTGCTTGCCTCGGTCGTGGACTCGCCGTCGGCGACATCGACAATGACGGCGATCTCGACGTTGCCATGACTTGCCTCAATGCCGCCCCCGTGCTGCTGGAGAACAACGTGGGGCAGCAAAATGCCTGGATCGGATTCGAACTCCAGGGCACAACCAGCAACCGCGACGCAATCGGAGCCAGGATCACTGTCACTTCAGGTCGCGCTCGGCGGGTGAGATGGGTTACAGGAGGCTCGAGCTATCTGTCGGCTCACGACAGACGCGTGACCGTCGGCTTGGGAACGACAACGATTTCATCTGATAATCCCGTGAATGTGGAAATTTCATGGCCCAGCGGCAGCGTGCAACGGCTCTCGAATCTGAAAGTTGGGCAATATCACAAAATTGAGGAAATCGTTGAACCACAGCAAAAGTGATAAGCTCTTTTCACTGTGTGAAACCCGCCCATATTTTGCTTGACAGCCTCTCGGTTGGAAGTAGTAAAAGGTTTTAATAAAACTTTAATGATCGACGCCGCATCGCAGCGTCCGGCAGTCCCAAATTTGAGCATTCAAGTCAGTTCCGCGGCAAGACGATTAACGAAGGGTGGAGGAACGTCATGGCAGATGCACGATTGGTGCTGGAGCGGCAGTCCCACACGGTAACACTCTGGGCAAACAGCAGAGCGCGCTGCGCTTGGCTATTGTTCTCGGCCCTTTTCTTGCTCACGTCTCTAGCCACCAGCCAACTCTATACCGGCTCGATTTCCGGGACCGTCAAGGATCCCTCGGGGGCCGTGATCATCGGCGCGAAAGTGACGGTCGTGGATACCGAAAAAGGTTTTGTATTCAACGCTGTGACGGATTCACAAGGCCACTACCTGGTGCGGCAACTCCCGCCAGGAAAGTACGACGTGACTGCCGAAGCCGCCAACTTCCAGGGGCAGAAGAAAGACGGCATCGAGGTCGCGGTCAATACCAATCTTTCTGTAGATTTTTCCCTGGCGATCGGCGCTGCCCAGATTTCCGTAGAAGTACAAACCTCTGGCATCCAACTTCAGACACAAGACGCGGTCACAGGCCAAGTTGTCGACCGCAAATTCATCAATGATCTACCTCTGGTCGGCCGTAGCGTTCTCGATTTGGCTTACCTCACGCCTGGCATCACGGAAGTCGATAACGACTGCCGCGGATGTATGGCCAACAACTTCACCTCCAATGGCAGTCGCAATGCCACGGCAGATGTCTTGCTGGACGGTGTCTCCAGTACCAATTTTGAGCAGAACAGCGGAATTCTGGCCCCAACGTACACTCCATCGGTCGATGCCGTGGAAGAATTCAAAGTACAACAGTCAAATTTTAGCGCCGAGTACGGTTTCACCGGGGCGACTCTGATTAATGTGATTACCCGTTCTGGAACGAATCACTTTCACGGTAGTCTCTACGAGTTTCTCCGCAACACAGCATTTGACGCCAACGATTGGTTCAACAAGCAGTCGGGTGGCACTCGGCCCGTTCATCACGAGAACGATTTTGGTGGAACCATTGGTGGTCCCATTATCAAAAACAAGACTTTCTTCTTCTTCGATTACGAAGGGGGAAGGTTCCAACAATTTGGCAGCCACTTTATAGGAGTGCCCACCGCAGCGGAACGAGGTGGGGATTTTGGTGAGTTGTGTACCTCGAAGGGCTTCACCTTCGACGCTGGCGGCAACTGCTCAGACGTCTCTGGCCAGATTTATGATCCCTACACGGGCAGCGATGGAGGTGGGTTTGCGACCGGCCGCTCAGCTATTCCTTTCAACAATTTGGCAACCTACACGAGTCCAGGCAGCGGAACCTTGGCCGGCACTCCTTTCAATGTTCCCAACACCGGCGCTGGCAACTTGATCGACCCGGTTGCAGCTAAGCTGATGCAGCTTTTTCCTCAGCCGAATCTCTCCAACGGGACTCTACTCAGAAATTTCTTCGCATCTGGTACGAACAAAAATTCTCAAAATGCCTTTGATATTAAAATCGATCACCAGTTCAGTCCCAGCAAGTTGCTGAGTGCCAAGTTTGCTAAGTTCTGGCACCACGGCCATAGCTTCAACTGCTTCCCCAATGCGGCGGATCCCTGCACGGGAGGCCCGGTCAACGACCGGTCCTACTTGTTTGCTGGCAACTACACACAAACCTTCACTCCCACTCTGATCCTGAATGTGTCCTACGGTGTAACCCGAGGCTCGACTTTCGAGCAAGGCATTACAGGAGACTTCCCAAACTTAGATCCCGTGACCGACCTGGGATTCCCTTCCTACATGGATCTCTCCGGGCACAAACAGTACCCATCCATCAATATAGACCAGTACAGCACCGCTGGTGGGAACAGCATCGGAAACCAAACCTTCAGCATTATCAAGGAAGGACAGGAAACGCATACCTTGTTAGGCTCGATCGACTGGGTCAAAGGTAAACACGAGTTGAAGTTTGGTGCCGAAGGGCGTCTCCACCGCATTAACTTTACTCAACCCGGATGGCCTGGTGGATCGTTTGGATTCGATTGCTTTTCCACTTCCTCCACGTCGGGTCCATCTACTGACTGTAGTTTGGCTAACAACGGCGGTGATGCCATGGCGAGTTTCCTCACAGGTATCGCCTGGAGTAACAATGGCGTCTGCAACAACATTGCCGATTGCGTCTATGAAGTCCCGAACGATGTGGCTACACAAAGCTTCCAATTCGCAGGCTTTGTTCAGGACAATTTCCGCGTGACTCCCAAGCTGACCGTGAACTTGGGACTTCGCTATGAATTGTCGCTGCCCCGCACCGAACGCTTCAATCGCATGAACTGGCTGGATCCCAATATCAGCTATTCGCTAACTGCTACGGGTTTGCCTGATTTTCCGGTTAAGGGTGGCGAGGTGTTCACCAGCTCCAAAGACCGCTACAACTACGATACGTTCTACAAAGCCTTTCAACCTCGGTTCGGCTTTGCCTATTCGGCGGGACTCGGCTTTGTCATCCGTGGTGGCTACGGCATCTACTTCTCACAGCCGCGTTCGGGAGCTGCCGGGACTGGTCCCTGGGGTTACCAGGGCTATGATGTGCAAACGTCTTGGATTTCAACCTTTCAAAATGCCAATATTCTTCCGGGCTCGAGGATGAGCGACCCTTTTCGCTCCTTCCAAGCCCCTTATCCGGACCTTGGGCCCAAACCACGTGTTGGGAACTCGCTGGGAGTCCTGAACGACATAGGGTTTGGAGCCACAGGACCAATCCTGAGCATCAGCCGCAACGTTCCTTACGAACAGGCGTGGAGTTTTGGCGTGCAGAAAGAGTTGCCTTCCAAGATCGTGGCGCAAGTCGACTACGTTGGTAAGAAGGGGACCCATCTTTATCTCGGCGGATTCCGTGACATGAACTTCCTAGGGCCCGACTATGAGAAGGCGCGCCTGGCAGGAGACCCTGCTGCGGATCCCTCTGCCCTGGCTCTCAATCTCGTTAACAACCCTCTTGCTCCATACATTACCGACCCTTTAAGCAGCCTCTCGCAGAGCCAGATTCTTCAATTCAAAGATCCAACTAATAAATTTCACGTTCCCTTTCCGCAGTTCACCAGCTTTTCCGGCGACTCTCCGCCGATAGCGAACTCAATCTACCATGCAGCACAGTTCCGGATAGAGAAAGGTTTTTCAAATGGCTTGGAGTTTCTGGTAACCTATGCGGTCTCCAAATCGATTGATGGAGCCTCGGCTACCGACGACAGTATTTCCTGGCTGGGTGGCGGGTTCCAAGGGAGCACCATTTCGGTGCAGAACCCGAACGATTTACGCTCTGAAAGATCGCTCTCTGTGTTCGATATCCCACAAGTCCTCCAATTCAGCTACACCTATTCGCTACCTGTCGGACGAGGCAAGCACTTTGGCGGGAATATGCACCCGGTCCTCAATACGATTGTCGGGGGCTGGCAGTTGAACGGCATCTGGCGCTTTGACAACGGTCGGCCGGTGATTCTCACGCAGGCGAACGGCTCCAGCAGCATACCAACCTATGGAACGCAAAGACCCACAATAACTGGACCATTAAAAGTGAATCACTCTTCCGGCGCCGGAGCCAACGGGACAAGTTATTTTGCAAATTCGGATACTGTCTTGATTGCAACACCTGACTTCGCTCTCGGTAATGCTCCCAGAACGTATGGCGGCGCTCGCCAGCCTGGCACGAGAGTCGTCAACATGGCGCTCTTCAAGGAATTCCCCTTGGGAACGGTCCGTGAAGGGATGCGAATGGAATTCCGCTCTGAATTCTTCAACGTATTCAATCACCCGAATTTTGGCAGTGTCGATACGGGTCTTGGAGACGGCTCGTTCGGCACGATTAGTGGTTTGGCCGTGTCCATGCGCGAAATGCAGTTGGGGCTGAAGCTCTACTTCTAGAAGCTCGGAACCTAAGTACCCCAAGACCAGAGCCTTGTTACACAGAGGCTCTGGTCGCAAGGGGATTCTTCGTTAGGCCCGCTTGCAGAGCGGCTACAAAACACTCCGAGGTTGACATGCGGGTTTCAAGCGGCCGACATGACAAATCGGCAAAGCAATTCGTTCGTCCAATTTTGTTGTGTGCGGCCGTTGCTGTGTCTTTCTGTGCCGCCCCATTGCATCTGCTAGGTGCTTCGGAACCAGCCGCTACAACTCCTGAATCAACGACTGCCACGATCCACGTGAACGCCACTCACGTCATCAAATCCTTCGACCCCGACGTCGCCCTCGGCTCATCCATCGATATTCTTTCTGAAAGCGTAATCGACAAAATCTACAGTCCCACCATCCTGAAGGAGTCTCTCTCCGCCGGTTGGGGACCGATAACTTACCGTCAAAATACCGAGCTACAGGGCTCGGCCTGGCACTGGAATCCAAATGGAACCTGGAGCGACGCCGCCCACAAGAGCGGATACTTCACGGGCAGCACAGAACTGGGCGAAGCCATCCGGAATTCTGCTGGCTATCCCCTGCCCCATCGCGGCAACACTCATGGCGACGGACGTACGCGCAGCAAGTATTCCCGCATGACGGATGGAGATCCCAACACTTACTGGAAAAGCAATCCGTATCTCACTAGCAAGTTCACTGGAGAAGATGATTCTCTCCACCCACAGTGGGTCATCCTCAACCTGGGTGCGATAGAGAAAATCGACACTCTGCGGATTGACTGGGCCAATCCGTATGCCCGTCGCTATCTAGTTCAATATTGGAGCGCGGAAAGAGAGCCTCTCGCAAATCCAACCGCGGGCGCGTGGATCACTTTTCCGTCAGGGATAGTCACAGCTGGCCGCGGGGGGACAGAGATCTTGAAGCTTGCCCCAGCGCCTGTGCCCGCGCGATACATCCGCCTCTGGATGACGCAATCCTCCAATACACCCAGCACGCACGACCCCAAGGATCCGCGCAGCTCCGCAGGATATGCCATCCGCGAGCTCTATGCTGGGACTACTACCGAGAACGGTGAGTTTGTGGACCTGGTGAAGCATGTCCCTGACGCTGGCCAAACCAACGTGAGCGCGTCTTCCGTCGATCCTTGGCATGCGGCGTCCGATCTCGATCTGCAGGCCGGCGATCAAACTGGCTTCGATCTTTTCTACACCAGCGGCATCACCAACCACTTACCAGCCATGATTCCAATTGCCATGCTCTACGGAACTCCGGAAGATGCCGCAGCAGAAATTGCCTACGTGAAAAAGCGCGGCTATCCAATCTCCTATATTGAGATGGGAGAGGAGCCCGATGGCCAGAAGGTGCTACCCGAAGACTATGGCGCTCTCTATCTGCAGTTTGCCGCGGCCTTACATAAGGTGGACCCAACCCTGAGGCTGGGCGGGCCTGTTTTTGAGGGAGTAAACGACGACATCGAAGTCTGGCCTGACTCTAGTGGGCGAGTCTCTTGGCTCGGGCGTTTCGTGGATTACTTGAAGGAACACGGACGGCTCGCGGACTTGTCGTTTATGTCGTTCGAGCACTATCCTTTTCCGCCATGCCAAATCACCTGGTCAGATTTATATCATGAGCCTGAGGTGACCGAAGGCATTCTCAAAATCTGGCGAGCGGACGGTGTCCCCGCAAATGTCCCACTGATCAACACCGAGAGCAACCTTTCCTGGGGTCTGACTCAGGAGATGACTGACATCTTCGCCGCTCTGTGGCTCGGAGACAGTGTGGGATCGTTCCTCACGCTCGGAGGCGATATTTACTACCACTCGCCCATCCAACCGGAATCGATACGCCCAAGTTGCAACGGATATAGTACGTATGGAAATTTCGTAGCCGACGAAAACCTCAACATTCGCGCCCACACCTCGCAATACTACGCCAGCCAGATCATTAATCTCGAATGGGTCAAGCATGGAACAGGCACTCACCAGCTCTTCGCGGCATCTACTGATCTTAAAGACGGCGCAGGACATGTATTGGTAACTGCGTATCCAGTTCAACTTCCGGACGGCAAGTGGTCGGTCATGGTGATTAACAAAGACCCGTCGAATTCTCATCTGGTGCACTTGGTCTTCGATCAGAGTACAGGGACACCGAAGACTTTCTCCGGGCCAGTCACGATGGTCACGTTTGGCAGCACGCAGTACGCATGGCACTCCGAAGGTCCTAACAGCCATGCGGATCCGAATGTTCCTCCAGTGACAACCACGGTCCAGGGCGGAGCAGGCGCTTCCTTCACTTTGCCAAGGTCCTCACTCAATGTGCTGCGCGGAACCGTCGAAGGTATGACTCATTAAAGCCGGTCTCTTGCGGTGTAGGAATGAATTGTTGAGACAGGGGACTTTAGCCCATAAGGGCCGGACATCAAGCAATACTGAGGAGCAATGCAATGACCAGCAATCAACAAAAACCGTGCCCTGTAAACACGGTCAAAATTCTTCTTGCGGCTATCGTTCTCCTTACCGCGCCGGCAATGCTGGCTCAGTCGCTTTCCGTTCAATGGGAGGAGTTGACATCCGCCGACTTCGTGAAGGCCATTCAGCAGTCCCAGGGGACGTGCCTATTGCCAGTCGGAATCATGGAGAAACACGGACTCCACCTGCCGCTCGGTAATGACTTAATCAATGTGCGTTACGTGTCCTTGCATGCGGCAAAGCAGGAATTTGCGGTCGTTTTTCCGGAATACTACGTTTCCCAGATCTTTGAAGCACGCCACCAGCCTGGAACTGTGGCCTACAGCGCCCACCTGCAGCTCGAACTCCTGCAAGAAACCACCGATGAGATGGGACGCAACGGCTGCAAGAAAATCATTATCGTAAACGGGCATGGCGGGAACGTAAATCTGCTACCTTTTTTTGCCCAGGCGCAACTCGCCTCTCCCCATGACTATATTGTTTACGTATTCCTGCGACCTTCGCACGACAACCTAGTTGGACAGCCACCCATGAAATCGTCAAGCTATGCAGTCGATTTCCACGCAGGAGAAGGCGAAACCTCCCGTACCATGGTGGCGCGTCCTGACTTAGTTCACTTAGATCGAGCGAAAGATGAGTCTGGCGCAGACCAAGCTAGGCAGAAGCTCCCGGAGAGCCTATACACAGGGATCTGGTGGTATGCGCGTTTCCCAAACCATTACGCTGGAGACGGCTCGGTTGCCAGCAAGGAACTTGGTGAGTTCGACACCAATCTACTGATTTCAGACTTAGTCACAGCCATCCGTGCTGTGAAGGCGGATAACGAAGGCTTGAAGCTCCAGAAAAAGTTCTTCGAAGACGCTACTCATCCTTTAGACACAAAGCCATAGTTGGAAACGACATCGTAAATCATAGATCATCTGCCGTCGGAGGTTTCATGCGTCACACTGCACACGGTAAATTACGGCTGTTTGAAGTGATTCCCCCCGCACTATTGCTAGGATGCTTACTATTCAGCTCCCTAGCCTTATCTCAATCAATCCAGGTTGACATCACTCCCAGCCACATCGCGAAGACACTTGTGCCGACGGAAGCACTGGGGGCTGGCGTTGACCGCATCAGCACCGCATCCACGGACAAGGTGTTTACCGAACCCGTGATCAAACAAGTACTCTCCGCCGGTTGGCAGACGGTCACTTATCGCCAGAATACGGAGCTTCACGTGGAAGCGTGGCACTGGAACCCGCAGGGCACCTGGAGCGACCCTGCCGGGAAAGGGTATTTCACGGGCAATCCGAAGCCTACTGAGTTCATCCGCCATTCCTTCGGCTATGCCCTCCCCCATCGCGGTTTCACACGCAACGAAGGTACCGATGCGAATGGCTATGGCCGTATGACGGATGGTGATGAGAACACGTTTTGGAAGAGCAATCCGTATCTAGCTAAGGCGTTTACTGGCGAGGAGGATTCTAACTATCCGCAGTGGATAGTAATCGACCTGGCGCACAGTCATCCCATTAATGCCATCCGAATTTCCTGGGCTGAGCCTTACGCACGCCATTACCTGGTGCAATATTGGATGGGTGAGAACAACCCCATTAAACAGCCAACGAGAGGAGCGTGGATCACCTTTCGCGGCGGCGCCATAACCAATGGATCGGGAGGAAAAGCTCAGCTCCAGCTCAATCCAGATCCTGTCTCAGTGCGCTATCTTCGTATTTTGATGTCGGAGTCTTCGAATTCGTGCGATACCCACGATTCATCGGACCGCCGCAACTGCGTAGGATATGCGATTCGTGAAATCTATCTGGGAACTGCCTCGGCAGACGGTCAATTCTATGACCTCATTCGCCATACCGCGGACCCCGATCAGACCACAACCTATTGCTCTTCGGTCGACCCTTGGCACGAACCTACCGGCATCCAGGATCGCGGGGACCAGGTAGGATTCGACCTCTTCTTTACAAGTGGTTACACACGCGGTTTGCCAGCAATGATTCCCGTCTCTATGTTGTATGGCACTCCGGAAGATTCAGCCAACCAGATCGCCTACTTGAAAGCACGCGGATACCCCATCTCATACATTGAGATGGGTGAAGAGCCCGATGGCCAATTCATGCTCCCCGAAGACTACGGAGCTTTGTACTTGCAGTGGGCCACGGCGCTGCACAAAGTAGATCCGCATCTGAAGCTAGGCGGCCCAGTATTTGAAGGCGTGAATGAAGATATTCTCGTCTGGCCTGACGCGCAGGGGCGGACATCCTGGCTGGGGCGCTTTATCGCCTATCTCAAAGCTCATAATCGGTTAGCTGATTTATCGTTCATGTCATTCGAGCACTATCCGTATGATCCCTGCACCATTCAATGGAGTGACTTATACGATGAGGCACACCTCACCAGCCATATCCTTCAAGTGTGGCGAGACGACGGGTTGCCACCAAACGTGCCCATGTTGATCTCCGAACTCAACATGTCCTCCAGCGATGGCGAATCGTTTGTCGATAACTTTGGCTCCCTCTGGTTGGCAGACTTCGTCGGGTCGTTCTTCACTGCGGGCGGCGATGGCCTCTACTTTTTCCACTATATTCCGGAGCCACTCGATCACGGATGCGGAAGCTCTATGTCAACGTTCAGCATGTTTGTTACCGATAAGGACTACCAGATCAAGCAGCCAACATCCCAGTACTTTGCAAGTCAACTCATCAACCTGGAATGGGTCCAGCCCGGAAACGGCGCGCACCAAGTGTTTCCAGCGAGTAGCGATATTGCCGACCCCGCAGGACATGACCTGGTGACCGCGTATGCAGTCAAGCGTCCGGACGGCCAGTGGGCACTCATGATCGTCAATAAGGACCAGGAAAATGCCCATTCACTTCGAATTTCATTTCATGACACGAGTACGAAGACCGATAGCCTTTTTGCTGGTCCAGTCGACATGGTCACCTTTGGCAGCGAGCAGTACCAATGGATTGCAGAGCCAAACGGAGGGTCAGCGAATCCTGATGGACCACTAGCGAAGTCCCAACTAACAGCCAGCCCGACGACAACCTACACGTTGCCAAAGGCTTCGGTAACCGTGCTGCGCGGCCGCATTGCCAGCAGTAAGGGGCCCCACTCATGAAGTACCTACTTATTCTCTTCGCGTTAGCTTGCTCTGCATTCGGGCAGGCACACTACGATCTACTGCTCCAAGGTGGTCACGTCATCGATGCCAACAGCAAATTGAATGCTGTGCGCGATATCGCGATCCAAGATGGCAAAGTCGCTGCTATTGCGGCCCACATCCCCAGCTCGGAGGCTCGTAAGACGATCGATGTTCACGGACTCTATGTTACTCCTGGTCTCCTCGACATCCACGTGCATGTCTACGCTGGCACCGGAATGCGCGATGCCTACTCTGGTGATCATAGCGTCTACCCAGACGGCTTTACCTTTCGTTCAGGCGTTACGACTGTAGTTGACGCCGGAAGTTCGGGCTGGCGTAACTTCCCTGACTTTAAAGAGCGCATCATTGATCGCTCGAAGACTCGCGTTCTAGCCTTGCTGAATATTGTTGGTAGCGGGATGGGAGGCGGCAGGATCGAGCAGAATCTCGATGACATGGACGCCAAGGCCACAGCGGAGGTCGCCGGAAAATATAAAGACACCGTTGTCGGCATCAAAACCGCACATTACGACGGGCCGGAGTGGACACCCGTCGAAAGAGCGGTCGAAGCGGGCACTCTGGCGAATATTCCCGTGATGGTGGACTTCGGAACATTTCGCCCCGAACGCCCCTTCCAGGACCTGGTACTCAAGAAACTACGGCCCGGCGATATCTACACACATACCTACCTCGACGCAGTGCCGATGCTCGATGCCAGCGGTCACGTGATGCCCTATTTATTCGAAGCCAGGAAGCGTGGAATCATCTTCGACGTGGGACATGGTGGAGGAAGCTTCTTGTTCCGACAGGCAGTCCCTGCCATCCGCCAAGGGTTTGTGCCCGATTCCATCTCGACCGACCTGCACATCGACAGTATGAATTCCGGCATGAAGAACATGCTGAATGTGATGTCAAAGTTCTTGAACATGGGCCTGACTCTGGAAGACGTGATTGCACGCTCTACGTTGAACCCTGCTCGAGAAATTAAGCGTGACGACCTGGGCCGTCTTTCCGTGGGTGCACCGGCTGATGTAGCGGTATTGCGGTTAGAGAAAGGAAATTTTGGCTTTGTGGATGTTTTTGGCGCGCGTTTGTCAGGACACCAACGACTGGCTTGCGAACTTACTGTGCGCAACGGACTGGTGGCTTACGATCTCAACGGCATCTCGCGGACCGATTGGGACAAATTGGGACCGTATAAGGTGCAAGGAGAAGCGACCTGGGACGGCACTATCTCCACAGGCCTGCGAACGGAAAAAAAGTAACACTCATGAATCGAGGAGGAAATTACTCCGCGCCGCGTGCTTACTTCTCAACTTCCGCGTCAGCAAGGCTCAGAGCTTCGTCGAACACAGCCACTCCGTGATCAATGTCGTCTTTGGTAACAATCAGCGGCGGCGCAAAGACAAAGTGGCTCATCCAGGATTGCAGGAATACGCCGTTGCCCATCATCCGAGCCGACACTTTATCCACCAGCAGAGGACGACCGGACACCTTGTCGATCCCGGTATTAAAAGGTGCCATAGTTGTTTTGTTCTTGACCAATTCCACAGCCCAGAACAGACCAATGCCGCGAACTTCTCCGATCGATGGGTGCTTCGGCATGAGTTCCTTCAGTTTCTGTCCCAGATATCCACCTATTTCATTGGCGCGAGCGTTTAGATTCAGCCGCTTCATTTCTTGGATAGAGGCAATAGCCGGAGCCAGGGTGAGCGGATGGGCCTCATAGGTATGTCCATGAGAAAAGAACTCTTCTTCGAAATAAGAAGCAATCTTCTCCGTTGTGGCACAGAGGCCCAGCGGAATGGCGGCGTTGGTGATCCCCTTTGCGGTAGTAAGGATGTCAGGCGAAACATTCCAATGATCGACAGCAAACCATTTTCCTGTACGGCACCAGCCAGTCATGACTTCATCGGCGATTAGCAGCACTCCGTGCGCATCACAAATTTTGCGCAGACGAGGCATATACTCCTGCGGTGGAACGAGCACACCATTCGTTCCCACGACCGGCTCTACTATGACTGCTGCCACGTCGCTTTCGTTTACGATCATGTGCTCGATGTATTCCGCACAAGCGATTCCACAGCCGGGGTAGCTGTGGCCAATCGGGCACTTGTAGCAATTCACTTCGGGAGCAAAAATCACTCCCGGAATTTTCCCAGCCGGCTCCATGGCCCAGCGCCGCGGATCGCCCGTCGCTGCGATCGACCCCATAGTAGAGCCATGGTAGGAGCGGTAGCGCGAAATAATCTTCGTCTTACCGGTTACCATGCGGGCGATCTTGAACGCGGCTTCGTTGGCTTCAGTGCCGGAAGTGGTGAAGAAGAATTTGTCCAGCCCCTTGGGCAGAACCTCCAGCAGCAGCTTCGCAAGTTCCGCACGGATATCGGTTGCAAAACCCGGACCGACAAAAGCCAACTTCCCTGCCTGATCCTGGATCGCTTGAATCACGGCGCGGTTCTTGTGTCCCAGCGTTACGCACATGAGCTGCGCGGAAAAATCCAAATAGCGTTTCCCCGCAGCATCCACAAAGTGGCAATCCTCGGCGTCCACAACGTGCAGCGGGCTCCAGCCTTTTTGCCGCCGCCAAGTCCCATAGGTGTACCTGGTGGTAAATTCCTTGACATCGGCGGAGGACAGTTTTTCCGGCGTTGCAGTTGGAGTGGGCATGGCGGTCATCCTATTCTTGAAGCTTAATCAGTTTCCAGCAAAATGGAGGGATATGGACGCAAAGTCTACATTTTTCAAGTAAGGTTGTCAATTCGAATAACACGCTTCAAGGGGAACTTTCTTCGCCGGGAACCGATCTCGCCAAAGAGCAAAGATATTGGGAAGGGTGCGACTTCAAATCGTGCCGCTCGGAACCCGCGAATGCCTGGGCTTTAGCCTCTGAAGCTTCACCACCGGGCCTGTCGACATTGATCCGACCACCTTGAGCATCGTGTTCACATTACAGAACATTGTCTTATGCTTCTCCAGGAAACACTTGGAAAATACGCCTGGAGCTGCACATCCCGCAAGTTTCAGACTCTGCGGACTTGCGACGCAAGACTTTACAATTCGTTACATCCTCAGTCCTTACAGTTCGTTACACTTCTCTAAACAACCCTTGCTGTCGAGCTTCGCATCCCTCTCTTATGCATGCGAAATGCGTTGCAGCAATGTACCAAGCGGAGGTTCTTCGAAAAATGAAAATAAAGAATTCGATCATGATGGCGGTTTTGCTGGCAGGCCTCGTTAGCGGATGTGGCGCGCAGGACACGCCCCCAACTACTCCTCCTGATTCCAAGCCTGGTTCCGCAGCCGACGGCGGACGCGAACCTGGCAGGCGGCGACCGGACGTCGTGGGTAAAATTACGGCAATCAATGGCCAAACCCTCACCATCCAGAACCCCGAGGGCCGCGATGTAACCGTGACCGTAACTGGCACCACCCGCTTCATGAAAGATCGGCAGCCCGCGAAACTCACGAACTTCAAAGTGGGCGACATGGCAATGGTGCGCGGCCGCTCCACGGGAACGGATGCATGGGAAGCTGAGGTTCTCGGTACGCGTACCGGCAGTGCAGGAGCTTTTGGGCAAGGAGGTTTTGCTGAGGGCATGGGCAAGAAGTTTATCGCGGGCGAAATCAAAGCCATTGACGGCACCCATCTGACCATTACTCGTAGGGATGGCGAGACACAGACGATTGCAGTGGACGAGAATACGTCCTTCCGCAAGGAGGGAGAAAGCATCACCCTGGCAGACTTCAAGGTAGGTGATCGTATCTACGGTCCCGGTGCCGTCAAGGACGGAACATTTATGGCTACAACTCTCAATCTGGGCGGTCCTCGCGGCATGAGATCGGGCCCTCCGGACAGAGATCACGGCCCCAATTGATTTGACCATGCAACTACCTTATTCCTTGACATGGCGTACGTTCGGCTGTTTTTGCCGCAGGATCAGCCGCGCGTCTCGCCATGCTGTCGGCAATAGGTCGTTACCGCTCATCGTGACCCTGCTCAGCATCTTATTTCTCAGCGTCACAGACCCCAGCGTAGCCGCCGCTCAAAGCACCACCACCGCCGCCGGCGTCATTCAAGGCATTATCAAGTCCGGCAACACTCCGATTCCTGCAGCCACCGTCACGGCTACCAACACGCTCACGGGACAGAAAGTCACCACCTGGACCAACGTCGCCGGAGAATATGTCATACAGGTTCCAGCAAAGGGCCGTTATGTGGTGAAGGCGCAGATGCCTGCATTCGCAACCATCACCGGCGAAGCCGTTATCAACACTACTACTCTGACTCAGCGCGTGGACTTGGAAATCGTTCTGCTCTCGCGATCGCAAGATGCTGCCGCCGGAGCGCAACGAGCCGCCACGAACACTTCCGGGGGCCGCGGCTTTCAGAGCCTTTCGGTCCTCAATGGCGAATCCGCCGGGCTCGCCGCAAGCAATGGTTCCGACACAGCTGGCTCTCTAGATACCCCACTCGCTGGAGTCTCCGCTAATATCGCCACCACATCGGTAGCAGTTTCGGGGAATGCTGCGGCGATGGAGTTCCAGGGACCCGGCTTTGGCGACCGCCGATTTGACTCCAATGACGGTCCGCCCGGGGGTCGTGGCGGCGGGCCCGGAGGTAGTGGATTTGGCGGAGGACCCGGTGGGGGCGGATTCGGAGGATTTGGCGGCGGGTTCGGGGGCCCGGGAGGCGGATTTCGCGGCGGACGCTTCGACGTGAACAAGCCTCACGGCACGGCCTACTACAGCGCTGGCGATTCCGCTCTGAATGCCGCGCCTTATTCGTTAACTGGCCAACCGACAACCAAGCCTGGCTACTTACAGCAGCGCTTCGGAGTTGCCCTGGGCGGTCCACTCAACATTCCGAAGATCTACAAAGGCGGAACCAAGACGTTTTTCTTTCTCAACTACAACGGATCTCTTGCCAATAATCCTTACGACGCGTTTTCCACGGTGCCCACGGCGCTGGAGCGCACTGGCGATTTCTCCCAGACGCAGATTACAACCCGCAACGGCAGTGGACAACCGGTCAGCGTCCCGGTGCAGCTATTTGATCCGGTCACGCACCTGCCGATCCCCGGAAACGCAATTACCAGCATTGATCCGGCCGCTGCCGGACTACTGAACTTCATCCCACTGCCGAACCTTCCCGGCGATGCGCAGAACTTTCACTACGTAACTTCGACCACCAACAACAGCAAAGATTTCAACTTCCGTCTGAACCATACTCTCGGCAAAGCCACACCCGGACCGCCGATCCCGGGGCGCCGCGGAGCACAGAACAGTGTTTCGTTCGGCTTGCATTACCACGACGCAAAGAGAGTACTTACCGATCCCTTCCCCAGCGTGGGCGGAAAAACGACGACACGCAGCTTCGATATTCCCCTCGGCTATGTTCGCTCTTTCGGCAAGCTCAACAATATCCTCCGTTTCGATTTCAACCGGAACCGCATCTCAACGCAGAATCTATATGCGTTCAACAACGACGTCACCGGCAACCTGGGAATTCTGGGCGTTTCCACATCTCCTTTCGACTTCGGCCTGCCGGGCCTCTCCTTTGCCAATTTCTCTGGACTGCAGGACATTACTCCTCTACTCGAGCGCGATCAGACCTACACTCTGTCGGATTTCATGATCCTGAATCGCGGCAAACATACTTGGCGCTGGGGCGGGGACTTCCGCCGTGTCCAGATCAACACCGAGACCGACAAAAATGGGCGTGGCAGTTTCGTGTTTACTGGCCTGAATACCGCGGGTACCGGCAACAATGGACCGAGCGCCGGATTCGGCTACGACTTCGCCGACTTTCTGCTCGGGCTGCCGCAGCAGACCTCTGTACAATTCGGCGACAACAACTACCACTTCCGTGGCAGCTCCTGGGACCTGTTCGGGCAGGATGAGTGGCGGCTTCGCGGTAACCTCACGCTGAATCTGGGTCTGCGTTACGAATACGTCTCTCCTTTCACGGAAACCAACAACCGTATCGTAAACCTCGACGTCGCATCCGGATTCACCGCCGTGGCACCCGTACAGCCGGACCAAACCGGAACCTACTCCGGACGCTTCCCTGCTACCTTGGTAAACCCGGATCGCAACAACTTCGCTCCGCGCCTCGGGATCGCGTGGAAAGCCAAGGCCAAAACGGTACTCCGCGCCGGCTACGGCATAAACTACAACACCAGTGCTTATCAGGGGATTGTGCAGCAGCTTGCCTTTCAGCCGCCTTTTTCGGTCACACAGACGAATGTGCAATCTGCGACCACTGCTTTGACCTTACAGAATGGATTCCCTGCTGCCGCTCCGGGCACTGTGACCAACAACTATGGCGTGGACCGCAACTACCGCCTGGGCTACGTGCAGCTTTGGAATGCCGATGTACAACAAGAAATCCGGCCGACGCTGCTATTGAATCTGAGTTACAACGGAACCAAGGGCACCCGTCTGGATATCGTTGAGGCCCCGAATCGCACGGCTAGCGGTGTCCGCATTCCGGACGTGCAGCCGTTCCTGTTTGAGAATTCTCTGGGAGATTCCACGGCACACTCCGCGACCGTCCGCCTCCGCAAGCGTCTGCAGCGCGGAGTAGCGGTGAGTGGGAGTTACACATGGTCCAAAGCGATCGACAACGCCTCCTCCATCGGGGGTGGATCTACCGTAGTCGCGCAGGATGCCTTCAATCTTGGCGCCGAGCGTGGCCTTTCCAGCTTCGATCAGCGGCATCGCTTCACAGGCGATTACACGTGGGAGCTTCCTTTCGGTCATGAGAAGCATTGGCTCTCGCAAAAGAGCGCATTGCGTGACGCGCTCGGCGACTGGCAATTTACAGGCGACTGGACCATCGCTTCCGGCACCCCATTCTCGCCCCGCATCCTTGCCAACACTGGTGACGTCAGTCGCGGCACGAACGGAACGCTGCGTCCCGACGTAGTACCAGGCGCGTCTGTCGCGTTGCCGAATCCGACCGTGGGAGCTTGGTTTAATACCGCCGCTTTCGCGCAGCCGGTAGCAGGACAGTTTGGCGATGCCCGGCGTAACAGCATCATCGGCCCCGGGTCGCTCGTATTCAACATGGCGTTCACCAAATCGTTCCCGATGAAGGAGAACCGCTCGCTCGAACTGCGTATGCAAGCGTCCAATATTTTTAATACTCCACAGTTCGCAGCCATTGACACGATTCTAAATTCGCCCACTTTCGGACAAGTGATCTCCGTTGGTGCGATGCGTACGATCCAATTTTCCGGGCGGCTCCGGTTTTGAGATTTCAGATTGCAGATTGCAGATTGAAAGATACAAAGATTGTGAGATTTGAGACCTTGAAAACCAACAGCACAAAACGCTTGCTGTCCTGCAATCCGCAGTTGACGTTCACGCGCCGCGCACTCGCATTGCTGCTCAGTGCTGCCTTAGTCACGCCCACACTCGTCGTGTCCACTGCTGCCCAAGAGAGTGGCCCCGGTTTCACCATCAAGGTGAAGACCGAAGTGGTGCTGGTCAACGTAACTGCGCGCGACCGCAATGGCAATCTGGTCAAAGATCTGAAGCGCGAAGACTTCACTATCCTGGAGGAGAGCAAGCCCCAGCAAATTGCCTCCTTCGACATCGAGAGCACCGACGCCGTTGCTCTACCCGAGGCTTCGCAAGTGCAGTTGCTCAAGCCCGTCACACCGCAACCCGGCGCTACGGCCAGCAAACCTGCTACTCTTGCTTCCGACGCTCTTCGCAACCATCGGCTCATCGTGCTGTTCTTTGACCTCTCCTCTATGCAGCCAGAGGAAATTGACCGTGCCGCCGAGGCGGGCCTCAAATATGTGGACAAACAGATGACTCCTGCCGATCTGGTCTCGGTCGTTGCGCTGGGAAGCTCTCTGCAAGTCAATCAGGACTTCACATCCGATCACGACCTTCTGAAGCACGCGCTGCAGGCCTTTACCGCGGGGTCGGGCCAGGGTTACGACGCGGGAAGCACGGGCACCACCGAGGGCACGGCCGATACTGCCCAGGCATTTACCGCCGATGACACCGAGTTCAACATCTTCAACACCGATCGCCGCTTGCAGGCATTACGCTCCGTAGCGGAATCGCTCGCCAAGGTGGACCAGAAGAAATCGCTGATCTATTTCTCCGGAGGCATCGACCGCACGGGAATTGAGAATCAGTCGCAATTGCGCGCCGCCATCAACGCTGCTGTCAAAGCCAATCTCGCCATTTACGCCGCCGACATTCGCGGGCTTCAAGCCATTGTTCCAGGCGGCGAAGCTCAAAATGCCAGCATGCGGGGCTCTTCCGTTTACTCCGGGCGAGCTACTGTCAATGCCTTTGACTCTAACGCTACTTCCCAGGAAACATTAGTCAGCCTCTCCGGAGATACCGGCGGTCGCGCCTTCCTCGACTCCAACGATTTCGGCAGGGTATTTACGCAGGTCCAGCAGGATACGGCTACTTACTACGTTCTGGGCTACCACAGCAGCAATCCGGCACGTGATGGCCGTTTCCGCCGCATCACCGTCAAGGTCAATCGTCCCGGCCTCAAGCTCGAGTATCGCAAGGGATACTACGCACCAGCGGATTTCCAGCACTCCGCACAGGAAGACCGCGAACGCCAGCTTACCGATGAACTGGCTTCCGACCTGCCCAATACCGATCTGCCGGTTTTCCTCGCGGCAGGCTATTTCCGTATCAGCGACAACCGCTTCTATGTGCCGATTTCTCTTTTGGTTCCAGGATCAGAAATACCATTTACTCGCAGCAGTGAGCAGGACAAAGCCACTCTGGATGTAATCGGCCTCGTGACCGATGAGAACAAGCGCCCCGCTGGGCAGTTACGGGACACAGTGAAGCTCGCCGTGAACACTTCTCAGGAAGTCCGGAGCAAAAACGTCCAATACAACAACGGTTTCACTCTTACGCCTGGCAAGTACCACATAAAATTTGTGTTGCGCGAGAATCAAACTGGACGCCTGGGTTCCTTTGAAACCGATCTCACGATTCCGGAGTTCAAACCCGGGCCGCTCAAGCTGAGTTCCGTAGTTCTAGCCAGCCAGCTCCAACCCTCCACCACCAAGCGCAAGGGAGACAACCCCCTGGTACGCGACGGTTCAGAACTTATTCCCAGCGTCACGCGCGTGTTTTCTTCCGGACAACATCTCTATCTCTACTATGAGGTTTATGACCCAGCCAAACCATCCGCAGCACAATCCGCTACAAATGACCCCAAAGCTCCAGCCGGAACCAAGCCTCCAGCGATTCGGCTCTTAACCAATGTTTCGTTCCTGCAAGGCAATGCTAAAACCTACGAAACGCCACTGGTGGAGGCCCATGACGTGAACACACCAGACCGCCACGCCGCCACCTTCCAGCTTGATGTCCCCTTGAGCCAGCTCAAGCCCGGTTTCTATACCTGCCAAGTCAATGTCGTAGATGACGCCGCTGGACGATTCTCTTTTCCGCGCGTGACTCTGTTAGTCCGCCCGTAGCTCGCGCAGAAGCGCGAGTGTCGCCTCATCTAGACTCTCTGGAGCTCACCGCAGATACTGATCGGTCTTGTTGATCCAGTCAGCGCGAGGCGGAGTGAAGATGTCCAGATCAACGGTGTCCACCAGCGCTTCGGCCATATGCGGCATGTTCGCTGGAATAGCGAGCACTTCGCCAGCATTAACAACGATTTCGCGGCCATCAATCCAGAATTTGAGCGCCCCTTCCAGGATGTAGGTCAATTGCTCGTTGATATGGCTGTGCCTGGGGACGATACACCCTTTTTTCAGCAGGACGCGCGCAGCCATGATCTCCTGACCGACAACGAATTGGCGTTGCAGGAGCGGGTTGAGGTTTTCGAGGGGAATGGAATTCCAGGGAACATATTGCAGGGCCACTTTCTTCACTTGTACACGTTTGGGCGCACGCTTCGCAGCAACACGCTTGGCCGGAGCTTTACGGCTAACAGAGTTCTTCTTCGCTTTTTTCACTGCTGATTTCTTTTTTGTTTTTGCTTTCGGCATTTCAGTAGACCTTTCTAGACTCAATCTCTCTAGACTTTGTCATCCCGAGCGAAGCGAGGGATCTGCTTTTTCGCGAACTCCGACCGCAAGTTGTTGCGCATTACAACCCCTTGTACATGCCTCCGTCCACGAGCACAGTTTGACCAGTAATATAGGAAGCCCGTTCGGAGGCGAGCCACACAATGGTGTCGGCCACTTCTTCGGGTTCACCAAGGCGCCGGAGCGCGGCATCCGCGGCCCATCCCTCAAACACTTGCTGTTCGGTCTGTTGCAGTGCTGCAGAACGGTTTTTCGCGAGTTCCTTCAAGCGGTCCGTTGCCGTGAAACCGGGACCGACATTGTTGACCAAAATGCCGTCCTTGCCAAACTCGTTCGCCAGGCTCTTCACTAGACCGACGACACCCGCACGGACGGCGTTGGAAAGCACAAGATCAGCGACAGGCTGTTTGGTCGTAATCGAGGTAATAGTAATGATTCTTCCCCAATGTCTGCGCTGCATGTGAGGGATCACCTCGCGCGCAAAATATACGGTGCTGAGCAAGTTCAAGTTGATCGCCTTTTGCCAATCCTCCAAAGAGGCTGTCAAAAAACCTTTGGCCGGCGGACCTCCCGCATTCGTAACGCAAATGTCCACGCCGCCGAATTTCGCAACAACCGCCTCGACAAGGCGGTGAACGGCCTCCGCATCTGTAACGTCCAGAGGCTCCGCGTATACCTCGGCCCCCGATGCTTTACGTATGCCGTCGGCAGCTTCCTGCAAAATCTTCGCATTGCGTGCACACATGGCGACCCGGCACCCTTCGGCGGCAAAAGCCTGCGCGGTAGCCAGGCCGATTCCCTGGCTGGACGCGGCAACAATGGCAACTCGATTCTTGAGCCCTGAGTTCATAGAAGTGGGATTATAAACGCCCACCCGAGTTTTCAAGCTTCTTGCGTCCCGTTACACTCTCTCCATGGCCAAGAACTGGAAGACCAAACTCATCCATTCCGACGCACAGGTTCCGGAAGGCTTCCGTTCGCTTTCGACGCCTGTGTTTCGAGGCTCGACGGTCCTCTTCCCCAACGCCGCTGCCGTGAACAGCAATTGGAACCCGTACGAAGCCGGTTATACGTATGGCACGCACGGAACGCCCACCGTGCTGGAACTCGCTGCCCGGGTCTGCGAATTGGAGAATGGAGCACACACCTTGCTTGCTCCCAGCGGACTGGCCGCCATCTCGCTCATCAACTTCTCTTTTCTGAAGGCGGGCGACCACATCCTGGTTCCAGAAAGTGTGTACGGCCCTAATCGGAAATTCGCTAGCCAAGTTCTCCGCCGCTTTGGGGTGGACACAACTTTCTATCCGCCAGGCGTAGGAGCGGCGATTCAATCTCTGCTCCGCGAAAATACGCGCTTGGTTTGGTGTGAAAGCCCGGGTTCGGTCACGATGGAAGTACAGGACGTGCCGGCAATCGCCGAGGCCGCACACCACGCTGGCGCCCTCGTCGCACTCGACAACACATGGGCGGCGGGAGTCTATTTTGATGCATTCGCACACGGCGTCGACGTCACAATGCAGGCGCTCACCAAGTATGTGGCTGGACACAGTGACCTTCTGCTGGGTTCAGTGACCGTGCGCGACGAGAAACTTCACCAGAGCTTGGGAGCCATGCAGAATTTCCTGGGCTACGCAGTTTCTCCTGACGATTGCAGTCTGGCCCTTCGCGGGATGAAGACGTTCGCAGTTCGCCTGAAAGCAATTGAAGAATCGGCGCTCGCCCTCGCCAGCTGGCTCGCCGCCCGGCCTGAGATTGAACTGGTTCTGCATCCGGCGCTCCCCTCCTGCCCCGGACACGAATTCTGGAAGCGGGACTTCTCCGGATCGGCAGGAGTTTTCTCCATCGTATTTCAGCGCCAATTCACAAAAACGCAAGTCCAAAAATTCGTCGATACACTCGAGCTATTCAAGATCGGCTACAGCTGGGGTGGAGTAACGAGCCTGGCTGTGGCTTACCATCTTCCCGCAAAACCAGAACGTCCCGATTATTCACACCGTATCGTGAGGCTCAATATTGGCCTCGAGGACTTAGAAGATTTAAAGACAGACCTTCAGCGTGGATTCGAATCACTCAAGTAATCCACTTCTGCACTAGGCTTATGCCCTCATCTTGACAGCCAACCGCCGTCTACCGCAATAACTTGTCCGTGTACGTAATTGCTGGCAGAGGAGCAGAGGAAAACGGCGGCGCCCGCGAGATCCTCGGGATCGCCCCAGCGGCCCGCGGGTATGCGCTCCAGTATCTGCCGGCTGCGATTCGGATCCTGGCGTAGGGCTGTGGTATTGTCCGTGACCATATATCCGGGCGCAATAGCATTGACGTTGATGCCTTCGGGAGCCCATTCATTTGCCAGCGCCTTCGTCAGTTGCGCGACTCCGCCCTTGGCGGCCGCATAGGCCGGAACCAACACTCCTCCCTGAAACGATAGAACCGATGCGATGTTCACGATCTTCCCGCCCTGCTTCTTCTGGATCATCTGCCGCGCCGCCAGCTGCGACAGGCGAAATACGGAAGTGAGGTTGACTGCTATGACCTCATCCCAATGCTCCTCGCTGAATTCCAGTGCCGGGCTTCGTCGGATCATACCCGCGTTGTTGATCAGAATATCGATTGAACCAAATTGCTTAACTGTGGTTTCAATCAAAGACGTACACACCTCCGGGTCCGTCACATCCCCGACAAAATAAAACGACTTCCTCCCAAAAGACCGCACGGTCTCGCAAATATTATTGGAGTCCGCGCCCTGGCCGTGGCATCCAACGTTGGCTCCCGCTTGGGCGAGCGCGAGAGCAAGGCCCGTTCCCAACCCCTTCCGTGAACCGGTTACGAGTGCATTCTTCCCTGTTAGTTGAAAAGCTTCCAGAATCATTTTTGGATGTTCCGCCATTTTTGTACTCACGCAATCTTTGCTGGCTCCAGACGTGGTGAAAGGCAGTGGATCAGTCCCAGCGCCACCAGGTATGCGGAACCAGCAATCAAGAAAGGAATGAAATAGCTGCCTGTCCGCTGCAAGACGTACCCTACAATTTTCGCAATCAGCATTCCGCCCACAGCGCCCGCCATGCCTCCGATTCCCGCTACGGAAGCAACCGCACGCCCCGGGAACAGATCTGTCGTCATCGTGAACAAATTGGTGGAAAAGCCTTGATGCGCAGCGGCGGCGACTCCGAGGAACAGAACTGTTTCCCACATATTTGGCACACGGTAGGCAACTACGATCGGTATCACACAGACAGCACAAACGAGCATTGCTATTTTTCGAGCTGCATTGACCGAAAGGCCCTTCTGGATCAAGCGGGACGAAAACCAGCCGCCGGCGATGCTGCCGGCATCGGAAATCAGATAGATCAGTACAATCGGAAGTCCGATTTGCGACAAATTCAAGCCGTGCTCCCGCTGTAGAAAGCCAGGCACCCAGAACAAGTAGAACCACCACACTGGATCGATCAGGAACTTTCCTGCAACATAGGCCCAGGTTTGCCGGTACCTCAAAAGCCCCAGCCACGGGACTTTGATCTTGCCCGATGCTTCTTCGAGATCACTCCGGATGTAGGCGAGCTCCGCGGCTGAGCAACGCGGGTGCTCCTCTGGCTTGCGGTACACAGTAAGCCAAACCGCGAGCCAGAAAAATCCCAGTGCCCCGGTGATCAGAAATGCCCAGCGCCAGCCGAGATGGATCGTAACCCATGGCACGAACAACGGCGTGAGAATTGCGCCGAAATTTGTGCCTGCGTTGAGAATTCCTGTAGCAAGAGCACGTTCTCTTTGTGGAAACCACTCGGCAACGGTCTTGAGGCTCGCGGGAAAAACTCCCGCTTCCCCGAAACCCAGCGCGGAACGCGCCAACAGAAAGCCAGATAACGTGCTGCCCAGAGCGTGGGCCATGGACGCCAGACTCCAAAACACCATGGCACACGCGTAACCCAGCCGCGTACCCACACGATCAATGAAACGTCCAACCACCAGCATGCCGACGGCATACGCGCTCTGAAACGCAAAAATCAGATTGCTATAGTCGATTTCGTTCCAGCCCAAATTATGCTGAAGGGTGCTCTTCAGCACCGCCAACACTTGACGATCCATGTAGTTCTTGGTGGTGCCGAGGACAAGGACTGCGCAAATTACCCAGCGGAAACGTCCCAGGAACAGCATGGCTCTTCGCCCGGATCCGGGCTCCACTCCTGGCGGACTCACTGGCATTGCCATTTTTCTTGATCGCGATTTCTTGATTGCAGTTCCGTTCCCGTCCATGTTTTTCGTCCAACAAACGGGCGTTTCTGCTACCAGTTGAACATCGTTCCGTCCAACTTGCGATTGACAGGCAAGTAGGCACGTTCATAGGGAAACTTTTCCGCGAGCTTCTCATCAAAATCCACGCCGAACCCGGGCGCATCCCCGGGATGCAGGTATCCATCTTTGAAGAAATAGGCATGCGGAAAAACTTCATCTGTCTCCGCACTGTGCCGCATGTACTCTTGAATGCCAAAATTATTGATGGCGATATCGAAATGGAGAGCCGCGCCCATCGAAACGGGCGACAAGTCGGTGGCCCCGTGGCAACCCGTCCGCACATGATAGATTTCGGCGAGGGCGGCAATTTTCTTCAGATGCGTAATTCCACCGCTGTGAACAATCGTCATTCGGATGTAGTCGATCAGCTGCTCGGTGATCAGAATGTGCGCGTCCCATATAGAGCTAAAAACTTCGCCAATGGCAAGAGGAGTTGTGGTGTGCTGGCGGACAATTCGGAGCCCTTCCTGCAGCTCCGCCGTGACAGGGTCTTCCAGCCAGAACAGATGATACGGTTCCAGACTCTTGCCCAGCCTGGCTGCTTCGATGGGCGTCAGACGGTGATGAGAGTCGTGCAGCAAATGAATTTCACTGCCATATTTCATCCGGAGCGATTCAAATAGTTGTGGCACGTGGAGAAGATATTTTTCTGTAGACCAGGCGTTCTCAGGAGGCAGTCCCTTTTTCGCTGGCTCATAAAATAGCTTCTCTGAGGCAACACCGTATGTGGACGGAAGACCCGGTATGCCCGTCTGCGCGCGGACCGCATGGTAGCCCAAGGCGATGTACTTGCCAACCTCATCGGATGTTTCCTCGATGTCCCGCCCGTTGGCGTGACCGTACACGAGCACGGCGTTTCTGCTTTTCCCCCCAAGCAAGTTGTAGACCGGGGTATTCAAAGCTTTGCCCTTGATGTCCCACAGCGCCATATCAATCGCGGCTATCGCGCTCATGGTGACTGGCCCCCCTCGCCAGTAGGTGCCTCGATAAAAATAGTGCCAGATGTCTTCAGTTTGGAAAGGGTCGCGGCCGACCAAACACGGAATCAGATGATCCGTGAGGAACGAAGCCACAGAGAGTTCGCGTCCATTCAGAGTGGCGTCTCCTAGACCATAAACACCTTCATCGGTGTAGATCTTCAGCGTGACGAAGTTTCTTCCAGGGCTGCAGACAAAAACTTTTGCGTCGGTGATCTTCACCTGTTCTCCTGCGCTTGTTTCCCGAGTGTCCTTACCTGGTCCTGCTCGTGCTGGAACGACTCTTAGCGCGCCATCTACTCTCATTAAATACGGCGGACCAACCCTTTATCCGTCGCTTCTGTATTGCGGACAAGCAACAGCACAAGAATCATTCCGAGGAAGGGCAAGATGCCGGCTGCAAAGATGATGCGATCGAAGGAGTGCATTGCCGCTACATGAGGCGCATCGGAAAAATGTCCGATCAGTTTGAACGCGATAATGGTTCCAATACCCGCCGCTGTTCCGCCCAAGCCGCTCACGGAGGCGACAGACGTGCTGTTAAAAAGGTCCGACGGCAGCACATTCGCAATCGTCGAAAAGGCGGCATAGGAAAACGTTGCAAGCGCAAAGAGCAGGGTAATCCAGTAAAGGTTCACTGTTAGCACCGTAGGTATAAGTAATAGAACGCCAATTCCTCCGAACACTACCAGCGCTTTTCTTGCCGCTCCGAGCGACCATCCATGCTTGATCAAATAACCCGATGCGCCACCACCAAAGAAATTTCCAAGATCGGCAGCAATAAACGGAATCCAGACCGCGATCAAACCGTTCTTCAGTGGAATCCCCTTGGCCACCAGGTAAATCGGAAACCAGTCGGTGATAAAAAACCACACAGGATCGGTGAAACTTTTCGCGATAATCGTACCCCAGGTCTGTGGCAACTTCAGCAAATCGCGCCAGCGCAGGCGTGGCTTTCCCAACTCCGCTCCCGCGTCCTTGTCCAGCAGAATCATTTGGAGTTCTGCCTTGCCAATGCGGGGATGCTCACTCGGCGGGTGGTACACCTTGCGCCACACGATCAACCAGACCAATCCCAACATTCCCGGCATTACAAAAGCTGGGCGCCAGCCCCAGCGAAAATACACCTCCAGCACGATGAAGGGTGCGAGCGCACCGCCAATGGATGATCCGCTGTCGAAAAATGCGGTCGCCAGACCACGCTCACGCTTCGGAAACCACTCCGAGACCGCCTTCGTGGCTCCCGGCCAGTTGGCGGATTCTGTCGCTCCCAACAGAAAGCGAAACGTCGCAAAGCTATAGAATCCGCTGGCCAGCGACGTGCAGATGGAAACGATCGAATATAACAACACGGTAAGGCTCAACCCGCGTCGGGTACCCACTCGATCAACCAGCCTGCCGCAAACCGTTTGACCAATGGAATACGCCACGCGAAATCCGATCAGCAGATTAGCATAGTCAGTATTCGTCCAGTGGTAGTCTTGCTGGAGAAAGGGAGCGAGTAGGGAAAAAGTTTGCCGGTCAACATAATTGATGACGGTGGAAGCAAACAGCAATCCCCCAATCCACCAACGCAAGTTGGGAATAGTCCGAGCTGGTGCCGCAATGCTTGGCTCTGATGCCGTCATAGTTGATCAGACCGGGTGAGCAACAAGAGCCATACCAAACTCCAACGCTGTCGCCACTCCATGTGAGCTGTTTTCACGTCAGAGCATGATTTCATAGCCTCGGCCTTCCATGCATCGGATCAGGGCCAATTCCACAGCGTGGAAGCTGGGTTCAGGCTTTTTGGCATCGGTGCACTGATCGGTGGCCATGAGATGTACTGGCGCCTCCATGCCACCCGGGTTCTGGGGACTTCTGGCGTCCTTCAATACGTCGCAGACTGGCGGCGCTGGGCGCTCGTGGAAGAGCCCTTGCCCAACCAGGTCCCGCCAGCCACATTGCTGCAATTGGTAAGCCGCCGTACCGCCTCGTGCGGTACTCTAGGTAGCGCGTAGGAACCTGCCCCGGGAGAGAACGCGACATGTCGACCGCATTTTCGCGCACGGCTCGAGCCCTTGCCACTGATGGCTTTCGCGGGTCGTTTCTCGCCCTCGGATTCGCCTTCATGCTGTTGACCGGCTGGCTAGCCTGGTTTTTCCTCGCGAAGATTCCTCGCTACGAAGTCACTTCCACAGCACGCCTTGAAGTCGACCAGGAAGTCCGCCCTATACAATCTCCGGTTCTTGCTCGCGTTGTGACCAGCAACTTACAACTGGGCCGCGAGGTGCGCGCTGGTGATGTCCTCGTCGAACTCGACTCCAACGCCGAGCGTTTTCAGGTCCAGGAAGAAACCGCGCATGTCACCGCGCTCACCTCCGAGATTGCTTCGCTTCGCAGCCAACTCCTCTCCATCAATGAGGCCCGCTCCCGCGAGCAGCAAACCACCCGCATCGCCCAGGACCAAGCGAACGCGAAATTCCGGGAAGCCGAAGCGCTCGCCCGCTCCGGAACGGACGAGGCTCACCGCCTGGATGAACTGCGCAAACAGGATCTGATTCCCCAGCGCGAGTTCGAACAAGGCCAACTCGAAGCCGAACGCCGCCGCCAGGCCGCCGAAAGCCTTCGCCTGGAGGCAGGTCGCCTGCAGCAGGGCCAAGGCACTCGCGAAAGTGAACGTCAAATTCAATCGGAGAATCTTTCCGGAGAAATTCGCAAGCTCGAAGGCGAACAAGCCACGGCGCGCGCCACCATCGACCGCCTTACCTATGAAGTCGAACGCCGCGTCATTCGAGCCCCCATTTCCGGCAAGCTCGCCGAAGTCGCGCCACTCCGCCCCGGAGGTGTTGTGGATGAAGCCGACCGCCTCTGCGCCATTCTTCCCGAAGGACGTTTGCGTGCCGTGGCCGAGTTCCCGCCATCCGCCGCCCTCGGACGCATCCACCCTGGCCAGTCCGGCCGCCTCCGTCTCGAAGGTTTTCCCTGGACCGAATACGGCAGCATCGCCACCACGGTTTCTACTGTCGCCGGAGAAATTCGTGACGGCAAAGTGCGCGTCGAACTCAGTCTCGCCAGCAACGCACCGCTTCCTTTCTCGCTGCAACATGGACTCCCAGGCTCCGTTGAAGTCGAAGTCGAACGCCTCACCCCAGCAAACATCGTCCTCCGCGCAGCGGGCCAAATGATCACCGCCCCAAGGAGCGCCTTTGCAAACGCCCGCTGAGGTCTCCGCATGACCAGCTCGCGGCGTTTCTTTGTTCCAGAAGTCATACAAGCGTCCGCCATGGACTGCGGACCCGCCTCGCTCAAATGCCTGCTTGAGGGCTTTGGAATTCCGGTCAGCTATGGCCGCCTTCGTGAAGCCTGCCAAACCGATGTCGACGGCACCTCCATTGACACTCTCGAGGAAGTCGCAGCCCAACTCGGCCTCGACGCCGAGCAGGTCATGCTCCCGCTCGACCACCTCCTCCTCCCGGAAGCGCAAACCCTTCCCGCCATCGTCGTTGTGCGTCTCCCCAACGGCAATACGCATTTCCAAGTGGTGTGGCGGAGGCATGGATCACTTCTGCAATGTATGGATCCAGCCAGCGGGCGCCGTTGGATTTCCTGCCGCACATTTCTCGATGAAGTCTACGTTCACAAAACGAATGTCCCCGCCGAGGCGTGGCGTGAGTGGGCCGCGACTCCCACAGCGCAAGCCGTCTTCCAGCGGCGATTGCAAAACCTCGGCATTGACGGCAAGAATCTCCTCAACGTCGCCCTCACCGATCCCACTTGGCGATCCATGGCTCAACTCGACGCTGCCACCCGTCTCGTCCAGGCCATCCAGGACAGTGGCGGCGTCCGCTCCGGCCGCCAATGCCGCAAACTGCTCGGCCACTTCTGCCAGAGCGATTCCAATATACCCACGGACTTTTGGTCCGTTCTTCCTATAGAGCATAAAGACGAACTTCAACTCAAAGGTGCAGTTCTGCTCCAGGTCCGAGGACGCCTGCACAAGTCCAGTCTTGACGTGAAGTTGAGTTCCCCGGACGTCCCAATTTCCCCAGAAATTGCCGCAGCCCTCTCGGAAAAGCCTGCCCGTCCCGGCTTCGAGCTGCTGCGTCTCTTGCGCGCCGATGGAGTCTTGTCCCCCTTACTACTTCTCTTTACTTCGCTTCTCGCTGCGGGCGGGGTAATTCTCGAAGCCATTCTCTTTCGTGGATTGTTCGATTTGGGTCGCGAACTCGGACTCTCCGGCCAACGCCTGGCTGCTGTCGGCGCATTGCTCCTATTCTTGCTAGTCCTTTTGTTTCTGGAATTCCCTGTCATCACCAGCCTGCTCCGCATGGGGCGTCGTCTTGAAACACGGTTGAGGCAGGCCTTCCTCGAAAAGATCCCGCGCCTCTCTGACCGCTACTTCCAGAGCCGCCTCATGTCCGACATGACCGAGCGCAGCCACATGATTCACCGCATTCGGCATCTCCCGGAACTTGGCGGACAGCTCGTGCGCTCCATGTTCGAACTCATTCTTACAGCTATAGGAATCGCATGGCTCGATCCCGCCATAGCCCCACTCGCTGCCCTCGCTGCGTTCGTGGCCATCGCCTTGCCCTTGCTGGCGCAGCCGACAGTCATCGAGCGTGATTTGCGGGTGCGCACCCACAGCGGCGCGCTCTCCCGCTACTACCTCGACTCCCTGCTTGGCCTTGTTCCGATTCAGGTACACGGCGCGCAGCGGGCCGTCCGGCGTGAGCATCGTGAACTATTGACGGGCTGGGCCGCCGCCGGTCTCGGGCTTCAAACTGTCGCCGTGTGGTTTGAAGCCCTGCAGTTCACCGTCGGTTTCGGACTCGCCGCCTGGATGCTTTTCTCCCATCTCGCGCGCAGCGCCGAAGCTGGCGCCGTTCTCCTCCTTATATATTGGGCGCTCAACCTCCCCGTCCTCGGTCAAGAGATCGCACAAATCGCTTGGCAGTACCCCGCGTACCGCAACCGCGCCCTCCGCCTCCTCGAACCACTCGGCGCGTTAGAAGAAGAGAATTCCATACACGATGGAATTACGAACAATGGAGGCGCAGGCGTCCCCGCCCGTGCAGAAGCCGACAGCCGACAGCCGGATGTCGATAGCCAGGCTCCAGTCTCCATCCACCTCGACAACGTAACCATCCGCGCCGCCGGACACACCATCCTCCACAACATCACGACTCGCATCCCAGCCGCAGCACACGTTGCCATTGTTGGCCCCTCAGGCGCAGGCAAGTCGAGCTTGGTTGGACTTCTGCTCGGCTGGTGGCGGCCCGTGCAAGGCCAAGTGCTCATCGATGGCCGCCCCATCACGCGGTGCCTCGAAGAGCTGCGCCGCCACAGCGCCTGGGTCGATCCCGCCGTGCAGCTATGGAACCGCTCGTTTCTGGAAAATATTCGCTACGGATCGCCTGACGACGCCGCTAACGCTTCCTCCAAAGAACAACCTGCTTCCATGATGCAAGTCCTCGATGCCGCCGAACTCCGTCGCGTCCTTGAACGTCTCCCCGACGGCTTCGAAACTCACCTCGGCGAAGGCGGTGCACTAGTCTCCGGTGGAGAGGGACAGCGAGTCCGGCTGGCGCGTGCTTTGCTCCGGCCCGGCACACGCTTGGTCATTCTCGATGAACCATTTCGCGGCCTCGATCGCAATCAGCGCCGCACACTGCTTCACCGCGTTCGCACTTTATGGAACAACGTTACCCTGCTCTGCATCACGCACGACGTCAGCGAAACTCTCAGCTTTGAACGCGTCCTCCTTATAGAGGATGGCACCATCGCGGAAGACGGCTGTCCCGCCAGCCTCGCCGCCAATCCCGCCTCCCGCTATCGCGCCTTGCTCGACGCTGAGCTCGCCCTGCAGAAAACAATGTGGTCCAGCGTAGGCTGGCGCCGCTTGCACCTCGACTACGCCACCCTCACTGAGCCAGTCTCAAACGCGCCCAACTCCACAATCGCGGAATCTTCTGCGGAGTCCCCGGCATGATCTCCTGGCCCGCCTCACGCGCCGCGGAAGCACTCGAAGCCTTGGCTCGCAAAAGCGGTTTGCGTCCAAAATCCGTTGTCATCGCCGCGCCACTGGCTGACGCCGTCGAGAGCGATCCCCGCCGCCTCGGACTCTGGATCGAGGCCTCGGCCGCAGCCTTCGGACTCGACGCCGAACCCGAGGAAATCCGTTACGCCACTGTTGACCGCTTGCTGCGCTCCGCATCTCCTGCACTCTTGCGTTTGTCGGATGGCAGCCTGCTCGCCTTGCTTGCCCCAGGCAATATCCTCGCTCCAGATTTCTCCGTACACCGCTTCGGTCCCGCCACTCTCCGTGCCGAACTGTGCCGCATCGTCGAAGCTCCCTTAAAAGATGAATTGAACTCTGTTCTCGAATCTGCAGGCATCAAGCAACGCCACTGGGATCGCGTCCGCGACACCCTCCTGCGGCAACGATTGGCTGGAAAACTCGTGGGGCACGCTTGGCTTCTACGTCTTCCCCCTGGTGCTAACTTCTTTGTATCTCTACGTTTATCGAAAATCCATCAACGCCTTCTTCTGCTTGGAGGAACACACGTCCTGCAGTATGCGCTATTCCTTCTCGCTTGGTGGATCGTCGGAGCCGGGGCCCTCACAGGCCGCCTCGATCGCACTCTTCTCTATGCCTGGGTTCTCCTGCTTCTCACGCTCATCCCCCTGCGCGGCCTCATCACCTGGCTGCAAGGACTCGTCGCCATCACCGCCGGAGGCCTGCTCAAGGAACGTCTACTAGCCGGAGCGCTTCGCCTACTCCCTCAAGAAATCCGTTCCCAAGGCGCGGGCCAACTACTAGGACGTGTTTTTGAATCAGAGGCCCTCGAAGCCCTCGCACTGAGCGGAGGCTTCCTCGCCGTCGTCGCTCTGGTGGAGTTTGTGCTGGCCGCAGCAATTCTCGCGGCTGGTGCCGGAGGTCTGTGGCACGCTCTCCTGCTAGGGCTCTGGATCGGGTTCACCGCACTGCTCGGTCTCCGCTATTTCCGCCAACAGCGTCGCTGGACAGACGCCCGCCTAAATATGACACTGGCCCTCGTCGAGAGCATGACCGGCCACCGCACTCGACTCGCCCAGGAGCCGCGCGAGCAATGGCATCTCGCTGAGGATCAGCAACTCGAAAACTACCAGGCCATCTCTCGCGCCGCTGACCGGAAGGCTGCCGTCCTTACCTCGGTCATTCCACGAGGCTGGCTCATCGTCGGTACGGCAGCTCTTGCGCCTGCCTTTATCGCTGGAGCCTCGCCCGGCAGGCTTGCTCTCGGCGTGGCCGGACTGCTGCTCGCCTATCGCGCCTTCCGCCGCCTCGCCTCAGGCCTCTGGAGCCTTACCGAAGCCGCCATCGCCGCCCAACAGGTCGCTCTGCTTTTTCAGGCCGCAGCCCGCCCCGAGGCTTCCGGTTCCCCGGCACTCGCGCTCACAGTTTCCTCGTCTCACGATACATTTATTGAGGTCAACGACATCACCTTCCGGTACCGCGCCACCGGCGAGCCCATTCTCCACCACTGCAATCTCCGTATTGCTCCTGGCGACCGCATCCTGCTCGAGGGCCCCTCCGGAGGTGGCAAATCCACTTTCGCTTCGGTCCTGAGCGGGATGTTGCGCCCACAGTCCGGCTTGCTGCTAGCTCGCGGACTCGACCGCCAGACCCTCGGAGCCCAGGCTTGGCGGCGCTCCGTGACCGCCGCCCCCCAATTCCACGAAAACCACGTCCTCACCGGAACGTTCGCCTTCAACCTCCTGATGGGCCGCGACGGTTGGATCACCGAACGCGACTATGCGGAAGCCCTTTCTATTTGCCGTGAACTCGGCCTGGGTCCTCTCCTGGAAAAAATGCCCGCTGGCATGTTGCAGATGATTGGAGAAACCGGCTGGCAGCTTTCCCACGGCGAGCGCAGCCGCCTCTACATGGCCCGCGCCCTCATGCAGGACGCCGACGTCCTGATTTTTGACGAGAGCTTCGCCGCTCTAGACCCCGACAACGTCCGCCTCGCTCTCGAGTGCGTCCTGCGCCGCGCTCGCAGCGTTCTGGTTATCGCACATCCTTAGGAAATCGTGTAGGGCGGGCATTCCTGCCCGCCGCTCTCGGTCCGTAGATTCCACCTGTTCCTCCAATCCAACGTCACTAGCTGAATTCCGCCATCTCTGCGGTAAGATAGCACTTCGCAAGAGGCCTCATGATCGGCAAGACACTGGGTGTTTACCGTATCGAGTCCAAACTGGGAGCCGGAGGTATGGGCGTTGTCTACAAAGGCCTGGACTCCCGGCTTGACCGCAATGCTGCGCTCAAAGTCCTAACCGCTTCCGCCATTTCTAACTCAGAACGCGAACGCCGCTTTGTTCAAGAAGCCAAAGCAGCCTCATCCCTCAATCATCCCAACATCGTCACTATTTACGAAATTAACTCCGGCCAACTCGAGGGCGAAACCGTCCGCTACATCGCTATGGAGTTCATTTCCGGTGATACCCTCGACCGCCTCATCGGCAGCAAAGGCCTTCGTCCCCGCGATGCCCTCAAGTATGCTGCTCAGATTGCCGATGCGCTTTCCGCGGCTCATGCCGCCGGCATCGTCCATCGCGAACTGAAGCCTTCGAACGGGATGGTCACACCCCAAGGTTTGGTGAAGGTTCTTGATTTTGGCCTTGCCAAGCTCAACGAAGCACCCGAGCCCGACGCTTTTGCCGATACGCTCCACGGCGAGGGCTCACCGCTCACCGAAGAAGGTACGCTGCTCGGAACTGTCGCCTACATGTCGCCCGAGCAGGCCGAAGGCAAGATCCTCGACTCCCGTTCTGATATTTTCTCCTTCGGCTCCGTCCTTTATGAAATGATCACGGGCCGACGTGCTTTCACCGGCGGATCCAAAGTCTCCACACTCTCTGCGATTCTCTCGAAGGAACCGCAACCGGCCTCAGAATCCATTCCCGATCTGCCTGAGGAGCTGGACCGCATTGTCGCCCGCTGCTTGAAGAAGGAACCGGAACGCCGCTGGCAAACCATGGCGGACGTTAAAGTAGCACTGGAAGAGCTCCGCCGGGAATTGGAGTTGACCTCAAGCTCGAGCGTCCTTCGCGGCGCCAAACGCCGCCTCGTCTCGCTCCGAGCCTCGCGCTGGCTCCCCTTCGCCCTGGCAACAGGTGTGCTGCTTGGCGTTTTCCCCGGTGCCTACTTCGCCTCTAAATTTTTCCCACAAGACCCGCCTTCCTTCCAAAGACTCACCTTCCGCCGTGGAGACGTCACGGCCGCCCGTTTCGCTCCCGGTAACATGGTCGCCTACAGTGCCAGTTGGGAAGGCGCGCCGTCCACGCTTTTTTCCACCATTCCTGGCAATCGTGAATCCCGCGCTCTCGGAGCAACTGCTGGCAAGCTTCTCTCCGTCTCTCCCGCCGGAGAAATGGCAGTACTCCTCGCCGACGAAGGCCCGGCCACCCTCGCCAGCATTCCCATCGGTGGTGGCACACCCCGCGAACTCTACGAGAACGTCACCGACGCCGACTGGGCTCCCGACGGAACCCTCGCGATCGTCCGCAACGTTGCCGGACACAATCGCCTCGAGTATCCAGCTGGCGCCGTGCTCTATCAGACCGACGTCCGCCCCCCACAGTTTGTTCGCGTCTCTCCCGACGGCAAACTCGTCGCCTTCTTTGAAATGGACGATATCGGCGACTTTTCCCTTTTCCTCATTGGATCCGGCCATCCCAAGCAACAGCTCTCCAGCGGATGGCGCGCCATCGGAGGTCTCGCGTGGTCTCCGAGTGGGGCTGAAATCTGGTTCTCCGGCGGCCAAGCTGGCACCGATCCCTCTCTCTATTCCGTCTCGCTTTCCGGCGGCCAACGCCTCCTCGCCCAGCTCGCCGGCTTCATCGTTCTCCAGGACGTCGCCCGCGACGGCCGTGTCCTGCTCAACGACGTCAACTCACGCCTCGGCATCCTCTTCACCCCGCCCGATGGCTCCGCCACGCGCGACCTTGCCTGGCTCAACGCTTCGTTCCTGGACACGCTTTCCGATGACGCCAGTCATGTTCTATTTGTGGAATTAGCGAATGGTGAGGGTCGCAACGCTGCCATTTATCTCCGCAAAACCGATGGTTCCCCCGCCGTCCGCCTCGGCTATGGCAACCGCCCAGCCCTCTCCCACGATGGCAAATGGGTCGTCTGCATCCGCCAGGAACCCGCCGGATCACATCTCATGATCCTACCCACCGGGCCGGGAGACTCCCGTATTCTCGATTTTGGAAATATGCACTACGATTCCGTGGATTGGTTCCCCGACGGTCACCAAATCCTTTTTACCGCCAGTGAGCCCGGCCACCTCGCCCGCTCCTGGACCTACGATCTGAATATTGTTGGCGACCCAGTTGGCAACCCGGCTGGCAACCAGAACACCAGCAAACCTACGCCCATGACACCCGAAGGTGTCCGCGCAACCAGCGTCTCCCCCGATCAGCGCCACATCGTCCGGCTCGAAGGCAAACACATTTCGCTCTTCACCCCCGACGGCGTCACCACCACGCCCCTCACCGATCTCGAACCCGGCGAAAGCGTTGCCCGCTGGAGCGCCGACGGCCGCTATCTCTTCTTTCGTAAAATGCAAGGGGCCACGGTACAAGTCACCCGCTTCGAAGTCGCCACGCGCCACCGTGAACCCTGGCGCACCCTGAAAGTCCCTGAGCAAGGAGCAAACTTCTTCGGTCCCCTAGCCATTTCAGCCGACGGAAAAGCCACTGCGGCCTCCTTCCAGCAAGACCTCGCCGACCTATATTTAGTAAAGGGTCTGAAATAAGCGCTCTCCTTCCTGCCTTGTTGGGCGGCCAAGAATTTCCCCGACGGCGTGGTTACGCTGCACTACGTCGTCTGTAAGTAATCTTCTATGTAGCAGCTCGGAGGAATTAAATCTGGATTCTGACAAAAGATTCTGAGATTCTCGGGATGAAACCCGTCCGCTGGAGATTGCTCAATACCGCAGTAACAGCGGACGGAATGGGTCCTGGTTGCTCACTTGAGGAAGAAATAAAAATCCGTTCCACTGTTGGTTTCTTCGCCGATTCAAAGCAATCGCGGTGTTGGACCGTTCCGCCAGCAATGCGAGTTCACCATCCGGTAGCAAAGCCATCCCGCCAAAGACTGCGGTGGTACTGGTCAAAGGCTTGAATCCAGGCCAAGTCAGGCGCGTTTCCGGATGTTTCCGGCCCCGGCGTGGCGTTCGAGTTGGCCGCCGGATCGTAATTCGCTTGCTCTGATTCTCATAGAGGTAGCCGTCCGTGCCTCTTGCGAGGATCGTGAGTTGGTCGGGGCCCTCAGCCGCGATCATTGCAATATCGGTCGTCTTTCCACCCACGGCGTCGAAACCCGTGTTGCCACCCGCGGGAAGCACTCCGCTCGCTTGCGGCGCCAGCGGAAGAAGCCGCATGTGAAACATTCCACGCGTACTGTCTTCGACCACGACCAGATCGACACTCCCGTCACCCCAACTCGAAGCCGATTGCTGCCCAAGCATCGTGCTCAGTTGAAGATTTCCCTCGATCTGTTGCCACCCCGCCCAGCTTCCATTGGCAAAGCGCCAGCGGTAGAGTTTGTGATCACCACCGATCGCCAGCAATTCCAATTGTCCAGCTCCAGTCGATACGAGCACAGGCGCGGAGATCACGGATCCGGAGATTGTCACCGGATCTTGCCAACGGTCATAAAGCTTGCGCCAGTGATGCAGGGATCGGTCGCTGGAGACTGTCACTAGGTCGATCAGGCCAGGGCCGGAACTCACCGCGGCAATCGCGAAAACGCCCGAGCCGCTCGGGCGGCCGAGAGGAAATTGCGCGTAGTCCCGGTCGTTGTAAGAACGACTGAAGTGCAGATTTCCTTGAGGGTCTACCGAGAGAACATCCACTTCGCCTGGAGCTGAGGAGAGAACTGCCGCGGCCGCCCCCAACCCCACCGCGGACGTAGCGAGTCCCGGAACCTCCCAGATATTTCGTTCCATCAATGCAACAGAATGAAGACTCGCGTCGGAGTCGGCGGTCCAAACCTGGAGTAGACGGTCACTGACCGCCACGGCCGGGATACCTGTGAGATGGCGCGTGCCTACCTGCTCAAGTCCCCGCCAGCCGACGGCATCCCATTCCGTTCTGGCAAACCGCCGGCTGTCGAAACTGTCGAACATGAGCGGCGAAGCGCCGGAGCTCTGCTGGAGAGCTACAAAAGACACTTCGCCATTACGAGTGGAATCTACCGCCAGGGATGCGGAGACCGTGCCGGACAAGAAGACGGTGCCGAAAAACCGTGCTCCCAGCCCCGTCCACCCCTGCCATCCGGGTTGGATCTGCCGCCCGTCGATCGCACCTTGGGCGCTGTTGGGTCCAACGAAATGGTTGTGATAGGCGACGTTGTCCGTACCGCGTCCCATCAATTCCATCTGCTCGTAGCCGGAGCACGTAAGCGCAGGGCTGGCAGAGAGCGTGCCTCCTACTTCCACTTCATCCCCTAGATCGAATCCGCCCCCCTGGAGGTTCGCTAAAATCCGCGTTCTGGAGGGAAGTAGCGGCCGGTGGTAAGGATGTTGTCCGTCTCCGGCATACACAACCTCCAGTCGTCCCCCGCCACAGGAAGCAACTGCCGGCGCAAACTGAACGCTTCCCCGGGTCGAAATGCTTTGGGTGAGACTCCAATGCCCGGTTTCGAGATCGAACTCCGAACCGTAAAGGAGATTCCGGCTGTCGATATACAGAAGAGCGATTTTGTTCCCTACCTGCGCCGCTACCGGATCCCGCAACGGCAGTTGTGGAGGAGAGACATAAGCGTTTTGCGGGATCAATGCCGGAGCAAGAAGTCTGCCGTTGAGCCGCCGGATGTGCCATAGAGATCCGTCGCCAGCGGCTGCAATGGCTTCCCATTGGCCCGGTGCCGTCGCTAGCAATACGGGCTTTTGTGCGGCGAACCTGCCTCCGCCCGGCAGTGCTATCCGTTCGCCAGTGCTCCATCGATTTCCACTCCATTGCAGGTGGTACAGGCCGCCATCGGGATGGACAACAACGAGTTCGAGCTGATCTGCGCCCGACGCAACCAGCGCGGGATCGCTCGCAACTGCTCCCAGAGCGGAAAGTGCTGCAAAGTCTCTCCACGCATTGTCTTTCCGGCGTGCGTGGTAGAGCAGGTTGTCCTCTCCTCTGGTAATAACGTCAAGGATTGGTTGCGAACGCCGGGGACGCGGCAGATAGCTTACGTTCAGCGTGTTCTCAGACGAGCCGGGACGGACCGAAGCATCCGCGAGAGAAAAATTCTTGAAATCCAGTGCTCGCGTGATATCCACCGGGGACGAGAGCTGTGCGCTCAAAAGCTGTCGAATCCCATCATTCACTTCGCCGGGAGCATTCCCTATCACCGTGATGCTGCCAATCCGCGGTTGCACCTGCAAGCGAACGGTTGTGGCATCCCGGAATGGATTGCCCAGACGGAGTTGGCCCTGCAGAGTGTAGTTATCCAATTGGACGTCAACTGCCCACTCGCCATTCGGATTCGGGTGGAACAGATCTAGAATCGGACCGAAGATTCCTTCATCCACATTCACCAGAATGGTTCCGCTCAGAGTAAGGCGCACCTGGGTCTGGAAATTCACTGACTGCTCTAGGACGTTGTAGGACACGACAGGAGGCGACAAAACGTTAATGGTGACCCGTTGCAGGTTCTTCAATCGGACTTCATGGCCGCCGGATTGCTGCAGCAGCGATAATCTCTCGCTCGCCCACGCGTCGGCTTGGCGCTCGATCTGCCGGCTCACGCGCGCCAAACTGACCTGATGAAGCACATCATCGGCGAAAACCAGGTTGGTGGTGTCGCGCAGAACTTCAAGGAGGTTGGTGCTCTGGATGTGAGGAACCGTTCCAGAGGAATCAAATTGAATCGTAATGATCTTGTCTTGCATTCGAGTCAACTGCTCGTTTGCGTCACTTGCAGTGCGGAAATTTTGAGCGATTCCAGCAGCATCCGATTCCGCCAGGTAGAATCCGCGTCCACAGCCACAGGCTGCACAGAGAGCAGCCGCGACCACAATAACTTCCAGACACGTGTGCGCCCTCATTCGACGGCGGCTCACGGCTTGACCTCCAACTGGAAATGAATAACAGGAGCGTTAGCCAGATTGCCGATTGGTTGGTCCTTGCGTACCGTTGCACCCATGTGGCACGCGATGGGTGTGTCGACACCAAAAATTGGGTTCCATTCGGCCAACTGCAAGGGTTGCTGAGAAACATAGGCAGGGTTGGCAAAAGCATTCCGCAGGCAGCCTGACACATCAACCGATGCGGAGGGGCACGGTTGGGTTCCATCGCCGCAATTCGATGGACAGTACAAGCCCCCCACGCTTATTCCGCACATTGGAATCCGAACCTCTTGATATGCACTCGACGTGTCCGCGCGTTGCTCCTGGGTAACCGACACGGTAGCCACGCGCACACTCGGGGCAAAGCTTTCCTCCCACTTCACGGGAGCCGGCGTATTTCCCGATGCCGGAGGCGGTGTCACGCAATCCTCCGGAGAAGACGTCGCGGGTGTTCGGTCCACGATGCTGAATCCCCAAACCTCGTGCGCGGCGGGCCCCAGGTCGTAAGTGAGTTCCTGGCCGCCCATGAGATTGGCGGGGATACGCGCACGGAGCGGCGCGGTCATCTCGCCCTGCAATGTACTCACCACTGCACCGTTGCTGTCCGTGAAGACAAGCGCCGGAACCAGAAAGTAAGTGGCATCTTCCTTGTCCGCCCGAAAGAAACTACACGAGTCACCCTGCGCGGGCACCGCCGGTTGCCCGCTTCCAGGCGAATCCTGGAACACACACGTTGTCATCACCATTCCCGCCTGGCACATGGTTTGTCCCGGACACTTCACGACCGAGACTTCATAGTGCCCACTGAAGGCAGCTCCGGTGCCGTCGCTCGAACAATGGGCCTCCGGAGCTGATGGATTCACCGTACAGGTTTGCATACGAGCAGGGTCGCCGCCCGGAGTAATTTGAAAGCTGAACTCCTTCAGAATGATTCTTACTTCCTCGCCTTCTGCCATCCAGAACTGACCATCCGTGATTCCCGACTTCTGGAAGCGAAGATCATTGGTGAGCGCTGCTTTGGGAATCAGGCAGCCGTTAAGCTTGGGCGGGATCCGTTGGAACGCTTCCTGGCGACAGGCCGGCAGGGCAAAGATTAAGACGAGGAGCAGCAACAGTAAAGCCACTTGCCCATAGCGACCGGCAGCAAAGCCGAAGACTGCAGGCCGACTCTTACGTACAGCCGCATTCATATCTGCTCCTCAACTACAGGACAGGCTGGTGGATTGTGTCCAGAAAGACGCTAGGAAAGCAGCCGCATTATAAATGCGCACTGGGGAATGTCAACGCGCCGACAATTTTTCGGGAAGGCGAGGCTTCCAGCCGTTCCACCCAGGCCCAGGAAATATGAGGCTTTCAGGGCACAGCGAGGAATTCCTTGGGATGCACAAACAGCCCTAAGCCCGCTTACGCTTCGGCGTCATATCCAGGCTCTTAATCAAACGGAACAAATGATTCGCATGCACGCCCAGGATCTTCGCCGCTTCCGTATAGTTCCCGCCCGCCTGGTCAATCGCGCGTTCGATTAACACTCGCTTCGCCTCGCGAACTCCGTCGTGCAGCGCCGTCGCGGCGCGTCCATCCGGGCCGGCTTGTTCCAGAATCGATTCCGGAAGATCTTCCGGCAAGATCATTTCCGAGGAGCCCAGCACCACGGCCCGCTCAATCGCATTTTCCAGTTCGCGCACATTTCCGGGCCAGTCGTATCCGATCAAGCACGCGCGTGCCTCCGCGGAAATCCCGCGCAAATTCCGCTTCATTTTCTCCGCATAGCGCTTGGCAAAAAAAGTTGCCAGAATCGGAATATCTTTTCGCCGCTCTCGCAGCGCCGGCATCTTCACGGAAACTACGTTCAGTCGGTAGTACAAATCGGGACGAAATTCCTTGTTCAGCGAAGCCTCTCTCAAATCCCGGTTCGTCGCGGCAATCAGACGGATATTGAGCGGAATCGTCCGCGTACCGCCAACCCGCTCAAACTCGTGCTCCTGCAAGACGCGAAGCAGCTTGGCTTGCAGTCCGGGTGCGAGCTCCCCAATCTCATCCAGGAAAACCGTGCCGCCTTCTGCCGTTTCCAGCTTGCCTTTCTTCTGCGCCACCGCCCCGGTGAACGCACCCTTCTCGTGTCCAAAGAGTTCGCTTTCCAGCAGCGTATCTGTAATGGCCGCGCAGTTGATGGCCACAAACGGCTTGTGGACACGCGCGCTGTTCCGGTGGATCGCCCGCGCTACCAGCTCTTTGCCTGTTCCGCTCTCGCCCCACACCAGCACAGTTGAATCGTTCCCGGCCACCCGTCCCACAAACTGCTTCACCGTGTCGAGAGCCTCGCTCTCGCCGACCATGTCATGCTCAATCTTTAGTTCTTCCTCAAGGCGCTCTTTCTCGATTCCCAGCCATTCCATATGCCGGGCATTCTCCAGTACCAGGGCCACCACGTTCCCGAGCGCCGTGATCAGCTCAAGGAGGGCAGGGTCGAATCGAGCCCCGTGCGCGTTCGCATCCAGATAGATCGCGCCCAGTACGCGTCCCTGCACTTCGAGTGGTACCGCTAACACCGACCGCACCTGTGCTGTGATCAGGCTCTCGGCATCGCGCAGCGCTTCGTCGCCCGGAATGTCGTTCGAAACTACGGCGACGTTCTCCTCCAAAACCCGCTTTAAAATGGTCTCGCTGACCGCAATCGGCTGGTCGGCTCCCAGCCGTCGATCGCGCCCGCGCACCGCTCCAAATCCCTCATCGACATCCTCAGTCCGAACCAGTGCGGCACGCTCCGCTGGAGAGACCTCCAGCACCGCCTCCAGTACCTTCTCCTCCAGGGCCGCAACCCCGTCGATCGCGTTCAAGGCACGACTGAAGTCCACCAAAACCTTCAGGTCGCGCACTGTGCGCGCCGTCGCCGGCAGATTCGCGCTCGCCTGGGTTTGCAGATAGAGCGCATCTTCTTTGCGCAATATAAAGGTCGCACTCTCACGCAGGCCAGACGCTCCGACAAAAGCGGCTTCCCCAAAAACCGCTGAGGTGGACGACCCTTTCTCTGTCCCCCGCAGCACGAACATCGAATTGCCCACCCGGATCTGATCGCCGGGCAGCAGGGTGCGTTCCTTAATGGCGACCCCGTTTACAAACGTGCTGTTACGGCTTTCGAGGTCCAGGATTTGGTAGGTTGCGCCGTCGGAGCGCAACACGCAATGCATCCGCGACACCAGAGGATCCAGCAGAGGTACGCGGTTGGAAGGGTCGCGCCCAATCGTGATTTCACCCTCCGCGAAGGAGAACACCTCTCCTTCCCGGGGCCCCTTGAGAGCTTCGAGCCGGACATCGTCAGCGAGACTGCTCTGCCCGTTCGGTTCGTCCGCCACACCTGAAGTATACCAACCGTCCCACCACTTTCGATATCTTGATCTTCACTACCAAAAGCGCTAGGTCGCCCAACATCCATGCTAGGGTTTCCGCCCGGGAAAACAATATCTTCGGTCCCGGCGCAGCCCCGCACAGTTGAATTATCTCCCTTAATATCAATCAGATAGATGGATTTTTGCGCCCCTCGCTAAGCCCCTGGTTACTTTGGGGACCTGACTGCAGTTACTGAAGTGCATCACAGATTCCCAGTCTGTATCCCCCGAGGAAGCACGACGATGAGAGTCAAGACGAACATGAAGGCAGGCAGCGCAATGTGGGGTAGCTAGATCACCCACGAAGGCCCCCAGCCTCCTCCGGGTTGGGGGTTTTCAATTACACCGAGTTGGAGTTTCTAAATTTTGCAAGAGGGAGGGCTCAATGAAAATCAAGACCAATACCAAAGCAGGCAGCGCAGTTTGGGGTGGCTAAAAAACACCCAGCCGATTCACCAGCAACTTTGAAACGAACCGAGTCTAAGCTTTCATCCAAAACCGCTGTAAGAACCTTCTAAGAAGGAGGGCCCAATGAAGATCAAGACGAACACCAAGGCCGGCAGCGCAGTATGGGGCGGATAATCGCGAAAGCGTAACCCCATAGAGAGGTTCCACAAAAGCAGTTCACAAGTTTCTCCCCCAAGAGAATAAATAAGGGGTGCTGCATCGCCTCCGTGAAGTCCTCGCCGAGGCGGATCGCCAGCACCCCTTTCCATTTCCAGTGTTAGAAGTCTCGCTTTGGGTAGTGCGACGCATAATAAGCGCTCACACAAACGCCAGCCGGGCGCCCCGTCCTTGTCGCGCCCTTTGCGGCGGGCGGGAGAACATCGCCCGTAGGGCGCGGCTCCCCTACTCTTCTCGTCCGGCCTTCACCGCACGCAAATCAATCCCCAGCAACTCAGCCTTCTTGTAGAGATGGCTGCGCTCCAGTCCTAGCGACCGCGCAGCGTTCGTCATATGGAACTGACTCCGCTTCAGCTCCGATAGAATCGTCTCCTTCTCAAATTCATGCACGCGCTCGGCCAGCGTGCCCGTCCTCAACACTGTGACTCCGGCCATTCCCGCAGCGCCCTTTCCCGTTGGCAACGCAAGCCTCACCGTAGCCGCATCCACCTGACCGTCCGAAGCGAGCAGCATTACCCTTTCCACTACATTGCGCAGCTCGCGAACGTTCCCCGGCCACGCCTCTTCCTGCAAAGCGGCCACAGCTTCTGCCGTGAACGCCATCGGCTTCCAGCCATTCTGCACGCTCACTTGTGCCGCAAAATGTTCAATCAGCACCGGAATGTCGTCGCGCCGTTCGCGTAACGGCGGCAGCACCAGCGGAAACACATACACCCGATGAAACAAATCCTGACGAAACTTCCCTTCCCGCACCAGCGCCTCCAGGTCGCGATGGGTTGCCACCACCACCCGCACATCCACCTTGATCGCATGGTCCCCGCCAATCCGCTCTACCTCCGATTCTTCCAACACCCGCAATAGCTTCGCTTGCATAGCCAGTGGCATATCACCGATCTCATCCAGAAAAATCGTCCCGCGCTGCGCCTGCTCAAATTTCCCCAGATGCCGCGCACCCGCCCCAGTGAATGATCCCTTCTCGTGACCGAACAATTCCGACTCAATCAGCTCTACTGGCACTGCCGCGCAATTCAACGTAACGAACGGACCGGACGCCCTTGCGCTCTTCTCATGCAGAGTTCGCGCAATCAATTCCTTTCCTGTTCCCGTCTCACCCAGAATGCACACACGCGCTTCGCTCGCCGCTACCCGCTCCACCTGCGCCATCACGCGCCGCATCGCTTCGCCTTGCCACACCGGCGTGTGTTTCCCCAGACGTTGCCGCAGTTCCGAGTTCTCTTGCTCCAATCTTCGCAGCTTCAGCGCGTTCTCTACCGTCAGTAGCAGCTTCTCCGTGGAAATCGGCTTCTCCAGAAAATCCAGCGCTCCGAGCCGTGTCGCTTTCACCGCCATTTCAATGTGAGCCTGCCCGGACATCATCACCACCGGACTGCTCACGCCCGCTGTCTTTAGTTCTTCGAGCAGCTTCAACCCATCCTTACCTGGCATCACCACATCGGACAGAATCAAATCGAACGACTGCGTCAGCGCCAGCGCCAGCGCCTTCCCCGCGTTGTCGCAGACGGTCGCTTCGTGTCCCGCCAATCGAAATGCGCGCGACAACGACGCCAAAGTATTCGCCTCGTCATCCACAATCAAGAGATGTGCCTTCGCCGCCATGCTCATTTGCCCCCCGGCGCCCCGCCCGGCAGCCGTATCCGAAACGTAGTTCCATTCTGACCGCTCTCCACGCTGATGTTCCCGCCGTGGTCACTCACCACGGATTGCACAATTGCCAAACCCAATCCCGTCCCATGCTGTTTGGTTGTGTAATAAGGAGTAAACAGACGTTCGCACTCCTCTTTGCTCAGTCCGCTCCCTGTATCTGTCACATCGATTTCCACATCTTCGCCCGCCGTACGCGTTGTCAATCCAAGCTTTCCGCCCTCGGGCATAGCATCGATCGCGTTCAACACAAGGTTCGAAAGCGCCCGATGCAGCAAATCCGGATCCGCCGAAATTTTCGGGAGGTCCGTATTCAGATCAGTTGCGACTGTGATCTCCGGCTTCCCCGACGCCTGAAGCTGCGCCTGATGTAACCGCACCACGGCCAGGACAATTTCGTTGACATCCACCTCTTGCCGTTGCGGCTGCGGCATCTTCGAGAACTCGCTGAACCGTCCGATGATCTTCTTAAGATTCCCCAATTCCGCCAGCAAAGTCGCCGTGCTCTCCTGAAATACTTCCTCAAACTCCGCCGCCGGATGCGCCCGCGAGCGAATCAAATTCTCCACCGTCACCTGCAATGGAAAAAGCGGGTTCTTCAACTCGTGTGCCAACCGCCGCGCGAGTTCCCTCCACGCCGCCACTCGCTCTGCCTGGACCAGATGATCGCGCTGCGACTGCAATTCCCCAGTCATGCGGTTGAAGGCCTCCGCCAGATCTCCCAGCTCATCCTTCGACGCAACCTCAACGTGCGTCTCCCAATCGCCAGCCGCTACGCGCCGCGCCGCGTTTGCTAGTTCTTCCATCGGATGCGTTACTCGTGCCGCCACCCAACTGCTCAACAAAATCGCCAGCAGTAGTCCCACGCCGCCCACCAGCAATGTGGCCGACACAATGCGGCGTTGCAGTTCCACCAACTGACGCCGTGAACTCCCCACCAGCAATACGCCCAGCAATTCCTGATTTGCACCTTGGAGCGGAATCGCGCGAAAACTATCGGCGTCCGCGCTATCCGAGCTCCATTGCACGCTACCCCCAGCTTCCTTACCCGTCGCCTGCACCTCCTGAATCAGAAGCCCCAGGCGCTCTCCATCCTTCACCGTACCGTTCGCATCTTGAATCCGGTGCGCCGAAAACCCGGATTCCAGATTTGGATAAAAAAACACTCGTAATCCAGGCGGCAAATCCAGAGAAGCCAGGAAATTTGACCCCAACGTGTGTCCGCCCAGTACATACAGCGGCTTCTCCCCCAAGCGCACCGCCCGCATGGAGAACAATCCCAACGCGAGCCCATCCGCGAGTTCTTCACGCTTCAAAAACGCGCTGCTACCCTGTCCCTCCCACCCCGGATCTTTCTTGTATCCGAATTTCGCCGGCCATTGTGCCGACGACAAAATCGTCCCTTGGGAATCAATCAACTCCAGAAAATCCAAGTGCTGCGCATCCGCCAGCGTTCGCGCCTCGTTCACGTACGAACCGTAATCCGCGTTGCCGCGATTGATCTCCAGCGCAATGCGGTTTGCCGTTTCCCCTTGGGCTACCGCCGCCACGCGCCTTGATACTTCTTCTCCACGTCGTGCAAACTCACCGCGAAATTGTGCCGTCAGCGACGTTGCCCGCTCCTCGTTGGCCTGCTCAAACGACCGCCGCAGCATGACCCACACTACGGTCGAAGACAACGCGACCACCAATACGATTGTCAGCGCAAAAAGCAAGAGCAGCCGTTTGCGAAAACTCATGGCTGAGTCGTCTCCAGCCAAACTTCTTCCAGCAACCACGCTCCCAAAGCTCCATACCCCAGCCGTTCCGCTCGCCAGTTCCGCACTCGCTCCCCGGGCAGCATCGCCAAGGGAAGGTGAAATAGCGGAATCACGGCTCCATCCTCCAGTAACTTCTTTTCCGCCAGATATACAGCTTGCGGTGAAGTGTCGCTCACCAGAACGCTCACTCCCACCACTTTGCCCACATCGCGCAACGCTAAGCCGGGATCGGGCGACGCCAAAGGGATCCGCATGAGCCGTAAATCCACTTTGGCGCCTGATTGAGCACCAGCCGAAACAACCTGAATCTGTAACCCGGCTTCCCGGGCATTCAGCGCGATCCGCTCTGCGATCAACCGCGCCAACGCATCCTCCGCGCCACAGGATAACGTCAGCAAAGCCGGATGCGCTTCACTCAACAATTGACGGGCCCGTTGCGAATCCGTCTGTACCGGAAATAGAAAGCTTTCACCCGTCATCCACCCTGGCAAAATACTCCCTGCCACTTCACTACCGCCGCGCAGCAGCACGCTTTGCATCGATTTCCGATCAATGGCAGCCGACAATGCCTCGCGCAACCGCCTATCCCGAGCCTTCCCACCCGGTGCCGCCACCAGAGCTAGCAGTTCTACAGGTAGCGAGACGTGTACTCCACCGCCGTCGCTCTCGACCTTGGCAATCTGGTCGGCGCTCAGCTCGATCAGGTCTACTTTTCCCAGTTGCAACGCCAGCATCTGGTCCCGAAGACTCTTCGCGAATTCAATCTGCACGGAATCTACAAACGGCCGCCCGCCCCAGGAGTTCTCGTTTGCCACAAGCTCCAGGCTCTTCCCTGGTTGCGAATTCACAATACGGAACGGTCCCGTCCCAATCAGTTCCCCATTTGCCCCCCGCAGCACCACTGCGTTTCGCCCAAGTGCTAGTTCCGATAACATCGCTGGCTGCGGAGTTTCACTCTCAATCACAATCGAATCCCCGTCCGCCCGCACAGCCCACTCCGGATGCAGCTTCGCAAATTTCTGAGCCACTGCCATCGCTGCCAACGCCGTTCCATCCTGAAGGCGAACACCAGGCCGCAACCAAAACTGCCATCTCTTCAACGACCGGTCCGCCTGCCAAGCCACCGCCAATTGCGGATGCGCATGATCCTCAGCATCCACCCGTACCAATGTGTCAAAGATCAGCGGCAAAATCCGCGATTGAGCCACGGCATCCGCTTCACTTTGGAAACCTCCGTCAGAAGGATCCAGCGAACCCACCGTCCCAGCCATGGTCACTCGCAAAGTCCCGCCATATCGCGGACGTACCCCGCCCGACGCCGGCATGGCAAGCCAGCTAATCGCCGCAAGTAAACAGCACGCGATACGCTTCATACCGACTCGCCTCCTCATTGTGAATCACCACCACTGCCTGTGCGTTCGAACTGTTCCAGAGCGCGGTCACTCTTCCCGGCACACTCAGTGGCGCACTCGCCACGACGGGCTCGCGATCGGGCACGTCATACACCCGAATTTCATCGTTCTCCGCATCAGTTTTTCCGCTGGCCACTACCTGCCACCCGCTACCGCATCCCGTATGCACCGGAGCCACATCACTGCCCCATGCCACTCCCCGCCACGCCTGATCCGTCATTCCATCTACGGCATGAATCAAACCGTCAACTCCCGTGAACACCCACAGCGTGTACTTCTCGCGCGGCAAGGAAACAGCGGAATAAAATGGTGGAACGGCGGCAAATTTTTCCAGGCTCGGTGTGATCGCGCCCGTGAAATAATTTCGCTTCGCGTCGAACGCCGCCCGCAATCCTGAGCCAACCGAATCCAGCGGCCACGGCTCTTCCCGAGATACGCAGTCCAGAGCTAGTTGCGCGTGCTGCGTGCTCGAGCAAAAAACGCCAGGCAGATAAACATCCAACAAATGATCCTTGCTCGGGGCCAGCCGTCCGCGCAAATCCCTTGGCCAGGGCTGCGAATGTTGCACAGGCAACTCTTGATCGCGCTGCCAATGCCCCTTTTCCATATGGAAGAGAGTCGCCTTGTTGCCATCCAGCACGGCCATATGCGACGGGTCCAGCATGGCCACATCCAGAATCGCGTCTTCCTGGCTCCACAAAAGCTGCTTTCGCAATACGACTCCGGCTGCCACAGGCTGCGCCGAAGTCGTCTCCGTTCGCGGCACGGCCACCATCGCTACCGTTTTCTCATTCGTACTCTGCCGGATTTCCGCCACCCAAACATATTCACGAACATTCTCCGAAAGAGTCACATTGACGGTTGCTGCTGCCGGCTCGCTGGGCACGACATGAACTCCGCTGCTCGCCAACTCGGCCATCAAAGCCGTTCGCACCGACAACACGTCAGCGTTGCTCAACGATGACCGATTGGTGACTTCAACCGCCACAACACCTGGACCTGTCGCCTCGGAAATCTTCCGCGCAAGCTCTCTGGAAAGCTCGCTCCATGGCGACGCGGCCGGCGCGGCCACAGGGAACCAAAAAACAAGCGTGAGCAGAAAAACGACCCGTCGAGTGGCTCTCGCAGAGCGGTCCGAACAATAAGAAGACATGGTTTAAGTGCCTGGATTATATCCTGTGATTTGGAAGCTCCACTCATCGAATCCCCGCACGAGCTTCCTCTTACAACATCAAGCCAGGGTCATTCCGACAAGCTTTGAGCCACCGATGCACGTTTAGGGCTGGCATTCTTGCCCGCCGTTTTTGCCTGTGAGACACGGCCACTCTGTCCGCGAACTTCCCGCATCTCCCACTCAATTTGCGTTTACGGAACGAGCCACTTTGGCCTGTACCGGCACAGCCTTTCCTTTGTCCGCCACAACGGGCTTCCCGCCAAACACCATGCGGAACACCTGTCCAAATATCAGTTCTTCAATCAGCAGAGCCACCGCAAATGAGAAGACCAACCCTCCCAATACCACCACGACCTTTAATAGTGCTTCCACGTACCACCTCCAAGAATTGGATTCCATCGGGCAACGAGTTACTGCCCGTTATTTATGATTGAAACTTGCGCTTGTGCTAACGTTGTTGCCGCATCGCCGATTTCTTTGTCACCAGCTGTTCCAAACAGCTCCGCCATCTCTTCATCCCGCTCCCCGCGAATCTCCACCTCATCCCCCACCCGAATCAACTCGAAAAACTCCTCCGCATCGCGATTCCTCATCCGAATGCATCCATGCGATGCCGCTTTACCAATCGAACGCGGCGAGTTCGTCCCATGAATCCCGTACCCAGACCGGTTTAACCCAATCCATCGCGTGCCAATCGGGCTGGCTTCCCCTGCCGGAATCATGACCGCCTCGTGGTAATACGTAGCCCGGGGTATGCGGGTCACAATCCTGAACGCGCCCGTCGGACTCGGACTGACCTTCGCGCCTACAGCGACGACATAGATCTTCACCACGCGCCCGTCTTCGACCAGGGCCAACTTCCGGTCCGGAATGCTCACCACAATGCGGCGCACGCTCTTCGACGAAACAACACGTTTTGGAACACTGGCCTTCGGGGCAACACTCCGCGGCGTAGCGCTTTTCTGAAAAGCTTCCGCTGGAACGGCAATCGTCCAAACGCGCGGCGTAATCACGGACGAGGAAGCGCTGCGCACAAGCTCGTCATGAGCAATCGCAGCCGTGGCCAAGATCACCACTGCCACCCCGCTCGCCAGCATCATCCGGCGCCCCACTCCACCTTCATCGATCCGGTTCATTGTCCTGACCTCGTCCTTTGATGTGCCTGCTCCCTAGAGATGGCACTTCACGCACCGGGAGATAACTCAATGAAAATAAGCAGGTTAATGCGGGACAAAGGACAGGAAACGTGGACAACCCGACACGACCGTGTCCGCACAGACACACCACTCTGCGAACTCGTCTTTATTCAAGGAAGGAAATAAACGCTGGAAGGCGGACCAAGAAGCTCTCGGAAATCATGGAGCGGGAGACGGGGATCGAACCCGCAACCAACGGCTTGGGAAGCCGCTACTCTACCATTGAGCTACTCCCGCTCATTCCGCCAGCAAGACGAACGTTATTGTAGCACTTCATTCTCATAGCTTTTCCCACTCTGCAATTTGAAATCTACAATCTGCAATCCCTTGCCACATGGACCCGCTTCCCCGCCCTGATCTAAAATGTCCTCGCACTCAAAACATTTCCTCGAGGGTCTTATGGCTTCCGCTGCCGTCGACTACGCCAAGCAAAATCAGCCCCGCTTCCTCAACGAACTCAAGGACTTGCTCCGCATCCCCAGCATCAGCACCCTCGACGACCACAAAGCGGACGTCCATCGCGCAGCCGAATTCGTAGCCGCAGACTTGCGCCGTATCGGGTTCGAGAACGTTGAGATCATTCCGACTCCGGGGCATCCTCTGATTTACGCCGACTGGCTCCACGCCGCCGGCAAGCCCACAGCTCTCTGCTACGCACATTATGATGTCCAGCCGCCCGATCCGCTCGACGAGTGGATATCCCCCCCCTTCGAGCCCGCCGAGCGCAACGGCAACGTCTACGCTCGCGGCGCCGTCGACGATAAAGGCCAGCTCTGGATGCAGCTCAAGGCTTTCGAATCCCTCATGCAGGGGCATGGCGGCAAGCTGCCCATCAACGTGAAGGTCATCATCGAAGGCGAAGAAGAAGTGGGAGGCGAATCCATCGCCGCCTACATTCGCAAACAAGGCAAAAAGCTCAAAGCCGATTTCGCTCTGGTCAGCGATACCGAACTCTTCGCCCCCAATCTCCCCACGCTCTGCGTCGGCTTGCGTGGCCTCGTCTACACCGAACTCGAGTGCTCGGGCGCGATGACCGATCTCCACTCCGGCATGTATGGAGGCGTCGCTCCCAACCCGCTCTTCGCTCTCATTGAAATCATCAGCCAGCTCAAGGACGCCAAAGGAAAAATCCTCATCCCCGGCTTCTACCAGCACGTCAAGGCTCCAAGCAAGGCCGAACTCGCCACCTGGAAAAAGCTGCCTTTCAAAGAGGAGCACTACCGCAAGACCGAAGTCGGTTCCAAAGTCTTAACAGGCGAGCCCGGCTACGGCGTCCTCTACCGCACCTGGGCGAGACCCACGCTCGAAGTCCACGGCATGCCCGGAGGCTTCACCGCTCCCGGCGCAAAGACGGTCATCCCCGCCAAAGCCTCCGCCAAGGTTTCCATGCGTCTGGTCCCCAACATGGACCCCGACGACATCGTCCGCAAATACACCAGGTTTGTGCAGAGGCTGACGCCCAAGGGCGTGGATGTGAAGATCAAGATTCACAGCAAAGGCGCGGCCTGCGTCGTCGGCACCGATAACAAATATGTGAAGGCCGCCACCGCAGCCATGCACGAGATTTTCAAGAAAGATACAGTCTTCATCCGCAGCGGCGGCTCCATCCCCATCGTTGGAGATTTCCAAAACGTCCTCAAACTCCCCACGCTTATGATGGGCTTCGGCCTCCCCGACGACAACCTCCACGCCCCCAACGAAAAATTCCATATTCCGAACTTTTACCGGGGGATTGAGTCGATTGTGCGGTTGTTTGAGATTGTGGCGGAGTAGAGAGAGAGGCGGTGCCCCGCCCTCTCGAGGAGTCCACGCGCTCGAGGGACGTTCACGCCTCCACGGCGTAATCTAATTTTGTAACGTGCTTGATGGAGCCGTCACCATAGTGTATTGAGAAGCAGTTCTGGGCCATTTTTGGAGCCAAATACGCGAAGAGGAGCAATGTGATGCGATCCTATGCATGGGTTCTGTTAGTGGCAGCGGTATGCTTGCTCTTGCCCGCTTTCAATTGCCAAAACGTCAATACCAAGCCGGCGCCACCGCCGGGTAGTTGGCTCGTTCTTTTGTGCAAGGCGTCGGATGCGCCGCAGGAGCCTCACCCCACGAGTTACTACCTAACGCTTTTCGACAAGAATCAACGCGATTTGTTGTTCGACTACTTCGACCTGACCAGCAACCACACTATCGACGTGTCTGGGACCGAGGTCTACGGATGGTTTCCAATGTCTGTCGATAGTGCCACGATTGGGCCGAACGCGCGCAACAATTCCAAGCCTGTCACGCGTGCGCAGACTGCTCGGGACTGCATTGCCTCCTCACTCGGAGGGATGGCAGTCCAAGGCTTTACAGTCGATGTCAGCAAGTACGCAGGCGTGCTTACGATCATTAACATACCGGTAGACTCCGGGGACACTGGTGAAAAGCATGTGGTTTCGAATGGGGAACCAGATATTTCCTTTTACGAGCATGAGATGATCCACACGTACGGCCAGGTGAACCATTCTTGGCGTACCGGGCCCGATACTTCCTCCGATCACGTATGGGCCCATGGCGGCGATGCTGAGTACGGCGATTGCCTGGACATGATGAGCTATCTGACGTGTGTCCGCATGTTCCAGACAACCAGCTATGGCGGGCAGGGTCCCGAACTGCAAGCGGCGTACCGGGGAAACCTGAAGTGGTTTCCGGCCGGGCGCTCGATGTCTGCGGGCTACGGATTATCAACAGTCTCCCTTGCACCGCTTGGCGACCCGAGCAAACCGGGATCTCTTCTAGCGACGGTGGAGGTCCCCACCAGGGGATCGTACCTAGTGGAGTACCGCGAACCGACAGGATTTGACCGAGGAATTGGGTCGAGCGGAGTGGTCATCCGCGAATTGCGCAACAATAACATTACCTACCTCGTCGTGCGGCAGGACGGGAGCATAACCTGGAGCAAGGGTGAGATGTTCACGGACGTGGCCAACTACTTGAGCATCAATGTGGATGACATCGTGCCGGGGAAAGCCACCGTCACCATCAATACACTCTATTCGGGTGGCGCGGTGAGCGCCGGGGATATCTGCGGCGACAAATACCACGGTCAGGTTAGATCGTGTCCGGCGGGAACACAATGCAAGCCCAGAATGGGTGCGGAGATCCAGACTATTGATTACTTCTGCCTGTGATTTCGGATGGCAAGGGGACTTACGTCCGATGTTGAAGCACTTTTCCAATCGGAGACTGACAGCGGTAACCGCACATTGCATTGTGGACCCCTTCCCCGCCACCCGCACGGGGAAGGGATCTGCAATCGACCTCCGCCGAACGGCTTCCTAGTTTGGCGGCAAGCCCAGTTTCAGGCTGTAGATCGTTCCACCGCCAATTTGATTCTTGGTGGAGACCTTACCGCCTTGGCTGGTTGTTCCCCACAGCGTTCCATCTTTCGCCTGGATGAGCCAGCTTGGAACAGCACCAGCCGCCGCCGACGGACCAAAAGGAGTTAGCTTCTTGACCACCGTGCCATTCAAGGACGAAAGCGCAACGATGTCTCCGGAAATGCTGCTCGCGTAGTCGGGAATCCAAAGGTTTCCATCGCTGGCCTGCAGTAAATTCGCGCCGCTCCCTGATGGCGGGAAAAACTTCAGATTGCTGCCATCCGGTTGAACTTCAAAGATTCCGGTGTCGGGCGAATCGTACACGGTGTAGTACCCATAGACATTACCGTTCGAGCCGATCGCGAACACACCCGCCGCGAAGCAGGCAAACCCAGGACACCCCTTCGGCAAAGGGAAAGGCATCGCTGCCGTCTGCAAAGCTCCTGTGGCCGGGATGAAGTGAAACAGTTTCCCTCCCTCACTGGAGCTGCCGTAGAAAGTGCCGTCGGGAGCTAGGGCCAAGCCTTGTGGAAACTCGCCGTCGGTTGAAAAATTGAAGTTGGCAGCAACCTGGTACGTCCCCGAGGACGGCTGGACGCGAAAGACTGTTCCGCAGGCGGGTTGACCGCAACCGCTGCCCGTTCCTCCCTGCAAGGTTACGCCATAGATATTACCGTCCTTCCCCGCCACTAACTGGCTACCAAGGGCAACTCCATCGCTGCAAGTCGCCGTGGAGCAAAACCGGTGAATCACGCGGAAGTTGGCTCCAGTCTTGCTGATTCGGAACACGATTCCATAGCCGGGAAATGTTGTGTCAGCTCCGTTCCCACCCGCACTGGTTAAGCCGTAGAGATTGCCGTCCCTGCCTTCGATGAGCGAGGTTGGGCTCGCGCCGTTCGAGAAATTCTTATGCGCGTCCGGAAGGAATGTGTGAAGCAGGGTAAACTTGCCGGCGGGTGTTAAGGAAAACACTGTGCCGGCGGCGTTGCCCACTTCCCCTAGCGCCGAAACCATCGCAGTGCCATAAAAATTGCTGTCGGATCCCTGAATCAGGGAAGTAGGTACCGCACCGTTGGGGCAAAGCCCCACGCCCAAGGATGGGCTACCGTTGCAGACGAAGGTAAAAGCGACAACGGGCTGCGCGCCGGCTCCAACCGCTGAGCCTGCGAGCAGCGCTGCAACAAGCGCAAACAAGAACATTCCTTTCATGGCTAACCTCCTCGTGAGCTGCCCGGAAAGACGGATCTAGCGGCAGCTGACCCCCGCTTTATAGCCCGGAAGCGGGACAAGGGTTGTCATGAGTATGTAAAAAGATTATCAAGAGACAGCCAATCTAAAATTGGAACCGCGGCCACGCCACGGTGACATTCGTAATATTTCGAGGATGTTTTCAATAGCGCAACATATCGACCCCTTGCTATTGTCTGGCAGACTGGGGCCAAGAATCGGCATCCGGTGCTCAGGGCGGCACGCCGAGGGGCCGAACCATGATGAAACCAATTTTCTGTTGTATCGTCGTCGCCGTATGTGCCTTGGCACAGAGCCCCAAGAATGTCTCCTCTTCGGAAGGCAACACCCTGATTGCGCTGGAGCGGATGTGGAACCAGGCTCAAGTGAGCCTCGACGCCAAGGCCATCGCCGCCATGATCGGCGACCGCTTTGTGAATACAGAATTCGACGGCGAGGTCAGCAATCGCGGGAAGTTTCTCGCCGACTTCGTCGATCCCAAGTTCAAGCCCAGCCTGATGAACATCGAGGACGTTAAAGTTGAAATGTATGCCAACGCCGCGGTCGTGACCGGCAACTATCACACCAAAGGTGTTTATGGCGCCAAGCCCTACGAACATTACGGGCGCTTCACCGATACCTGGGTCTTCCAGGACGGGAAATGGCTCTGCGTGGCCAGTCACAGCAGCCTTCGAAAAAAGTAATTCCTGTTATCGGAACAAATCGACCGCTGGATCCGGCGAGGCCCATCGCTCGGTGGCATCGACCTAGTTCGCCTTGCGATGCTCAACCACTCCATATGACAATTGCTGTCCATATGGAAAACCTCGAACCGCAGCTCCCACAACAGACTGTCTCGATTCGCATCGAGTACGGCACACACATTCAGGAACACAAATATAACGTCGATCCAGCTCAACTCGAAGTAACGCGCCGGGAGCTCGGGCAAGTCCAGGTGGACATCGGTAAAGATGTCGTTGGTGGTGACTTATTGAGACTTCCTATCAGCGCTATCCCTCCCTTCGGCGGCGTTGGTTTCGGAGGAGGTACCGGAAGCTTGGGATCCCTCCTGGGATGGATTCTCGGCCCGCTGGGGGTTTTCACCGAGACAGTAAAAGTATTCATCAACACGCCGCTCGCTGGCGCTGTGCTCGGCGTCATCACAAAGGAAGTGATCGAGCACATTTGCAAAGCTATCAGGAAACAAATCTCGGATTCGGGGACCAAACGAAAAGTTAAGGTGGTCCTATATGGACCGGATGGCAAGGAAATCAAATGGGAGTGAAATACAAAACTCCCGCCTCGTCTTTGCGTACTTTGCGAAGATGGATACTTCCCCCAGCCCTGTGGAAAAACGCGAGAACCCATGCGACATTCATTCAAGTTTCATTAGGCTGTAATCGCGGCGCAATACTGCCGGGACTACACTCGCCGTCTTAGACGGTCCGAACATCACTCGCATGCGGGGTAGTGCTGCCACGCTTTCGGACTTCTACGCCGGAGGAAGCTATGTCACAGTTTTGGCAGTCTCGTGTGTCTCAATTTGCATTGGTTAGCCTAATGCTGGTTAGCATCGCGGTCCTCAGCAGTGGTCAAGCCTCTCACGGCGTTCGTGTTGCCACCGGGCAACGCATTACTCCTGCCGCAGCTCCGGGCACGATCATCCAGAGGTTGCACACGGATTTCCGCTCCGACGAAAACGCGGATGCCGCCAATGCTGTTACAACCGCGCTCAGCCCTGATGGAAAAACACTGCTGATCCTGACTACCGGTTTCAACAATGGTTTCAGCAAGGACGACGGCACTCCCCTGGAATATCCGATTCTCGATCCCGTCACTGGGCAGCCCTCGGGAAACACCACCTCGAGCGCCGAATGGGTCTTCGTGTACGACGTCAGCCGAGCAGTCCCCGTGCAAAAGCAGAAGCTCAACCTTCCGGTCACCGACAACGGGTTGGTGTGGAATGCCAGTGGTACCAAATTCTACGTCTCCGGCGGCTCGGATGACATTGTGTATCCTTTCAAAAAAGTGAATGGTAATTTTCAACCGGACGCACCCTTCATTGTGTTGTACACAGGCGGGCAATTGGATAACACAATCGCGGGTCCGGGGATGCACAGCTTCGGCCTTGCGCCCTACCCGATGGTTGCAGGATTGGGTCTGAGCAAGGATGGCTCCACACTCTACACCGCAAACTTCGAAAACGATTCGGTGTCCATCGTGGACACGAAATCCCGCCAAGTTACCGGGCACGTAACGTTCTCTGCCCCTGGGGGAACCCATGCTCGCGGAGAATATCCTTTCTGGATTGTGGTCCGGCCCGGAGCCAAAGGCAAAGCAGATAAAGTTTTCGTCAGCAGTCAGCGGGATGGCCAGGTCGTTGTGTTTGACCATCCGCCTGCGTTCCGCACCATCAAGGTCGGAAGCGAGCCCAACAAGATGTTGCTGTCGAAAGATGGGTCGCTTCTCTACGTGGCGAACGGCGACAGTGACTCAGTATCTGTTATCGACGCCCAGCGAGAAGTGGTGGCGGCAACCATCTCGATGCATCGCCCGGGATACGTCTTTAACGGTGCGAACCCCAATTCGTTAGCGCTCAGCCCCGACCAGAAGACGTTGTACGTCACACTCGGTGGAGAAAATGCCGTTGCGGTTGTCGATCTGCCGAACCAGACCGTCCTCGGACGCATCCCCACGGCTTGGTACCCCAACTCCGTGTCCGTGAGCCAGGACGGCCGGAGCCTGTATGTGGTCAATGCCAAGAATATGCCGGGCCCGAACCCAGCCGGCAACGGCGGAACTGGGCCAAACTCAACGTTCCGGAATGAGTACATATATGGTCTCCAGAAATCCAGCTTGTCGGTGATCCCGGTTCCTGATCTGGCCACCTTGCAAAAATTGTCGAAAGTGGTCGATGCTAACAACGGATTCACGCGTTCCCACAATGAGAAGATGGCCTTCCTGCACAACAAGATCAAACATGTGATCTACATCGTGAAAGAAAACCGCACCTACGACCAGGTGCTGGGCGATCTTCCTGTAGGTAACGGCGATCCGTCGATCGTCATGTTCCCGCAGCCAATCACTCCCAACCACCACAAGCTGGCGCAGGATTTCGTTACTCTCGATAACTTCGACTGCACCGGCGAGGTGAGTGCCGACGGTTGGACTTGGTCGGTCCAGGCTCGTACGAATGACTACAACGCCAAAGCCTCGCCAGCGAGTTACGGCAATGGTTATGGCACGCTCGACGTGTGGGCTACCGACCGCAATCTCGTCGTTGGCATGGAGGACGCCCCCAAGAATCCGACGCAATTCAATGCTCGCATCACGCGCCTGCTCGATCCTTCGGGCAGCTCCGACATCCTCCCCGGCCGCAAAGACATCGGCAGCGTTGATGGCGACAGCGATCTCTCAGCCAATGCAGTGGGAGGATACCTATGGGACGAGGCAGCCCGCGAAGGCAAAAGCCTGCGTCACTACGGCTTCTACACAGACTACACGTTCTACTATGTTCCGCCTCCTCTCTACATTCCGATTTCACGCACTCCCTTTAAGGATGGGATTCCGCAAGGACCTGTCCTGCGGCCCACACTGCGCGACAACAATGACGTCTATTATCGAGGCTTCGACCTGAGCGTTCCCGATAGCTACCACTTTGAGGAATGGAAGCGCGAATTCGATCAATATGTGACCAACAAGAATCTACCCGCGCTCGAAATCATGAGCTTGCCTCTCGATCATTTCGGCAGCTTCGGCTCGAACGTTGGGGGCTTGAACACTCCCAACCTTGAGATTGCTGACAACGATTACGCTCTCGGGCGTCTGGTGGAGGCGGTCTCGAATTCCCCCTATTGGAAGGACACAGCCATCTTCGTCGTCGAGGATGATGCTCAGGACGGTCCCGATCACGTAGACGCGCACCGCTCGCCTGCTTACGCCATCTCCGCCTACACTAAGCGCAACGCCGTGGTCCATACCTTCTATAACACGCTCAATATGATCCGCACCATCGAAGACATGCTCGGAATGAAGCCTCTCGGGATGAACGATGCCAATTCCGATCCCATGTCAGACGTGTTCACCCCGACGCCCGATCTAACTCCGTACACAGCAGTATTGCCGGGCAGCCTATGCGAACCCCCAGTGAACCCGGATCTGATCCCGGAATGTCATCAAGCTACAGTGCCGCGCACTCCGGAGGTGCGGTCGCGGCACGATGGAACCTGGTGGGCGAAAGCAACCCAGGACTTCAATTTCAAGCAACCGGACGCGCTCAACTCGGCAGCGTTCAATCGTGTGCTCTGGCGCGGGACTGTGGGAGACAAGCCGTATCCAACGCGACGCTCCCGCGAAGATGACGAGGATGCAGGAGCAAGTCCGTGCTCGAATTGCGTCGTGACGGAGTCCTCGCGGACGACAGAGTCACCACAGCAACCGTAACTTCCTGCGCCAGGAATGATCGGCAGCGGAAGGGAAAATAAGTTGTTGGGTAAAAGAGAAAGGCTGTGACTTTGGTTATGCTCTAGCCGCCAGCTCCTGCGAGGGAGCCAACTGCGTGGATGCATGTACCGTCACAGCCCTTGATGCGACCACCACTTTCGCGGTTCCCAACCCCAACGACTCCTCGCAGAGCAGTCGGTTTTTTCGGGTTTGGAAGCTCGTCGAGTCACCTCTTCGAGCCGGTCACTCAGCCTACTTCGGACTGGCAAAATTTTATTTACGCCAACCCTTTCAGCCGTCGACGGGAGCCAAATTAAACAGTTCCCCAATAATTGTCAATGCCGTTTTTCAGTGCAAAGTCTGAAATCTAAAAGTGCGCCCAGCACAATTGCAAGCCGTTGAAATCGTTAACTCTTGATGAATGGACAATTAAATTCTTCCCGTTTTTCCACAGCTCCATTCACAGGGCACGATACTATCGAAAAAAGTTCGCACCGCCAGAACCAGGAATCAAGCGAAGTTCTTGACGAATAATCGCGCATCGCTCATGGTGGGAAAGAGCAGGCAAACAATGTCGGATCTGGTGGCATATATCGATGGTGGTTCTTTCGGAAGCCCGGGACCATCTGGAGTTGGAGTTGTGATCGATGGCGCCGCGGCTGGACCGATCCGAATCGCCAAGTGGATCGGCACCCAGGACAATAACGTCGCGGAATATGTCGCTCTCATGGAAGCGCTGCAATGTGCGCTGTCGTTGCAGGCTAGGCGCCTGCACGTCTATTCCGACTCCCAAGTGGTGGTAAAGCAGATGACGGGCGAATACAGATGCTTGAGCCCTCTCCTCTACTCGCTCCACTGGACCTGCCGCAAATTAGCTCGCTCTCTGGATTTCTCCATATCCCATGTTGCCCGTAAGAACAACGCCGAAGCCAACACACTGGCCAACTCTGCTGCCCGCTACCGCCTGCAGTGAAGCGGTGCTCCTCGACATCCCCTCCGGTTCTCATTCAGACATTAGAACCGCAGGCGGCCACATAACGTTCGGACGGAAGTAACCTTTTTCTCCGCAACTCTATCTACTCAGATAGCCTGTTCCGTATCTCATACACCTCTCTCGCCTTTCCGTTCCATATTCTTAAGGACTTACATGAGATATGCCGGCACAAAGAGTGGTTCCTGGATTGCCTAAACTCTTCCATTGCCGACCTGAATCCCGAACCGAACAGAAAAAACTTCTGTTTGTGTCTCGGAGTATTCAGCGAATCGCGCAGGAGGTCACTATGTACACCCTGGAAACACCCCAAGCCAACCGGAGCAGACAGATTTTGCGATGGATGCTCTTATTCGTGCCTCTGGCTTTCGCCAGTTCCGCCGTCGCCCAATCGTGCCCCATCGAGTCGACCGCGATTGAAGACGCCAAACCTAACAAGCTCTATCTTTACTTCCCCACTGCCGACGACGCGACCTTCCCCAGCTACGCCACCAACGTCTCGCCACTGAGAGCATTCAACATCACCAATCTCACTGACTACACCGGGACGGTCAGCGATCTCCGCGATCAGGTCACCAATGTCGTCATCGACGACTATTGCGAATTCAACGTGAAGGTCTTTCAAACCACTACCGCACCTCCCACCACCTTCCCGCGCCGTGTCAGCGTGGGCATCGGAACCGATGCCAACGGCTTAGCCTTTGGCCAGGCGCAGGAAGTGGATAGTGGCGATGCCATTCTTGCGGACTTTGCCCGCGTCTGGGCTGGCACCTATCAGTCCCTCTCTGGCACAGGCGGCGATGGAGCTCTCAGTGGCGCCAACTCCACTCTACAGCGTTGGGCTTTCTCGATCGGAGGTACCGCCTCGCATGAGGGCGGCCATACTTATGGTCTGGCCCACAATGATGACTTCCTGCAAACCGGCCTTGATCCAACGGCTCCAGGCTGGTGCACCACGGGCACTGACGAAACCAAAGCCGGAGAAGACGCTCTGACTCGCCATCTCATGGCCGCCGGCTGCCACTTCACCGGCGAACAGCGCGCCGGCTTCCGCCGCCATTTCAGCGACGCCACTTACAGCATCCTCGCTTCCAATGTCGGCCTCTCCGTGGAAACCATCCACAATTGGGACTTCACCAATCCCAACGCGGCTTCAGCGAGCAAGCTTCAGTTCGAGTTGCTGAGTTCGTCCGCAACCCTGACACCCTCATGGACCTACCTTGGCAACCTAAGCCCTTGGACTGCACCGACTGTTACTTCCATAGGCACTACCGTTTTCAAAGGTACGACCCTCAACCGCTACCGTGTCACCTTCTCCAATGGACAGGCATGGGCCAACGGGCCTTCCGGCGTCGTCCCCGGTGGCGCCACATTCCATGTCGGTGAAGCTTTTTCCGAGACAGACTTCTCCGTCCCGGATTCCGTCATCGTCGTCAAAATCGCCCTCCTGGATGGTAGCGGGACTGCCCTCACTTTGCAGCCCCGCATGGTCGCCTATGACACCGGAGCTCTCGACGCTGCTGACGGAACCTACGCGGTCCGATTCTTCAACGCCGATGACCCCGCGCGCGCGCTCATTATTCGGAACTTCCAGGTCACGGAGCTTCCTAAGGTCGCTTCCATCGATTCCATGATTCGCGGTGTCTATCCGCAAACTCGCGACGGGCAACGCATTCCATTCTGGAAGAGCGAGCGCAAGTTGTGTGAAAGCCCCAACCGCATCTCCCGCCTGGCAGGCAACCAGGCCAACACGGAAGACTGCCCGATATCACTCACGGATGCTACCGAGAGCGTAACCGTGGCCAAGCTCGCTCAGGGACGCCACATCGTGCAGGTCAACGATGGCAAGTGCCCCATCGAACCAGGCAACTCACCCGCTGATAACGCCAAACCACCCGAGGTCAATAATTGCCCCACGAAAGGCGTGAACCTCGATTTGTTCCCGGCCACAACTCTCTATATCACTGCCACAGTCGTTGATCCGAATGCGAAACATTGGGATCCGGCGGCGAAAGTCTATGTAACTGGACCGCTCGAGTCCCACCTTTTCTATCAAATCGCTGGCCGCCATCCCGACCTCAACCGCAACGGCATCGATGACTACATCGATATCTTGCAAGGCAAATCTAAAGACAAGAATGGCGATGGCGTCCCTGACGAAGTGCAACACTGCCTGAAACAGCTCCACGAATTGGATTCCTGTGAAACCCGTGAAGCCGGCGAAAGTCGCAGGCTTGCCGATATCGAACGGCACGAAATCGGACTGACCCAGTGTGAACAAAGATGCGAAGGGAAAACTGGTGAGGAAGCCTGCGAAAGGCAGTGTGGCGAGCGTCGTGAAAAACTGGACGCCGAGGAACACGAACTGGATGAACATCTCGGCCACCAACGGCATGAGTGCAGAGAAGCCCGGCACGACTTCAAACACTGCGAGGAGGAATTCCTGGAATCCCAAAAAGCAGCCGCACTTCCGCTCGGCAACTTGACGGCGGCTGCCCGGTAAACCCGGGCTGGCCACAAGGTGCCCCAGGTTCGCGTCCGCTCCTTGGGACACGAACCTGGGTGGAGGTAGACCCCGAATGCCACGTGCACGGGAATTGTTGAATGTGATTCAGTAAGAATTCGCCCGTGACAGGTCCTCGCGATAGTCGGAACCATGCCCGCTCCTCCCCCATCCGAATACCTTCCGTAAACACGTGGAATAAAAGCTCTTAGAGAAACTTATTTCGCCGCTGGCGTGACCCCGCCTAATGCCATTTTGATCTCTCCATCCCCCCGGACTTGATTTCCTCGACTCTTCCCGCTGAACCTCTGAATCCTTCTTGCCGCCGGTAGAATCTTAATACGAATTATCCATCACCTGGGTGGGCCTCTCGCCTGGGTGTCATAGACAATGTTGAAGTGTTTTTGTTGAGTGAGGGAAGTTATGGCAAAACGAATGGTCCTTATGTTGGTCGTGGTTGCTGCTCTCGTAGGAGGGCTTGGATTCATAAAGTTCAAGCAGGTGGAAGCTGCCATTAAACAGGGCTCCAGTTTCGCGCCGCCTCCAACAAGCGTTACCACTATTGTCGCCAAACGGGAGTCGTGGCCCTCGACGTTGCAGGTGGTGGGCACAGCCGCGGCCATCCATGGTGTTACGGTCAGTGCCGACCTGCCCGGGACAATCGACAAGATTCACTTCGAATCCGGCCAATGGGTCCATCAGGGAGACATTCTCGTCGAGCTTGATACTCGGCAGGAGCGGGCTCAATTGGCGAATGTCGAGGCGCAGCGTGATCTGGCGCGCATCAACTACGGCCGCTTAGAACAACTTGTAAAGGAAGGTGTCACGGCCCGCTCGGAGTACGACAACGCGACAGCGCAACAGAAAGCCACGGAAGCGCAGGTCGGCGAGATTCGTGCCGCGATTGCCCGAAAGACGATTCGCGCACCGTTCTCGGGAGGCCTGGGGATTCGGCAGGTCAACCTAGGCCAATATCTGGCAGCCGGTCAGGCCATTGTTTCGCTGCAGGCGCTGAATCCAATTTACGTGAACTTCGGAGTTCCGCAGCAAGCCGCGCCACAGATGACGCACGGCCGCAGCGTGCGTGTGACGAACAACGGCGTTGGGATAGCGCTGAACGGCCACATCACAGCATTGGATTCGGTGGTGGACGAACAAACCCGTAATATCCAAGTGCAGGCGACGCTGGCGAATCCTGGAAACAAGTTACGTCCCGGCATGTTCGTTGAGGTTGAGCTGTCGCTCGGAAAACCGCTCGAGGTTGTTCCTGTGCCGGCCTCCGCTATCAACTATGCGCCCTATGGCGATTCTGTGTTCGTGGTCGAGGATATGAAAGACCCGAAGGGTAACTCCTATCGCGGAGTGCGCCAGCAGGTAGTCAAGATCGAAGGCACCCGCGGCGATCAGGTTGCGATTACTTCCGGCCTCAACCCTGGCGAGCAAATCGTGAGTGCAGGAGTCTTCCGGCTTCGCAACAACGCGCCGGTTCAGATCAACAACACGGTGCAGCCAGGAAACAATCCTGATCCCAAGCCCGAGGATAACTAAAGCAAGCGAGGATTTTGTATGAAGTTTACCGATCTATTTGTAAAGCGTCCCGTGCTTGCGATGGTGGTCAACCTCGTGATCCTGATCGCGGGCCTGCAAGCCATTCGTTCACTGAGTGTGCGGCAGTATCCGCGCAGCGATATCTCGGTGGTTCAGGTGAGCACCGTTTACGTAGGCGCCAACGCCGACCTGGTCCGTGGTTTCATTACCACTCCACTCGAACGAGTCATTGCCAGCGCCGACGGCATCGACTATATGGAATCCTCGAGCGCGCAGGGTCTGAGCACCATTCAGGTCCACTTAAAGCTCAACTACGATACCAATGCGGCGTTGACACAAATCCAGGCTAAGGTTGCACAGGTCCGGAACGATCTTCCTCCTGAGTCGCAAGCTCCGGTCATCGAACTGCAGACTGCGGACAACCAGTTCGCCTCGATGTATATCGGATTTTCCTCGAAGGATCTTGACCAGAACCAGATCACGGATTACCTCACGCGCGTCGTTCAGCCCAAACTGAGCGCTGTCAACGGCGTCCAGAGAGCTGACATTCTCGGCAACCGTACTTTCGCCATGCGGATATGGCTGAAGCCCGACCAGATGGCTGCGCGCGGCATTTCGCCTACCGACGTACACGATGCTCTTTCCAGG